>JAYRIP010000001.1:0-78112 GCA_041906765.1 Saccharimonadales bacterium (SeqCode)
AGCGAGGTGTTTGTTAACACGGCCTTTGGCGTCCTACGGAGCATCCTAAACATTGTGATTCTCCTGAGCAGTCAGTTGATTCGCTAGCTCCTCCAGTTCATGATAAAAGATTTCGGAATGAGTACCCTTTAGGTTCACCATGAAAAAGACTTACCATGTGGTGGGTCTTTTTCATGCTATTGCACTGGAATGAACATCTATTGCCAGACTGGCAATAGGGTGAGAATTGCCGGTGGCAATTCGCAAGGGAATCTTCCGATGCAAGCTGTGCTTGCAATCGCGAAGTTCCGCGCTCGCTGAAAGCGAGTCGGTTCCCTGTTCAAAATTTTCTAGCTTCAAGCTGCATTAGACTATCTTGCCTTGCCTCCTGAGACCTGCGCGCATTACAATAAGGCATGGAAAACGGTCACGAGACACTTCTTATACTCGATTTTGGTTCGCAATATACCCAGTTGATTGCACGCCGGGCTCGTGAGCTTGGAGTGTTCAGCGTGATTAAACCGTTTTCGGTGCAAATTGATGAAATAAAGTCGTTACGACCGTCTGGCATCATACTTTCCGGCGGGCCGGATTCCGTTGCAGCGCATGGTGCCCCTAAGCTAGATAAACAAATCTTCGACCTTGGTGTTCCGATTTTGGGTATATGTTACGGTATGCAGCTTATGGCCTCACTCTTAGGTGGTAAGGTGGATTCATCCAGCAACAGGGAGTATGGTTTGGCGACTTTAGCTGTCAAAAATCGAAGCCTGCTTCTGGAGAGTAAACATGATGGTTCAAACATATGGATGAGTCACGGTGATCATGTAGCGCAATGGCCGCAAGGGTTTAAGGTTACTGCTAAGAGCGGGTCAACGGTTTGTGTCATAGAGGATCCGGATAAGCTATTATTCGGATTGCAGTTTCATCCAGAAGTCAGCCATACAGAATACGGCCACGAGATACTAAAACGATTTTTGTGCGATGTATGCCAGTTTAGGGGCGACTGGACGGCTACATCATTCATACAAAACCAGTTGCAGGAAATTAAAGAAAAGGCCGGTAACAGTAAGATAATTTGTGCGCTATCAGGCGGTGTCGATTCATCGGTGGCGGCTACATTAGTAAATCGTGCGGTGGGAGATCGTCAAACTTGTGTGTTTGTAGATACAGGTCTACTACGGCAGGGGGAATATGAGGAAGTCCTCGCTAGTTATAAGCAGATCGGGCTGCATGTACGTCCCGTGCGGGCCAAACAACGCTTTTTGCAGGCCTTACGCGGTGTGACTGATCCGGAAGAGAAGCGCAAGCGTATTGGCAGGGAGTTTATTCGTATTTTCGATGAAGAAGCTCACAAAATAAGCGGTGTAAAGTTCCTGGTTCAAGGCACCCTTTATCCGGATGTGATTGAATCGGTTTCTGTTAAGGGACCTTCTGCTACTATCAAATCCCATCACAACGTTGGTGGACTTCCGAAGAAAATGAAACTGCAGCTCATTGAGCCGCTTAGGGAACTATTTAAAGACGAGGTAAGGGAAGTTGGCCGGCAATTGGGTTTGCCGGATATGATTACGCAGCGCCAGCCGTTTCCGGGTCCTGGCTTAGCTATACGAATCTTAGGGGAAGTCAATAAAAAGTCTTTGGAGCTTGTCAAAGCGGCAGATGCAATTGTGCGCGAGGAAATAGGCAAAAGTGCGGCACGGGAAGATGTTTGGCAATATTTTGCGGTATTACTACCGGTTCAGGCGGTTGGAGTTATGGGGGATAACCGTACCTATGAGCAGGTGATTGCAATTCGGGCGGTAGAATCAAGCGACGGTATGACTGCTGACTGGGCTAAATTACCGCATGGTCTGCTTGAAAAGATGTCAAACCGCATCGTGCGTGAAGTAAAAGGTGTCAATCGTGTGGTTTATGATGTGACGTCAAAACCTCCGGGCACAATTGAGTGGGAATAACTAGATGGACTGTTTTATAGGTTTGCTCAAGCTTATATAGAGTATGATGCCAATATTGATTGCCAGGAAGAGAATGCCCCAAAGCAAGCCAGGCAGGGCTTTATCTTTATCGGCAATAACGATTTTACCCATAAACATACTGGCATACACGATCGTATAAACGGCTTGAGCGCCGGCGGTGACATAGAGTAGAATACGTCCAATCTTGCTTGCGAACAGCACACAGGCTGCTACGCCTAATCGTAATAAGCCAAAGAGTAATGAGACGATAGAGATGGTATGGTAAAACTTACTGAGCTCGGTGTTGCTCTCCAAAAATTCTGACCCGATATCATTGAGGTTGCTCATGAGTCGGAATATATGAATTGAGTGCCAAAAGTTGCCGATTGCAATCCCCAAGAACAAGGCAGCAATAAGCCACTTGAATAAAGGTTTGCCTAGGATCGGGGTTAGTAAGGGTTGTGAGGTGCTCGCTAGTGGTGCGGGAGCCATGGCTGTAGTTGCTGGTTGAGCAGGTACTGCAGGCGGCACTGCATAATTTGGTGCTGGTTGAACTGGTGGTACCGGGGGCGTGGTGTAGACGGGTTGTACCGGCTGTACAGGCTGGATTGGCATTGCCTGAGGTGGTGTATATGGTGGAGTGGGATTAACCGGCGGTTGGGGCGCTGGCATGTTTGGATAAGGGCTTGGCGGTGGCGGAGGTGGAGCTTGTGGCTGCGGAGGGACAGGCGTAGGTTGAGGCGGTGGATTATTATCCATGATGGTTTATTCCTTTTATCTGATAGTAAAGCAAAAGCGTTTTATGTTCAAACAGCGTATGCTTTACTACATATATGGCTGGATATAAAGGTCACATTGCGGGTGCAACAGTTTTTGGTGGCCTATATGTAGGGCTTTTGGCCCTTACGCCGGCTGCGCTATTGCTTTCCTCCTCCAACGGAATGTTAAGTGACTGGCAATTCTTAACTGGCCCGTTCGTGGTAGCAATTTTGTTTGGCCTATGGCCGGATGTAGATACCAACTCAGCGGGCCAGAATATATTCTTTGGCTTGGCCTTCGTCGTAGACATATTACTGATAGTGACTGGCAGGTTTGAAGCTGCCGCTTACCTGGGTATCATGGCAATGACACCGATAGTCGGCAAGCACCGTGGCTGGACGCATAGCGTGGCAGCAATGCTCCTGGTACCGTTACCCCTTCTGGCACTGCCATATTTATACAACCCGTCAATGCTCAAGCTGGGACTGGTATTTTATGGAGCGGCGGTAGCTGGTTACTTCAGTCATTTATTCCTCGATGGCCGTATTTGGCACCGCTTTCGGATAAAAACATAATGAACGCTTACTTCCCCTCTTGTCGAAACAAAGCGTAAGCGGTTACACTACACAGTAATGGATGTGACTGACCGCGCACCGAATGTGCCAATATCTGATTTTAAGCGAACAAAAATCATTGCGACGATTGGCCCTGCCACAAACAGTTACGAGGCGATTTTGGCGCTTATTGAGGCAGGCGCAAACGGCCTACGGTTAAATTTTAGCCACGGAACTAATGAGGAGCGTCAGCAGCAAATTGCCTGGGCCAGGAAGGCCTGTCGTGAATATGGTAAACCCGTAGCGATTATCCAGGATTTACAAGGACCAAAAATACGGTTGGGTGATTTTGAAGGTATTATTAATGTGATAAAAGGGCAATCGCTTACTTTCCGGTACAAGGCCGACCGTGAGAGAACCGGGCATATCCCTACACAATATGACCTAAGTAAAAAAATGAAACGCGGCGAACGGTTACTGATGTATGACGGCAAGGTCCGCACAGTGGTGACTTCGGTTATCAATGGGGTAGTCTATGCACGAGCCGAGAATGACGGCATACTGATTAGCCGCAAGGGTATCAATCTGCCGGATACCGATCTTGGGGGCGATATTATTACCTTAAAGGACCGCAAAGACCTCACCTTTGGCACCGAGCATGATGTCGATTATGTGGCGTTAAGCTTTGTGCAACGACCACATGACATTACAAAATTACGCACCCTGCTTCGATCATTAGGCAGTGAAGCTCGGATAATCGCCAAGATCGAAACGAAAGCTGCAGTCGAAAATATAGAAGAAATCATACGTGAGGCTGATATGGTTATGGTGGCAAGAGGTGATCTGGCCATCGAGACTTTGCCTGAATCGGTGCCAGTTGTACAGCGGCGTATCATCGGTCTGTGTAGCCAGTATGCAAAACCGACTATCGTGGCTACCCAGATGCTGGCAAGTATGACGGAAGCCTCAGAGCCCACCCGGGCTGAAGTATCTGACATTGCTACCGCAGTTATATTAGGCGTAGACGCCGTAATGCTAAGTGATGAAACTGCCGCCGGTAAGTACCCTGTCCAAGCAGTAAAAATGATGAAGCAAATTGTGCGCTATACCGAGGTCAATAATCCTTTGCAGGTTACCTACAATGCTACTGTTCAGAACAACAGCAAACAGGCGTCCATCTCGGCAGCGATCATTAGTCTCGCCGAAAACGTACACGCTAAAGCAATTGTTGCAGAAACAAAGTCAGGTGCGACGGCATTGCAAATAGCTGCCCACCGGCCCTCTGTGCCAGTGATTGCTGTTACATCCGACCACCGCACCGCCCGGCAACTCGCGCTGGTGTATGGTACGAAGAGCTATGTGCGCCCAGTAGATCAAAAAGCAGCGATTAAGCTTACCAACTGGCTTCATCAAACAAAACTGCTTCATAAAGGGGATGTGGTGGTGACTGCCTCAGGTCAATACCCAGGCGTTGTGGGTACTACTGACACCATTAAAGTAAGGGTGCTTTAGCGCACGAGAGAAACGATGGGCTTTACCAAAAGAACACTTCGTGACATCAATCTGAAAGGTAAAACGGTACTGCTTCGGGCAGATTATAATGTGCCAGTAGATGAGCACGGCAGGATCACGGATGACTACCGGATAAGCCAATCACTCCCAACTATCCATTATTTACGGGAACAGGGTTGCAAGATTATTATTTGTTCGCATTTAGGCCGTCCGACAGGACCGGACGACAAACGTTGCAGCCTAAGAGCCGTTGCCCACCGATTGCAGATACTGTTGGGCCGTCCGGTGGAATTTGCTGGAGATTGTATTGGAGCCGAGGCTGAACAAACGGCTCAGGCACTCAAACCGGGACAGGTTTTGCTGCTTGAGAATCTACGTTTTCACTCTGAAGAAGAAAAAAACGATGCCAAATTTGCGAAAGAACTGGCAAGTCTTGCTGAAGTCTTTATAGAAGATGCGTTTGGTGTTGTCCATCGGGCACACGCTTCAACGGAAGCAATCACTCATTATCTACCGGCGGTCGCGGGCCTACTGCTCGAGAAAGAGGTTCGCACTATTACCGATGCTATGGAGAATCCCAAACGACCGCTTATGGCGATTGTGGGGGGTGCCAAGATTTCGGACAAGATCGAGGTCTTGAAAAAGTTTATTGATATTGCTGATGTTGTTGCAGTGGGAGGGGCAATGGCAGATACATTTTTGGTGGCCAAAGGAATCGATATAGGCAGTAGCCTTGCAGAGCCAGAAGAAATACCCACGGCCAAAGAAATAATAAAAATGGCTCAGGAAAAGTCGAAGCGCCAACCTTTCGTGTTTTATTTGCCGCAAGATGGAGTGGTTGCCAACAAAGTAGACAAATCCACACCAACGCGGATTGTAGATTGGAGCGCCCATATCATTGCGGATATTGAAAACTATCCCAAACGACCACCTCATCGTGCATATCACATGAATAAGGATGACCGGATTTTGGATATTGGGCCGTTTTCGGGAGCATTTATCGCCGGCAGTATGCAGCTTGCGAACACAGTAGTGTGGAATGGTGCGATGGGGATTACGGAAGTGCCTAGCTTGCACGATCCAGTGGGTCCATATGCGCATGGCACTGAATTAATTGTGCAGGCTATGCTTGGTCAATTTGGGCATAAACCATTCAGTGTCGTTGGCGGTGGCGACACGGTGGGATACCTTGAGAGTCAGAATCAGGTAGAATATTTCGATCATGTATCTACTGGCGGCGGTGCGAGCTTAGAACTGATGGCAGGCAAGAAGTTGCCGGGTGTTGAAGCGCTGCAAGAAAAATAATCATCTGTGCAGAAATAAAATGCCGAAGTCGATTATGCTTATGGTAGACTAAGGTGTAAGAGAATAATTTATCCGAGCAACCATGGCACGAACCCTTATTGTCGGCAACTGGAAAATGAATTTAAATGCGTCGCAAGCGAGCATGTTAGTGCACCGCCTGCATGAACGTATCAAGATTCATCGTGATATTGAAGTCGTGCTGGCACCGAGCTTGCTGACCCTCCAGCCAATATCTATGCAAATAGATCGCCGCAAATTCCGTTTGGCTGCCCAGAATGCCTACCCTAAAGATGAGGGTGCCTACACAGGTGAGGTATCGTTTACCATGCTGCAAGACCTGGTACATTATGTGATTATTGGTCATTCGGAGAGGCGACTGTACTTTCGTGAAGACCTTGATTTGATCCGTGATAAAGTCGCCGCAGCCATCAGGAATGATATGACGCCAATCCTTTGTATCGGGGAAACCCAAATGGAGCGGCGTGCAGGAGAGACAAAACAAGTTTTGCACGACCAACTTACCACTGCACTGAGCAACGTAACTTCGGCTGACGTACAAAGGCTTGTTATTGCATATGAACCCGTTTGGGCTATCAGCACGTTTGAAGGCGAGCTGGCGAAACCTACTCAAGCGAAGGAAGCTATGGATTATATCCGTTTTCAAATCCGTGAGTTATACGGGCCAAAAGCGGCCAAAGCAGTGCGTGTACTTTATGGGGGTAGTGTAGATGATCAAATTGCCACCGGCTATTTAGAAATCGAAGGTTGTAACGGGGTGCTCGTTGGCGGGGCCAGCCTAAATTATCATAAGTTCAGCGGCATCGTCGATGCTGCCTATCGTTTGCAACAACAGGCAAGAGTTGGCGAGGGTAATAATGGCGAGCAACAAGGAAAATAAAGTATTTGATGTTGCCAATCCGGGTTCGGCAGACGCCCACCCGAATGCACGTCCAGTAATCGTTCCGCGCAGAACTCTGTTGCGTGACCCTATGATGGCATCCGGTAATAAACCGATCAAGGATGCAGTCTCACCCGAAGACCAAAAAGATAAAGAGGAAAAATTGAGCGAGACAGCTTCGAAGGAGGTAAAACCTCCTGAAACAAAAGACAAATCGCCGCAACCAAGTACTGAAGAAGCAGATAAAGAAACTCCTGAGGAAGAAGAAAAGCCTGCTGAAGCAGATGATTCGATCACTGAACCGGCAGCTGACGAAGACAGTGACGAGTCAAAAGAAGAAGAGAAAAACGAACTAACAGCCGACAAACAGCTGGATGAGAAGTACGAAAAATTAATAGAAGACAAAAAGTATTTTGTGCCCATAGGTGCGGTGAAACGTCGCCGCAACATGCGGGCGGCACTCATCACCTTGTTATTTGTTATCGTAGCCGCCCTCGTGGCAGTAAATTTTTTGGCGGATGCAGGTATTATCCAACTGCCCGTCCAACCATTTACGGACATCATAAAAAATAATCCGTAGGGAGATTTATATGAGCAAAACAAAAAATCGTCAGGCCGGTGTAGCTCACCTGACAATTATCGGGTTGATTGTGGTGTTGGCAATCGTTGGTTTTACCGGTTGGCGGGTGTGGAAAGTGCGCCAGGATAGCCAAAAATATACTGAATCTTCCAATAATTCTTCTGCTAAGTCATCGTCGGATAAGAAAACCGAGCAGAAAAGCGCAATTCCCGACAGCTTTGTAGAGTATACAAACCAGGAACTGGGATTTAAGTTTGCCTATCCAAAAGAGTGGGGCAACGTTTCTGTACAGAAACGGGACGGTTATTCAAACTTTACCTATGAACAGCCCCCGAAAACAGCCGGTACTTATTCGGTTACTCTCTCATTTAGCTCAAACAAAGAAGTGAGTATGAGCACGTATAACTCAAAATTAGTGGATGGCCCACATGGTGGCTCAACATTATACGGAGTACTTGGCTTTTGTGAGACTGGTGGTTCCTACAGTCTCAAGCGAACCACAACCCAGACCACTAGCGATAGTGATTACACTATTGATACAGCGAAATGCTCGGATGAGAAACTGGATAATGTCACTAAGTTAAGCAAGAGTAACGCCATATTGATTAATAAACTGGAACAGTGTGGAGAGGGAGGGTGCGGTGAGCCTACTAATGCCCTTATTATCGTGACACCAAGCAGTACATTTCCAGCGCTTATAGTGAAGTCAGCTACACTTACGCAAGACATTGCCGAAAAGATAGCCAGTACAGTAAAATAAGCTGTCCTGCTAAAATACTTGAGTGCAAGATGACTTATTTAGTGGTTTAAATCCGGAGCAAAAACGGGCGGTTGAAACGACTGAAGGGCCGTTGTTGATTCAAGCCGGTGCGGGTAGTGGAAAAACTAAGACGCTAACCCATCGCATTGCGTACTTAATCGCCAGCAAAAAAGCGACGCCCTACAACATTTTGGCCGTAACGTTCACCAATAAAGCTGCCCGGGAACTTCGTGAACGAGTGGCTGCTCTTATGGGTGCGCGAGCTGAAGACCGCGGATTCTTGCCATACGCTGGAACATTTCACTCTATTTGTGTGCGGATTCTCAGGCAGGATGGAGAACATGTCGGTATTCCGCGCAGTTTTGTGATTTTTGATGAAACAGATCGCTTGAATGCTGTGAAACAGGCCAGCAAAGAGCTGATGATTGATGAAAAAGCGTTTCCGCCGCGGCTACTCGCCAGCCTGATCAGCAGCGCAAAAAACGAACTCATGCAGCCAGAACAATACGCAGGCGCTGCAAATTCGGGGGCCGGCAGAGTCACACTGCAAGTTTTCCCATTATACGAGCGTATTTTGCATCAGGCGTCAGCGTTAGATTTCGATGACCTTATTAGCCGCACGGTGGGTATGTTGCAATCCCAGCCAGAAATCCGCGAAAAGTGGCGCAGTCAATTTAAATATATCTTGATCGATGAGTATCAGGATACCAATGCTGCCCAGTATAAATTCGTCAAACTTCTTACCAATGCGCAGCATAACGTGGCGGTAGTTGGGGATGACTGGCAAAGTGTGTATAGCTGGAGGGGAGCGGATTTTCGCAATATTTTGAACTTCGAAAAAGACTATCCCAACTGCACGATTATCAAACTTGAGCAAAACTATCGCAGCACGAAGCCGATTTTGGACGCGGCTCATCTTATTATCACGAAGAACGTACAGCGGTCAGACAAAAAATTATGGACTGCCAAAGACGGGGGCATGCCGGTACAGGTATTGCCGGCAACCAATGAACGTGCCGAAGGCGAAATGATCGTTCGGCGTGTCAAAAACGCAATAGAAATGGGCGCAAGAAAATACGCAGATTTCGCAGTTTTGTATCGTACAAATGCGCAAAGCCGTTCTATCGAGGAGACTTTTGTACATTACGGGTTGCCCTACAGAATTGTTGGCGGTCAACGATTTTATGACCGAAAAGAGATAAAAGATATTATTGCGTACTTACGTTTTATTTATCAGCCAGAAGATCGGATTAGCTTCGAGCGAATCGTGAACGTGCCGACGCGTGGTATAGGCGCCAAATCTTTGCAAAACTTTTGGGCTTGGCGTCAGCAGGAAGGCCTTAACTTAGCCACTGCTTTACTGCAGGTAGGTGACTGCCCTACTCTTACCCCAAAAGCAAGGACCGCATTTTTGGATCTTGAGGATATACTCGCACGGCTGAGAGAGCTTAACCAGGAAGCTACTTTAGCTGGACTTATCGATGCCCTCATCCGACGGATTGATTATATGAAGTTCTTGGATGATGGAACGATGCAAGGAGAATCACGGCAAGAGAATGTCCGTGAACTTATCAGTGTTGCGCAGGAATATCAGGACGAAGGATTGGATGGTTTTTTGGAAGAAGTGGCTCTAGTAAGCGATGTAGACAGTGCAGATTTCGGCAGCGATGCGGTTACTCTCATGACCTTACATGCCGCGAAAGGCTTGGAGTTTCCGGTGGTCTTTATAATCGGTATGGAAGAATCGATATTTCCGCATTCCAGAGCACTGTATGAACAATCCGAAATGGAAGAAGAGCGACGGCTGTGTTATGTCGGAATGACACGGGCGAAAGAAGAACTTTATCTTGTACATGCCAGCTCCAGGTTGCTGTATGGCGGGATGCAGCATAATCCGCCCAGTCGGTTCTTGAGTGAAATCGATGCTGAAACGATGAGTGGATTTTATGGGAGTGAGGAAATGCCTGCCCAGCCAATTGCAAATTCACAAGAGCCCCAGTATGTGCCTGAATTGAACGAAGGTGACGCGGTTCGCCATAAATTATTTGGTCAGGGTACGGTTATGGAGCTAGAAGGGGATACTGCAATCGTATATTTCAAAGGCAAAGGCACCAAAAAACTCAACATTGCCTTTGCCCCAATAGAAAAAATATCTTAAAAATAACTTTTCTCACCCTAGACGAAAACAGTGTATTTGGTAGACTAGTAAGTGGCTATCATACATATGAAGCCGCTTTTTTGATATCTATGCATAAATTTAAGGGACTTAGTAGGCGATATGTGGCGTCAAAGTACAAGCACGCCAGACGAGCCAGTAGACTCAAAAACCATCCTTTTGTGATACCGGTGGTAACATTTTTGGCTCTGTTTGGCCTGTGTGCTGTGCTCTTTGTAGGCTTTGGCGGAAAAAGTTATAGTCCTACCGATGCCCGTACGGTTATCATAAGTTATGACAATAAAATGCAAACTGTGCCGACCCATGCAACAAACGTGAGAGAACTACTAAAACGGCTGAACATTAACGTTCAGGAGGGTGATCGGGTCGAGCCGGCCTTGACCGAGCCGATTGTAGAAGATAATTTTCGTATCAATGTATATCGGGCTCGACCAGTCACTATAATTGACGGCAATAAGAAAACTTATGCCTATAACGCTGGTCCCACGCCTGTTCGCAAGGTTTCTGAAGCAGGGGTCACCGTTTATCCAGAAGACAAACTGACGGTTGTTCCTGCCGAGGATGTGTTAGAAGAGGGAATTGGTGAAAAGGTAGTAATCGACCGCGCTACCCCCGCGCACCTCAACCTATACGGGACGTTAACAACGGTCCGTACAAGGGCAAAAACTGTCGGTGAATTGCTAAAAGAAAAAAATGTTAAACTTGGCAGCCAGGATATGGTGGTGCCAACAGCCGAAACTACCTTGGCACCAGATACACAGGTGTTTGTGGCAAGGGTAGGTACGCAGATTGCTACTGCTGAAGAAGCAATTCCAGCTCCCACTGAGACTGTTCAGGATGATAGTTTGTCTTTCGGGACCACAGTAGTGCGACAAGAGGGTAGCCCAGGCAAGAAGCTTATTACTTACCAACTCGAAACTCAAAACGGTCAGGAAGTAAAGCGGACGAAAATCCAAGAAGTTACCGTTGCCGAACCGGTCAAAAAAATTGTTGCCCGCGGGCGTGCGGTAGCGATACCGGAAGACAAAACATCTCTGATGATTGCGGCCGGCATATCTTCTTCTGACTATGCGTATGTCAATTACATCATTAGCCGTGAATCCGGCTGGTGTCACACAAAATGGCAGGGGCAAGCCGGTTATTGCCCGGCATATTACGAAGAGCGCTATTCACCGAGCAGTTTGCGTGGATATGGTCTGTGCCAATCAACGCCGGCGATAAAAATGGCAAGCCAAGGGGCTGACTGGGCTTCCAATCCGGTGACACAGCTTAAGTGGTGCTCTTGGTATGCTCATACTCGTCATGGTGGCTGGGCGGGGGCGTATAATTACTGGCTGGCAAATCACAACTGGTAGGCTATGAAGGCACGCGTGGATCAGTACAATTGGTTACTCCGGCTGGAAAAAGGCGAGCTGTTTGCAGATACTTTGAGTAATTACGTCACAGACCAGAACATACGTGGGGCGTGGTTGCAGGGGCTTGGGGCAGCGATGTGGGCCGAAGTCGGTTATTATGACCTCGATCAAAAAGCTTATCAATGGAAGCGGCTCGAAGGCCCCTTGGAAATAACCGGCCTGCAAGGCAATGTAGCCTGGCAGGGTGATAAACCGGTGCTACATGTGCATGCAACCTTCTCCGATAAGTCAATGCTGGCCTTTGGTGGACACCTTAAGGATATGGAAATTGCCGGCACTTGTGAGGTTTTTTTGCATCGCTGGTATGGCGATGAATTATCCCGCTCGCTAGACGATACGACCGGTTTAAATTTATTGGACTTATAAAATGAGCCAACTCGTGCCCAAAAAGCGGCTTGGCCAGCACTGGTTGCAAGACCGCGCAACACTAATGTCTATATGTGACAGCGCCGAGCTAACTTCCCGTGATACGGTACTCGAAATTGGGCCGGGGCTTGGCACGCTCACGGACGAGCTGCAAAAAAGGGCAGGGAAAGTAATCGCTATTGAGTTGGATGAGAGGTTGGCAACTCAGCTTCAAGAGACGCATGGCGCACAAAACGTTCAAGTTATCACGGGCGATATATTGCAGTTCGACTTTAGTTCCTTGCCACCTGGTTACAAAATCGTGGCGAATATTCCCTACTATCTCACTAGCAATCTACTCCGCTTGCTTGCCGAAACATCCAACCCGCCGGAGCGCGCAGTGTTGCTGGTACAAAAAGAAGTAGCCGAACGGGCTACGGCACATCCAGGCAGTATGTCGCTACTTGCGGTCAGTGTGCAGATGTATTTTGAAGCAACCACTGGAGTCGTGGTGCCCAAAGCCCTTTTTACCCCTGCCCCTAAGGTTGATTCACAAGTCTTACTCCTGAAGCGGCGCACCATGCCGTTGTTTCCTGATTTAGATGAGAAGAAATTTTTCCGCATTGTCAAAGCCGGGTTTAGCCAGCGCCGCAAAAAACTGCGTAGCAGCCTTAGTGCCGGTCTGCAGCTGCCAGTGGCAGTAGCCGAAAGGCACCTCCACGAGGTTGGCATCTCACCCAGTTCACGTCCCCAGGAGCTCTCGCTTGACGATTGGTACCGGTTATATCAACATCTGGCGAGTTAGGAGCGCCTCACGTATGTTGCCCATGTCCCTAAGGATACTTGATATGTTAAGTGTTGAAGTTTACACTTATTACTATTGAAAACACTTCGACCTACAAGCAATATCGGCTATCTTATAAACCATCTGGCTTTTGTGCTCAGTAAGCAGTCGGACCAGATTTTGCAGGAACGGCTTGGCGTTGGGTTTTCACAGTTTAAGATACTGATGATTCTGCAGTGGCGGCCAAACATACAGCAAAAGGAAATTGCTGACAGCCTGGGCCAGACCGAAGCCAGCATTAGCCGTCAAATTAGGCTGTTGCACGAGAAGGGATTGCTGCGCACTATGATTAACAGGCGAAACAAACGCGAGCACATTACTACCCTCACCCTCAAGGGAGAGCGTTTTGCTACAGAAGCTTTACAGGTGCTGGATCGTTACCACGCGCCGGTATTTGAGTCGCTGAGCGACAAGGAAAGGCAGAAGCTTCTTGAGAGTCTACGGCGTATGCACCAAACAGCCTGTGTCGCTTCTCCAACCGGTTCATGTCACCGTTTCCTCTCTTCTGAAGAAACCTGAGTGGTATTTATTTTTTAACGTGATTATGGTATAATCTTAATTATGGGGCTGAAATTATATGCTCGACGCCAGTTCTTTATCGGTTAGATCAGCAGGTCGCTTGTCAGCGTTATAGGCAACTACAAGTAGATGCAAAAACATCACTTCGCGATCGCTTAGCTGCTTTGAATCCGTTCAAACAGTTGGCATTCGCACCAGCCGTAGCCTAAGTTGCTTCGGCCATGCGTTGTGCGACACCAGATAGTGCAAATGCGTGCCATATTTTCTGGTTGCGTAAGTCCTCTGTCCATAGGATTTATTAAGAAATCAGGACTTTGAAAGCCGACTTTTTGACCGTTTACCGGCCGGTTTTCGAGACATTCTAAACGGTCTATGCCTGTAGACGACTAACTAGATAAACTAGCGGACGCGGGGGCAGTACCCGCCAGCTCCACCAAAGAAAGTACCTCCCTTGAAAAGTGGGGTTTTTTCTTTGGTAAAGTTTGTTAGGTGGGGACTGCCCCGAGAGGGTGAGGATTGCCAGTGGCAATCTGCAAGATTTCAGATACAAACTGGTTTGTAATATGTAAATTTCTGAACAAGTTGCGAAGCAACGTGTACCCGCCAGCTCCACCATAAGAGATTTTCGATCAATTCGAAGGTTTTTGTTAATTCAGTTGACGTCCATTAAATATTATGCTAATATATATGCATTGTTTTAAATGAATCCGGGTTGTTTGCACGTTACTCGACTTCATAGCCGACAATTAACGTAACAACTAACCGACAGGATTCTTTTTTTAATGTCTTATTACAAATACCGTTCGAGTATCAAGCCTTACGATAGGAAGCGCCAAAATATTCGTGCCAAACTACCAAAAGGCGCTCAATATATCGATCCGGCTCGTTTTGTGCAAGCCGCCAAGCCTGTAGCTGAAGCCAAGGCTTATCAACCGAATCATATCTTTAACGACTTTGAGATCAATGACTTACTCAAGCGCAACTTAGCCACTAAGGGCTATCAAACTCCTTCCCCTATTCAAGACCAAACTATTCCAGTGGCGTTAGGTGGCCAGGATGTTATCGGTATCGCCAACACCGGTACCGGCAAAACAGCTGCTTTTGCCATACCGATTTTACAGCGTTTAATGACCGTCAGCTCAGCCCGGGCACTGATAGTTGTCCCAACTCGCGAACTAGCCCAGCAAATCGAGGCCGAATTGAAGTCCATCGCCAAAGGTAGCGGCCTTTTTGGAACGGTTCTAATTGGCGGAGCTAACATAGGCCCTCAGCTACGTGACTTGCGTAGCAACCCTAACGTTATCATCGGCACGCCTGGTCGAATAAAAGACCACTTAGAGCGCGGCACATTGAATCTATCCGGCTTCAACCTAGTCGTATTGGACGAAGTTGATCGCATGCTAGACATGGGCTTTGTGAACGACGTCCGACACATTCTGGGTCAGCTATCTACCACTCGCCAATCCTTCTTCTTCAGCGCTACTATGGATGCTCGCGTAACTAGCTTGATCCAGACTTTTGCCAAAGATCCAGTCACTGTTTCGCTCAAAACCGGCATCGCCACTGATAGTGTCCATCAGGATGTTATCCATTACGGCAGCACAACCGAAAAGCTCGATAAATTGCACGACGTTTTAATCAACAAAGAGGCTTCCAAAGTTATTGTTTTTGATGAAACTCAACGGAATGTTGAGGGGCTCAGCAAAGAGTTGGCCAGCCGCGGTTTTGATACCGCCGCTATCCATGGCGGTAAGTCGCAAGGGCAACGACAACGAGCTTTGAATCGTTTCAAGAATAGTGAGATTGATATACTGGTGGCAACTGATGTAGCCGCCCGTGGCATAGATGTGGCCGATATTACCCACGTCATTAACTATTCACAGCCAAAAACTTACGACGATTACATTCACCGTATTGGCAGGACTGGACGAGCTGGCAAGATTGGCTACGCCCTTACTTTTGTCGCACGTTAAATGGAGTATTTATGATTGTTGCTACCCAAGATCCAAATAAAATCCGAAATATTGCGATTATTGCCCATGTCGATCACGGTAAAACCACTTTGGTTGATGGACTTTTAAAACAGTCTAAGATCTTCCGCGATAACCAGGCTGAGATGAGCCAGGAATTGATTATGGATAGTGGCGATCAAGAGCGCGAGCGAGGAATTACAATCACTGCCAAGGTTACTGCAGTGCAGTTCAAGGATAACCGGATAAACATTATCGACACCCCTGGCCACGCTGATTTTAGCGGCGAGGTCGAACGAACACTAAATATGGCGGATGGGTGTCTGCTAATTGTTGACGCCCAAGAGGGCCCAATGCCACAAACAAAGTTTGTTCTGAGTAAGGCTCTGGCTTATGGACTGAAGCCGATAGTTATTATCAACAAGATAGATAAGACTGGCTCCAGGATCAAAGAGGTGGAAGATGAAATTGCAGATCTTTTCTTGGAACTAGCTGTGCATGAAGATCAATTGCATTACCCAGTTTATTATGCCGTTGGGCGTAGCGGTAAGGCTTGGAGTTCTATGCCTGCAAATACTGAGGCTAATGCAAATTTATCAATTGTTTTTGATGCAATTATTAAGTACACACCAGCGCCAAAAATTGAACCAGGCAAACCCTTTCAAATGTTGGTTACTGCTCTAGCCTGGGATAGCTTTAGGGGCAAATATGCTATCGGTCGTATTACTCGTGGAACGGTTTTGCCCCGTACGACAATAACTATATGCAAAAAAGACGGCACAAAGATTAAAGCTAAAGTTGATAGTATTTATATGAGCCACGGCTTAAACAAATTTGAAGTGTCAATAGGCGTAGCTGGTGATATTGTCCAACTAACAGGACTTGAGGAAGCCCAGATTGGTGAGACAATTGCTGATATTACTAACCCTGAAGCCTTGCCGGTAATAGAAGTTGAAGCGCCAACTCTTAAAATTTATCTGGGACCTAATTCTTCACCCTTCAAAGGTACTGAGGGTAAATTTACGACCAGTCGCCAAATTGGCGAGCGCTTGCAAAAAGAACTGGAAACTAATGTGGGTCTCAAGGTTGTTGAGGACGGTATAGGCTTTTTAGTATCTGGTCGCGGTGAATTACATTTAAGTGTACTGATTGAAACACTGCGCCGAGAGGGTTTTGAATTTGAAGTTGGCCGCCCGCAAGCGGTTATTAAAGAAGAAAACGGTCAAAAATTGGAACCGATTGAAGAGTTAATTGTAGAAGTACCAGCTGAGCACGTTGGTACCGTTCAGATGGAACTAGGTGCACGCCGGGCCATCCTGCAAGAACAATTCGCTGGTAATAAAAATTTAACTAAGTTGGTCTACAAACTGCCTACTCGTACCCAGCTAGGATTGCGCAATATTTTAATGACCAATACCAAAGGCACGGTAATTATGAACTCGCTGATGGTTGGTTACGAAGCGTTAGGCCCCGCACTTCAACAGTTACGAAATGGCGTCATAATATCTTATGAAACTGGCGTCACAACGCCTTATGCTCTGCAGGCCGTAGAAGACAGGGGCATTTCTTTTGTAGGTCCAGCTCAGAAAGTCTATGCTGGTCAAATAGTTGGGCTTAATAAACGACGAGATGATGTAGAAATGAATGTCTGCAAAGCAAAGCACCTAACCAATATGCGCAGTTCGAGTAGTGACGGTGTAGTCCAGTTGACTCCTCCAACTATCTTCAGCCTAGAAGAATGTCTCGATTTTATTGAGAACGATGAACTGCTAGAGGTTACGCCTAAGTCTTTACGACTGCGCAAGCAAGAGCTAGATCCTAACAAACGCAAACGCATCAACTGAGACGAACATAATTGATTTTGGATGTTTATTTTGCTCATGCTTGCATAGAGACATTGAAGTTTTACAATGTACTTATTATGCCTGAAGGTGAGCCCCCGATTGTACCTGAAGAAGTGTCAGAGGTAGATTCTAGCTCTCTTGACTGGCAAGAATCTGCCAACTGTATCAATAAAGATCCGGATATCTTTTTTCCAGAAAGAGGTGCAAGCACGAAAGAAGCTAAGGCAATCTGTAAGGAATGTGATGTACGGGAAGAATGTCTTGAGTATGCTTTTAAAAACGGCGAAAGGCGTGGGATTTGGGGTGGAACGAGTGAACGTGAGCGTCGTCAGATAAGAAAGCAACGTGCCATACTACGTACTGCAGCCCGGCGGGCAATAAGGGAAAGTGAGCTTAGTCCCCTAGAGTCATAGGAGACACAAAATACGCTTGTGCTACTATTTAGGCACATGGACGAGAAACCAGTACAACCAGTGAACAGCAATGCTCCCAAAGAAAAGGACGAAAAGTATGCAGCGGCACTGGTGCAAATGGCGAATCTAGATTATGAAATGCAGCAAAAGCAGAAACCGCCAACCAAGCATTTTATCTCGAAGAAACTCTTAATATATCTCGCAATTTCTACAATTATGAGCATCATTTTTTATGCAGCCTATGCAATTGCAAATCGGGGCAAACCCGACCAAGGCCAAAAAGCTGAACAAAAAGCTCAGGAAATATTAAAAGATTACAAAGAGATGCAACAGTATAATCAATAGCTTCGTTCGCTAGGTTAGCGACGTACTCGCGGTATACGCGAAATAACTACAGAATACACTGTTGCCATAATAGCGATAAGGTGCAGATTGAAGCCAATTGCCATACCAATCCCGGCTGAAAACCAGATGCTGGCAGCTGTCGTTACGTTGACGACTTTACCGGAATTTTTTGATCGTAAAATAATGCCTGCGCCTAAGAAACCGATACCAGTGACAATTTGAGCAGCGATACGAGTGGGATCACCTACGCCTAAATCATGCGAGAGGAAAGCAAATATCATGGAACCACCAACCACTAATGTTTGTGTACTGACACCGGCAGGCTTGCGCTTCAATTCTCTTTCCAGCCCAATGGCTAACCCACAAGCCATGGAGACTAGCAAGTTAAATAAAAACTGCAATTCGTGTGCGCCGAGCCTGAAGTGCAGATAACTATTCATTACGGTTTAGTATAACTCATCCAAGATCATTAATATTCAACGTCGGACATTGAGAGAGAGTCCCATAATGACGAATGCTACTATAAAGAAAACGACTTGCAGAGGATTAAAACCTATCAATAGTATCTGGTAGGTAAGCCAAGCGGTAAGCAGCACACCAATAGTAAATGCCACCAACCACGCATGACGTTCACCTATCCATATCTCGAAACTGGTAGCAAGCGGAATGAGACCAAGAATACCAAGCAGGAACAAACCAGGCCAAAAGTAACTGTGGACGGGCGCACTCTTTAAAAGTGTTGGTGATAGGTGTAAAACTCCAGCCGTATGCGTGTTGCTGACCATTGCCAAGCCCCCGGTAATTCCACATAGACCTAAGAAAATCAATACCCCCATAAGTAGAAATGTTTGTGTCCGGTATGATTGGAAATTTGGCATAAGGTATCTCCTTAAAACTCATTATGCCATATTTAAAATGCCCGTGCTTGGGTTGACGTAACCAGCTCACAGCTCTAGGCTGGATAGTAAGATGTTACAAAAAGCTAAACAGAAGGCTAAGTCTGTTGCTGAAAAGGCCCGCTTGTTAATCGGTCAGGGTGAAGTGCATTTGCATGGACATGAAGTCGAAACGGCAAGGGAATATATCGCCGCGTATTGGGAAAAATTGAAGCGCTATCATCCAAAAGATGACGAAACACTGCTCGGCTTGCCTGAGCCTTATCTTGTTCCTGCCTTTGAAGCCGGACATGAGTTCGACTTTAATGAGATGTACTACTGGGATAGTTACTTCATGGTTCAGGGCATGCTGGATCGTGAGCATCAGGAACTAGTGACAGGTATCCTCACTAATTTGCTGGACTTACAGCGTCGCTTTAAGGCTATACCCAACGCATCACGAACCTATCTGACTGGACGCTCGCAACCACCATTTCTGACCAGTTTTATTCTTGATGTCTATGACGTATATCAACCTGGCGAAAAGTGGCTGCGCACTGCCATGGAACGGGCTCGTGATGAATATGAAAAGGTTTGGATGGGTACCGCAAAGCCGAACTGGCGGCAAGTCTATCGGGGCTTGAGCCGCTACTATGACATCAATATGTTGCATGATCTTGCTGAAGCAGAAAGCGGTTGGGACATGACACCTCGCTTCAACCGGAAGGCGTTGAATTACTTACCGGTAGATTTGAATAGTTTGCTCTACAAATATGAAATGGATTTTTCCCGGGCGGAACGGATTTTTGGCAACGGCGTAAAGGCTGACGAGTGGGAACAGATGGCAGCTGCCCGCAAACAGACCATGAATGAACTAATGTGGAGCAATAACCGCAATTTGTTTTATGACTATAATTTCGTTAAGGAAAAACGTGGCACAGTGAGCTCATTGGCGGCGTACTTCCCCATGTGGGCAGGGCTTGCTACTGACCAACAGGCCAAAGAACTGGTAAAAAATCTCAAGAAATTTGAATTTAAAGGTGGCTTGGGTACGACAGACCAGCAATTGAACCAACGCCTTCCAGGAACTTTACCAGGTTCTATGCCAACCCAATGGGCATATCCTAACGGTTGGGCGCCTCTGCATTTTATCGTGATTAAAGGTTTGCAACGGTATGGCTACACGCAGGATGCACGCCGTATCGCGCTAAAGTGGCTTAATACTAACTTGAGCTGGTTTGAAAGACACCATGTTTTTTTGGAGAAGTACAACGTAGTTTCACCAGATAAACCACCACTGAAAGGGGTGTATCCTTCGCAGACTGGCTTTGGCTGGACGAACGCAGTATTTGAGCGGCTCTGCCGAGAATATATAGACTAATTGGCATATTTTGGGCAGTGGTTTGGACGTCTTGATTTGTCAAAAAAATTGACAAAATTTAAGTTTAATCTTTAACATTGTTTATGCACGAATCTACGCCTTTTGATACTGCTAACTACATCAATAAACTTCAAAACCAGTTAGCATATATTAAAAACATCTACACGATTGAACGCTCAGACGTAGTCGACTTTCAGAGGTGGTTGCACAGCCCAGAGCAGACGGTTGCCTATTTAGATATTGAAGGAACCAGCCCCACAATAACCAATCACTTGTCGGATGTAACATACAAAATACAAGGGGGCGAGGGTAGGATGCTAACGAATCATCCATAACAAACCTGCAAGCTGGCACAGAAGTAACAATTTTTAAAGGTCATCAATACAGGTATAGCGGAGAATTTGATGCTGTACTAGAAGCTAGACCTGGTTTAGACAGCAGATTTGTAACTTTTCGAGGTAGTAAGCTTGGAAGAAAAGAAGCCAAAGAGTTAAAGCAGATACAGGGTGAGCGGCCTGGGTATATGAGAGCAATTGCCAAAATGCTCAATTTTGCTCTTGAGGCTGTTGAGCTTACTAATCCACACACCAAAGACGGATACCAATAAGAGCAAGAGCGGTTGGACTTAATGGTCAATAAAGGTAGACTAGTAAAGTTATGAATTTTTATGTGACGACCTCTATTCCTTACGTCAATGGTGATCCGCATATTGGGTTTGGCATGGAACTGTTGCAGGCAGATGTGATAGCCCGGGCGGGTCGCAAGCAAGGCAAGCCGGTTTTATTTAGCACCGGCACCGATGAACACGGCGGTAAGATTGCTGAGCGTGCGGCAGAACTCAAACTGACCCCCAAAGCGTATACAGACAAAATGAGCCAACAATTCCGCGATCTTACCAAGCTACTAAATATCAGCAACGATCGATTTATTCGTACCACCGATGCTGGGCATGAGCAACGCGCCCGTATAATCTGGCAAAAATTAAAGGCTGATATTTATAAGGGTAAATACATCGGTTTATATTGCACCGGTTGCGAGGCTTTTGTCAGCGAGGCGGCAGCCAAAGAACACAAAGGTGTTTGTCCGTATCACAAAAAGCCGTATGAAAAGCTCGAAGAAGAAAATTATTTTTTCAAACTTAGCAAGTATGCTCCAGAAATAGAAAAACTTATCGCCGGTGATGAGCTTCTAGTAATTCCGCAAACCCGCAAACATGAAATCTTACGGGTTATCAAGGATGGATTATCCGACATAAGTATTAGCCGGCCGAAAGAAAAGATTGCATGGGGTATATCGGTGCCAGGTGATACATCGCAGGTAATGTATGTGTGGTTTGAGGCGCTTATGAACTATATCACCGTGCTTGGCTATCCGGAGCATGCTGATTTTAAGAAGTTTTGGCCAGCTAACGTGCAGGTACTGGGCAAGGATATCTTACGCTTCCATGCAGGGGTATGGCCGGGTATGCTGCTGGCGCTGGGTTTACCATTACCCAAAATCTTGTATGTGCATGGTTTTATCACCGTTGAAGGCCAGAAAATCAGCAAGAGCCAGGGCAACAATATTCATCCAAAGCAGATTATTGACCAGTATGGGGTAGATGTGTTTCGTTATTATTTTTTGCGGCGCATACCGAGTTATGAAGATGGCGATTTTAGTGCAAAGAGGCTGGATGAAGCCTATAACAATGAGTTAGCCAATGAGCTTGGGAATGCGGTACAACGAACCGCAGTAATGATTCAGAAATACCAAAATGGAATAATTGGAGAAATTCCGCCTGGCGAGCATGACACCGCGCCGTATTGGAATGCTATCGAACAATGCCGGTTTGATCGTGCGCTTGACGAAGTGTGGGAGCAAGTCCGGGGTCTCAATCAATATGTAGACGAGGAGAAACCCTGGTTGTTAGCCAAGAATAAAGACGACGAACATTTGCGTGAAGTGCTGGCTTACCAAGCTAGTTGTTTGCTGGAGATTGCTGATTTATTAGAGCCATTTATGCCCGAGACAGCCGCCAAAATTAAGTATGTCTTTAAGGATGGGGTAGTCCGTCCCCTTAAAGGCACTCTCTTCCCGCGTACCGATGTGTCACCAGCTTATCCTCAGTCTGGTTCTACCGGCGCTCGGTAGCCACTGATAGTCAGGTAGCCTAATCTTATCATTTCGGCGGACATCTCATCACTGATCATATTTCCGAATATTCTTTTTGGCGTGATAACCTGCCAAAACCCGACTACTTCTCCATAGGCGAACAGTAGAAGCGCAGACCTTTGACTGTCTAAAGCTGCACCGGCATGTAAGTAGCTTGGATCTTCTTCTAAGGGAGGAAGATTCCGATAGTAGTTGCCTGGATATAACGATAGTATTTCAGCTACTTCCGGACGATAACGCAATGCTGCCTCAAGACTGACTGTTACACGCATGATCTCCATATCAACCAACACATCACCAGCAAGTGGTATTTCATCTTTGGCAGGTCTTTGGAAAATTTCGGCTTCGTATAGTACGTAATTGAGACGTGGTATAGCTTCTTCCAAAGAGTTTGGCTTAGAGTAAGGATATTTTTCCATATTTGCCATGCCGTTAATCTGCAAAAATTATGTGAATATTGTCGGCCTCATCTTCGTATACTCCAATACCAAAAAATGGTACGGCACGCTGGGTTTCGGGTAAGTTATAATATTCCGCAAAATCTGCAATTTGATTCTGCAGCTCCGCTACCTCTTCAGGAGGATTAACCGCTTGAGCATACACCTTACTTGCGATTGTATTGAGGACTATTGGCAGCTCTCCCGTACACTCATCAATAAAACCGAGCGCTTTTGCACGGTACAGAATTTGTTTGCTGCGCGTTACTATCTCATTTGTCCTATCCATTATCTCTGGCGGATGTAAAGGCGCTGTATTGTATTGGTTCTCGTTTTCCATGGCAGTGCTCCTAATTTTATGAAAGGTTTGATCAGGCTAATCTTAATAAGCAAAGTACAAATCCAACTCTCCGATTTCATCACGAAAAACTTCTATACCCCAATAAGGCAGGGCATCTTGTGTCGTAGGTTGGTTATAAAATTCGACGAAATCTATTAACTCTTCATGTAGTCGGTTGATATCTTGGTCTTGGTCGACAAAAGCGGTTTTCATCACCAAGATGCTTAACATTTCTGGAAGTGATCCTTCTGTATCTTTGCAAAACAGGTCAAGCTCCTCGCCGCGTTTTAAAATTGTCTTGCTTCTGATTGCTACTGTTTGTAATATTTCGCCTCCCTCAATGGCAGCTGCTCGGCCAGCTTCGTTATTGGCTTCTAGCGCTAATGCCTCTGTCTCTCGCGCTCGGTCGGGTTCGTATTCCATGTGCTTTTTCTCCCTTTTATTGTTAACCCCTAAGCAAATTCGCCACCTCCTTTTGGCGAATATTTGTTTTATTAACCTTGTCGATTAATGGCTTTTGATTGTTTCGCTTTGTTAGCTGTAGAGGTGCAATGAGATAGGGGACGTCTAGACCGTTGATAGGATAGTGTGTGAAAAGATCTGGACGTTGTTTTTCCTCGTAGCGAACCGTTTGAACAGGATCACGCAAACGATCCGTGAGTTCGATTATTTGTTTTATGTTATGTGCTGCCCATTGATTTATCTTTTCCATAGTACCCTCCTATAGAAACTGTTAATATAACACTAACTATCATAGCAATAGTAAGTGTATTGTCAACACTAATAATGTTTGCTCAGTGGTTTGGGCGGTAGTTACGCCGAGTAAGGTCAGCACATATATTCTTTTGCTGCTAGATGTTTTTGGTGTGGTTAGTCAAAGCTACTCGGGAGAATTTCTAAATTTTGATGATTGAATTTATACAAACGGGCAGGGCGGTGAGCCCCTTCTCGTTGATATTCGTTTGTTGCTGCAACAAGCCCTAAAGTAAGGAACTTCTTACGGAAATTGCGTTTATCAAGCTTATGACCTAGAACTGCTTCATAGGCAGATTGCAGATCAGTAAGTGTAAAGAATTTACCCAATAAGGCATAAACAGCATTCGTGTAGGTGAGCTTTGCTTGCAAACGCTCATGGGCATATCTGATGATAGCTCTGTGATCATAAGCAAGCTTCGGCAAATTGTTCACCGGAAAGAATTGTGGGTTTTGAATGGTTTTGCTACCTTCCGGTAAAAGGTCTGTTCCCAAACCCATATAGGTTACTGAAACTGCGTGACCGCGAGGATCACGGTCAACAGTATCAAACGTATAAAGCTGTTCAATGAGTCTTAAATCTTCAGTTGCTAGGCCACTCTTTATTTTAAGTACGCGGCTTAGTGCTTCCTGCGTAGTCTCGCCAGCTGCAATGTAACCACCCGGCAAAGCCCACATATCCTTAAATGGCTCCTGCGCACGCTTGATAAGTAGCACAAAAAGCTCAGCATCGATTAATTGGAAAATGACACTATCGACGGTTAAAATAGGAGGAATATACGTACCCTTTGACATCATGTATATTATACACTAACAAAAATAATATACAATGTTATCTATGGAATTTGTTGATACCCATTGTCATATACACGGCAAGGATTACGGGGTGGATCCCGATAAGGCATTAAGCGCTGCTCGAGGAATGGGTGTAACACATATTGTTTGCGTAGGTACCGATGTAGAAGATAGTCATCAGGTGATAGAGTTTGTAAGTAAACGAGAAGGTTGTTTTGCAGCCATTGGTATTCATCCGCATGAAGCAAAGCGATATATCGGGAAAAAGCAGGAGCTAGAAGAGTTCAGTAAACTCGCTGAAAAAGCCAAGGTAGTCGCTGTAGGCGAGTGCGGGCTTGATTACTATTACCACCATTCTCCTAAGAATGATCAGGAAGTACTGCTTCGTTTGCAGATTGAGCTGGCTCTGAAGCACGACTTGCCACTAATCTTTCATGTTCGTCATGCCTTTGAAGACTTTTGGCGTATCGTAGGCGAATATCCAAAAGTCCGAGGGGTAATTCATAGTTTTACCGCTCACCTAAAAGAGTTAGATGAAGCGTTGGCACGTGGTTTTTACATTGGTCTTAATGGGATTATGACGTTTACGAAAGACGAGCAGCAGCTAGCAGCAGCGCGACAAGTACCCCTGGAACGATTAGTTCTCGAAACCGATGCACCATTTTTGACGCCTATTCCTTATCGTGGTAAAATATGTGAACCAAAACATGTGGTGGTAACTGCGGAATTTCTCGCTCAACTTAGAAGCGAATCGCTAGCCCAGCTTGCGGCAGCTACTACTAAAAACGCTGCGGATCTATTCCGCTTATGAGGAAGTGTAATGCAAGGGATGGAACAACAGACGCGCCGGCAAGATATCTTGCCAAAAGAAATTTTACAAGCGGTAACTCACCGCCTGGAGGTGCTTGCCTCGGCAGAAAATAATCTAGAAAACGCAGTCTTATCGGTTTTATCCAAAGAAATGCCACAACTAAGCCTTGCCCGGCCGGTAGCTACCCAAACCTGTGAGATGAGTGTATCGCATGCAAGTAATGAACAAACACCGCAAATCCAGACCGCACCTCGTCACGATAATGAGGCAGCAACAGGGTTGGAGCAAATCCGTCGAGCTATAAACGAGATATTTGAGGTACCCAGTGATTAAAAAGTTTATTCATCAAATATTTGCCCAGAAGAACCAGTATAAATCTGCGCAGAAATTTAAGGAACTATTGCACCGTGAAGCAGAACTGGGTGGTCGCCTGTTTGGTGCGGTGCCAGAGGGAGTGCGGAGAGAATTTTTTTGTTTAGATGAGCACACCTGGGTATGGCACGAAGAATGGACAGATGAAGGCAATACGCTGCATCATCAGACAACTCGCTATGATGTAAGAGATACTGGCGTCTTAAAAGCTCAAGATGGGCAGCCATATCGGTTTATTACTGACGCTGAAGCTCGTAATATACTGGCCGCAGCCAAATTGTATCGAAGGCGGGTGAGTCAGGAATTATACGGGTCATTGCAGTAGGGTATCCCTAAATATGACAAGACAACAATTGGGCATGAGACCGGTTTATCTTGATTATGCGGCGGCAACTCCGCTCGATCCCCTAGTGCTCAAGGTGATGACCCCTTATTTTAGCCGACAATTTCATAATCCTTCTGCTCTTTATAACGCTGCTCGACAAGTTCGTCAGACGGTTGAAGCTGCCCGTGGCCGCGTAGCTGCAGGTTTGGGAGCGCGAGCAGGTGAGATTGTGTTTGTCAGCGGCGCAACAGAAGCAAATAACCTCGCAATCCAAGGTATCCTGGAGGCGTACCCCAAGGGTCATGTGGTGTTTAGTGCTGTCGAACACGAATCAGTGCGACAACCGGCACTGCGATATGCGCATACCGAGACTTCTGTAGGTAAAGATGGCCGAATCGACGAACAGGCTCTGCAAGAGGCAGTACGACCGAATACTGTGCTGATAAGTGTTATGCTTGCCAATAATGAGACTGGTACTCTCCAACCCATTTCAGGGCTGGCAGGATTGGTCGCGGAAATACGACATCAACGACACAAAAGTGGCAATAACACACCACTGTTTCTGCATACCGACGCGGCGCAGGCACCCAATTTACTTCCCTTGAAAGTCAGTCGGTTAGGGATTGATCTGATGTCATTGAATGGTGGTAAGATTTATGGCCCTAAGCAGAGTGGGATATTGTATGTACGCACGGGCACGACTTTACAACCCCTGTTTGTGGGTGGCGGACAAGAAAGAGGCTTGCGTAGTGGCACTGAGAACGTTCCTGCCATTATTGGTTTTGCAGAGGCTTTTAACCGCGCCCAAGCTGCATGCTTGCAAGAGTCCAAACGGCTGCATAATTTGCAACGGCTTTTTTGGGATGAAGTCCAGCGTCATATTCCACGCGCAAAGCTCAATGGTTCTTTTGAGCATCGTTTGGCTAACAATATGCACCTTACGATTACAGGTATTGATAACGAGAGAGTGGTTATGGAACTTGATGAAATGGGAATTCAATGTGCTGCCGGTTCGGCGTGCAGCGCAAGTGATGAGTTACCGTCACATGTCTTAAAAGCCATTGGGCTAAGTGATGAAGAGGCACAATCAAGTCTCCGTTTCAGCATGGGAAGGTCTACTACCTCTGCGGGAGTATTGCGCACAGTCAAGGCATTAGCTAAAGTTGTGGCGCCATAACACCTATCAAAGCGTGAGCGGCTTATTCCAATCAGGCGCCATTTACGGTATATTTACTACTAATGTGATAAACAGGTGGGCATGCCGTGCAACTTGGAACTCTCGGATTACTGATCAGTATCATCGTCCTCATGGCGGCTGGTCTGATATGGCTGGTTATTGCCCTTGATTCTGGTGGTCGTAAGCGGCGAGGGAAAACTGCTCCTCATGAATTAAAAGCCAAAAAGCCAGATGTGACGCAACTAGCCAAAACCGAGGCCGAACATATCTTTGATGACCAATTCCGTGAAGAACTAAAGAACCACGGGCGGCTGTACTTCGAAAAAATCATCGGCGAGAATGCCATGTTCCTGCAACAGGACCTCAGACTGACTACTTCGCAGCTTAATGACTTCATGAAGCAAGAGATAACTCGGACGCTGCAAGAAGAGTTTTCAAAATACGAACGCTCGATTACCGACGCTAAGCAATTAGCGATAGAATCACTCAACAAAACACGCCAGGCAATTGAACAACAACGACAGATTTTGGCTGAACAAATTGAGCGGGAATTACGAGTCGAAAAAGAGCGTCTAATGACACGGTTTGAAAATAACCTGGCTGAGATTGTGAACCACTATGTGGTGGCTGCAATTGGGAACCAGATTGATCTCAGCGACCAACTGGAGTATATCTTGGGAGAATTGGAAGCCAACAAACAGGCGATTGCCGAGGATATAAAGAATGGCGCCTGAGAAATCACCCGGTTTAGTGCTGCCCTTGACCGTGGTAACTGTTGGAGATGTCACGCATCTGGAGTGGGATTTATCGGCGGCAGATGACTTTCTGGTGCAGGCGGCGGTGCGCAGTGCTGGCCAAAAGATCTCGTTGCCCCGGCTTACCCGGCAACTTGAAGCAGTGGCCAAAATTAACAACTGCAATTTGCTAAAAATGGAAGATCGGGATCGTCTAGGCCGGATGCTCAAACAGCTGCAACAGCGGGCGCCGGTTGTGCATATTAGCTTTGCTACCGATCCGCCGATGGCATTTATGCATAAGTTAGTGAAATGGTTTCGAACTAATATTCACCCGGATGTGCTTTTGCAGGTTGGTCTGCAGCCGGGGATTGCCGCCGGGTGCACTCTAAGAACTACCAACCTGTATTTTGACTTTAGCCTACGCAAGCATCTATTCCATAACCGCAAGATTCTGTTGGATAAGATCAGGGAAAATTCGCGGGCGCATGAATAACAACCAACATTTCAGAAAACTGATAGAGGCCGGCAATCCCATTGGCGAAGTGGTTTCTGTGGATAAATTTCTAGTAAGGGTGAGGGGGTTGAGTCCTGTCAACAGTCGGGCTCTTGTGATGTTCGAAGACGGCAGCAAAGGCTTTGTTTACCATATTTTTGAAGACCATGTAGCGGTAATGCATTTGGGCACCAATCACCTTGGTATCGGTATGACCGCCGTGGTGCAATATGACCAACTCGTTTGCAAGGTCGGCAAAGAGCTTATAGGGAGAATAATATCGGTCAGTGGTGAACCTCTGGATGGCAAAGGTTCAGTCTTGGCTGAAAGTGTGTGGCCTGTGTTCAACGAAGCGCCGCCAATTTATGAGCGAGAGCAGTTGAACACACAGTTGGAGACGGGTATCACCGCGATTGATTCATTATTTCCACTAGTACGTGGACAGCGTCTGGCAATACTGGGTGACAGCAAATCCGGTAAAAGCACCCTTGCCACCCAGCTGGCAATCAACCAGCGAAGTACGGACCTAGTAGTAATTTATGTGCTGATTGGTAAGCGCCGCAGTGACGTGGAAACATTGCTGGCACGGTTGCGGGATAACCAAGCTCTCGACAAAGCGATTGTGGTGGTATCAACCATGTTTGAGTCCTTAATCACTACCTATTTGGCACCTTATGTGGCCTGTTCTATGGCGGAATACATCTGGCAAAAGCATGACCAAGACGTGGTGATCGTATACGACGATCTCACTAGTCATGCGCATGCCTATCGGGAAATATCATTACTTGCTGGTGTGAGTCCAGGCCGTGACTCTTACCCCGGTGATATGTTTTATGCACATTCGAGCTTATTGGAACGGGCTGGAAAGTTAAGCCGGAACCACAAAACACTTACCAGTTTACCTCTGGTCTTGGCTACGGGCGGTGATATTACCGCCTATTTGCCGACTAATATCATGTCGATGACGGATGGACAATGGATCCTGGACATGAATCTGTTTCGTGATGGCCAAAGACCGGCATTAAACACAGGTTTGAGCGTCACCCGTGTGGGTGGTCGCGGCCATAACGCTCGGCAGAAGCAAATAGCTGCCAAAACTTTACAGATGTTGGCTGCCTATCGCCAGGCTCAAGAATTCGCCCATTTTAGTTCTGAATTAGCTCTCACTGCACAGCGTGAACTTGAATTTGGCAAGCACTTAAGGACACTTCTTAATCAAACGCCCGGTGAGACTTACTCGTTATTGTCTCAACAGATGATGCTGGATATCTTGTTGAATACTGACGAAGGTGAAGTTATCGATCTCGGCAACATGAAAGAATCGGTAGCTGAAATGGCCAAACTCGTGCGCCAGGACTCAGACTATGAGACGGTGCGTGACCAACTGAAACAACGCAGTCGTCTGGAGCTAAAAAGATGAGGCGCCCGCAAGAAATTGCCCAAGAAGAACAAGAGATGGCCACGCTTGCAACACTTACCAGCGTGCTCGAAGGTATTGCCAGTATGAGGATCTCGCAGATTAAAAATCAAGTGCTTCAAGCACAGCAATTCTTCAGCGAGTTGTGGCATATTTATACTCAACTTCGGGTGGATGACCGATTCCATTTTGGCCGCAGCCAATCTCAAGAGGAAATCATCGACAAAGATCTCCTTATTGGTATTACCGCCGAAGGAGGATTTAGCGGGGACATCGACCAAAAACTCATTGATATGTTGCAAAAAGCCTATGATCCTGCCCGTCATGACATCATTGTGATTGGCCGTCACGGGGCGGTTCAGCTTCTCCAGGCGAATATCAAATTCAAAAAATACTTCAAGCTGCCATTAAAAGATCAAAACCTTCGCGTTGCACCGTTAATAGCGGAAATACAGCGTTATCGCAGCACACGGGTTTATTATCAGACTTACGTGTCACTAATGATACAAGACGTGAAGCAAATTGAGCTGGGCAATGCCATCCAAAATCAGGGTAAGAATGTAAAGCTGGACAAAGCTGACACCATTAGCGAGGAAAATTATATATTCGAACCAAGCACATTTGACGTTGTTGATTATCTTGAAGGTGTGATGCTACAAATTGCGATAAGCCAGGTTATTCTAGAATCAAAACTAGCACAGTACGCAAGCCGCTTTCGAGCTATGTCTGCCGCACATACGAAAGCCGATGAGCTAAAAGGTGATTTTCATTTGCAGTTTAGCCGAGCGAAACGTGCTCTTAAAGATGAGCGGCTCAAAGAAATCATCAACGGGCTTCGCAAAGTGAGGGTGCGTACATGAACCAGGGCAAAGTAATTGTTATCAAGGATCTGGTGATCCATGTGCAGTTTGAGGAGAACCTTCCTGGTCCCGGTGAGCTTTTAGCTGTCGAGAATGATAGGCGGTCATTGCTGCTTGTGGAGAGTTTGCGTGAAGGCAATGTCGCCGTTTGTTTAAATGTGATGGGCGATAGAACTATTCAGAAAGGGGCAATGACAAACCGATTGGATCGTGGGATTGAAATCCCTGTTGGACAACCGATTATTGGCCGTGTAGTTGATGCACTTGGTCGCCCCCTTGATGGGCTCGAGCCTCCGCGAAGTGATAAATACAGGGATATTCTTAGTTTGCCGCTGAGAAATACCAATTTTACTTTTACCAAGCCCGAAATACTCGAGACAGGTATCAAAGTAATTGATTTTTTTACTCCCTTTGTGAAAGGGCGCAAGGTCGGTATTATTGGCGGCGCAGGTGTAGGCAAAACAGTGCTTACCATGGAATTGATCCACAATGTGGCAAAAAGTGGTGCGGGCTTAAGCTTTTTTACTGGTATCGGCGAACGAATTCGCGAAGGACATGAATTATACGAAACTCTAAAAGCCCGTGGTTTACTCAAAACCACATGTATGTTCTTCGGCCAGATGAATGAGAACCCGGTACAGCGAGCGTTAGTCGGTGTCGCCGCTGTTGCGGCAGCCGAATACTTCCGCGATGAAGAGAAACGGGACATCCTCTTTTTTGCTGATAATATGTACCGCTATGTACAGGCGCGCAATGAACTGTCGACGATTCTAGACCAAATACCTGCAGAAGGTGGCTATGAACCGACAATCTTTTCGGATATCAAAGTGCTACAGGATCGGTTAAGTTCCACCGAAAAAGGCTCTATTACAGCGGTACAGACTATTTATGTACCGGCCGACGACTTGAGCGACCCAGCCGTGCAGATGATCCAACATGAAATGGACTCGATAATCGTTTTAAGCCGCAAGGTAGCCGAGCAGGGGATCCGACCGGCCGTTGATCTTATACGGACGAGTTCTTCGCTATTGGCTCCGGATATTGTAGGCGAACGGCATTATGTATTAAGCGTGCAAGTGCAAAGTCTGCTCCAAAAATATGAATCTCTCAAGAACATTATCGCGATAATTGGAGAAAACGAATTAAGCCCACAGGATCGGGCGGATTATGCCAAAGCATTAAAATTGATACGTTATTTTTCTCAACAAATGCATGTAACTGAGGACCTGACAGGGAATAAAGGTGAATATTTCAATCGCGAGGATACGCTCAAAGGCGTAGAAGAAATTATTATTTAGGAGTTTCATGATGCGCCGCCAGATTGCAAGCACGGGAGAGTTCGTTGAAGATAAGCAGAGTGCTCCATCTAAAACAGTTGCAACATCTATTCGCGTCAAAGTGTACTCTCCTTTTAAAGTTTTTTTTGATGAAGAGGCCGAGAGTGTATCAGCTGAAAATGGTACCGGACCGTTTGATGTGCTCGCGCAGCATCATAATTTCCTTACTTTGTTGAAACCGTGTGAACTGATTATCCGCTCACCACGCCAGGAACAAAAAATCCGTATTGATCGTGGTGTGATGCATGTAAAGAATAACCAGGTGACCGTCTTTTTGGACGTTTGACTTGACCCGCTGGTGCTTTTTTAGGTACAAGCAAGGTATAATCGTCTCCCATGGCACGAAAAGTATTTGTTGGTATGAGCGGGGGCGTCGACAGTTCGGTAGCCGCCCTATTGCTTAAAGAGCAAGGCTATGAGGTCACGGGTGTCTATATGAAGAACTGGAGTCGTGATTTGCCGGGGTTTGAATGTCCGTGGCGGGAAGATTACCAGGATGCGAAGCGCGTTGCGGTCCAGCTCGGCATTGGTTTTAAAATGTACGATTTTGAGACCGAGTACCGGCATCGTGTGGTAGAGTACATGCTTCGCGAATACCAAGCTGGACATACCCCGAACCCGGACATTATGTGCAACCAAGAAATAAAATTCAAACTCTTTCTCGAAACATGCTTGGACGATGGTGCAGAGTTGATTGCTACCGGTCACTATGCAAAGACGGAGAAGAGCAAACTATACATGGCGAAAGATCTGAACAAAGACCAGACCTATTTTCTCTATCGGGTTTCGACGGCTGCTCTAGAAAAAACAATTTTCCCACTTGGGGAGTTGACCAAACAGGAGGTGCGTCTCATAGCCAAACACCATCAACTGACTACGGCCAACAAGCAAGAGAGTATGGGTATTTGTTTCGTTGGTAAAGTGGGCATCAAAGAGTTTTTGCAACATGAGCTCGGACCCCAAAAGTCAGGGAAAGTCGTGGACCAAACCGGGCATATGGTGGGTGAGCACGAAGGGGCCATTTTTTATACGATAGGACAGCGTCATGGCTTACACATTGGCGGTGGTTTGCCGTATTACGTATCAGGTAAAGATATGGCCACAAATGAAGTGTTTGTTACCACTGATTTGTCTGATGAGAGGCTATGGTACCGTCAGTTCAGCCTGGAGGATATACACTGGATTAATAGCCCGGCGATAGCGGGCAAAACTTATGCTGTCAGGACTCGTCACCGAGCGGCGCTGGTGCCTGGCAAGGTAAAAACGGAAGGCAACCAGACTATAGTGAAGCTTGATGAAGACCTTCGGGCGCTTACCCCGGGTCAGTCTGCCGTGCTCTATGCTGGGGAAAGGGTGGTCGGCGGTGGTATTATCGCGAGAGTCTTTTAACGAGCGACAAAAATCTGCGTTTTTCTGCTAGACTATGCACCAGATATGACTGCCAATGAAGTGAGAACAGCTTACCTCGAGTTTTTTAAGAAACGGGGTCACACGGTAATACCAAGAGCACGCATTGTGCCGGATAATGATCCGACCACCCTGTTTACCGGTAGTGGCATGCAACCACTTCTGCCCTACTTGCTTGGGCAAAAACATCTGGCTGGACAGCGTTTAACGGATAGCCAGACATGTTTCCGGGCAGAGGATATTGATGAAGTTGGTGATAATCGACATACCACCTTTTTTGAAATGCTTGGCAATTGGAGCTTAGGTGACTATTTTAAGCGTGAGCAGCTGCCTTGGTTCTTTGAATTCCTGGTCGAGACCGTTGGCTTGGATCCGAGCAAACTGTACGTAACAGTATTTATAGGTGATCCAACCAATAACGTCCCGAAAGATGAGGAGTCGGCCGAAATTTGGCAGCAGTTGTTCCGGGCAAAAGGCATACAAGCCACAGCAGTAGAAATGGGTAGTGAGACCGATGGTTATACCAGGGGTATGCAGGGTGGTCGGATATTTTATTATGATGCGACGAAAAACTGGTGGAGCCGAGTAGGCAAGCCAGAAAATATGCCGCCAGGTGAACCAGGTGGTCCGGATAGTGAAGTATTTTACGACTTTGGTACTGCACACGATGAGTCATTTGGTCAGCATTGTCATCCCAACTGCGATTGTGGCCGGTTCCTTGAGATCGGCAACTCTGTTTTTATGCAGTATGTGAAGCAAGAGGATGGCAGCTTTTCGGAATTACCCCAGAAAAATGTAGATTTTGGTGGGGGTTTGGAAAGAATTGCGGCTGCCAGCCAGGGTGACCCCGATATTTTCAAAATTGACCTGATGTGGCCGATCATTGAACGGCTGCAGGAGATGTCCAAAAAACAATATGGGGAACATGTGCAGGCCAAGAGGATTATTGCCGACCACATGCGCAGTGCAGTCTTTATGGCGGCTGATGGAGTGACGCCAAGCAACAAAACTCAAGGATATATTCTACGACGGCTCTTGCGACGGGCGATTCGCCATGGGCTGGAAATAAGCATTGAGGCTGGTTTGCTCGAAAATGTTGCTGATACGGTGCTGGCTATGTATAAAGACGCCTATCCTGAACTCATGCAGGATAAGGATACGGTCATATCAGTGCTTGCACGTGAAGAAAAAGCTTTTCGCCAAACTTTGCGCAAAGGTTTACGGGAGTTTGAAAAATCTGTCGGAGCCCAGCTTGACGGTACCACTATTTTTCGATTGTTTGACACCTATGGCTTTCCCCCTGAGCTTAGCTTAGAAGAGGCAAGGAAAAGAGAAATTAAGGTTACAGATAACTGGGAAAAGGCCTACAGCAAAGAACTTGAACAGCAGCGTGAGCGTTCGCGTAGCGCAACTGCAGGCATATTTAAGGGAGGCTTGGCAGAACACTCGGAGCAGACAATCAAATATCATACCGCTACACATTTAATGTACAAAGCGCTGCGGCTCGTATTAGGCGACCACGTACAACAGCGTGGCAGCAATATTACGAATGAACGGCTGCGCTTTGACTTCAACCATCCAGCAAAACTTACTCCCGAAGAACTGAAGCGTGTCGAAGGTATTGTAAACGAGCAAATTGACAAAGACTTGCCGGTTACGTGGGAGGAGATGCCTACTGATAAAGCCTTGGCTACTGGCGCTCGTGGCCACTTCGGTGAAAAATATGGAGAAACGGTGAAAGTCTATATTATGGGCCCGAAAGATAATCCGTACACTATGGAATTATGCGGCGGCCCTCATGTGGAGCACACGGGTATTCTTGGCGAGGACGGGAAGCGGTTCAAGATCATCAAAGAAGAGAGCTCATCTGCCGGTATTCGCCGAATCAAGGCTATCTTAGGATAAACTCCGTTTCAGTCTCTACCTCTGGAATGCTATAATAAAATCCGCCTATGCTTAATAAAATAAAGAATTTGCGACATGTCACTGCCAGAGCTGATCGTAAGAGTAAGGATGACCAATATATCGTAGGACTTGATATTGGTACCGAGTTTGTCAAGGCTTTGGTGGGAAAAGTCACCGGTGACAGGATAGAAATTACCGGTGTGGGACGGGCGCATCAGGAATTAAGCGATATGCAGGCGGGCGCGATTGCCGATATTGCCGCTGTGGTGAATAACTGCGATCAAGCCTTGAACGAAGCTGAACAGCAAGCAGGTGTTAGTGCGCGTCCGGTGGTAATCGGCATTGCAGGTGAGTTAGTGAAGGGCACAACAACTTCTGTCAAAGTGAGGCGCAAGAATGCCGATAAAGAATTAACGGTGGAAGAAGTTGAAAAAATTGTTGCGCTTGTCCAGCAACGGGCCCGTGAGCGAGCTAAACAGCAGCTAGTGTGGGAGTTGGGCGGCAAAGACGTCGAGATACGGCTCGTGAATAGTGCACTTGTCGGCATAGAGATTGACAGTTATCCCGTAACGAATCCTATCGGTTTCAAAGGTCGGGAAGTGGCAGTACAGCTATATACGGCTTTTGCGCCCATGATACATATCGGTGCCTTGGAGCGGACAGCTCAGGAACTTGACATGGACTTGCTCGCGGTGGCGGCTGAGCCTTTTGCGGTGGCGCGTTCAGTGATCGGTAACGATTCAAATGCAAGTATGAGCGCAATACTCATGGATGTCGGTGGTGGTACCACTGATATTGCAGTGATAAATGATGGTGGAGTGCAGGGTACTAAAATGTTTGGTATCGGTGGCCGTGCGTTCACCCGCTCAGTCGAACGGGCTCTAGATGTTACCTTTTTACAAGCGGAAGAACTAAAACTTGGTTTATCTACCAGCAAGGTACCCTCTGCCAAACGGCCTACGATAGAAAAAGCGTTAGGTGCTACCCTTGATGTCTGGACTTCGGGCGTAGAGCTGGCTCTGGGTGAATTTCCTGGGCTTGACCATTTGCCTCACCGGCTTTTGCTATGCGGTGGCGGCTCGAGCCTGGAAATGCTCATGGATCGCCTAAATACCACTGACTGGTATTCCAGACTGCCCTTTACACGCAAACCGGTCGTACAGCACATCCAGCCGCATCAAGTAGTGGGGATTGTTGACAAAACCGGAAGTGTCACTGATCATACCTACATAACCGCAATGGGGCTTTTGCGTGTTGGTTTGGATACGCTATCCCAGTCCGACCAGCCAGGCCCTGATAATACTTTGCGACAGAGATTGGATAGGCTGCTGAAAGTATAAGAATGAGCGAAGCAACCAAAGACACCATTTATATAGATATCGACGATGAAATAACCAGTGTTATAGACAAAGTGCGGTCTAGCAAGCACAAGATAGTGGCTCTTGTCTTACCAAAGCGTGCCGCCGTATTTCAGAGTATTGTGAATATGAAACTCCTCAAGCGAACAGCCGACGAGGGGGAGAAACGCGTTGTTTTGATCACTTCTGAGGCGAGCTTGTTGCCACTAGCTGGTGCGGTTGGCTTGCATGTAGCCAAAACCCTGCAGAGTAAGCCATCTATTCCTCGTCCGCCAGAGGTGCCTGCCGACGATCTCACACTTGATGAATCCGAAGAGCCGCTTGAAACTGGTGATGAACCGGAAATTGATACATCAAAAACAGTCGGTGAACTTGCCAGTACGCCTCCGGCTGAAGATGCGAAGCCGGAAGAGACAATTGAACTGGACAACGAACCAGAATCTACCCGTGCTTCGGCTGCCAAAGCGAAAAAGCCAGGAAAAAAAGGCAGCAAAAACTCTAAAGTTCCAGACTTCAATAAATTCCGCAAGCGGTTGCTCATTGCTAGCGGAGTGGTGGTGATCTTGATAATCGGGTGGGTGTTCATGTTCATGATTTTGCCGAAAGCAAAAATCACCATCAAAACCGATACGACCAACCTTAATACTGATGTAACCTTTACGGCCAGCACAGAAACCGACCACTTGGATGAATCTACCCAGGTAGTGCCGGCTCTTAGGAAGGAAAGTAAGAAGTCTGATACGCAGAAGGTGCCGGCAACGGGACAAAAAGATGTTGGCACAAAAGCTTCCGGATCAATTACGGTAAAAAATTGTGAAGATACCGAACCCCGTACCTTGCCCGGAGGAACCACTTTTAGTGCGAACGGAAAAAACTTTGTCACCAACAATACTGCAACCGTGCCTGCCGGCAGTTTTAGCGGTGGCGGATCCGTGTGTAAATCAACCAGCGTTGAAATTCCGGTAACAGCCGCCGAAAACGGAGATAGCTATAATCTGTCAGCGACGTCTTATGCAAGTGGAAAATTGGCCGGTAATTTTACGATTAATGGCAGTTCTATGTCTGGAGGCACAAGTAAAATTGTAAAGGTGGTAAGCCAACAAGACGTTGATACTGCAAAGCAGAAAATTGCCAAAAATGATGATGCTGCAAAAGAGGAATTAAAGAAACAACTACAGGAGCAAAACTATACCGCTATAGCCGATACATTTTCAGCCGGCAACCCTGTGGTTACCGCTGCACCGGCAGTTGGGCAAGAAGCCAGTGAAGTAACTGTTACTTCAGTCGCTACCTACACTATGCTAGGAGCAAAAACCGATGAGGTGAACAAACTTATTACAACCGAGGCTAATAAGCAACTGGACTCTGGGAAACAGAGCATTCAATCGACTGGTCTTGATCAGGCAAATATCAGAGTTAGCCGAAAAAACAGCGATACAGATGTACAAGTGACCCTGCAAACATTAGTGATTGCCGGGCCCAAGCTCGAAATTGATAAGTTAAAACAGGAAGTTGCCGGCAAGAGGCGTAGTGAAGTACAAAAGATTATTCAAGAACGGCCGGGGGTAAAAGACGTGACAATTGACTACAGCCCATTCTGGGTATTCAGCACACCGAAAAAAGCTAGCCGTATCTCAATCACTTACGATCAAACTAAAGGACAATGAACTCTATAGTCGCCAGTATATTGGCTATCGATGTGGGAGAAAAACGCATTGGTGTGGCGGTAGCGGGCTTGACAAGTCGGCTTGCTCAACCTCTCTGTACTATATATGCTCATGATGGATCTTCACAGGAAATAGCTGAGTTGGCTCACCGACAGAGTGCCCGGGCAATTATTGTGGGACTCCCAAGAAATATGGACGGCAAAGAAACTGCCCAGACGGCATTGGTAAAGAAATTTGCTGACACATTACGTGCCACAACCGATCTGCCGCTGTATTTTCAAGATGAAACACTGACATCTGTAGAAGCAAGGACAGAACTTGAATTGAGGGGCTTGCCGTATAATAAAGAAGACGTGGATAAGCTGGCTGCCTGTCATATCTTGACTGATTGGCTGGCGGCTCACCCCTAACAACATATTATGAGTAGGTACACAGCAGGAATGAAACGGCGAGGAAAGCACACCTGGTGGATGGTATTGTTAGTGGCAATTATAGTAACAATAGCCGTGGCGGGAGGAGCAATTGCTTATACCCGACATTGGTATTATGGAAATCTCAAAGCGTTGAGTGCTAGCCAGAAAACAAGAAACTTTACTATTCATCGCGGGGCGAGCCTCGCAGAGATCGCTAATGAACTGAAATCCCAGCAGTTTATAAGAAACAGTTGGGCATTTAAACGGTATGTAGTATCACAGGAAGCGAGCGACAAAATAAAAGCTGGGACATACGAGTTAAGCTCTAGTCAAAGCGTGCCGGAAATTGTTGCAATCATTACAGAAGGCAAGGTGGCGTCGAACCTGGTAACAATTCTACCGGGTCAGCGGATTGATCAGATAAAAAAGACGCTGTTAAATGCCGGCTTCAACGAAGCAGATGTAAATAAAGCTTTGGATCCTTCAACGTATGAGGATCATCCAGCCTTAGTTGATAAGCCGTCTCAAGCTAGCTTGGAAGGTTACCTCTATCCTGAGTCATTCCAACGTACATCCGATACCCAGGCCCAGACAATCGTAAAACGATCATTGGATGAAATGCAGAAGCGCCTTACTCCCGAAATACGAGCTTCGTTTGCGAAGCAGGGTTTGAGCGTCTATCAAGGGATTATTGTTGCGTCAATTGTCGAACAAGAAGCAGCCAAAGCAGATGAGCGTACCCAAGTAGCGCAGGTTATTATGAGGCGTTTAAACCTTGATATGGCACTTGAATCCGACCCCACGGCGTTTTACGGGGCAAAGTTGGCTGGGCAGCCACCATCACTTCTTTTCGACTCTCCTTACAATACTTATCTCCACAAAGGATTACCACCTGGTCCTATCAGTAATGTCTCTGTTAGCTCACTGCAAGCAGCGGCTAGTCCTGCCGGCACGGACTGGCTGTTTTTCGTAGCAGGGGATGATGGATCAACCCATTTTTCGCGCACGCATGATGAACACCAGGCTCTAATAGAAAAATACTGCAAAATTAAGTGCAATCAGAACAGCCAATAACCTCATAGTAACAGGGGTAGGGGGCTTGATTTCATTGGGGCTATTATGGTAAAATTGAATACGTGATCGCCGACAAAGCTAGGCTACACAGCACACTTTTTTGACGATCCAATGGGTTTTTCCTTGCAAAGCAGGGATGACCCAGTTTTAGTAAGAATTACGCAGGAGTATTTTATTCGTACTCAATTACGTGCCCTGGAACAACCTCGGCAATCGCGGCTTACCGTCCTTCCCTCTCGCCGTAATAAACGTCTTTCTACCCGTCTTTCCAAGCGCTCCAAAAAGCGATTGGTTCGTTTTGGCATACTTGCCGCAAACCTTGCCGTACTGGTGGGTGTGCTTGGCTTTGTCTTGAGAAGTCCTTCCTCAAGTCGCCCGGTTCGCCAAGGTGCAGCGATCATATCCCCAGAAGCTGCTGAAGCTAATCCCCTTGACCAGTTATCATCGGCCGATATTGCAGTGCACGTGGCACACATGACACGCTTAGAGGAGTCAACTTCGGTGGTGAATAAGGCAGATACCGTGAATGCCCAACTGGCAGTGACACCGGCTGATACAACCGTGGTTGCGAAACCTCAGGTGGTAGCCACTGCGCTTAAATCCCGAAAAGACATCCAAACTTATACCACTCAAGCTGGCGATACTATTAGCAGTGTTGCGGCGAAATTCAATGTCACATCTGATAGTATCCGATGGTCAAATAGTTTGACCGGTGAAAGTTTGCCAGCTGGCAAAGAATTGGTTATTCCCCCTATTAGTGGGGTAGTGTATGTCGTAAAGCCGGGAGATACACCTGATTTGCTGGCGGCTAAGTTTCACGCCAACAAAGACCAGATCATCATCTTTAATGATGCAGAGGTAGGTGGTTTGCCAGTGGGGCAAAGAATTGTGATTCCAGATGGTGTGCAAAGCCAGCCAGGCCGCGTGAATCAGTTACTGTCCTATGGAAACAACTTCGCTTGGGGTGGGAGTGCACCCCTATATGGTGGCGGTGGCTATGACTATGGCTATTGTACTTACTGGGCTGCGCTTCGTCGCTCGCAAATTGGTCGGCCAGTGCCAAGTAATCTAGGAAATGCAAGCACATGGAAAGTTCTGGCAGCGCGTGCCGGTCTAGGCGTGGGGAATTCACCACAAGCTGGCGCAGTTATCTGGACTCCACCTCGTGACTACTATGGACACGTAGGCTTTGTGGAATCGGTTAATCCGGATGGAAGTGTCAATGTTTCAGAAATGAATACGGCAGGTTGGGGCCGGGTAAGCTATAAGACCTTATCTGCAGCTGACGCTGCTCGTTATTCCTACATATACTAAAGCCAAATTTGGCCGAAGTCTTTACTCCTTATAGAGCACTCTGTACTCTATAGGTATGTTTGTTGATGAGGCGACAGTTCGTGTCCAGGCCGGTGATGGCGGCGATGGGGTGGTAAGTTTTCGTCGTGAGAAATTTGTTGATAAGGGTGGCCCCGACGGCGGTGACGGCGGTGACGGCGGTGACGTAGTAATGAAGGCGAGTGCAAGCCAAAACACTTTGGCACGTTTTCGGCATGATGCATTTCTCAAAGCAGAATCGGGTCGAACGGGGGCGAAGCAAAGACGTCATGGAAAAAAGGGCCGTTCGCTTGAGATAGCCGTTCCGCCCGGCACGTTGGTATGCGAAGGGGAAACAGTAATAGCCGACTTGGTCCACGAAGGTGACAGTACGGTGGTGGCCCGTGGCGGGAAAGGCGGCTTTGGTAATGCTCATTTTGTGTCTTCACGGCGGCAAGCCCCGAAAGTTGCTGAAAAAGGCGAAAAAGGTGAAGCGCGAGAGCTTACCCTTGAGTTAAAAATGATAGCTGATATTGGCATTGTTGGCTTACCGAATGCGGGTAAGTCTACTCTGCTGACGGTTATAAGTAATGCTCGCCCGACTATCGCCGACTATCCATTTACCACCTTAGTGCCCAGTCTAGGCGTGGTTGACCTTGATAAACAGCATTCCTTATTATTTGCCGATGTTCCAGGCTTGATCGAGGGAGCGAGCAAAGGCAAGGGTTTGGGGGACGAATTCCTGCGTCATGTGGAGCGGACCGGGGTATTACTGCATTTAATTGATGTATACGAAGATATTTCGCATGCTTACCAAATCATTCAAAAAGAGTTAGCTAATTATCGAGTTGATCTTTCTTCTCGACCTCAGATAGTGGCTCTTAACAAAACTGAAGGAATGAATGGGGTGGAGCTCAAAGCGAAGGTCAGGCAATTGCGCTCAGTTCTGCCAAAGGGTTCTCGTGTGTTCGCCATCTCGGCTAAAAGCAAATTAGGTTTGGATAAACTGCTTGAGGCGTTGGATCGCTTGGCAAGGCGACAACGTAGCTTGGCAGCAGCTAAGGATACTACCCAATCCAAGGTACCTATCCTGCGCTTGCAGCCCAGTGACGACGACTGGCAGGTAACGCAAACGGACGGGGTATTTGTGGTAAGCGGCAAAAAAATAGAACGATTTGCAAGAAGAACGGATTTTTCTAGCCCGCATGGCGAACAGCGGTTTCGTGACATCATGAAAAAAATGGGTATCATACACCAGTTGCAGCGACTCCATATTGAGGCTGGCCAAAAAATCAGGATTGGTGAAAGCGGCGTGGTTATTGAGTATTAAATGGTTTCATATTATTTCTATGATCTAGAGACATCCGGCTTTAATCCGCGCGAGGCGCGTATTATGCAGTTTGCCGGGCAACGAGTTAATGAATCCCTGAAGCCGGTGGGTGAGCCGCATAACATTTTAATTAGCTTAAGTGATGACATCTTGCCGGATCCGGGGGCAATTCTGGTGACGAAGATTACTCCGCAACAAACTTGGGCTGATGGCATGAGCGAGGCAGAGTTTCTGCGTTTATTCCACAGTGAAATTGCCTTACCGGGGACTGTATTTGTCGGCTTTAACTCTATTCGGTTTGATGATGAATTTATACGCTACCTTCACTATCGCAATTTTTATGACCCCTATGAATGGCAATGGCAGGAGGAGCGGTCTCGTTGGGATTTACTCGATGCGAGTCGGATGACGCGGGCGCTCAGACCAGAAGGGATTAAATGGCCTTATGATAGTGAGGGCAGACCAAGCAACCGGCTAGAGTTGCTTACAGCCAGTAACCGATTGGAACACACTGCTGCGCATGACGCACTGAGTGATGTCAATGCAACTATTGCGTTGGCCCGTTTACTGAACCAAAAACAATCAAAACTCTTCAGTTACTTGCGAAATCTAAGACAGAAGGGCAGAGTAAAAGAGATAGTGGAAAGTGGTCTTCCGTTCGTGTATACCTCTGGTAGGTATCCGAGTGAAAATGAAAAGACTACGGTAGTGGTACGTCTTACTGCTCATCCTGATCGTGACTCCGCAGTTCTCGTGTATGATCTTCGGTACGACCCGAAACCTTTCGCAAAACTTACTCCGGCACAGCTTGCAGATGCCTGGCAACCGAAATATACAGGAGAAAAACCGGTTCCTTTTCCTGTTAAATCATTAGCATATAACCGCTGTCCAGCGATTGCACCGCTTAATACCCTTGATAAAGCGGCGCAAAAGCGGATAAAAATTGATCTTAAGGCCTGTCAAGCTCATCGGGAAAACTTGCGGACTATGCCAGAATGGCCCGAAAAGCTGGTCGAGGCCTTAGCGATAATCCGCAAACGGCGACAAACCCAGCTGCTTACCGATACAGGTGCTGCCGAGGGTATGCTTTACGATGGTTTTTACCCACCCTCAGACAAGAAACTTCTGACCAGCTTTCGGGAAACTGTCCCCGCAGACCTCATGAGTTACGTTGACAAGTTTCATGACGCACGGCTTAAGGCGCTTGTGCTGCCTTATAAGGCTCGCAATTTTCCGAAAAAACTTACCGCAGAAGAAAAGCAGCAATGGGAAACATACCGACAGCAAAAATTATTTATGGGCGGCAAAGAGAGTCAACTGGCGAAGTTCATGGTGCGTTTACAGGAACTTGCGCAAAGTCCCGCGCTTACCGCTGAGCAAAGTTTCCTTTTAGAAGAGTTACAGCTCTACGCACAAAGCCTGGCGCCTGCCAGCCACTAAGTGAATGAATTACCCAACGTATATCCAACGTTATTAACGTGGCAAACACTAATGCCCACATGCATCCGTTGATCCATCCGAAAGTGATCTCTATGTGGGTGCCAGGAACCAGGCCCAGTACAATGAACTCCATCATTTTAGTTGCCTCAAAGGTTTAAGGGTTTGGTGTGTATTTTAAATAAATTTGTAATAATGTCAATATTATACTAAATGCTAATGATTAATATTGACTTAATTATCGATTTATTGCTAAACTACTTACAAGCAATTCAAGTTAGGTTTGGAGAAGAAAATTGGGAAAGAAAAATACTTGGAACCGAAAAAATATGGAATCACGAGGAAATCATAACCTCGGTAAGACCATGACAAAGGGCTTCGGGATCGTGCGAATGTTGACAAGAAACTCCGAGCAAGTGGTTTTCCATACTCTAGACGAGGCTGGTTTGTCGGATAATATACGACCAAGATCACGATTACATGTTACTGTTATTGGTTTCATGGGTATGAGTAAGAGGGAACAAGCAGCATTCAATGCTGGATTTAGTGTAGTCAGGTTAGAGGAGCGTCTGGAAAATGGTGGGACCGAACAGGTACCGCGTACATCGTTAGATGTAACTCTTGGTTCTTTTGCGTTAGCAGGCAATGTGCTCTATAGTGAACTTCAACACGAGCAACTTGCGAATGAACAAACTCATTTGGCTGGTCAAGTAGCACTTCACGGTATTAATATTGATCGAATTAATAAAAAGGTAGTACCACCACACTTAGCGGTGGGTGTTGTGCAGTCATCACCAGCAATAGAGATCTGCGAGCAGGCTGAGGAAGCTTTGTATGGAGCGGTTGTGGCCTTGGATCGTTGGAAGGTTTATCCTGACCGCTACGCCTAAAGACACATTAAACCATCTGGAATAAACTCTCAAAACCGAGTATAATGTTTCGGCTTTATGAGTGAGTTTATTGAGGTAAAAGGTGCCCGGGAACACAACCTGAAAAATATTTCAGTGCGGATACCCAGGGGCAAGCTAGTCGTTATTACGGGCTTAAGCGGATCGGGTAAATCGAGTCTGGCTTTTGATACGATTTATGCCGAAGGACAACGACGGTATGTTGAATCGCTTAGTTCCTATGCGCGGCAGTTCTTAGGTCTTATGGAAAAACCTGACGTGGATCAAATTGACGGTCTCAGCCCGGCTATCAGCATTGATCAAAAGTCCACCAGCCGTAACCCGCGTAGTACGGTGGCGACTGTTACTGAGATATATGATTACCTGCGTTTGCTTTTTGCAAGGATAGGCATTCCTCATTGTCCAATATGTGGCCAACCAGTATCCCGTCAAACTGCCGCAGCCATTGTTGACCAGATAGCTGCCGGCAAAACAGAATCGCGATTGATGATATTAGCACCCATCGTGGCAGATAAAAAGGGAGCGTTTGAACATATTCCCGAACAGTACTTACGTGCTGGCTATGCCCGAGCACGAGTAGACGGTGTGGTGTATGCGCTGGATGAGTTTCCAGAACTAGATAAAAACTATAAGCACCGGATAGAAATTATTGTAGATAGATTGGTCAATGACGAGGCGTCGCGGGGTCGTCTTGCTCAATCTGTTGAGCAGGCCTTGGATATTACAGAAGGACGAGTAGCGGTTTTAGACGCTGACACCAGCAAACTTGATGAGTATAGCTTAATGTATGCCTGCCAGCAGCATCCGGACGTGCTTATACCGGAATTAGAACCGCGGACATTCAGCTTTAACTCACCCCATGGTGCCTGCCCTGTTTGCACAGGACTCGGCTCACGGCTTGAGGTTGACCCCGATCTAGTTATTCCTAACGGTCGTTTGACAATTGCCGAAGGTGCAATTCGTCCCTTTAACCGAGTGAATGCTGATGCCTGGTATATGAAGAAAATGCAAGCCGTCGCTGATCGTTACAAATTTAGTTTGCATGTTCCTACCGGCCAGCTCAGGCAGGATCAACTGGATAAAATCCTATATGGCACAGGTAATGAAAAGTACCGTGTCTCGCTTGGTTTAGGCCGATCATTTGAAACGACTTATGAAGGTGTTATACCGAATCTAGAGAGGCGTCATAAAGAAACCGAGAGCGATTTTATTCGAAGAGATATCGAACGATTTATGCAGGAACGCCCGTGTCATGAATGCAAGGGGCTCCGTCTTAAACCAGAGGTGTTAGCGGTTACGGTAGAAGGAAAATCAATCATGGATTTATGTGCTCTCTCGATTGATCAGGCATTGCAGTTCTTTAGTGGTATGAAGCTTATTGGTAATGAGCAAAAAATTGCTCACCAGATTCTCAAAGAAATCCGGGCGCGGTTGACCTTTCTTCAGGATGTCGGCCTTAATTATCTCAGCTTGTTGCGCAGCGCCGTTACCCTATCAGGGGGCGAAGCCCAGAGAATACGCTTGGCAACCCAGATTGGCTCCGGGTTGATGGGGGTGCTGTATGTGCTCGATGAGCCTTCTATCGGCTTGCACCAACGAGACAACAAACGCCTTATTGCTACACTTGAGCACCTTCGCAGTCTTGGTAATACCGTCATTGTGGTAGAGCATGACGAAGAAACGATTCGCCGCGCTGACCACTTGCTTGATATTGGTCCGGGAGCAGGAACCCATGGAGGTAACGTGGTGGCCAGCGGCTCACCTCAAGAGGTTGCGAAGAACCCAAGTAGTATTACCGGCCAGTATCTCCGTGGCCAAAAAGCTATTTTGACTCCTAAAAAGCGTCGTCCAGGCAATGGCAAACAACTGGCAATAAAAGGTGCCCGCGAAAATAACCTGAAGACTATTAATGTCGATATACCTCTAGGCAAGTTAGTGGTAGTAAGTGGCGTATCGGGCTCGGGTAAGTCGAGTTTAATCAACGATATTTTAGCCAAAGAATTATCAGCTCGCTTAATGCGTGCCAACACGGTTCCGGGAAAACACGATGACATCGAAGGGCTTACACATCTCGATAAAGTAATCATCATTGATCAGTCACCAATTGGTCGCACACCTCGTTCTAACCCGGCTACCTACACAGGTTTATTTACGCCAATCCGTGAATTGTTTGCAAGCGTGCCAGAGGCAAAACTTAGAGGATATAGTCCCGGGCGTTTTAGCTTTAATGTTCGCGGTGGCCGTTGTGAGAACTGCAGGGGGGATGGCATTATCAAGATTGAGATGCATTTCTTGCCAGACGTGTATGTAAGTTGCGAAGTCTGCAAAGGGAAACGGTATAACCGTGAGGCGCTGGAGATACATTACAAAGGCAAAACTATAAGTGATGTGCTCGAAATGACTTGCGAGCAGGCACTCGAGTTTTTCTCTTCTATTCCTGCCATTGCCCGCAAACTCCAAACTTTGGTTGATGTAGGCCTGGGTTATATTGGCCTGGGCCAACCAGCAACTACTCTGTCCGGCGGTGAAGCTCAGCGAGTAAAATTGGCGACAGAACTATCGCGTCGGGCCACGGGGCGTACGCTATATATCCTTGATGAGCCTACTACTGGCTTGCATATAGCTGACGTTGATAAACTGTTGCATGTGCTTGGCGCACTCGTAGATACCGGTAATAGCATGATTGTTATAGAGCATAATCTCGATGTAATTAAATCAGCAGACCATATTATTGACATGGGACCAGAAGGTGGGGATGCGGGCGGACAAGTAGTGGCTGTGGGTACTCCCGAAGAAGTGGCAAAAAATCCTGCTTCCTATACGGGCAAGTTTCTAAAGGAGATGCTTCAGCGTTAACGGATAATATGAACGAGCAACTTAGTAACTCACCGGAAGTCGCACCTATCGTATCTGATGTATACGCAGAACTCTACTTCTACGCGGCGTTTACATATCGGCATCCTGAGCGCGAGGCCGAAGATATGGCGAAATATATGGAGTATTGTGGTGCGTCTGTTGAAGCAATACGAGCTCCTTCACCTATGGACGCGCGCGAGCTAACAAAAAAAATGAGTAGTCATGTAAAAACTATGGTGAAGGAGGCTGGCAAAGAACTTGGTATATCGTGGGAGAATGATGCAATTGACGATGCTACGGCTACGAGTCTGCATGATTATCTCACGCAGCAATGGGAAGCAGGCAAAAACCTTGCAAGTGACCTAACGGAAGAGGAACCCGAACTGGATGATCTTAAAAATCCGTTGCAGAGCGTGGAAGATGTACAGCACGAATGGCAGCGGATGCACCCTGCGAAACGCCAGGCTTATCGTTTATCGAAGGCTAAACTTGGTTTGGATAAATGGCTGCAGAAAGAGAAATGACTTTCTTGTGCCTGGCAGCTACTTTGTTTGCTTGTTGGGCGGCAGTTTGCGCATGCCGGACTTGAGCCCTTTAAACAACGCAAGGCGACTACGTTTCTCTGCTAGCAAGTGAATCATTGCCAATGCAAGGCTGCCGAATAGTACCGCAAGAATGACGATTTCAATATAACGATCAAGCTGTGGGATACGGCCTCCTATAAAGAAGCCGAGCAATGTCATGCCTGCTCCCCAGAGTATGCCGCCGATAACATTAAAAAACATAAATCTATTTCGTGGCATTTTGCTGGCACCAGCTACCACTGGCGCAAATGTACGGACAATCGGTGTAAAACGGGCCAGTATTATAGTTTTTCCGCCATGCCGGTCATAAAAAGCGGCAGCCTTTTCGAGATGGTCGTGTCGAAATAATACGCCATCTTTCTTCTTAAAAATTCTGTGTCCTGTTCGAAGGCCAATACTGTAACCCACGTTGTCACCAACGACTGCGGCTGCAACGACTGAGATGAGTAGCAGCGGTAGAGATAGCCTACCTTGTGAGGCGGCTAGTCCTGCTCCGAATAGCAAGGTGTCGCCTGGCAAGAAAAACCCGATCAACAAGCCCGATTCAGCAAAAATTATAAATGCTATGGCCAAGATTCCCCAGGCTTGTATGATGTGCTCGACGTTGAACATGTACCTTAAAGATTATAGGTTCTCGCGGATATCGTCCAGGCTCTTTGTTATAATGGTTGTGAACGGTCCCCAAAGGCCGGAAAAAGGAGGGTAGTTTGAGCGATTCTAATATTGGTTTGGCAGTTCAGGAAAGACCGGTGCGGGGCAAAGCAGTGAAGCATCTTCGCCGTGACGGGTTGATCCCTGCGGTTATTCACGACCATGGTAAAGAGTCAAAAGTGATTATGGCACCATACCTGGAAGTGGTAAAAGTGTACCAGAAGGCAGGAAAGACCACGCCTCTCGAATTGCAATTGGGCAAATCCAAGTATCTCGCAATAATTAAAAACGTTGATTTTGAGCCGAAAAAGCACCAACTTCGCCACGTAGTATTTAATGCGATCGAGCAAAACCAGACAGTGCAGACAGAAGTGCCCATACGACTTAGCGAAGATATACCTGCCGAGAAAGCGGGTTACATGGTGATTCGTAACCTGGATGCAGTGGAAATAGAAGCGTTACCGAAAGATCTCGTGGACGAACTGCACGTTGATGCGGGTACCTTAGAGGAAATTGGCGATAAGCTTGCAGTATCTGACATAGTGGTACCAAATGGCGTTACTATTCTCACTGAACCTGAGCATACCATTGCAGTGGTTGAAGAAACCAAGGCTCAAATATCTGAAGAAGAGAGTAGCGAAGAAGCTGCGGAAGGTACCGAGGAAGGTGCTCAGGAATCAACCGAGGAAGAGTAGGTTGCAAAAAGTGTGGCAACGGCAACACAATGCGTTAGTCAAGGAGTTTAAGTTTAAGGATTTCAAGCAGGCTTTGGAATTTGTAAACAAAGTTGGCGAATTAGCCGAGGCTGCCAATCACCATCCTGATATAGAACTAAGCTGGGGACGAGTGAAAATTAGGCTTTCTTCTCATGATGTAGGAACGGTTACAGAACGTGATCAACAAATGGCCGGGCAGATTGATCAACTTACTGTAAATACTACATGATCAGGTAAGCAAAAATTTACTCTTCTAAGAAACCTCCAGACTGGTGGTTCCATAATTCAGCGTACTTACCATTCTTTCGTAGCAATTCTTTATGTGTACCTTCTTCTATTATATTGCCATTCTCCATCACAATGATTCGATCCATCCTTTGGATGGTGCTCAGTCTATGGGCAATGACAATCGCAGTGCGACCTTCCATGAGTTTCCATAGTGCTTGCTGGATGAGGATCTCGCTTCTGGAGTCAAGGGCACTTGTTGCCTCATCTAATAATAGTATGGGCGCATTCTTTAGCATTGCTCTGGCAATAGCAATACGTTGGCGTTGCCCGCCGCTCAGTTTGACACCACGTTCGCCCACTAGGGTTTGATAGCCGTCTTCAAGCTTATTGATAAACTCGTGTGCGTAAGCTAATTTAGCAGCTCCTTCAATAACAGCTTGGCTTGAACCTAGTTCCCCATATTCGATATTCTCAGCGAGACTGCGATGGAACAGCAGGGGTTCTTGTGGCACATAGGCGATGCTTTTGCGCAAACTTTGCTGGGTGACTTCAGCAATATTCTGCCCGTCAATCATAATTTGACCTTCTTGAATATCCATAAAGCGTAGTAACAACTTAGTCAGGGTTGTCTTACCCGAACCGGATTGGCCGACTAGCCCTATTTTTTCACTTGGTTTAATACGTAATGACAAATCGGCAAACAAAACCTCATCTCCTCCGTCATGCGAGAAGACTACGTTTTTAAATTCGATGTTACCGCGATGAGCCGTTAAGTCAGGAGCGTCAGGTTTATCAAGGATCTCAACTGGTAAATATAATATCTCAGCCATATCATGGGCATCACCAAATACTCGGGTAAAGACACGAAAGGTATTGTTTAAGTCCCACAATCGCCGCATGATACCTAAGGTGAAGGTGAGGGCTAAGTAAATAACCCCGACATTGGCTTTTTGATTAACAGCTAATAACACTGACACGATGATCACTACTATATTCAGACTACGCTGTATAGCACCTGTATAGAGTTCTTGGCTCATTGTGAAACGCATAGTATCAATGGACCGTTTATGAACATTTCTGATCTTTTTCAGCATTCTTTCTCGTTCAAAATTTTCATTGGCAAATGATTTCACTGCCAGTATGTTTGAGACAGTATCGGAAAGTTGACCAGTTCGTTCGGTCTCAGCAGCTGCCCATAATCTGTTGTAGGGCAGTTGTCTTTTGCGAAAACTCCAAATGACAGGTATGTAGATCGCACTAATCACAAGTATTGCCAACGATATGTATGGTGCTTTGGGTGTGAGGATAATAATAGTGGCGATTACCGCCACGATCAGTTTAAATACATTCCAGGTGAGTGCGTCAGTGAGACGCTCAAACGAGCCGACAAATTTGTTCACCTGATTGACGAGTGATCCCGCAAAACGCTCACCGAAGAATCTGGCACTCATTTGCTGTAGATGGTCGAAGGTAGTAGTGTTCAGGTCGCTCATTATTAAATCTTGAGTACGCCAGAAACGTGGAAGTACGATCCTATTCCAAATTAAATGACCTATATATTCTGTGGTTACTATGGCAAGTAAAATTAACCACAGATTATTACCAGCCTTTAATCGGTTGAGATTTCCAGAAGCTAAACTTGATAAAATGATGCTTACGATAATTGGTTGGATAAAATCCTCGACAACTTGAGCAATAACCATCATTGGGTATATGATGGCCAAATCTTTCTTATACTTTTTGGTGTGGCGCCAATAGATGCTGAGCACCTTCTGGGCGTTCGAAGGGGTAGACATATCGCGAGCTCCTTGCTGGGCGATTGTTATTTAGTAGGGTTTGTAAGGATTTTGATGGAGTGTGGAGACTTACTGCACGTCAAGAGCGGCCCAAGAGATTGTAAACATATAAAACTTCTTCATTTTAATCCGCTCTCCTTAAAGTTTGATAAACAATAGCGTTCATTGTACTCCAGTAGTCAAGTTATAGCAAAACAGAGGTGAATGATATAATGGAACAGATGGAGAAGGTGATACTTTACTGCGAGTTTGTACCTGTAAAAGATCCCAATATGACAAAAGGGCGATTCTTATGCGAACCGGCTTGTGCTCAGGAGAAAACTTATGCCAGCACCTGAAAAACAGTCCCAACAATCTGGAAGCGAGTTCAAAGAATTTACCGCACGGGCATTAAAAGTTGGTGCGCTATTGTTGGCTGCATTGGTATTCCTCGACATTTAGATTTTGTTATCACGGTATATCACACGGATAATTACTTATGATGAGTGATAAATTGGAGAAAAAACTAGCGGCGTTACCCAAAAGTCCGGGCGTGTACTTTCATAAGGATGCGCGGGGCAAGGTGCTATACATTGGGAAAGCCGCAGTCCTGCGTAATCGTGTTCGGCAATATTTTCAATCCAGCCGGACACGTGATCCGAAAACAGAGGCGTTAGTGGCTGAAATTGCTGACATTGATTGGATAACAGTCGAGAGTGAATTGGATGCACTTTTTTTGGAAGCCGAAATGGTGCGGCGCTATCTACCGCCGTATAACATTTTGCTTCGGGATGACAAAAGTAATGCCTATGTTCGCATTACTTACAATGGTGATCACCCGACAGTTAGCATTACCCGTCGTCCACTTGATGACGGTGCAAGGTATTTTGGCCCGTATTTTCAAGCGACAGAAGTGCGCCGGGCGCTAAAATATTTGCGCCGGATATTTCCTTATTCTACCCATGTGCACACTATCCCAAAGCGGGCATGTTTGCAGTATCACTTAGGTTTGTGCCCGGGTTTGGAAGGAAATGAGTCAAGCCTGACAGATTATCGGAAAGATCTACAGAGCCTGATGAAATATCTGAAGGGCGAACGGGTACAGTTGCTCAAGCAACTAGAAAAAGAAATGAAACAACATGCCGAAGCGGCGCGATTCGAAGAAGCGGCTGAAGCACGTAACCGCCTTTTTGCTCTAAAGAGATTGAGCCAACAAATTATCTTCTCGGACAAGGAGTTTTTGGATCTAAGCAAAGATGAAGGCTTGTTGGGCCTGAAGGAGTTGCTAAGCCTAAAAAAATTGCCTCGGCAGATCGAAGGCTTTGATATTAGCCATCAGCAAGGTTCCGATACCGTTGCCAGTATGGTGGTATTTACTAATGGTTTGCCACACAAGGCTGCTTATCGCAAATTTAAGATGAGAATTCCGGGCAATGATGATTTCGCCCATATGCACGAAGCGTTGTGGCGACGACTTGGAGCGCAGCATATAAAAGAATGGGGACGTCCGGATTTATTGCTAATAGATGGCGGCAAGGGCCAGTTGACGGCGGCAGCCAAAGCGCAGGATGAGCGAGGTTTACGGTTGCCGATGGTCGGGCTGGCCAAACGAGAGGAGGAACTAGTGATTCATAAGACACTTTCGGGTGTCGCGCTGAATAAAGCGGTGGCCGATAGGTTGGGCGCATATGTGCGACAAGAAGAATACTTTTGGCGTGTTCGATTGCCGGACCATTCCCACGTGGTGAAGTTATTGCAAAGGATTCGCGATGAGTCACATCGTTTCGCAGTCAGCTACCACAGTGTATTGAAAACAAAACGCCAGACTGCAAGTGTGCTGGACGATATCCCCACAATTGGGCCAGCTACGCGCAAAAAACTATTAACGACATTTGGGTCACTAAAGGGTATCCGGCAAGCTCGAAAATGGGAGTTGGACAGAGCGGTTGGCGCCAAAAAGGCAACCATTTTGCGCCAATATCTAAGAGCTGACCGGCTGGGGTAGGACTGGTATACTAAGGTCTTTATGTCACGCGAACATTTTGATGCAACGTTTTTTATTGCCAATCGGCGTCGGTTGCGGGAACTGTTTACTGGCACTGCTCCAATTATTTTGGCGGGTAATGGCCTTATGCAGCGCAACAGCGACACAACTTTTCCTTTTAGACAGGATAGCAATTTCTGGTACGTTACCGGTTGTGATGAGCCTGACCTCGTGCTGGTCATAGACAAGAACGAGGAATACTTAATTGTGCCAAAGAGAGATGAAGGCCGGATAGCATTTGATGGCGAACCGGATAACCAGTTGCTTTGTACTATTTCTGGCATTAATCGCATGATGGATGAAGAAAGTGGCTGGAAACACCTGGAAGCTCGACTTAAAAAAGTGAAACACGTGGCCACCTTGGCGGCAGCTCCAGCCTATGTAGACAAGTTCGGTTTTTATACTAATCCAGCACGTCTACATCTCATTGAACGGCTGAAATCAGCTAACACCTCTGTAGAACTGCTTGATCTTCGTACCCATTTTGCCAAGATGAGGATGGTTAAACAACCACCTGAGCTAGAGGCTATCAAGCAGGCCGTCGGCATTACTATGAAAGCTTTTCGTGAGGTCCATAGATTACGCTCTAAATTTAAATATGAGTACGAAGTAGAGGCGCTACTCAATAGACGTTTTCGGCAAACAGGAGCTGCTGGACATGCCTATCAACCTATTGTAGCGGGTGGTGCACGGGCTTGTACGTTGCATTATGTGGCAAATAATCAGCCCCTCTCCTCGCAGGATCTTTTGCTGGTAGACGCTGGGGCCGAAGTGGGGCACTATGCAGCCGATATAACCCGTACGTTCCCGCTTGGTGAGCCGTCAAAACGAGCCATGGCAGTGCTTGAGGCAGTTACCGAGATCAATGATTATGCTACCGGCATACTCAAACCGGGAACTGACATGAAAGAATATGAGCATGCTGTACGCATCTTTACAGGAGAGAAACTACGCACGTTGGGACTTATAAAATCTATCGAACCTGAACATCTGCAGCAATATTTTCCTCATGCCACCTCTCACTTCCTGGGCTTGGATGTACATGATGCTGCCGATTACTCACAGCCTCTGGAGGCAGGGATGGTGCTTACGGTCGAGCCAGGGATATACATCGCTAAAGAGGGGATTGGCGTCCGCATAGAAGATAACGTGCTTATTACGGAAAAAGGGGCATTACGCTTAAGTGATCGCTTGCCTCGGCTGCTGGACTAACCTACAATACACCATAATATATGGACCGTCCTTTTATGCGCTTTTTGCTTCGGTGGTTTGTCTGTAGCCTGGGGTTATGGATCGCTGCAGCGTTACTCGGAGACCGGATTACTTATAACAGCCGTTTCCTGGTCATTATTGTGGCAGGCCTGATTTTGGCACTGGTAAATGCTGTTATTAAGCCGGTTGTGGTCATATTGTCGCTACCAGCCATACTTTTTAGCCTTGGGTTGTTTATGATCGTTATCAATGGGCTGATGGTGATGCTGGTGAGCAAGCTATATGCGCCATTGCATGTCACCAACTTTGGCGCTGCGATGCTTGCGGGCATGGTTATCGGGCTGGTAAACTATCTAGTAACCGCGATACTTGAGGAGCGATGATTAACGGATGAGCAATTTCAACTACATCACCATTGTTACCACTGTCTTGCTCTGTACTCTGATATTGCTGCAAACCCGTGGCGCCAGCCTGGGGGCCGGCTTGGGTGGCGGTGGTGAAGTTAATGTGGTAAGGCGCGGTTCTGACAAGACTCTGCACCAAATTACCATAATCTTGGTCGTAATCTTCGGATTGTCTCTAATTTTTGGCATTCTTGCCTGAGACACGAGACTACTTATGATTGACAGAACCACCAAACTTAGGTGGCGCCGACGTTTCAGGCGCAGTAAGCGACAGGTAGAGGAACTTGGATTACAGACCGAAGAGCACCTGGAACGACATTTTTTTCGCCGACTCGCCAAGCTTGCAAGTGTTCGCCGCTTCACCATTGCATGGATTACATTGTTGGTTCTTTTAGCGGGCTGTGTCCTTGTGCAGACACGGGCGCTTGGCAAGTATTATTTAGGTGACGTACCGGCAGCGGGCGGTATTCACACCGAAGGCCTGGTAGGTAACTTTACAAACGCCAACCCTATTTATGCCGCCACGAATGCCGACAGCAATGTCTCTAAGTTGGTATTTTCTGGTCTCATGAAGTATGACCAGCACAACCAGTTGGTTGGCGATATGGCGAAAGAATGGTCAGTCAACGAAAAAGGCACACGCTATATCTTCAAGCTTCGGCCTGAGCTTAAGTGGCATGATGGTTATGCGCTGACGGCTGAGGACGTAGTTTTTACTTACCAGACTATACAGAACCCAGATACAAAGTCACCCTTCGCTGTCAGCTGGCAAGGAGTCAAAGTTAGTAATCCTGACGCGCAGACGATCGTGTTTGACCTTCCGAATCCGCTTATTTCTTTTCCTCATTCATTGACAGGGGGGATAGTGCCCAAACATTTATTGGCAAAAATACCAAAAAGCCAACTTAGAGCGGTGAGTTTTAATACCAATCCAGTTGGCAGCGGGCCATTTAAATGGGAGGGCGTTGAAGTAACTGGCGAAACATCCGAAAACCGCGAGCAGCATATTGGCCTTTTGCCCTATGAAAACTATCATTTTGGCAAGCCCAAACTGGATAAAATGACCCTGAAGATTTATCGGAGTGAAGACTCGCTGCTGGACGCTTTTCGCAAGCGAGAACTGAACGCAATGGCTGGCATCAGTGCAATCCCTGCAGATATCCGAAACGATATAGAAACGCAGCAGTACAATTTACCACTTACCAGCGCAGTTATGGTATTTCTAAAATCAAACCAAGAAGTATTACGCGACATAGTGGTTCGGCAGGCACTTGCGCTGGCTACTGACCAGCCGGCTATCCTAAATGATTTTCCCGAACCGGTTATATCACTACAAGGGCCGCTATTAGCGGGGCAAATCGGTTATGACAAGTCACTGCGTCAACAGGTAAATGACCCGGCACGGGCGGCAAAGATACTTGATGAGGCAGGCTGGAAGTTAAACGCTCAAGATATTCGTGAAAAAAATGGTAAGACATTATCGTTTCGACTGTTTTCGCAGGACAGCAATGAATATTCACGGGTGGCCCAAACCCTGCAAAAACAGTGGAAGCAAATAGGTGTCGATTTACAGCTTAGCCTGCAATCCGAGAATGATCTGCAAACAGCCATTGCGTTTCATAATTACGATGCGCTCCTGTATGGCATATCAATCGGGGCGGACTCGGATATCTTTGCGTATTGGCACAGCTCACAAGCCGATTTACGCTCGCCAACCAGGCTAAACTTCTCAGAATACAAGTCTTTAACGGCCGATAAGGCACTAGAGGGTGGCCGAACAAGGACCGAGCCGACGCTTCGAGCTATAAAGTACCGGCCGTTTTTGGAGGCCTGGTACCACGATGTGCCGGCAATTGCTCTATATCAGCCACATTTCCTATATGTCACAAGAGGCCACGTCGGCGGCTTTACGCCAACACTGCTTAATAGTACCGCTGATAGATATGCTCATATTGAAGACTGGACCATTAGCCAACAGAAAGCACCACTCTATTAGGTTCAGCTCTCAATACGAAAAAGGTGTGGTACAGTATCTTTGCAACCATGTCTTTTGCAGGCAATGATATGCGCGAGTGGCGGAATTGGTAGACGCGCTACCTTGAGGTGGTAGTGGGAGCAATCCTGTGGAGGTTCAAGTCCTCTCTCGCGCACCAAAACAACATGATGACCCGCACTGGTCGTCTTGTTGTTTTGCTATTCCTCCTGCAAAACAGGAACACTATATCTGTTAGTTACGGTAGTTTATTTGTTTTGAATGGTGATTAGTTTACTGTACGGTTGAATTTTGATAATTTTTATCTAAGCACGGGTGGCCCTTGTAGGCACTCCTGAGGTCTGCCGTATTGTAGTCTGAGCAGGATAAAATGGCTTGGGTGTTTGTAAAATATACCCATTTACCTGGCTCTTTTTTATAAAATAGTGCATCTGATCCATCATCTTCTTCAATACGACTCTCTCCAAGTTTTGCTGTCTGGTAGCCGCTCACCCTGCTGTTAGAAATCTCTAAGCCTCCTAAAATTGTTGATTCGCTTACGTTAGGTAAGACATCAGCAAAAGGCTTAATCTTTTCCGCCCCGCCCTTGTAGTCGTCAATACGACCGCAGCTTGCTGTACTTGAACTTGAAGCATCAGAAGGTGTTTCAATTGTACAAATTAAATTTTTATCTGTGTATACATCTTTTGCACCAAAAGTTCCTGTTTTATCCAAACCGAACTCTTTATAGATATCGGCAATTTCGGTACGTATGGCAGTATCTCCTGCTTTTGGATAATTATAGTTCGTCGGGTCGGGGTTGTGCGGCATAAGTTCAAGTATTGAACCCCCGTCGTAGTCTGAGTAGAATGTAAATCCTTTGGTTTTATACGGGGGTGCTCCTTTGGAGAGTCGAACACTCATCTCATTTTCTTTCGGCTCGTTGTTCTTATCAAGATCTAAGAGGGTATATTGGCTGGCAAAGGTGTCTTTTACCTTATTAGTTACATCTTCTGGTTGCAGTCTCTCTGTCTTATTGTTTTGTGTGACCTTTTGCTGCCCGCTGCTCTGTCCTTGCTGCGGTTTTGATTTTTGTAGAAGCGTGTAACCTACTCCGCTAACCATTGCTAAAACAAGTACAATTATTGCCACAATAATTACCACTTTGCGCTTAGATTTCGGTGTGTTTTCATTTGGCGGTAGGGGTGGCTGAGGTGCAGTATAAGTCGTATTTTGTTCTAGAGGTTGTGGTTGTTGCTCGTTACCCATCGCTTTACCTTTTTATTTTACTTAGCCTTAATATAACATAAATTGCTTTCTGGTAAGGAGAAAACTTCTTGCACATTGATAAACGTGCAACTCTCTATATTGATAAGTTCTCAATGTAAGTCTTTTCGGCGATTTCTAGACGATACTCAAGGCTAATGGGGTCTTGGAATCCCTCTGTAATTGCCTGACGAATCTTGTTTCCTGCCTGCCAGGCTGTCTCACCGAGAGCGGATATGCCAACAGTTCTTGATGAGCCAACCGTTTGGTATTGGTTATTTCCTACTTTTTCAGCTGCAGCGAATCGAACATTACATCCCAATGACTCTATTGTGTCGGTGTTTAGGGTAAAGCTATGACTTGGCCCTTTACGATAACCATAATCCGGCGAAACGAGATATACAATTGCTGAACCGAGCGCCTTATATCTAATCTTATCTTGGGCAAGTTCACCTGTGGCGATAGTACGCAATATTTCCGCTAAGTCGACATTATCTTCCATGAGGTCAATAATGTTGATAAGCTCAGGATCACCACCTCTGGCATTTGTTTCAACAATTTTTAAACCCTCACTTGTTTTAAAAAATGTGGGATACAAAACCCCTTTATAGTCCTGGCCTTGTTGTCGTAGCTTGTTGAGCAGTTCGTACATAAGGGTGACCGCCTCTGTATAGTCAACATCTGTTACAAATGGCAACACCCCATCTTCCATAGAAAAAGCACCCATACCACCCGTGCCAGGCCCGGAGTCATTGTCTTCTCTGTAAGGGTAGTCGTAGGTTGCAGGAGGTTTTATGAGTGTTTTACCATCGGTAAATAACTGTAGGGTAAATTCGTGTCCTTCTAGTTTTTCTTGAATCTCTACCCCTGTTTGTTTATTATCTGCAATAACTCGCAGGGCGTATTCACTGCCTTCATGAAAGGTGTCGAAGTGTTTTCCCATAACTTTTACGCCTTTTCCACCTGTCAGCCCTCGTGGTTTTATAGCGATGGGAGTATTTTGGTTTTCAAAATAATCAATAGCAGTATGAATACTAGGCGCGTCTTCTGCCATGAAGTTCACGGGGTTATACTGAGGAGCTATCTCGTCTATGAGCTCTCTTAAGTAAAATTTGTCCCATTCAATTCTTGCCGCGTTTCTGTCGGGACAAGGGATATACATGTCACCAATTTCTTTCTTTGCTATGCGTTGCTTTAATGTATCTACGACGCCAGCTGCCAACGAATCATCAAATTAGTTAAAAACATGTCAGGCTGAATGTGCTCAACGCACTCTGTAATTTGCGCCACATTTGTGATGGCATCTATCTTATGAAATTGTCCGCCACTTTGCTCAGCTTTATCTATAAGCCCGGGGTTTTCAAAAGTGCCAATAATATGTAGTTTGTGGTCTTGTAGCCTAGCAGCAAGAGCCTCATCGCGCCCCATTTGCCCTAATAGTGCTATTTCCATCATCTAATATTATTAAGCACTCTTATATATAAGTATAAGTCATCACTCTTGCTATTTATTTCCCTGAGATATCGAAAGGATATGCTATCATTAACTCCATAAGTCTAATGCTTACCTAACGACGTTAAAGAGAGGGCCATGAGTAAGGTTGCACATTATTTACAAGAGCATTTAGTGGGCGAGGTCTTTACCTCTGGTGATATCCGGCGTTATTTTTCGACAGATGGGGGAGTATTCGCTGTCATGCCTTCGTTGGTAATGTACCCACGAAACGAAAATGATGTTCGTAAGGCCACTCGCTTTACCTGGCAACTTGCGGAACGAGGTAAAGTATTGCCAATTACTGCTCGTGGGCTGGGGACAGACCAAGCCGGTGCCGCCATTGGTTCAGGCATAATTATGGTATTTCCAGCGCACATGAACCGGATTCTGGAATATGATGGTAAAACAGGGGTAGTGACCATAGAACCAGGCATTAATTATGGTAAGTTACAACAGACGCTCCATACCCATGGTAGGTTTCTGCCACCCTTTCCATCCTCAATTGAATTCAGCACGGTTGGTGGTGCCATTGCCAATAATGCGGGGGGCGAGAAATCGGTCAAGTATGGGACAACCAAACAGTATGTAAAGGGCCTTCGCGTCGTGTTGGCAAACGGTGAAGTTATCGAGACGCGTCGCTACAACAAGCGTGAGGTTAGCAAGAAACAAGGTGCCGCAACTTTCGAGGGGGAAATTTATCGCTCTTTGGATGCGTTATTCGAAGAGCATCGTGATTTGATAGACTCAATATCTTTGGATGTGACTAAAAATTCTGCCGGATATAACCTGCAAGAGGTAAGAAAAAAAGACGGATCATATGATTTGACACCGCTATTTGTTGGCTCTCAGGGCACCTTAGGCGTTGTCAGTGAGGCTACGCTTTCCACAGAAGCATACAGCCCAAATACTACGCTGATTGCTGCGTTCTTTGATGACTTGCGAGTGGCCGAGGAAGTAGTGCTGGAACTTCGCAAATTGCCTGATATGCCAAGCGCGATGGAAGTAGTTGATGAGCATCTGCTTAATTTCCTGGATACGCATTATCCAAATCAGTTGAAAGGTATTGTCGAAAAGCCATTCCATAAATTAATTGTGTTGATAGAGTTTGATAATGCGAATGCCCGAACCCAGAAACGCCTAGCAAAAAAGGCGCAAAAGATCCTGGCCAAATCCCAGATTACTTATCGCGTGGAAACTGATGAGCATGACAAAGAACAACTCTGGAAAATTCGACATAGTGCCGCCGCAGTCATTAGCCATTCCGAGGGCAGCCTCAAATCTCTGCCTATTATTGAAGATGGTATAGTTCCGGTGGAACGGTTCAGTGATTATATCCGTGGCGTGTATGATTTGTTTGAAAAATATCACCTCAAGGCGGCGGTTTGGGGACATGCCGGTAACGCCAACCTGCATATGCAGCCATTTCTGGATCTGAGTCAAGTGGGTGATCGTCAAAAGGTATTCAGGGTAGCTGAAGACTATTACGATATGGTAATAGCCTTAGGTGGTAGCACAAGTGGCGAACATAGTGATGGCCGCTTGCGGGCACCCTACTTACCGAAACTATACGGTGAAGAAATTTATAAAGTTTTCCAAAAAGTTAAACAAATATTCGATCCCTACGATACCTTAAATCCGGGAGTCAAAATTAATGTCACGGTCGACGATATCAAGCCACTTCTTCGGCACGAGTACTCTATGGATCATTTGTTCGACCACTTGCCGCGCTCCTAGACGGTAAAATTACATTTCTGATGGCTTTACAACCTTACGATCTTGTCGGAATCATCGGTGCCTGTTTGATATTTTTTGGTTTTTACCGCACAAGCATCGGGCGGTGGTCTAATAAATCTTTCTGGTATGAACTCGATAACATGGTAGGGGCTGCCCTACTGATTGTTTATCAATTGCACCTCAAAGCATTCATTAGTGTCACGCTCAACACACTGTGGGTTATCGTGGCGTTTCGGGGCCTTACCTCGTTTGCCTCGCGATATAAATGGGGTCGTCAAAGGAAGACGAAGCGAAAGCGTCGATGAATTGTCTTGACAGCATAACCAGGATTCGCCAGACTTATATAAAAGGTATCAAACGAACAGTGAAGGCATGAGTCGAAAAGAGATCCTAAAAGACTATCCAAAGTTCAACCTATTAGCTTTCTTTATTTCTATCTTTTGTTTTGGGGCTGCCGGCTATATTATTATTGCCAGCAAAGCGGCCGGGGTTATTCCTCACCCTGATGGTACACTTGTGCGCATTAAAGATGAACCTTCTGATCCCGAAAAAGAGAATATCTATCAAATCAGAGACGGCAAGCTATTCCTTATTCCTTCTGTAAAAAACAAAGCCAGTAATGGCACCGTATCTTATAACGACCAAATTCTTAATAGTTATGGGTATTCACGGACAAATGCCAAGGTTGCTACAACTGCTGATATGCAGTTGCCCAAGACTGCAAATGGACAGGTGCTTAAGCTATCATTCCGTGAGGGCGTAGTCCTGTCGGATAACAACAATTATTGGATGGTAGATGAGCTTCCTGGCACTCCTAATCCTTCGTATAATATATTGAAGATTAATGACCCGGGACAATACGGCGTATCCTTGGGCTACACATTCCTCACCTGGAAGTACGACATTATCCAGATATCTAGCGTTGACTTGCCAAAATATGGGAATGTAACTGGTGCCATTAGCGCCTATGACGTGCATAGTGACGGAACAGTGATTCGGAGTGGCAACGATTATTACCTTATTAAAGACAGCAAGCGTTATAAAATACCAAATGCACAAGTTGCCCGTAGTTATGGTTATGACGTAGCCAACGCATCGACATGGGCAAGGGTAAAGCAGGCTACCGCAAAAGATATGCAACTGCCCGATAAGTCCACAGCTGGCCAGGCTTTGGTACTGGATTATCGAGAGGGAGCCTTGCTACGTTGTACGCTAGATTATCAAAATACCGGTGCATCACAGCGTTGCTCACGCGGTAAACTCTATATTGTCGATAACAAAGGTGGCGCAAACGTCAAGAGAGAGTTTACCGGGTCAGCATTCAGCGGTCTTGGTTATAGTGATGCTGAGCTCATAACTATCGATGGGGGAGCAGCAGCCAGTGTTCCTGTCACTGACAGTGCAAATCCTGTTGCGCTTGATTCTGGTGGCGTGATTCCTAGCCCCGTCTCGCCTCCAGTCGCAGCAATCTCTTCACCGGCGAACGGCGCGGCTTATCAAAGCGTGCCGGCAAATGTGAACTTTAGTGCCACTGGTAGCAGTGCCCGTTCCGGCGGTCAGGTAATGTCTTATAGCTGGCAATTTGGTGATGGAGCTACTGGCAGTGGCATAACCACAACCCACTCATACACTAAAGCTGGTTCTTATTCCGTGACGCTCATGGTTGTTGATGACAAAGGCCTTACTGCCTCAGCTAGCGTTACACTAAAGGTGAACAGTTCGCCACCTGTTGCCTCTGATACAGTTGGGACAACTACTAAGTTTACCGGGTGGAACATCTACGACTTTATGTCCGACTGGCCGCAAGTTCATGCAGGTATTCGACAGCAGAAGCCCTCGGCCATCCGATGGTTCTTCGATGTTGATCGTTATATACGCGATGAAACGACAGGGAAAGTGCGTGATTTTGATGCAAACTTTACTGACAGTAGCTTCCAGGATTTCCTTAAGGCGATAAAAGAATCCAATGCGACCCTCATTGTTACCGTTTCAAATAAAGGCATTGTATGGCCTGAGGAATATCGAGCTTGTTCTGGTTGTAATTATCCGGACATGCTGAAATTCACCCCCTACATTAAAAAGGTTGAGGGTTACTTAAAAGCTTCGGGTGTGAATGTGATATGGGAAGCATGGAATGAGCCAGATTTACGCTGGGGTTCATTCCTGAACCGCGCACCAACTGCTGGTGCCAATGAGAATTTCTCTGAGGCTTGGTCGCCAATTGGCAATGTTATTAAAGGTGCCGCCAGCTTCACCGGTGGTAACGGCGAATTATGGCGCCAGATGCACCAAACCACTTCATTCCCTCAATCTTCAGGAGGGATAATCAGTCGTTATACTGCCGAGTGGCCATCGAGTGCGATATTTGTTGATTCGACCAGTTGGATTCGTGCTACAGCTCCGCATGTGACGTACACTAGCTTCCATCTATACCAGAATAATTATTCCGGTGGCGTCCCCGAGTATGTTAATAAAATCGCGAGTGATCTAGCCGTGTGGCAACAGATAAAAGGTACCAAAATCAAATTCTATATTGGCGAAATCGGTAAGAATTCCGGGCAGAATTTGGGTGTCAACAATACTGATGCACAGTTCTTGCGGGATGTGCATAATGCGCTTTCCACTGATACGCGCACAAAAGACTACTATATGGGCATGACCGCACATACTTTTTCACCGGAAGGGAACGGATCACTTGTCGATATGTGGGAACCGCGCAAAGGTTGGTGGCAACCTGATTTTAATGCCACAGATATTCCACCTGAAAGTAATACTCCCTAAGACCAACACTTGAGTTTTGCAGCCGATACGCTTACCATTATGAAAGTCATTTGCCGCAGTGGTGAAATTGGTATACACGCTAGTTTCAGGGACTAGTGGGAGCAATCCCGTGGAGGTTCGAGTCCTCTCTGCGGCACCATATTGGGTTCAGTGCCTAGTTGGAGTGCGGGTTGGTAACTATAAGTGAGACTCGAACCGATAGGCGTACATTGCTTGGGGCAATGTACGGAATCCTTGCTTGGCTGAGCGAGCATTTGCGCGCGGGCAACGCGCACAAATGTTGCCGAGCGAACATGAGGAGTCGAGTCCTCTCTGCGGCACCAGGCATAGATAGTATGTATACAAATAACGAGATTGCTACGAGAGCTTAAATACGCTATTATTCGTCGGTGATCAGTATGGGTGGCTAGCTCAGTTGGCTAGAGCACCTCGTTTACACCGAGGGGGTCGGGGGTTCGAATCCCTCGCCACCCACCATACAGCTTTTGTTAAGAATTGTTTGTGGCGAAGGAAGCCAACTGCTTGGCTTTCGTGGGATGAAAACAGTCGGAGCCCTGTGTGAGTTTTGGCCTAAGGGCCAAAGGCGAACACGGTGAGACGGGCTCGCGAGACTTTACCGTCAGGTAAAGTACTTGTGAGTCGAATCCCTCGCCACCCACCATAAGCACCCCTAAATGCAAGGGGTGTTTTTGTTGGCAAAGCAAGCCGGCTGTCTGGACGTACTTTAAGCAATTGTTAAAAAGCTCACTGCTTATAGGGTACTGCCCGAGTTATGCTGAAGGGCAGCAAGGAGAGAAACCAATGGCTAATTCCCATTTACGGCAAGCAGCAGCAGATGTATGGAGAGCTGTGGAAGATGCCGGCCGGGAAGCACGCGAGTTACAGGTATTAATTGATGAAACAAGGCGTGCCAGGGAACAACAAACGCGAAGCTTACGGCGCCAGCGCTCATTACTGCTTTCCACGGCTGCCCAGCAAAGTACCGTAACGGAAGAACGGTTTGCGCTTGAACGTCAGGCGCAGGATCTCGAAAATCGGGCAATCCAGACTGAGCAAGATATGAATCGCAAGGTCAATCAGCTCATCCAGGCTGTGCACCATAAGGAGTTGATGCGCAATAACCTCGAATCACAAGCTCGTAATTTGGAACGCCAAGCTGCCCAGTGGGGTTAGCAGGGTCCAAGTTGAATGTTTACCTCTTATCAGTTATGATAAATGTGCTTTTTGCCAGTTTAAATGGCGCTTTAGCTCAGTTGGTAGAGCAGAGGCCTGAAGAGCCTTGTGTCCCCAGTTCGAGTCTGGGAGGCGCCACCATAAAACTTTTGTAACCTTTTTCCTGGTGAGAAAAGTTTCATTATGTCTCTACAGACGAAGAACTGGATCTTTTGCGTAGCAAAAGCAGTTTGACGCCAGCGAAGTCACGCACAGGAATATATTCCGAGCATGACGAAGTGCGCGAAGGCGTAGCCGAAGGTCTGGGAGGCGCCACCATGGCAAGATTACAAACAAAAAGAGGGAATCAAGCCCTCTTTTTGTTTAAATAAACGTTATGCATGAGAACAACAGACCTAGAATCACAGGCGTAGAAACAGAGTTCGGTTTCGTATATGAGCTGCAACAAGGCAACGGCTGCTATGATTTCGCCTATAGCCCCCACGCCGACACTATATTATCCGATAACTTACCCGCGGGTATTCACCGTACCAACAAGCGTGGGATGCTTAGTAACGGTGCCCGGGTATATATAGATATTGGCGCCCACCCAGAATTTTCTACGGCCGAAGCCGCCACTTTCAAGGACGTCATAGCGCAAGACCTGGCAGGCGAACGCATTATTTTTCAATCTTTTCAACGGATGGCAGAAAGAGGCATGCTGAAAAGCTTTCAGCTAAACAAAAGGGTGGCGGACATGTGTGGCACTTACTGGGGCAGGCATGAGAACTATCTAGTACCACGCACGCTGGACACAAATACCGAAATCGTGCCTCAGGTTGCCTTACATTTGGCTACTAGGTCAATATGGGCTGGAGCCGGAATGCTTCGTCCCGACAGCGAATACGTGATGGCACAAAAGATAAATGCTATTCGCACCCTGTGCAGCTATTCCGCTAGCAGGGAAGGCTTGCGCCCGTTGGTGGATATAGGTCGTGATGAGCCGCATGCCGATAAATCATTGTGGCGCCGTCTTCATGTGGCTTCGGCAGACTCTAATATGTTCCCGTGGACTTCTTGGATGTCTCTCGGCACAACATCAATCGTCTTAAGAATGGTGGAACAGGGGGATGACTTAAGTGACCTACACTTGTACAATCCGGTTCAAGCAGCACATAAGACAATACGTGATCTTGACCTGAATGCCAGCTTGTCGCTAAAAAATTCCACAAAACCAATGACAGCTTTAGACATACAGGAAGCTTTAGCGGAACGGGCGTGTGTAATGTCACAAAACGGTTGTCTTCCACCTGAAGAGCAGCAGATAGCTGCTGAATGGATGAAATTGTGCCAGGATTTAAGGCGGGATTCCGAACAATGCGCTGAACGAGTAGAGTGGATTGCAAAATATATGTTTCTTGGCAAAGTCGCCGCCAAAAAGAATATAGCCTTTCATAGCGAGCCCCTAAGGAAGTTAGATATAGCTTGGGACAACCTAGATACAGACAAAGGCATAGCTCAAAAAATCCGCGCCAAACGAAGTTTGCCCGAGATAGTAAGCGAAGAAGAAGTGCAGGCAGCCATGATAGAGCCTCCGCACACGAGGGCCCATACAAGAGGACGGCTTATAAAAAACTTTGCTAGCCTACAGAATCTAGAATCCCCTCCGATTAGTGAACATATTATTGATTGGCATGAATTTGCGATTAAACACTCTAAGGGTGGCAATACTGGAATCTATCAAGTTGTTCTTAATGATCCTTACGAAACCGAATCTGCCGAAGCAGATGAGATGCTGTATCTGATGTCTAAATTTTAACTGGTTGCACAGATAACGTTCACTCATTATAATCTTACCCTGTTAATAGCTATTAGGATTAGGGTAGAAATTTTAATTGTTTAAAGTTTTTATCCCCCGATTAAAGAGAGGATTCTTTAATCGGAAGAGGAGCAGGCAACAAACGTATCTGCAAAACCAAAAGTTCCGCCTTGGTTTCGCAAGCAAGTTGTTAAACTGCGACGTGCGGGTGTAGCTCAGTTGTTTAGAGCGCTTCCTTGCCAAGGAAGAGGCCAGGGGTTAGAGTCCCCTCACCCGCACCAAGTAAAGAGTCGGTCGAAAGACCGGCTTTTTACTTGGTCTGAGGCGGCTCTTACGCCTGGTCGAGAAGAGGCCAGGGTGAGAAGTGCCAGTGGCACTTCGCAAGGGAACCTTCCGATGAAAACTTGTTTTCAATGGTGAAGTTCCGGGCCCGCGGAAGGCGGGGAGAGTCCCCTCACCCGCACCAAGTTGACACCAATGACTGTTCCCTATCAAGGGAGCTTTTATTTTTCTTGATTGAGCTGTCGGTTTCAACCTTAGCCAGTTCTGACTTCATTTTTGGTAAGTTGTCCTTGATTGGGATGACCCATGGATTAGGCTCTATGCTTACCGTTTTATTTGTAAGGACTGGGTTACAGCCTATGGCTAACAGAATCTCTCTCCTCATACCGAAGTTACCCGCTTTAAAATTCTCACTAGCATTACATAGTCGTTCAAGAGTCATGCCGATGATCTCGTACCAGTTTTTGACCCTTTCTGCGGTATCTTTCTGCTCTTTTTGGCGCAGGGCAAGCTCGGTCTCTATGACAATGCGAAGTGGCAAGAATTGAGCAATAGGCACTATGACTTACGCAAAATCTGGCACGCAGTCCTCTACCTAACGGGAAAGATGGCCATGGCGCAGAAAAAGGCTTCCAAACGATAACTGCTCGTGAATGATTAATCACTAGATATCTAATTTGTAGTATACCTATTGACAATGTAGTACTTGTCTGCTAACATACGTACTACCATGACAAATGAGAGTAAAAACGAAAAATTCAAGCGGTTAGCCAAGCAGCGCGGCGATCGTGTATTGAAGGACATCGAGTTACTCGGTAATCTGGGCAACCGGAATAATTATGATTATTCCGAATCAGATGTCAGAAAGCTGTTTTCGACTCTAGAGGAGGAGTTACGAATAGCTAAGACGAGGTTTAAGCAAAATAAAAAGCGCGAAATAAGATTCTAGGGTATGGTAATTACATAATTTAGGGGGACCAATAAATGGCCACATTCACACAACCCATCAACCGAGCGGCAGACCTTAAAGCAATATTGGATGGTTACGAACAAGCAATTAAAAAAGATAGTTGGTTGTCCGAAGCTTTTCAAAAGGATGGAATACAGAACGCATGGGGAGCACGTACCTCTTCGAGGGGCAATGGTTGGGAGGTTAAACTCCTCTATTACAGCGACCCCTCGACTTCTAGGACCTTCGCAATAATTGAAGACGCAGGAACCTACGGTTTAACAGGTAACGTGCCAGAGAACGTAGAGGAAGAAATACGCTTGCTTGAATCTGAAGATGAAAGGCAGCGTTTGGGACGGTTTCTGAGTTCGAACTGGAGCTTAAAAACGGAAAACTCTTTGGGCTCGCGAGGCCGCGGTAAGATGATTTTTGTTGGAGCTTCAACAACCAATGAAATGTATTTTGAAACAGTCAAGAGCGATGACAACTATTACGTATTCGGCAGAACTTATTTGGATAAGGATAAGACCATGAAGGTCGAAGTTCAAAAAGGCAGGCAGGCACACGAAATGCGTGAGCGAGTATTTGGTCATAGATTTCCTGCCGTACGCCATGTAGGTACGAGAATCATCGTACCGGAACCAGAACAAGAGCTAGCTGATGCGCTTAGAACGGGTAGCATTGCAGAAAGCATCCAGTTGACATGGTGGGAGATTATAAATAAGTACCAGGCAAAGATTTATGTCGGGGAGCTCAGTAACGCGAAGCTAGTAGAGGCTTCGCCCTGGCTTCCAACTGAGGTGTCTGGCATAAATAAACAAAAAAGCTATACGAATATAGCAATAGAGCCAGGCTCTATTTTAAAAATCAAGAGGATCGGCCTCGCATACCTTCAAGACAAAGAGGTTCCGATTAATTACCAGGGTATAGCGATACAGCGTGGGGGCATGAACATCCAAGTGATGCCGACAACTAAGTTGTTGCGCGAAGTACCAGAGGGCAAAATTTTTGGCTCAGTTGAGTTCGACAGATCGCTCGACGATGCGATGTTAGAGCTTGAGCATGCCGAGCACTATGACTTTAAGTGGCACAAGGGTGTCGCTTATAAAGTTAACCGAGAGCTTAAAAAAATCGTAAATGATTTTGCCCGGGAATTTAAAATCCTAAATGATGAACGAGAGGCCTCCTCAAAAGACAGAAAAGAGGCTGCATCCGCTGTTCAACGAGAGTTGAATGATATTGCCAAATCATTGGGGCTAAAAGGTTTAGGATTTGGGACAAAGACCAAGGGATTGCCGCGTCCGGCTCCTGTTGAGCCAGAACAGATTACAATTTCGATACCTGAGTTTAAGACGCCTAATACCAATGGACAGGTAAGTGCGGGACAGTACCTTACGGGAACCTACGCACTTGCCAGTAGCGAGTATGCAGAGCAATTAAAGGTCAGCTCCCAAATTTGGATCTATAGAGAAGGGGGCTTTAACCTTCCTGGCTTAGTCGAATCGCGAGAAGGAGTTGTAGGTAGCGGAATTGCAGCATTAAGAGTAGGTTGGGACGACTTACACATAGACGATCGCTTTGAAAAGGGTCACTACTTTCTTAAGGCAAAATTGATTGCGCTTGAGGACCGAACGATGGATGACGGTAAGGAAATCGAAAAAGGTGACATTCTATACCGAGAAGTTTCAAGACCATTTTGGGTTGATGAAGAGCCGCCAGCAAAGGGTTTCTTTAAAGACATCGTAGCTCTCTCCAAAGGCCGAGAAAACTATGTCTGGTGGGAATACGAAGACGGCTATGTGCTTTGCTATAACAAAGAACACCCACGCATTAAAGAGATAATCGATGATGACGAAGCATATAAGGATTTGCTTCGCAAGGAAGGTACTCTTATCCTTTGGGCCATCGTTTTAAACAATGTCATTGCTAACCCCGAAGAGATGGACAAGAAGATACTGAAATTAACGGATGGTGTAGAAGAGCAATCTTTGGAAAGCCAGGTGGGCTGGCTGCTCAGCCGTCGCAGTGAAGTGCTATGGGGTAAATGATGGCTATAGTCTTACGCCGAGGCGGTGAAAAACAGTATAAAAGCGGTACCGGCAGGGTAACCAGTGAGGATAGTCTAAAAGCAGACCAACTGGATAATGAGCTTAGTATAAAAATCAAGGCATATGAACAGGATGCTCTGAAAAGAGGTCTTATACTCCCCAATGGCACAAAAAAAGACGCATTACGGATTTGGTATGATATCGGAAAGTTGCTGTATGACATAGCCGATAAATATGGTGTATTGGGCACATCCGATGAGCTTTACTATTGGCAGTCAATTTACGACCACGTTTCGCCTTTAATTCAAAAACTCGGGCCTCCTCAAAGTACATCGAACACTAGGAATCACTTTAGATTGTGCGCTTACATGGCTAGTAAGGGCGATTGGGACTTTGTTAGCAGTGTGGGTAACTGGTCCGTATGGCGAGACTTATTAGATAATAGTAGAATCCAAGAAGATCCACGGGTATTTGATTGGGTAGTTAATGCAATACATACGTCAGGCCTTGGGCATAAGGAAGTCAGACCGTTCGTACACGAAGTCCGGCGAAGTATAAAAAACAAAGACACTACGGTATTAACCGACAAAGAGTTGGTAGCTAAGCTGCAACCATTACTGGGTTTGATTCCTTCGAAATCTTAACCAAATGGGTATTCATTTCAAGGGCCAGAAGCGTTTCTTTTACGCTTTCTGCCACAGCTTGAGCAACAGGCACAGATACGGCGTTGCCTAATTGCTTATAGGCTTGTGTAACAGGGATATCAAATGAGTAGTCATCGGGGAATCCTTGAAGTCGTGCGCTTTCTCTGGTTGTAATCTTCCTAACCCCTCGAGAATTTAATGGTGAGCCGGTTCGGTTTACGGCATCCCTTGGCTTAGGAACATCTTGGATTAGATTTCGCTCCCTTCCCATATTGCCAACTACAAGCGCGGTAGATATGCCCTCTGGATCTAGAATGCGATATCCGAAGCCATGGCCTTTGGCAGCATGCCTTTGCTTGTGTTTTTCGAGTCCGTCCATGTATGTTTGCGAAAGATAGTAGTAATCGTGCACCTCTTCCTTTTCAAGAATGTCCTTAACGCGAAGTTTAAGTTCAACAGGCTCTGGAAACTTAAATTCTGCAGAATGGTCCTTGAAGCCCACTATGTAAATTCGCTTCCTATCTTGAGGAAGCCCATAATCCTTTGTGTTTAGAACTTGGGTATATACCTTATACTCTAGCTCGTTTTCAAGCTTATCCATGATGATCTTAAACGTATTGCCCCCATCATGTTTAACGAGGTTTTTTACATTCTCAAGTACAAATGCTTTTGGACGCTTAGCCTTTAGTATTTCGAGCACATTAAAAAAGAGCGTTCCCCTTGCGTCATAGAAACCGTGTAGCTTACCGATTTTAGAAAATGGCTGGCAGGGGAAGCCCCCCGTAATTATGTCGGCGTAGGGTATGTCGTTTGGCTCGACTTTAGTAATGTCTTGTAAATCTAATGCGCCTTCGCCAAAATAGCCGTCGAAGGAGACCTTGCACCACTTATCAAAATCATTTGAATATATAGTTCTAAAACCAGCCCTCTCAAATCCGAGCCTAAAACCGCCGATTCCAGCAAACAGATCTACTAAGGTATATTTGTTATCGGATGTTGTCATAATGTTTAATTATAGCCGGAAACGTAATAATTGGCATCAAGGTTATGGATAAATTTGATTCGAAAAAAAGAAGCGAGATAATGTCGCGCATAAAATCCAAGGACTCTGTAGCGGAGAAAATCGTTTTCAGAGAACTTAGGCGTAAAAATATTTATTTTCAAAAGCATTATAAAAATGCTCCCGGAAAGCCAGACATTGCACTGCCCAGAAAAAGGCGTGCAGTATTTATAGATGGCGACTTTTGGCATGGTAGAGATTTTATTCAACTTTCAGAACAGCGTAAATTAAGTGTCTTCTGGATTAAAAAGTTAACTGGCAATATAGACAGAGACAAACGTCAGCTTGAAGAGCTGGCTCAACTCAACTGGAGGGTGCTTAGAGTTTGGGAAAGTGACATAAAGAGAATACGGACTAGATCAGCAGAAATTGAAAAGATTGTCTCGTTTCTAGTCGCAGACTAAACGGTCCGTAGCTCATCAGCAAAGTTACACTTTCACGAATAGTGCTGCACCAGGGATTTTGCGAATCATTACATATGTAAAACACCGAAAAAACCGGTATTTTGCTTTAACTCAAAAGAGACTTAAACTAACTCTTTTGTTATCCTAGGCTTATGAAAGATGAAGATGTCGCAAAAGTTGGCGTGGGAGTATTCGTAGTAAAAAACAATAAAGTATTACTCGGAAAGAGAAAGAATGCTCACGGTGAGAATGAATATGGTGGACCTGGTGGACATTTGGAGTACGGCGAAACCGCAGAGGAAACTGCTCTAAGAGAAATTGCCGAAGAGTGCGGGATAAAAGTAAGGCATTTGAAGATGCTTTGCGTGTCCGATTTGCTGACATATTTCCCGAAGCATTATGTTGATATTGGATTTACAGCTGAATGGGAAGATGGCGAACCAAAAGTTCTTGAGCCACATAAATTAGAGTCGTGGGATTGGTACGATCTAGATAAATTACCGGATAACCTATTCGGGTGCGTCAGTGCTTACGCAGAGTCATACAAGACCGGCAAAAAGTATTTTACATTTCCAAGTAAATTAGCTATGAAGTAAATCTGGCGATAGATCAAATTATTTTATGATATTTCCCAATTTATAGTTATCAATCTTACTAGATGAAGTTAGGAATACGTTGGCTATCTGGTACCAATACGACCCACCCGATTTTGAAACAGCATGGTTTTAATTAGAGCTTCGATGAGGCCCTTTTTGCTACCATTAGATAATGAGCGAACTGACACCTGAAGAGAAATTGACCATTGCAACATATGATCGTCAGGCTGAAAACTGGTCGTCAAGTCACGCTACTACCAATTTTTGGGGCGAAGAAATGAAACGCTTTGAAGAACTACTTCCAAGCGGTCGGATACTAGAAATTGGTGCTGGTGGCGGTCGTGATGCAAAGGAGCTTATTGAGGCTGGTTACGACTATCTCGGAACAGATATTTCGGTGGGATTGTTAGAGCAGGCACGTAAGAATAATCCTGGCGTTAGCTTTGAAAAGGTGAGCGTGTATGACCTGGACTACGAAGAGTTATTTGATGGCTTTTGGTGCTCGGCCGTACTACTGCATATACCAAGAGACAGGATTGATGATGCTCTGCAAGCTGTCAATAAAAACATGAAGCGAGGTGCTATTGGTTTCATCGCTATTAAACAGGGCGAAGGCGAAAAGTTGGAAGCAGATGATAAAAGCCCTCAGGGTGACGAACGATTTTTTGTGTATTGGACTAATGATAGCTTTTCAAAGAGACTTAGGGATAATGATTTTGAAATTGTAGAGCATGGCTATCGCCCGATGAGCGAGCGAACTAAATGGTTAACCTACATTGTAAAAGTAGGTGATGCAAAACTAAGTTAGCTCGCTAGACAAATTGAATAACTTCACGAGATTCTGTAACCTGGCATCGCTACAGTGTTAATTAAAAACAGCACCGTTTTTGAAGTGACGGTGCTGTTTGTGAACTGGAAAGTGTTACTTCCAGCCGAAAGCCTGGCTCAGGATCCAGAGCGTTACTGCAATGGAAATGAAGAACAGGCCCAAACCAACTGGACTACCCCAGCTGAACCACGAACCCCACGAGCGCCAGTGCTTCAAATGGTCCTGGTAGCTCCAGTCGTAGTCCTTTTTAAGGTCCTCGGGACTTTTGCTTTGGTGTGGCATATACGTCCTCTTGTTAATTGATGAAAGGCACGAGCGCCGATAGGGTTCGACGATGCCCATAGAGTCGGCGCAGGCCTACTCATTCATCTTTCAGTGGTACTGGTGTCCGCCCATGTTGTTCGCCGAATGAGCAGCGCATGGTTGTAGGGGACGACCACATCGCAAGTATTTAATCATGAAATAACAGATACGACAATTAGTGAGAATCTGCTTTTTGACGTTTAATAATGGTTGCGACGACAATAACGACAAGCAAGGCTGTCGGAATCAGTAGCCACACTTTCCATGGCTTTTGTGAATGATTTGTGGTGTCGGTAGTAGGAGTTTTGTTGTTGTCTTGGGTGATGGCGGCAGATAAGTTTTTAAATACTAACTCTGCTTTTCCTTGGACAATTTGATTGAGTGCAATGCTTAGATCGTCCTGTCCGTCTTTATCTATGTCAAAGCGCTGTGTTTGGCCAACTGTAAGGGTAGCCACAATAGGGTCGGAATGGATCTCTATAGTAATAGTGTGGTCGTTGACAGTTTTTATAGTGATAGTGTGCTGATCGTTCTTTATTTTTACGAGAACTTGTTCATTTGGCGCGAGAGTGTGGGTAAAGCCTGTCGTGCTGAAATAGTCTTGGATTTCATTCAAGATAATCTCGTTGGGTGGGGTGATAGCAGGTGGCTCTTGGACGGATTCGCTAGAAGATCCGCTTGAAGCCGGTTTATTATTTCCGCTCGTGCTAGACGGTTGACTGCTGGAGTCCTGATTGCTGTTGTCTGTTGAAGTATCGACGTATTCAATGGTGGCGCTGTAGCTGCCCGACTCATTACTGCTACTGTCTTTAAACTTGACATAGACAGTCTTGCCGCCAAAGCTCCCTGCGAGTGTCCATGATTTAGAAGTGGCGTAGGCTTCATAGCTAGCGCCAGCAAAGTCAGAAGCATTCGATACCATCATTTGTAGACTGCCGGCTGAGTCAACATCATCTGTGGCGCTCAGCGTGAGCGTAACGCTTGAGCTCGTTGTGGTAGCGGCACCACCGTTAATGCTCACACTACCCGTGGGTGCTGTGGTATCAGTAGTGTAGAGGATCGTATCGTTGTAAGCGCCCGAAGTATTTGAAGCGCTGTCTTTAAACTTGATATAGACCGTTTTAGTTCCGGTGCCAGCTGATAATGTCCACGCTTTGCTTGTGGCATATGCCTCCCAACTGGCACCTGAGAAACCACTATCATTACTTACCATCATTTGCAAGGAGCCGGCAGAATCAAAATCGTCGTTGGCAGAGAGGTTGAGGGTGACGCTACGTGATGTTGTGCTCGCTGCCCCTGCATTGATACTAATACTACCTGTTGGAGAAGTATTATCAGCTACCGTAATACTGTCGCTATAACCTGAACTCGTATTTCCGACCGAATCTTTGAAACGGACATAGGCCGTTCGGCTGCCGGTGCCACTCGTCAGTGTCCAGGCTTTAGAGATGGCATATGCCTCCCACGATGCGCCGGCAAAACCAGAGTCATTTGAAACCTGCATCTGCAGGCTACCACTGGTGTCAATGTCATCCGTGGCGCTTAAAGTCAGGGTGACACTCGAGGTGTTGGTGGTTGAGGCGCCGCTATTGACGCTAATAGAACCAGTCGGCGCAGTCGTATCATTGAGGGTGATAGTGTCAGAATAACCGGTCGAGACATTGCCGGCCGAATCCTTAAAACGGACATAAACTGTTTTCGTGCCTGTCCCACTGCTCAGTGTCCAAGCTTTGGAAGTATTGTATGCTTCCCAACTAGCCCCCGAAAAGTCAGAGGCATTACTGACTTGCATCTGCAACGTTGAAGTATCATCAATATCATCCGTCGCAGCAATAGTCAAAGTGGTACTCGGCGAAGTCGTGCTGGCTGCTCCACCATTAATACTGACACTACCCGTCGGCGCAGTGGTATCGGAGAGGAGTGAAGTCGATTGATCGATTGCCATCTCAACCGGCAAGTTGTAGCTACTGCTATCTTTAATGACTGACGTGGGTGAACTACAATCACGGGCATCACAAAGCGACACCGTGATAGTGCCAGTGGCAGCACTCGCCAGGTTAACTAGCATGGTGTCATTAGCGGTACGGGTAGTTGAGCTAATTGTCATTGGCGAGCCGTTGTCATAGACGACGATACCGCCGGCACTCGAAGTTGGCAGTATCGGCAAGCTGTCATCAGTAAACTTCAAATAAACTTTGGTTTTGGCGGTATTGTACTGAGCCGAAGTCAGTTGTGGGCCGCGCGCATCGGTACTGCTGTCGTAGAACTGTTTGCGCACTGCCAGCCAGGTGCGATCAGCCACTGTCTGCAAGGTAGAGTTGGAGCGATAATGTATGCCATCCCCATCCGGTGTGTCTTTGTTAATGTCATAAAGTGTTGGGCCAGGGAAGATATTGCTGTTTGTGCCCCATACGTCATAAATTACCTGCCGGGAGTAGTGAATATCACTTAAAGGTCCACAGTCGGCAAAGTAGGCTGGAATACAGTCACCGACGATGCTGTGCATGGTCTTGACGCCAAAGTCACTCATGACATCGTTGACGAAGGTATTGACGTAGGTTCTATACAAATTGTAGTTGCTCGGGGTAACTATGCGCAGGTCATTGGCACCTTCAAAAAAGAGCACTGCCTTAATACTGCCGCCGGCAGCCGTAATCTTGGTGTACATATCACCATAGAGCGTGGTCGTATCACTGGGGCTGGAAGTCTTGCGCTGCCAAGATGTGGCACTGGCGGCACCACTGATAGCCGAACCGTTTTTGGCGGCGGCGATAAAGCCAACCGGAATACTGCGATCAGCCATGTATTTAGTGGCAAAAAGTGGCCAGAAAGAGCCACCGATGCCAGTGTCATAACTGGCCCGCGCACCACTTTGGCCACTGTTGCTATCAGTTGGATCAATTAGTTCACCCCAACTGTCATTGTTTTTGAAAAGGCTGGCTTTTAGGGAGGCGTGTGAATAGCTCTGATTACTGGTTCCCTGACCGACGCCATTGCTGTCTCCGGCGATGACAAATAGGTCTCCGATGCCCACATAAGATTTACTGGAGGTGATTGAAGTAGCA
>JAYRIP010000002.1:0-8002 GCA_041906765.1 Saccharimonadales bacterium (SeqCode)
ACGCCAAAGGCCGTGTTAACAAACACCTCGCTATACAACGAGCAATCCTTCTATAACGCATTTGTGCGAGATGTGAAAAGAGCACAATCAGCGGTAGTTATTGAAAGCCCGTTCTTGACCGAAAAAAGAGCGCTGTACTTTGCAGGGCTATTCAATAAACTTACCAGAAAAGGTGTGAAGATTCGAGTAAATACCCGAAATCCACGTCACCATGATAAGCTGCTGGAGATACAAGCTTGGAAATCCATCAGAATCCTTAGAGATAACGGTGTCAAAGTCTATTTCTTTAATGATATGCGTCACCGCAAGCTTGCAATTATTGATGGTCAAATATTATGGGAAGGTTCACTGAACATTTTGTCACAAGTACTGAGTCGAGAAATCATGCGTCGTACTAATTCGACTGTGCTAGCTCATCAGATGATTCAGTTTACAAAGATCAACAACAGGTTCTGGTGATATACTAGAGGTTCAAGTATGCACAATGAATACCACATCAATGAAGAAGACATAGCTAAGATTATTAAGTATCTTGAGTTTGAAGATCCTGATAATGCTAACCGTGAATATGCAATTCAGCTTATTGAGTCAATGCAGATAAGCGGCAATGAAATAGCACGATCAGATGAAGCTTTAGCTGAAGCTATCAGGAAGTACACCCAGAAGAAAAATTAGAACTAATTCGGAAAGATATCCGACGCTTTAACACCTAAGACAGCAAATATTTCGTACAGTGTTTCGACTGATGCAATAGCAGCACCCTGCTCCAGGGTTGCGTAGTAATTAGTAGAGAGTCCTACTTTCTCGGCAATTTCTCTCTGGGTATAACGCCTTGACTTGCGAGTTTTTTGCAGATTAGTCCCAATTGCTTTTCTCAGTTTAACTTCGTTCATGTTCCTGTAGACTTATTAAAAATATCGTATACAAACTGTATCATATATTGTGTAATATATCTAGTTTCGGTCATCAGTTTGGTTACATAATTTTCTATGCCTTGTTACATAAGCATAGTGCAAATGGTTACATGTTTAATAATATACTAACATAAATAACAGATTAGAATTTGTTTTTTGGTTACATGTGATATAATGAATAGGTTACATAGTTTATTAAGAAAGATAACATATGAAACTATACATCCCAAAGCCAGCCGTAGATACCGAAACTATCAAGCTAGTTATTGAGCTTGAACGTCTTCGTAATCGGCGAGTCAGCGGGTCGACTCCGCCCTGGCTTTTCTTTGAACTTAAATCACTCTTTCATGCTATCGAGAGTATTGCTTCCGCGCGCATAGAAGGTAACCATACGACTGTTGCGAATTTTGTTGAAGCAGTTAGAGACGATGAAGATCAGTCTACAAAGCAGACCGAACAGATCCGTGAAATCACAAACATCGAAAAGGGTATCGACTTTATCGAGAAGCAAGGTTCAGACCTCACCATAAATAGAGAGTTAATCCTCCGTTTGCACCAGATCGTCGTTGATGGGCTAGACCCCTCTAAGGAAGGTGATACGCGTGCTGGAGCATACAGAAATGAACCACGCAGTATAAGTAAATCGAATATCTCCCTTGCAGCCTGGTCAGATATACCAGATTTAATGGACAACCTTTTCGATTTTATAAACAAAGCCGTTGATCCACAGTTCGATCTACTGAAAGATGCGGTAGCACACCACTACTTTACGTGGATTCACCCCTTTGGTAATGGCAACGGACGAGTCGTCAGGCTTCTTACTTATGCGATGCTCACAAAACAAGGTTTTATTGATGGAGATGGTATGCGCTTACTAAGCCCTGCAGCCGTATTTGGCAATGATAGAAACCAATATTATGCCATGCTTGCCGAGGCTGACAAAAACACTGACCCTGGAATACTCAAGTGGTGTGAATACATGTTACGTGGCGTAAAAAATGAAGTAGATAATGTTAATGAATTACTTGATGCGTCTTTTACAAAAGGAAAGATTATTGTGCCTGCTCTTGATTATGCGCTAGAAAAGCAACGCATTAATGAGCTCGAGTACAAAATGCTCAAAATAGCCATAGAAAAAGACATTGTTCAAGCTGCTGATTTCAAGCCACTATTTGCAGACGAAATATCACATGTTAACATCTCGAAAGCCATCCGTAAATTAAGACAGCAAAACTTCTTGCGACCATTGGATGGAGAAAAGTCTCGTCGCTACACTATCCGGCTAAATCGCAACGCATTGACTCTTGGTGTAGTCATGCAGCTCGATACCCAAGGCTATCTGCCAATACAAGATTCACAGTTTAGTAAATAACAGCTATTGCCTCCTTGAACCACCTCTGTTACTCTTTATGCAATCAGATTGGAAACTACAGGAGCTGCCATGACTGATGATACTGGTGGGCAGATAGTTGAAAGACTACAAACCATCTTGCCGTGGTTAGGACTCCTTGTTGCGTCAATCACTATTCTGGCTTTCGTTATTGGCCTTATCCTTAGACTCTATAACTACTACCGGAAATACAACCAGGAAGCAGTCTTACTCGAGCTAACACCACCAGCGTTTACTAACAAAGCCCCACTTGCTACTTCTCAGTTATTCTCGGTGCTACACGGACTCCTGAAATCACGTAGTTTCAAGGACGCAATTTTACGCTATGTACCATCATTCTCGCTAGAAATAGTCTCAACCAAAGACAAAGGTATTCGTTACCTAATACGATCAAGCAAGACAAATGAAGAGCTTATTCGTCAAGCAGTAGCTGCTTACAGCCCTGATGTAAAAGTTCGAGTCGTTAAAGATGGTCACGCAACCAAAGGATTTATGGCTCTGCAAACCTACAAGCAGACTGAACACTATGCCATGCCCCTGGATACGTCAAAGTCACTGCAGGAACATGACCCAGTCGCCTACTTAACCAGCTCGATGACAAAGCTAGAAGATAATGAGCAAGTTAGCTTGCAACTAGTTGTCACACCAGCTGTTATTTCTGAGGCTTTTGCGATTGACCGTAAGATACGCCAAGGCTATTGGTCGGGTTCAAGCCTTGAGAAAAAGTTTGGTCACAAAAGCATCTTTCGAATTATCTTTGCAATTGTTAAGCTACCATTCGTTATTGTCTGGAGTATGGTTTATGGTTTTCTCTATCACGACATACCGGCTAGCTCTAAAGCAACTAACAGTTTACCGACTAATACCCACATCCCTCCGGCAGAGCAAGAGCTCTTGGATCGAATGCATGACAAGTTAACCCAAGACTTATTCTATGTCGATATACGAACTCAGATTGTAGCAACAGATAAAACTCGAGCTAAGTCCAGAGCCCAATCACTAGCCAACTCGATGGCTACCTATGCCACTCCAACCTGGCAAAGACTGCGAACTACCAGAGCCTACATACCATGGCTTGGGGTACGACACAGAATATGGGTGCTCGGTCATCGCTTGCCGTCACTGATTCATAGAAATAGTAATGTTTTAAGTTCCACAGAGCTGAGCGCTCTATACCATTTCCCTCATAGCACGTCTGCTCGCACTGAAAATGTCTCAAAGTCACTCAGTAAAACCTTGCCAGCACCAACATCACTTAAGAGTGCAAAGTATCTTGATGTGACCTTAGGCAAGAACAGTCATCTTGGTAGCGAAACCTTAATAGGCCTCACTGAGGCTGAACGTGAACGGCATGTCTATATTATTGGCGGAACCGGAAACGGTAAAACCACCATGCTCCAGTACGGTATCGTCCAAGACATTAAGGACGGTAAGGGTTTAGCTGTGATTGATCCTCACGGTGATATGGCACTAACACTACTGAAGTACATTCCAAAAGATCGTATCAAAGATGTTATTTACTTCAACCCTGACGATATTGATCACCCCCTAGCGATGAACCTCCTGGAAATACCCGAGGGACTGACTGGAAGTGCTTTAGAGCGAGAAAAGGATCGAGTGACTGAATCGGTTATATCCGTGCTGCGTAAAATTTTCTCCGACGATGATTCTGGTGGTCATAGAATTGAGTATGTACTGCGCAATGCCATTCAAACAGCTTTAACAACCGAAGATCCCACTATCTTCACAACCTTTGAGCTCCTGACCAACGACAACTACCGTAAGAAAATAACTAATGCACTGCCAGCTGGAACGCTCAAAAACTTCTGGCAGAACGAACTTGGTAAAGCCGGAGCCATGCAACGAGTTAAGATGAGCCATGGCGTGACTAGTAAGATTGGCCGGTTTGAGTTTTCACCAAGCACCAAACGAGTGATGGGACGAGCCAAATCGACCATCGACTTTGATGATATCCTGGCTTCCGGCAAAATTCTGATCTGTAACTTCAGTAAAGGTAACCTCGGGGAGGATACGTCAGAGCTATTTGGTACAGCTGTGCTGGCTAAGTTGCAGCTGGCAGCTCTCAGGCGATCTCGATTGACTCAAGATGAACGAGAGCCATTTTATCTCTATGTTGATGAATTCCAGAACTTTGCAACAATGCCGTTTGTCCAGATGCTGAGTGAAGCTCGCAAGTACAAGCTATTCCTGACTATGGCCGAACAATCTACAGCCCAACAGGACGAGCAAAGACTAGTTCAGATAATCTTAGCTAATGTTGGTACAGTTATTAGCTTTAGGACCGGTAGTCCGGTAGATGAGCAACTAGTATTGCCATTATTTAGACCATTTATTGATGAAGGCGAGATAGCTAACCTGCCCAGCTACAGTTTTTACGCACGGTTGAGCGCCATTAAGTCTCAGGAGCCAATGTCTGGTGAGACGATACTTTTGGAAGATGAGGGAGATAAGGCTATCGCTCGGAAAGTTATAGAGTCTTCGAGGCAGTTGTATGCGTATGAGTTCCAGGACCAGACTATAGAAAAGAAATCGACAAAAGCAGTAGCTAAAGCACATGAAACGAAAGACGTGACAACTATTGATCCGCAAGAAGATGAACCACTTGAGGTATAGTAGTGCCGTGGCGCGAATACTGGCGCGAATTTGGCGCGATAAGCTAAAAAGTGTGTTAAACTAGCTCCATGGCATACCACCCAAAGTATCAAATAACAGATGCGTTGCTTACAACTATTACCGAGATTGAATCGCTTCGTTCACAGGTTGCACACAGTCGTATCCTACCGGAACGCGAGATAGAGCTGCGTCACCGGGCAACCGTTGAGGCAACCCATAGCTCGACGGCTATTGAGGGCAATCCATTGAATCTGAAGCAAGTTGAGAAAGTACTGGCCGACGGTACGGTACTAACGCGCCACCAATATGCCGAAATCGAGGTACGCAACTACAAAAAAGCTTTGGATTATATAGATAAGCGCAAAGTGTCTGGTAAGCCAGTTGAGCTTGCAGATATCCTTACTATTCACAAGCTCATTATGGAGGGGCTGCTTCCCCCAGAGAAAACCGGAGTGCTACGAACGGTTGGCGTGGATATTATCGACCAGGATGACACGGTGCTCTATAAAGGGCCAAAAACGGCAATTCTGAAAGAAGAAATCACTGCACTGCTTGAGTGGTTCAAAGAGAGCGAAAACGTGCATCCCGTTATTGCGGCGGCTATCCTGCACTTTCAATTTGTATCTATCCATCCGTTTTCTGATGGCAACGGTCGCACTACCCGCGTGCTGACACAACTCTACCTTGGACTGCGTGACTATGATTTCCGCGGCACCTTGGTGCTTGATTCGTACTACTATACAGACAGGCGAGAATACTACCGTGCACTTCGTGCGCAGGGCGAAGACTACCAGACCGCCACTGCTGCCGTACTCGATCCTTGGATTACCTACTTTGTGAATGGATTTCTGTCATCGGCAAAAGTACTGTCAGTTGAAGTCATGATACTATCCAGTGTCATTGCCAGTAATAAGCCAGTGAAACGCATCAATCCTGAAGATGCTGATCTGCTCAGCTACGCCAAGCAATTTGGCTCTATATCCCTTGCCGAAGCTGAAAGCGTGCTGCCGAATGTACCCCGTCGAACTTTACAGCGCAAGCTCAAAACCTTGGTAGATAACGGCTATTTAATTGTGTCGGGTAGTACTCGCAGCACCGTATATATGTGGGCTAATAAATAGCTAGCCTGCGGGAGTTACAATTTCTATGCCAAACTGAGGCTATACGGTCTCAAGAGCCGATATCGGATGAAACTTTGCTTTTGGAAGACGAGGGAGATAAAGCTATGGCTCGGAAAGTTATAGAGTCTTCACGGGATTTGTATGCGTATGAATACGAAGATGGAACGAAAAAGAAAAAAGCAGATAAGACCGAGTCTCATGAAACACAAGACGTTAAAGATAGTGACTCGGAAGATGAGCCGATTGAGGTGTAGCAAGTCATAGGGCTACCACAAAAATATACCGTAAGAGTCAGCGCACAGCTAACCCGTTGCCCCGAGGAGCGTTGTTGCCCGGATTAACTTCGCCAGCATTGAAGTTCGCGTTGTCTGCGTTGTCGACATTGTCCGAGTTGGCTGACCGAGACCACAGGTTGCCGTTGTCACCCTGGTCGTCGAAGCCCTCGTCCCAGTTGCCAGCAAGAACTCCAAACGCGCGCCACTGCGGCACAACCGTTTTTGCAATACTACTCATTATCCTGCACTCAGCGTACCAAGCACAAGCAAGTCTTGGTGGCACTACTCCCACAGAACTAGTCTTCATCACATCAAGACTAGTGAGTATTGTCTCTTACATATGCTTATCTGCCTGGCTACTCGCTGGGTAACAAGCAATAGTTGCCACCAAGCATTACCCGGTTGCCACCAAGCAAAGCATACTGTTATTGTACCCCCCCCCCCGAAGTTTTAAACCACCAAGAAGTTTCTTATGTTTGTAATGCTTCACCAGCCCCCGATACGATGCTTCGGTTTCTTTTGAGCAATCCGGGTTCGACAGTGCCGCCAGTAAGTTACGTTTTAGGCGTTTACCTGACTGCAAGCGAAATGGGTAAACAACCGCCCCAAGGAAGGCCACACCTCTATGACATTCCTGCAGGTGTCGCTTGTGTGGGTGTAGTTTTAGTGCTAGCTGATCTTCTACATAGCGCTCTATTGTCCTGGTGGCTTCAACCAGTTCATTTTTATCATTAGAGACGATATAGAAGTCATCGACGTAGCGTCCATAGTGTTTGAAGCCTAATTCCAGTGTTACAAATCGATCTAGTTGGTCAAGATAGATATTACTCAGTAGTTGTGAGGTTAGATTACCAATCGCAATACCACGGCCTTTGGGCTGGTGGAACAAACTCTTGCTGGGCGGCAGACCTTTCCAGGCACTACGGGGACAGTTGAATATTGCCTCTTTCAGTGGGTCGTTAAATATGATGACCTTCCACAAAAACCTACACAATTGGTATACATAGCCTTTACTCGGAAATTGTCGATCCAGTCCCCACATGGCTCGCACGTAGAGCTTTCTACGCTCTAAGCTCATGAAGTAGCCCTGAAAATCAAGCTTTAGTATGTAGGCTGGACGAGTGTAGTTACGACTGACTGAACGAATGTGGTGGTCAAGCCGACGAATACCATACAGTGTACCCTTGCCGAGCCGGCAGCTGTAGTTATCTTCAATGAACCGGGCATCCCACCAACTACTTACTTGGTTGAACAAAAAGTGATGCACTACCCGATCACGAAAGGCAGCTGCAAATATCTCCCGCTGGATGGGTTTATTCACGATGAACGCGGTTGACGGTCGTGGTGTATAGGTACGCGTATGTATTTCGTGCGCCAGTGCCGCCAGTTCTGATTTAGCAATTTTGTCGAACTTTTCCACTTCTGACTTTTTTGTTTTACCGCGTCGGGCATCAACGTAGGCCTTTTTTAGCTCCCTGGTGAGCCAGTCAAGACGCGTATTTCTGTCGTTCAAGCTATTGGTAGGCATGGTGATTTCTATTTTTTGCTGGGATACCCAGTCGACTCGGCGGGGTTAGGGGTGACCACCCCTAACCGCCAGGCCTCGCTTTGTGGGCACCCCAGAGCAGCCTTAAGGCTGCTGTAAGAGACAGCGCACAGCTAACCCGA
>JAYRIP010000003.1:0-182274 GCA_041906765.1 Saccharimonadales bacterium (SeqCode)
GTTGATATCAATAAAAACGGCACTACTATTTTTACTACCCAAAGCAACCGTCCCACAGTTCCTGTATCAACTGGCGCATCAGTACTGGCCACACCAGATGTTACAAGCTTTTCAACGGGCGATTATTTACAAGTGGACATAGATCAAGTGGGAAGTGTGGTGCCAGGTGAAGATTTGACCGTACAGGTGCTGTTGAAGCAAATATAGATTATGGCAGTAGAAATAGTTTCATATTCGTATGCAGAAGCATCGAATCAATCTTCAGTCGTTGTTCCTATGCCGTCGGGCTATCAGTACAATGATCTGCTGATAATTCTAATGGCTGATAATGGTGGGGGTGGTTTCATGGGAATGACACCCGCCGTGACAACCTATCTAGGAGGTGAGAATTCAGACAAAGACAATCAGGATACCCACTACGTGGTAGATAAAGGTTCAATCGGCTCTTCTATGACATTAAATCTCTACACTATAGGAAACCCTATGGTGTGCATTTTACGAATACGAGGGGCTGACCTAAATGTGGTACCAGCGACCCATCCATTTCCTCCTGGGACGGGTGGTACTATCAACTACAACACGGACGTACGGCAAGGAGACTCAATAAATGTGCCATGGGATGACGCTCTATTAATAGGATTTTTTGGTCATGCCAAGGGATCGTATAGCAGGAAAGTTAAATTTACAACTGCTACTGGTATGACAGAATATTTAGAAAAAAATCACACAGACGAAGAGTTAGCCTGGGAAATAGCTACCCAACAACTTGGTGTAGCCGGTGCAAGTGGCACCAGGACAGCTTATGTTACAGATCTCTCGAACAATCCAGTTACAGACGGTAGTGGTACAGTGCAGTTGGTGGCAATAAAACCTGGGTCTGGCGCTGCCCCCGGATTCACTGGCTGGGGTGTTCCAATATAAACCTGTTACAATAATCCCATGCCACAAAACCAAAAAGACGATGTGTCACAGCCTTATTCATCAATAGTGAAAGGGATATTTGTAGTCGGCGTTTTCCTAATTGTAGCGTTCGCTTGGCTATGGTGGCGTTTTGTTTTCACAAGCCCGAACCATGTGTTCTGGGGAATGATTGATAATAGCCTTACTACATACAGCATCACGAAGCAGACAACCTTGCAAGAAAGTGCCGAGTCACTGGATCAAGCGACGCAAATTAACCTTGGTGCTCAAAATGCAGTTGAATCGCGAGTCGTTCTCACGCAAAAAGATGACCAAAGCAAAAGTGAGGTAACCACCGAGAATATCGGCTTTATTGATAGTGACTACAGCCGGTACGTCAAAATTACTACCGATCAAAAGAATGCCGCCGGACAAACGGCTGATTTTTCAAAAGTGTTGGGCGTATGGGGTAAAAGTAGCGCCAAAGACGACCAACAGTCCCCCCAATACTTCCGACAATCTCTCGCCGGCGTAATTCCGATTGCAAACCTTAATCCCGAGCAGCGGGCACATATGATTTCGCTGATGCGCCAGAAAAGTGTTTATTCACCGGAATATGACAAAGTAAAAAAAGAAACAGTCGACGGACACTCTGCGTATACTTATGACGTAAATGTAAATTTGAAGCCATATATAGAAGTACTACAAGAAATCGCCAAGGAATCGGGTTTAGGTAAGATAGAGGGCCTTGATGCGGAACAATACAATGGTGCGCCGCCTGTAAAATTAACAATCACCATTGGCAAAGTCTCACACCAGCTAATAAAAGTGAAATTTGAAGGTAATGGACGTGAAGAAAGCTATAAGTCATTTGGGCTTGCGCGGCCTATTCAAACGCCGCAAGGGGCAATTAGCCTCACCGAGCTTCAGCAAAGAGTGCAATCCGTTCAGTAATGTGAAATACTACCTATATTAAGAACATAAAGTAAATACAAAAAGGTTAATCATCTCATGGAAGATGGCACCAATCAAACACCACCCTTCACTTATCCACCTCAGGCTAATGCGCCACTAGAGCCACCTGCTGCTCCTCAACCATCTCCAAACAATAACCCCTATACTGCTGCACCGCTACCCCCTGCATCTCCGACGGGTCCAGTTGTTCCTCCGGCGGTTTATACCCCAGTCAGCCGAAAATGGTGGCAGCGGCCAGGAGTAAAGATCACTGCACTTATCATTGGTGCCGTGTTGTTACTTGGTGGCGGTAGCGCCGCTGCGTACTTTGCTGTGGTGGTGCCCGGTAAGCCAGCCAATGTCCTCAAGAAATCTCTCCAAAATAGCTTGCAACAAGAAAAAGTTACTGCCAAAGGGACACTAGAGTACACCGCTGGTGAAGGCGGCTCATTACTGAGCAATGGCAATTCAAGTAGTGATAATTCAAAAATAAGCGTGGATTATACCTTGCAGGTTGATGGGACAACTGATAATTCAGCCCTGGAAGCAAAACTAAAGTTTAATGGCAAGAGTTTCCCGTTTGAACTCCGCTCAGTTGACAAAACAGGCTACCTGAAGCTAGGTGATATTAGTGAATTACTGAGCGGTGTAGGCGCTGTCTCGCCACAACTTCAGCAATTGGTAGCGGCAGTTGACGGGGCAGTGAGCAACCAGTGGATATCATTTAAGAATGATCAATCGAAGGCCTTGAACTGCTTTGGCACATTTCCTGATACCAAGCAGTCAAAAGAAGAGTTTGTATTTCTTGAAAAGACGTTTAAAAATAACCAATTTGCCAAGGTTACTTCCACTTCCAAAGACAAAGTAGATGGAAAAAATGCCATAAAATACACAATTTCCTTTGATGAAAATAAGGGCAGAGACTTTATGGAACGATTAAAAGAAAGGCCACGCTATAAAGAATTACTGAAGTGCCTTGGCGCCGAGGAAGAAATTGCCTCAAATACTAAGCAGCTAAGCGCTGTCCGTGATATGGTCGGCTTAAAGGCTGCCACTTCTCTAATGAATCAAAAGTCTGGAAGCAGCACTTCCAGCTCTTCGGATTCTGTTGATAATGTGAGTCTGCAGTTATGGGTAGACAGCTCCAAAAAAGTAATTTCCAAGATGCAGATTGATACATCATCCCTAGAGGGCAAGGTTGTTGCTACCGCTAATCTTGAGTACGGACAGGCAAAAATTGATAAGCCAGACAAAAGCAAAACAGTTGAAGAACTTATAAAAGAGATCGGGCCAACTATCGAGCAAATCGCACCTGACTTACAAAGTTGGCTGAGTGGCTTCACGGATGCGAATAGCGATACTGGTCAATCGCCTTCTGCGAGTACAGGTAGTGCTCGCAATACAGAGCGGCAAACAGATATTAAAGCCATCCACGGCCAGCTTGAAGCTTTTAGTGCCCAGGAGGGCCATTATCCGACGCTTGCCAATCTGAACGACGCAAACTGGCGGGCAACCAATATGAAAGGCCTGGACAAAGCGGCACTCATTGACCCTCAAGGGTCAGCAGCAAGTTTGGTAGCTACTCCGGCCAAAAATATATACAGTTATCAAGTAACTACCGATGAGGGTCGTGCCTGTACGAACCAGAATGGAAATGACTGCACCAAGTACACCTTGACCGCCACATACGAAGGGCAAGTAAACGGCCAGAGTACCTACGTCAAGAACAACTTATAGAGCAATAAGTATATTTACATAGCATTGATGAGCTGGTACTATCCCCATTGTCGTGGGGCACGGGCTTTGCCCACCCGCTTGCGGGCGTAGGTAACCCCTACAGTGCTCCACCATTTATTTTGCCTTCCTTAAAACATCGCGTTTTCCTGAGTCTAGCAGTAGAATATAAGCTATATGTTGAACCTTTTAAAAAGGCGATTATACTTTGGCGGCGCCCGTTATTTTCGTTTTTGGGCTCGCCTGAAACTTCGTCGGTGGGTGCCTACCATTATTGTCGTAACGGGTTCTGCCGGCAAAACCACACTCCTGCATCTTATAGAAGCTCAACTGGGTCGGGAAGCAAAATACTCCCATCATGCCAATAGTGCGTATGGCATTCCTTTTGACATACTTGGATTAAAGGGAGTTACCGCTTCACGATTAAACTGGATAGGCTTGTTTTTAAAAGCACCATTTGTAACCTTTTCGGCTGCACCCAAGCAACGACTATATATTGCTGAAGTCGATGCCGACAGGCCCGGAGAGGCTAAATTTTTAGGCCAGTTGCTTCATCCAAAAGTTACTTTATGGGTGAATGCCTTGCATACCCACACCACTGCGTTTGATCATCTCGTGAACAACGGGCAGTTTCAGTCAGTTGAAGAAGCGGTGGCCTATGAATATGGCCACCTTTTGGCGGCAACCTCAGACCTGGTGGTGATGGACGGTGACATTAAATTAATGGCAGAACAGACACAGAGGACTCAGGCAAAAGTAGTGAAGGTGCAATTATCTGATTTAAAGGAATATGAGTTAAAAGCAAATAAGACTAGTTTTCATTTTGGTCAGCGGCATTATACATTGCCGGCAATTGTGCCCAAAGCGACATACTACCAGGTGGCAATTACAGATGCTTTATTGACCTATCTCAAGCTAACTCCAGATACAAGCTTTAGCAGATTTGAGCTACCTCCGGGCCGGAGCAGTCTGTTCCCTGGTATAAAAGGGGTCACACTTATAGACAGTACCTACAACAATTCAAATATTGATAGTCTGGGCGCCATAGTTGAAATGTTTGATGTTTACCCCGCCCGCAAAAAGTGGCTGGTCATCGGTGATATGCTGGAACAGGGGGATGATGAAGCGCGGGAACATCAAAAAGTGGCTGATCTTCTTGCCACTACCCACTTTGATAGGATCCTGTTTGTTGGTAAACGGGTTCGGGAACACACAGTGCCTGTGCTTAATGCAGCTTTAAAAGAGCGCACAAAAATCCTTGTGTTCCGAAGTCCGGCTGAAGTGAAACAGTATTTGCATGCTGAACTTTCCGGACAGGAAACGGTTTTATTCAAAGGTGCTGGATTTCTGGAAGGCGTAGTAGAGTCATTATTGGCAAATAAAGCTGATGTAGCGAAACTGGTAAGGCGTGAAAAAATCTACCAAAAACGACGTGCTGCATGGGGAGTGTGATGAAAGTATATATTCTGCATGGCTGGACGTATTCCCTCGATAAATGGAATGCTTTTTGCAACCAACTCCACCAAGCTGGCTTTGAAGCAGTTCAATTAAAAGTCCCGGGTTTAACGGTGCCGAGCGAGAAGGCATTGAACATAAAAAATTATATTGAATGGCTGGATAAGGAATTGGCAGGTGAGCAAAATCCAGTTGTTATTGGACATTCTAACGGTGGGAGAATTGCACTTGCCTATACGCAACAATTCCCTGACAGGTTGGGACACTTAATACTAATCGACAGCGCTGGTGTTGTAATGCCCAGCTACTTTAAAAAAATGAAAAAACAGGCTTTGCAGATTACCGCGAAAGCTGGCAAGCCACTGGGAAGAGTAAAGCCTTTGCGATCACTCTTTTATCGGGCAGTTGGCGCACATGACTACTTAGAAGCTTCTCCGCATATGAGAGTAACAATGCAAAATATGTTTGAAGCTGATAAGAAAATGAACCTGGCATATGTCCGTGTTCCTACTACTATTATCTGGGGCAAAGAGGACACGTATACGCCGTTGGCTATGGGGCAAAAGATGCACCAGTTCATTAAAGGATCACATTTCTTTGTAATTGAAGGCGCAAAACACGCACCGTTTCATACACATCCACATGAAACAGTTAAAATTATCCAACAGGAGCTAAAGGCATAGCTATGAGCGTGTTTAATTCGTTAGGTTCCAATTACTCAAATTCCTTTATCCGAAAAGCCAGCTTAGGCTGGACTTCCCGTAACACCCCAATCCTGCTGCGCGAACAGCTGGTCGGCCACTTTGGTGCACAAGTCCTTTACCTGACCTTCAAAGGTAGAGAAGCATTAGCTCTTATTTTGCACGAATTAGACTTACCAAAAGACAGCTCCGTGGCAATTACCGGCTATACGTGCTATGCCGTCTATGCAGCGGTACGGGCTGCTGGTTACAAAGTCCATTATCTTGACATTGAACGTAACGGGTTAAATTTTTCTCCCCAAACTCTTCAGCAGGGGCTCAAAGCAAACCCCTCAATTAGGGCTGTTATTATGCAAAATACGCTTGGGTTTCCGGCAGAGATGGAAGAAATCGAGCGACTTTGTAACAAAGAAGAGGTGGTGATCATAGAAGACCTGGCCCATTGTGTGGGCATGAATTATAAAGACGGCAGAGCAGCCGGTACAGTTGGCAGGGGAGCGGCTTTATCATTTGGACAAGATAAGATGGTAGATGCCGTTTCTGGTGGCGCAGCGGCATTCCACTGGCAAGCTGATCCGACCAAGCGGCTCGCCCAAGTTTCGTTAAGAGACCGTTTTATTACTCGTGTTTATCCAGCTATGACGTGGTGTATTCGCGCCAGTGTACGTTTTGGGGTCGGCAAAGTTTTACTTAGGAGCTTCAAATTTTTACGACTTATGCCAGGGCCGATGGCGGGTGGTGCCGAAGTGGTAAGGGAGATGCCGAAATGGCACTGTAAGCTAGCTGGGTGGTCACTGGATGAACTTGAAAACTCTATTGCCCACCGTCGTAAAATTGCGGAAGTGTATAGAAAATTATTGCCGGAACAAATTCTATTTTCTGGTTCTGAAGATGCAACCTATTTACGTTTTCCGATCAGGGCTAATGATCCTCAAGGGCTAATTGATTACTTGAAGCGCTACGATGTGTATGTGGGTGATCGTTGGTATGATGCACCGGTAGCACCGGCAAGTTACCAGTCGAGGACAGATTATAAAGCTGGCAGTTGCCCCAACGCAGAACGGACGGCTCAAGAAATGGTTAATTTGCCCACTCACCGTTATATTACTGAAGCAAAGGCAAAATTTATTGCTGGAAAGGTAGGCGAATGGCTGGAGTCACCACCAAAGAAGTAACGAACCAAGCCGAATGGGAAAATTTTTTGGTCTTACATCCAGAGGCCAACTTCCTGCACTCTTATCTTTGGGGAGTGTTCCATCAAAAGATTGGCAAGAAAGTTCACTACAGTGGGTTTTATGAAGAGGAAAAACTGGTCGGTGTGATGCTTTCGATTATTGAACCTGCCCGTCGCGGCCGTTACCTTACTATTCCGGGCGGACCAATAATCGACTGGTCGAATGGCGAAATAGTGCAGGCCACTGTGCAGGAAATGCTGCGCATAGGGCACGTCGAAAAATGTGTGTTCGTACGTGTCCGGCCGCAACTACTTAATACAGAACAAAACAGACACTTGTTCCGAAAGCTGGAGTTTCATTCGGCACAAATGCATTTGCATGCCGAACTTACCTCGCAGCTTGCTATTGAAGCTGATGAACCAACTTTACTGCAACATTTTCGCAAGAACACACGTTATGAACTCAAACAGGCAAAAAAGCGTGGTATTAAGGTGACTTCAACCACTGATCCGGCCGCAATCGATGAGTTTTATGAACTGCAGCTTGAAACCGCCCACCGACATAAGTTTGTTCCTTATGGGCGCCGTTTTTTGAAAGAGCAATTTGCTACTTTTGCCCAAGCTGGCAAGGCGCTGCTATATAGTGCGCATACTGCCGACAACAAATTGATTGCTCAGGCTTTTGTTATATTTTACAACCAGGAAGCTGCCTATCATTATGGAGCGAGCACTGAGTTGGGCCGCAGTGAACCGGGAGCGTATGCAATCCAATGGGAAGCGGTCAAAGAAGCCAAGCGGCGGGGAATGAGCCGCTATAACTTCTGGGGTGTGGTAGCCCCATCACAAACAAACCATCGATTTTGGGGAGTTTCTGTCTTTAAACGTGGTTTCAGGGGTGAGGATGTGGAGTATCTACATGCTCATGACCTTATTCTGAACCGCGCCCGCTACTTACCTAATTTGACTGTTGAGTACATCCGCCGCCGCCGCCGCCATCTCTAGCAGACCTTTTCATATATTGCTGGCAAGGAGTAAAATAATAGGTGCTGATGTGGAGGAGAAAGCGCATTGGGGGAAAGTGGCGCTCGCAGGCAATTGGGGTTAGTGCGGGCTTGCTGCTAGCTTTTGTCCCGATCCTTAATGGTCGGGCTTTGCCTTGGTTGGGTGACGTTGGTAATGATAGTATGCCGGTGAGCGAAATGGCGTCATCGAAAGCTCACCCTACTACTAATGTCATGCCATTACCGGTCTGGCCAGTCTCCCAACTATCAAACCCATTAGCTGAGCGTGCGAAGCCTCAAGTCAACTGTCACACTCAGGCTTGTGTTGCGCTAACATTTGATGATGGTCCGGATCCTAAGACAACTCCTCAGATTATGGCTGCTCTGAAAAAGTATGAGGTGCCAGCGACATTTTTTGTGATAGGGAATCGGGTGGCTCCTAATGCCGCCCTGCTCCGCAGTATGTATCAACAAGGTTTGGAAATTGGCAATCACACGTGGGGACATCCGAATCTTGCTAAGCTGACGCCGCAGCAGATTTCAGATGAAGTGAATCGAACGCAGGCTGCCATTGCTGCTGCAGGGGTGCCGGTGCCCTACTTGCTTCGTCCTCCTTATGGGAAGAGAACCCCGGCTCTAAATGAAGTGGCTTCTGCACCTCTTGTGTTATGGAACGTAGATCCGCAGGATTGGAAAGCAACAGAACCCGCTCAAGTAGTTCAGGCGGTCAATGACCACGCCAAGCAGGGAGCAATTATCCTAATGCACGACACTAAGCAAGTGACGGCTTCGGCAGCAGAGGAAGTAGTAAAAAATCTACGAGGTCGCTATCAATTAGTTACTGTTTCGCAGCTTTTGGAGCTGGAGCCATCATCTCGCGGCGAATACTTCGGCCGCTGACCTAATGACAGGTGGGAAGATTTCTCATACAATAGCTTTAATGAGACGTTACAATCCAAAGGAGATAGAGCCCAAATGGCAAAAAATTTGGGCGGACCAAAAGCTGTATAAGGCAGTTGATTTTGATAAGCGCCCAAAGTTTGTCATGTTGACTGAATTTCCTTATCCATCGGGTGACGGCTTGCACTTAGGTCATGTTCGGGAATACACACTTGGCGATATCATGGCGCGGCGCCAACGTATGGCTGGCAAAAATGTACTTTACCCCATGGGATATGACGCATTTGGCTTGCCGACAGAAAATTATGCAATTAAAAATAAGATTGCACCCCAGGTTGCGACCGATCAAAATATTAGTAACTTTCAAGAACAGTTCGATAGTCTTGGTTATAGCATTGACTGGGAACGATCTTTTCGCACGACCGACCCAAGCTACTACAAGTGGACACAATGGCTTTTTCTGCAATTTTATAAGGCAGGTTTGGCTTACCAGGATGAGATTGCAATTAATTGGTGTCCGAAGTGTAAAACCGGATTGGCAAACGAGGAAGTCATTAATGGCCGGCACGAACGATGTGATACTCCTGTGGAGAAAAAATCTTTAAAGCAATGGATACTGAAGATAACTGAGTATGCTGATCGGCTTATTGATGGGCTTCAGACCGTTGATTATCCAAGCCGCATTGCTGACCAGCAAATTAATTGGATTGGTCGGAGTGTGGGCGCAGAAGTCGATTTTAAAGTTGACGGTGCTCAGGAAGATATCACTGTCTTTACGACACGGCCAGATACATTATTTGGTGCAACCTTTATGGTGCTGGCACCCGAGCATCCTTTGGTGAAGAAAATTACTACAACCGAACAACGTGAAGCTGTGGATGCCTATGTTAAAGCGGCACAGGCGAAGTCAGATATTGAACGTCAGGAGAACAAAGAAAAGACAGGGGTATTTACCGGCACTTATGCATTAAACCCTGTAAATAACGAAAAGATCCCAATTTGGATTGCCGATTATGTGTTAACCGGCTATGGTACCGGCGCTATTATGGCAGTGCCTGCACACGACGAACGTGACTATGAATTTGCTCAAAAGTTTCATTTGCCAATTGTGCCTGTGGTGGCTGAAGATTTTGGTATTACGCGAGACAATGAAACATATGTTGAGGGTGCCGTAGTAATAGGTTATGACAAAGAAACCAACGAATATTTAGGTCTTAGAAACATGAAAGGTACACTTTGGTTGGTTGGTGGTGGTAAAGAAGCGGGCGAAGATTTTATAGAAAATGCAAAACGTGAGTTACGAGAGGAAACAGGATATAGTACTGATGAATTTGTAGCCTTGGGTAACCCGGTATATTCCCATTATTACAACAAAAAGAAAGACTCTAATCGCCGCTCTTTTGCCCCAGCGTTTCTAGCTATTTTGGATGCCGCTCACAAAGGACAACATCAACGCGAGGTTCACGAGGATTTTGAACCTGAGTGGTTCACTTATGATGAGCTCGTCAGAGAAATAACAAAAACGGGGGGTGGTGTTGAACACTGGCTTGAAATCCTTCGCCGCGCAAAAATATCAGTTGAGCAGGGGTTTACCCCTTACGAGAACTGTTATGCAGGTGAGGGTGTGCTATTTAATTCTGATAGTTACAATGGTCTATCATCATCTGATGCACGTGAGAAAATTGTGAAAGACCTTGAAGCAAAGGGTCTTGGTAAGGAAAAAGTAACGTTTAAATTGCGGGACTGGGTCTTTAGTCGTCAACATTATTGGGGTGAGCCAATTCCAATTATCCATTGCGCAAAGGACGGGACGGTGCCGGTTCCTGACGACCAGCTACCGGTTGAACTACCGGCTGTTGATCATTATGAGCCAACTGATACCGGGGAGAGTCCGCTGGCAGCTATAGAATCGTGGGTGAATGTGCAGTGTCCGAAATGTGGTGGTCCTGCGAAACGAGAAACCGACACCATGCCAAACTGGGCGGGCAGCAGTTGGTATTATCTGCGCTACTATGATGCGCATAACGATCAGGTATTTGCGGACAGCAAAAAACTCGACTATTGGGGTATGGTTGATATGTACTTGGGCGGCATGGAACATACCACTTTGCACCTGTTATATTCTCGTTTCTGGCACCAATTTTTATATGATCAAAAGTTGGTCCCGACACCGGAACCATATGCCGCTAGGCGGGGGCAGGGCATTGTTTTGGCAGAAGACGGTAACAAGATGAGCAAGAGCAAAGGGAATGTGGTGAATCCCTCAGATATTATTAGCCAAGGCTATGGCGCGGATGCGCTTCGTATTGGCATTGTTTTCCTGGCACCTTATGACCAAACCACCGCCTGGAAGCCTGATGCTGTTACCGGTGCGTTCCGTTTCCTGCAAAGGTATTGGACTCTTACGCAAGAGTATTTGGCTAATACGCCAGCGGAGATGAATGATAACATTCAACTGAGCACTCCGATTCACCGCTTGATTAAAGACGTCTCCACCGAGCTGGAACATATGCGGTTTAATACCGCAATCGCCGCTCTCATGGAGTGCTTAAATGAGTTATATAAATTTAAGGCAGAATCTGGCTTTGGTGATCGAAAAAGGTGGCAGTTTGCCCTGACCACTTTTACGCAGTTACTTGCCCCGTTCGCTCCACATATTAGTGAAGAAGTGTGGTCTTTATTAGGTCAGACGGGCTCAGTTCATCAAAGCAGCTGGCCGGTTCATGATGAAGGCTTAGTGATACAGCAGCAGATTACGGTAGTAGTGCAGATTAACGGTAAAGTGAGAGAGCAACTCAAGGTCTCAGTAGAAACCACTCAAGATGAACTGGTTGCTATGGCCCAGCAAAGCCCGAAAATTTCAACTCACCTAGTCGGTAAGCAGATCCGTAAGACAGTGTACGTCCCGCAAAAGCTGATCAATTTTGTAATTTGACAGAGGGTGAGTGAACCTTATTCGATTGAGGAATTTTCGTGTGGAAAGTCGGCTTGGGTTTCTGCTGGCAAGATAGTTATGCCATTTTCGGTGTGCTGCACCTCAACTTGAGATGAGCTGGCGTAAGCGTGCAGTGCAGCTTTGCTTACGGCTCTGCCGAGTGCCCGTAAGCATTCTTGAGACTTTTCTGTACTCTCGACAAAACTAGTGAATTCTTCTGGCCTCATAAGATGTTACTCCGGTAACTCTCCTGGCTGGCGCAAGTGATTAACCACTACCGATTCACAATATATCTCTTGTGAAACTAGAATTTCTCCATCGTCTGTTCTCGTAACTGCAACAGAATCAGGTAGAGGTAGCAATTCGGGAGCATGTTCTACAGCAAGTTCTTTTGTGCATTCGCCGACTTGTTGGTCCAACCATTTTTGCATATCTTCTGTCTTTTGGATATTACGAATACTCCAGGCACCTATGGCTGCCCCCAAAACCAAAGTGCCAACAGCACCTCCAATTCTTTGCAAGCCGCGTCGTCGAGTTTTTTCTGAAGATTCTTGCACCTCGCCCTTACCGATTTTTCCAACGGCGTGCAGAGTACTTTGAATAATATTCTCGTTTACTTCACTCATAACAAGAGACATATGATAGCACTAGAGCTTATAACTGTCAATAGCTATACATGTGACTTGCAACTTGAGTTTTCAAGAAAAATACGCTAACATTAGAGTTAAGTTGTCAATTAAGTAATAAGGAGGGCTATCGCTCATATGGGGAAGCCCAAGAAACGCACGACCCCTCGCCGCACTGGAATGCGGAGAAGCCATCTACGGCTTAAGCTAGCCAGGGCAGTCAATGCAAAATCGCCGGTAAAAGCCTACACCACCCGGCGTGAGAGCGGTCGAGTTACTACAAAATAATCCGTCGGTGTCTTGTGGCACCGAGAAGGAATGCTTTTTAAGAAAATGGCATCGAATCGTCACCTAGGCAGAATCGTCGCACTGCAAACGCTATACGAAGAAGATTTTCGTCGTGCATGTGGTGATGAAGCGTTTGATCTCTCCAAAGTGCTGGCACGTAACATCCACAGGTACCAGGCGGCGTTGGATGATCAGGATTTCGTACACCGGCTTGTGCATGATATCTCGGTGCAAGCCGAGGAATTGGATAAAACCCTGCAACCGCTAGCACCTGACTGGCCGATAGATCAAATTGCCCGTATGGATCGCATAGTGCTGAGAATTGGTTTGTATGAGTTGCAAAACCCCAGTGATGTACCGCCAAAAGTGGCGATCAACGAAGCCGTAGAGTTGGCAAAAGCGTTTGGGGGTGAGAATAGCTCGAAATTCATTAACGGTGTACTCGGAACTTATTGGCGACAACACGAAGAAGCAAATCAGAAAAAGACCGCACGAACATCTACCAAAAAACCGAAAGAGGTCAAGAGAAAGTAGTTATCTATGAAGAGACCAAAACCGATTCAGGGAATCCGAAAATTTGTAAAGCGTCGCAAGCCTGCCATCAGTGAAGTGGTGCGTGAGCCAACTGCCGGCGGTATTGTATTCAGGCGAGGTGCTAAATCTGGCGAAGTACAGATTTTACTTATTCAGGACGCTAAGAATCGTTGGACCATTCCAAAGGGTCACATCGAAGAAGGCGAAGCAGCCAAACAGACCGCTGAGCGTGAAATCCGGGAGGAAACAGGGCTCAAGCAGATGAAAGTGCTGAATTGGCTTGGCAAGATAAACTTCCGTTACCGAAGGTCCACAAGCTTGGTGTTGATGACAACCGAGATATTTCTTGTCCAGGCACTCGGCAAAACTAATGAGCTTCACCCTGAAGATTGGATGAACGGCATCAAATGGTTCCCCGCCCAGGAGGCACTAGACAAAATTGAGTATGATGATATTGGTAAAATAATCCTTCTTGCACTAAAGAAAATCAGACATGCAGGACTATAGCACATACCAAAAATTTGCAGCCGATAAGTTGAAAGTAGAATTCGAAGACCTTTCGCTTCTTGTAACTGCATTTACCCATCGTTCGTATGTGAATGAACACCGAAAAACCGCACGTGAACATAACGAACGCCTTGAATTTCTGGGAGATGCGGTACTGGAACTTGTGGTGACGGAGTATTTGTATACTAATTTTCGTGAACCCGAGGGAATCTTAACCAATTGGCGGAGTGCGCTGGTACGGACAGAAAGTATTAGTGCGGCGGCTGCACGCGAAGGACTTGAGCCTCTTCTTCGATTGAGCCGCGGCGAAAAGCGTGGTACTGCTCGCGCCCGCGCCCAGATATTGGCAAACACTTATGAGGCAGTGATTGGTGCTTTATATCTCGACCAGGGTTATGAAGCGGCACGCAAGTTTATTAGTTCCACATTGCTGGTAACATTTGCCTCCATCCTTAAGGATGGTTCCTGGATGGATCCAAAGTCACGCCTGCAGGAAGTCGCTCAGAGTAAAGAAGGCTCCACACCTGTTTATAAAGTGCTTACTGAAGAAGGACCTGACCACGAAAAAACTTTCATGATTGGCGTCTTTATCAATGGTCGGTTATACGGAAAAGGCAGCGGACCAAGTAAGCAAATCGGACAACAAGAAGCAGCCCAGGCCGCTCTAAAGAAAATAAGCCTGGACCAATAGTTTGACAACAGAGGCGAACATCTGTAAAATGCACGGAGTTACGGTGGTTAATAAAGAAAAGAGAGAATAGCTACTAATGCTCGCAATTCGTATGCAAAGGACAGGTCGTAAAGGACATGCCCAATTTCGTATTGTGGTACAAGATGCGCGACAGACGCCAACTAGCGGCAAGTACGTCGCTATGCTCGGCAGTTATAATCCCCACACCAAGGATACCTCACTTGTAAAAGATAAAGCTGTTTTTTATCTTGAACACGGCGCGCAACCATCTGAGCGCGTCGCACGTTTATTTACTCAGCAGGGCATTAAAATGCCTCAGTGGGTAAAACTATCAGATAAGCGAAAACGTGCCGTGCGCAACCAAGATAAGCTACGCAAAAACGCTCCGAAAGGCGAGAAAATGGCAGTAGCTGAAAAATCAAATGAGGATAAAGAGCCGCCGACATCTGAACAGCCACCGACAACCAACGAAGCAGAGAAATCTGATACTAAAGAAGCAGCCGAGGCGAAACCGGCAGATGCTGAAACCAAAGATTCATCCGCTGAGAGCGAAAATAAAGACTCAAAGTAAAATTATTTGCAGTTTGGAGAGCATTTCAAGCCGCACATTTAAAAACTTTGCTATAATTAAACATACATAACCGGAGACTTCTCGTAATGAGCAGTATTGACCAGCAATTTGTTGAATTTATCGTGAAATCACTTGTCGGCAACCCAGATGCAGTTACAATTGAGCGGCGTATTGACGAGAAGGGAGTCCTACTCGAATTAACTGTCGACCCAGAGGACCTAGGCCGAATTATCGGTAAGCGTGGCGCAACTGCCCAGAGCTTGCGAACACTTTTGCGGGCACTTGGCACCAAGAACGATGCCCGTTATAACCTAAAGATTGTAGATAATAGCCCTGAGGGTGCTGTTCGGGAACGGACAACCAGAGACGACGACGAAGAAAATGAAGTATCTGAGGAACAGACCGGTGACTCGCGAGAAGAGCCGGCTACTGTGACAGACTCACCAGAAGAGTCAGCTGTTGATAGTGAGGAGCCTGATACGCGAAGCGTGGTGAGCAAGACCCGTAAAGAGCTCGAAGAACTAGACGACCTTGATGTATAACTAACAGATAAAAGTTAGTGTTGCAACAATTGGCTGGGCTATGTATACTACGGCGGAGTCTTTTATAGACCACCTTAAAAACAAAAATTTATGAAGCTCAATGCGAGCCACCTCTGAAACCAGGGTTGGGAGCTTTATGTGAATAAAATAACCGCCTAATCTAGAGGCGGTATTTTATTTTTAGGCAGCGGATAGTTATTGATTGGTAGCTATCTCTTCGAATGAACCCACTGGCCGAAATGTTATCGTTGCACTGTGGCTTCCCTCGTCTTTTTGAAATTCTGCACGGGAGTTCGAATTACTTGTAGTAACATTTACGACAGATAAACCGTGACTGTCAATTTCCGTGTTTTCAGCTGCCGGTGAGCTTAAAATCTCAACTGTATTTGGAGTGAATTGTTCCCCACCTTCATTTACACACGTCAGCACCACGTTTCCTGATATTGCCAGCCCCTCAGTACCGCTGCTTATGATACTTACCTTACTATCCGGATTGCAACCTACTCCGATAGTATGGTGAGCGGGTCCTGATTCTTCACAGCTACTTAGGCCTAACAATCCCAATGCGGCCACGGTTGCAACTGTTATTTTGCGTATTTTCCCTACTTCTTTATTGGCTTGTTCCATTACCCCATCTCCTTTTGTTGATAAGACTATATAAACATACTGTAGTAATCCCGGCAATAATATGAAAAAATTACATCATGAAGATGCAAATAATTAGTTTATTTCCCAATGTGTTCAATGAGGTGCTGCATACGAGCATGCTCAAGAAGGCACAAGATCAAGATAAAGTTAGCTATAAGTTAGTGAACTTACGAGACTTTGGGCTGGGAGCGCGAAAAACCGTTGATGACACTCCTTATGGAGGCGGTGATGGAATGTTACTTAGGCCTGAACCGTTATTTGCCGCTGTAGAGCACTGCAAAGCCATAGATCCAAAGGCAGAAGTGCTTTTGATGACACCGCGAGGCAAGACTTTTACTCAAGCCATGGCGCGTGAGCTTGCTCAGAATGGTCGTGGCAAAATAATCATTTGTGCACGGTATGAAGGCTACGACGAGCGGATTACCACTCTAGTTGATAGACAAATCAGCATCGGTAATTATGTGCTCACTGGAGGGGAAATACCGGCTATGGTGATAGTTGATGCGGTAACACGCTTGTTGCCTGGCGTACTTGGCGGTGAAAACTCAGCTATAGAAGAAAGCTTCAGTGAAGAGAACATCGTTGAGTATCCCCAATATACCCGGCCTGAAAAATTCCGAGACATGGAAGTGCCGGAGGTGCTCAAAAGCGGCAACCATGCGGAGATTAAGCGTTGGCGTAGTCGACATAGCAAGCCAGCGGATTAAACTTTTGACCACTGATGTATTTGTAGACTCAAACGTCGGTATGGCGGCCATTCTTTTAGTTTTGGCAAGTATCGCCTGAACAAAAGAGCGGTCAGCATAAAAGCAGCTACCGCGTAGATAATTCCTAAAATTGCGTCAATCGCGTAGTGCTCTCCTTGGTAAACCGTGCCGAAAAAAATCGAGAAGGGATACACAAGCGACAATACCCCCCATTTCTTACCGAACAGTTTAGTCACGAAGATAGTAAAGAGCGTCGCGTAAGCAGCGTGAAGAGACGGTACGGCCGCTACCGGATTGGGTGCAATCCGATGGTACAGGGTTGGAAAATCATTGATACCCAGGGCGGCCCACACGTCGCTGGAGATACGGCTAATTGGCGGGATAAGCCCTTTGTCTGCGGCCATCCAGGGTGGGGCTGCCGGAAATAGCAAATACGTTAGAAATCCAGCAAACGAAAGCATGACGTAAGTACACATATATTGCCAGTAATATTTTTCCCTAGTTTTCCATATCAGCAATGCTAAGCCAAGGGGCAGAACAAAATGCAGCATATAGAAGATGTATACAAAAAAGTCGTACCATTGCACATGGTTATGCCATAACCATCGTTGCAGGGTAATAGTGGGAAGCTCACCAAATAGCCATCGGTCAGCTGCGGGCATCCAAAGGTAGTTCACGTGTGAATTAAGTTGTGCAGCTAATCCACGAAATGATTCGTAAACTAAAAGAAGCAGCACAAACGGAAGGAAACGTTTCAGCATCGCTTTGGCTTGGCCAAAGATCATAAAGAAAAATGTCAGAAAGACAAGCAGCTTATCAGGGCTTGGAAAGCTTGGCCGTCGGATAAATATGACTGCGAGCACGACGGTGCCAACCACGCCAGTTATCTTCCACACATGGCGCGCTGTCATAAATTTGTCGAACTGTTTGTAGGCAGTGAGCAGGCGCGTCATAGCAAGTCGCGGCGCTGAAATAGCAGTAACCCAATCGCGAAGAAGGTGACCGAAAATGCTGTTAACGTAAGTAGATGAGCCCAGTTAACGGCGGCTGCAGCGGCATTGGGGCTATTGTAGTAGTAGAAAATAGAAAGCTTCTCGATCGGGCGTAATTTTTCTACAGCTGGTGCGAGTGAAGTAGTAATAAAACAAAAGAACGCATATGCGCTGGCCACCCCAATAGCTAAACCCTTTTTTCCAAAACCCATGCCTACACCATATGCAACGCTGCCAAAGGCAGCAACCATCAAGAAACAATTCAAAGTGGCAGCAAAAAGTCTGGTAAATGCGTATGTTTCATGGATGAAAAGTAGGCTGAGAAGTATACCAATGGCAATGGCAAGAGCGGCAACCATCAACAGACAAAGTCCAGCCGCTGCCTTCTGCAAATAAACAGAAGCGCGTGAAATGGGATGTGCCAGTAGTGTTTGCAGGGTTCCCTTGTCTTCATCGCTTACGCCAATCCCGATATAGAGAACAATACCCATAATAATCAAAAAGATAGGGATCTGTGGACCGTATATCTGCTGGGCGATGTATCCCGGTACGGTTTTATATGACTCAACCGTGCCAACAAGTGTTCTGAGTGATTCGGGCAAGGATTTCAGGACATCTTCGAACCCTGTTTGTTTAAAATTCGGATAAAAGACCATTGTAAGTACCGTCATGGCAAGCAATCCGGCTGACCAGCCTAAAAGAGACCAACGTTTTTCATACAAAGTTTTGGAAAATACTGAAGAAAACATTATTAATCTCCCTCGTAGTAGTGCATAAATAAATCTTCAAGCTGCGGCTCCTCAATCAATACGTCACGCGGTTTTAAACGTGCGAGTAATTGCACTAACTTGGTAGTATCACCAGTAAAATGCCCGGAGATAACTTTACCGTTAATTTTTACGGACTGCATGCCTTGAAGATTTTTGAGTGACTCGGCATCCCGAGTGCGCTGTAATAGTATTCGGACCTTTCTAAAGCTTTGTTGCAGGAGCTGTTCAAGTGGTTGCACTGCCACGAGGGATCCATCTTTAATAAACCCGACGCGATCGCAGATATTCTGCACTTCACTTAAGATATGAGAGGAAAAGAAAACTGTTTTACCAGCCCTGGCAAAATCATGTATCAATTCATTGAACTGGGCTTGGATAATCGGATCAAGCCCGGTAGTCGGTTCATCAAATATCAACAGCTCCGGATTGTGCATCAGTGCAATTACAAGCCCGATCTTTTGCTTGTTTCCTCTAGAGAGATGGCGAATTTTTTTATGTAATTCAACATTGAGCATCGAAGTATAATGAGCGATACGTTTATCCGACACATTGCCGTGGACGTTGGCTATATAGGTGATGTACTGCTTGCCAGTCAGATGTGGGTCCATTTCTATATCACCCGATAAATAACCAATACGACGATGTAAATCCACTGATTGTCGGCGGCTATCTTGGTTGAAGATACTGATATGACCCGCTGAAGGACGAATCATATCAAGAATCAGACGGATTGTGGTGGTTTTACCTGCCCCGTTTGGCCCCAGAAATCCGAACACTTCACCGGCGTGAACTTCTAGCGAAACATTTTCAATGCCGCGACTCGTGCCGTATCGCTTGGTGACTTTATCTAAATTAAGTACTGTTTTCGCCACGTTAAGACTTATTATAACAGTTCAATGCGCCTTGCTTCCGCCGTGCTACACTGGAAATACAATCGCAGGAAAAGGGGAGTATATATATGTTTACATTACCAGATTTACCATACGCACAAGATGCGCTTGAGCCGTATATTTCAAAGCGGACGCTTAGTTTCCATTATGGCAAGCACCATAAAGCATACGTTGATAATCTAAATGAGTTAACCGAAGATACTGATTACCGTGCCATGCCTGTTGAGGAAATCGTATGGCGTAGTGAGGGGAAACTATATAACAACGCGGCACAAGCATGGAACCATACGTTTTACTGGTACTGTATGGCGCCGCCTGCAGACGCTGAGAACAACAAACCGACTGGTGAATTGGCAGCAGCTATTGTCGAGAACTTTGGTGATTTTGCCCAGTTCCGCGATAAGTTCACTGAAGTAGGCAAGACGCATTTTGGCAGCGGATGGGCGTGGCTGGCCCAAACTGACGGCGATAAACTTGAAATTATTGGCATGCATGATGCCGATACACCGCTCAAAGATGGTCACCGGCCGTTGCTTGCCCTAGATGTTTGGGAGCATGCCTATTATCTGGATTACCAGAATGCAAGGCCGGATTATATCGAAGCGTTTTGGAAAGTGGTAAACTGGCAATTTGTGGCCGAATGCCTTGCCGGTAAACACGAGGCTCCGCTGATGATTTCTCATCCCGGCTAATCTCCATACTTAATGCCAAGAGGTTCTCTTAGGCAAATCTTTTGCCGTGTGGCGCTATACTATATATAGGGAGAACGATCATGATAATTTCCCAAGCGCATAAACATCGCGTAAGAGAAGAACTGATCAGGGCGGGTGTGACACGTTATGGCTTGATGAAGAATGAGGCGAGGCATCTTCCGAACCTTATCCATAACGATGAACACATTGAAAGTGTAGCCTATGGCCGGTATAAAAATGGCTCGGCTATGCTGGTGGCAACTGATAAACGAGTTATATTCCTCGACCGAAAAGCTCTCATTACTATCTTTGATGAACTGACCTATGAAGTCGTTGCCGGAGTTACGGTGGAGATGCACGGACCGTTTGCAAATGTGAATCTGCACACACGGCTTGGCGATTATGCGGTTCGGTTTGTTAATCAGCCATGTGCGACACGTTTCGTTGATTTTATTGAACGGCGGCGTTTGCAGGAAACAGCCTACGTAAACCCTGGGGAAGAACCGGTGAGAACGATGGCCGAAACTCCACCGCCAGCTGTGTTTAATATCCAGCCAAAGGCACTCGAATTTATTAGGGCACATGACTTAGGTGTGCTTTCTACGATTGATCGTACCGGCAATCTTCACGGGGCAGCGGTCTATTACATCATAGACGATAATAATATGTATATCCTTACAAAAGCTGGCACCACCAAAGCCCATAATGTATTTGCACACCGGCAAGTTGCATTTACGGTCTTTGATGAATCACGTTTGCAGATGGTACAACTACAAGGCTATGCCGAAGTAGAACCTGACCAGAATATTAAGGCGTCGGTTTTTGCCCAAGTGATGCGTCCTCGTCGCTATGGCGAGGAGACGCGCATGCCACCAGTAAGTTCATTGCAAGCTGGTTCTTTTATTGTTATACGTATCACGCCTATCCAGGCCAAGTATACTGACTTCACTCAGGGGCCAGAACCAGAAGGTATTTAGCTAGATACGAGCAGCGTGGCGGGCCATTTGCTCCATTTCGTCACACTCAACGATGTATGCAGCCGGGGAAGTCTTACTTTCTGAAGCGCCGGACAGTTGTTGAATACCTGGGGCAAGTTTTTTTGCTTCGTGTATTTTTATGTCGAGGTAATTGAGATGAGAGAGAATACGATTTCGAATAATTTCAGAGCGTTCACCGACAGTACCGGTAAAAATAAGACTGTCAAATCCATCCAGGACTGCCACCATTTGGCCGACAGCTTTACAGGCTGCATAGACATACATTGCCAGGGCCAGTGTTGCGCGGTAGTGACCTTGCTGTTCCAGTTGCAGAAGCTCTCGGATATCCGAAGAGACACCACTTATACCAAGTAGACCTGACTTTGTATTTAAAAGAAGTTCTGCAGCATCATCGTCTAGACCCTCGGCCTCTTGGAGTGCATTGACGGCAACGGGGTCGATTGATCCGCTCCGTGTTGCCATTATTAGGCCCTCCAAAGGCGAGTATCCCATAGTATTTTCAATACTTTTTCCGCTTTTAACCGCCGTGACACTGGAACCACTGCCAAGATGACATATGACTAATTTATTGTGCAGCAAGTGATGCTCGCGCAGGCGATGAATAGCCGATTCGACCGAGAGGCCGTGGTAGCCGTAGCGTTTTAGCTCTAAACGGTCGGCTAGCTCCAGTGGAAGCCCGTAATTCCATGCGTAGTCAGGTTTATCTTTGTGAAAACCACTATCTGAAATGCCAATGTAGCTGGTGTTAGGTAGATGTTTTTTAAGCCGATGATATTCATCGAGTGAAGCACCGATGTGTAAAGGGAGACGAGGCCGTAGTTGCTGGAGACGCTCCAACGCGTCTTCATCCAACCGGTGGTCTTCTAAGAAGAAGCCGCTGGGTGCGACAATACGCAAAGCAATGCGCGTTATTTTCGCGGAGTCAGGTATGAGGTGGTGTTTGCGGATAAGAGGAAGCACAGATTCGGCGATCTTATCTAGTCGGGTATGAGAAGTTTGCTCCCTGACAGTGTGGGCGGGAGTGGAAATCGTGCATACTACTTGTCCGCTTTCGATTTCAAAATGAAGAGCAGCTAAACGGTGATGCTCGTGATATAGCGCGTACTTTCGCGATGCACTACCAGGGTTAGCGACTAATGTGATTTTTTCCACTGCCATGCCTCTATCTCTGGTAGGTCGACACCATGCTCCTTGATGTATGCGGTGTGTTCAGCAAGCTTCTCGTGGTATTTTGCCAGGAGGTGTTCGGTGTGGTTCCTATCAATCTTACCTTCCATAGCAAGCTTACTAACCGCGTCCATTACCAAGTGGTAACGGTCAGTTTGGTTTCTTACATGCATGTCAAATGGCGTGGTGGTTGAGCCGCTTTCTTTGTAGCCATGCACCGTAAAACGGTCTCTTTGTTCACTATAGTCAAACAAAAGGGATTTTAATGTTTGCGGATAACCGTGGAAGTTACATATGACCGGTTTGTCTAGCGTGAAGTAGTTTTTAAAGTCTTCATGTGTAAACTCGGTACCACTATGCCCCAAGCCATTACAGGACAGAGTAACAATGCTGACAAACCGTACACGTAGGTTGGGGTTATCTGATTTTAAGATATCAATAGCGGCAAGTGCTTCTTTTGTGAGGTAGTCACCGGCGGCCGCAAAGACAATGTCTGGATCATTATCACTGGCAAAATCCCATACCATTACGCCTTTTTGGACAGCACGACGGGCAAGATCTGGTGTCAACCAACGCGGCTCCAGAGTTTTGCCGGCAATTAAAATATTAATCTGTTTTTTGGCGCTTAGCATTTGTTCAAGTGCTGCCAGCGTAGTGTTGCCGTCAGGGGGGAGGTAAACATTCACAAAATTTCCCTGGCGTTGGAGTGCATCGTCAATAAAGCCGGGGTTTTGGTGTGAAAAGCCGTTGTGTTCCTGGCGCCAACCAGACGAGGTGAGGATGTAGTTAAATGAAGCAATATCACCACGCCATGGCACGTCGATGGCTTGGCGCAGGAATTTGGCGTATTGGTCCATCATGCTTGTAATGACTTGAATAAAGGCTTCGTAAGAGGCAAATACCGCATGGCGGCCAGTCAGCACATAACCTTGCGCTAAGCCTTGCAACGAGTGCTCGCTGAGAAGTTCCATGACGCGTCCGGATTTGGACATATCTTTGTCCCACTCTTTGCTTGGCCAAACCCATGCCCTTGAGGTTGCAGCAAAAATATCATCCAGTTTGTTTGAGTACGTCTCATCAGGTGACATCACCCTAAAATTTGTGTGCGTTTGATTGCGTCGGAACACTTCACCGAGATATAAACCCGCCCGCCGCATGCTGCTGGAACCGATTGTGCCGGGTGTCACCGCATCTTCGGCGAACTGTTCTATATCCGGTAGTTCCAGCGGCTTGTAAACCGGTTCGCCCCCCAATGTATGTTTATTCAGTCCCATCCGATGAGATTCGGATGGAAAAATTTCCTGTAAGAATTCACCAAAACCCTTCTCACGGTTAAATAATTCCTGGATCTTGTAACTCTTTAGCCATTCGTCCAAAAGTCGCAGCTGGGTATCGTCACTATGAGCCTCAGTAAGGACTACTTGGTGTGCAAGGAAATTGCCCTCTACCTTTTGACCGTTGAGCTCTTTTACCCCGGTCCAGCCTTTAGGCGTTCTCAGAATAATCATAGGGAAGCGCGGTGACACGATGGCGTGCTGCCTTTTTAATTCTTTTATGGTACCAACAGCCCACTCAAGGGTTGATTGCAGGGATTGGTGAACACTTTCATGGCGGCTAGCCTGAACGATGCGAGGCTGATAGCCATAGCCGCGGAACAAATCAAGCAATTCTTCATCTGTCATTCTACCGAAAATAGTGGGACCGGAGATTTTGTAGCCGTTTAAGTGAAGAATGGGTAAAACGGCTCCGTTGTGGGCTGGATCAAGCAACTTATTGAGATGCCATGCAGCTGCGGTGGGACCCGTTTCGGCTTCGCCGTCACCTACTAAACAGGCCACAATAAGGTCTTTATTGTCCAGGACGGCACCATATGAGGTTGATAATGAATAACCCAGTTCACCACCTTCTAAGATGACTCCTGGGGTGCCTGGATTGCTGTGGCTGGGGAAACCATACGGCCAGCTGAATTTTTGGCATAAGTAGGCAATACCTTCGTAACTATGAACGGCATTCGGGTAGTACTTTTGCAACGTTTGTTCCAAAAAGAGATTGGCTTGCAAGGCAGGGAAGCCATGTCCGGGGCCAAGTACGAACATCATATTGAGGTGATGTTGCTTGATGAGTTGGCTTAAGTGGCCATATATTAAGTTGATACCGGGACCGGTACCCCAATGACCGAGCAGCCGTGGCTTCACATCATCTTTGCTAAGGGGTCTTTCCAGTAGGAAGTTATCGCGTAGGAATATTTGTGCGACGGTCAAGTAATTAGCAGCCCTGAGATACGATTCAATGGCCTCAAAATCGTGCATATGTCTCCTGTTTTTGTGCTTGTGCTTATTGTACCCCAAGCGCCTACTAGCTCACAACTCCGTATTCATAACCCGTGTTTGGTATAATTGACTTTAGTAAAAGGCAAGGGAGAGCACCTGTGGGCGAAGCAAAGAAATCTGCTGAGAAAAGAGAAGAAAATAACGGTGCATTATTTATTCCTGCCGGGATTCTTACCGGAATCGGTGTTGGTTTTGCCCTGAATAACATAGCTGCCGGCACTATGATCGGCCTTGGCGTCGGGTTTACTATTTTTGCGCTTATCAGTGTGGTTACCAGAAAATAATTCGACTGTTGCCCGGGTGGCAGAAGCTTTTCGTCGGGCTCCGCGACACTTCTTTCTGTCGCCGGATTATCAAGATGCTTCAGACGTAGATATGCCAATCCCGATTGGTTTTAGCCAAACAAATAGCCAACCCACAACCGTGAGGTTCATGTTGGAGTGGCTGACTGCCAGACCTGGAGATAAAATACTTGATATAGGTTCCGGCTCTGGATGGACTACGGCGCTACTGAGTTATATTGTTGGCGACAAGGGGAAAGTATACGCCGTAGAAGTAGTGCCTGAGTTGGTAAATTTGGGGGAGCAGAATTGCCAAAAGCTCAATCTCAAAAATGTTTACTTTCATCAGGCTAGCAAAAATTTAGGTCTACCCAATGAGGGGCCGTTCGACCGAATTTTAGTAAGTGCTGCAGCCAAACAATTGCCCAAAAGGTTATCCAAGCAGCTCAAACCAAGCGGCAAATTAGTTATACCAGTTAAAAATGACATACTGGAAATCACTAAGGACGCAAACGATAAACTGGAAATAATAGCCCATCCGGGTTTTATCTTTGTGCCGCTGATATAAAACCCGCAAAAATTAAGGCTTTGCGGCAGTTTGATCTACATCTGGTGCATATCGTGGCTAGAATCATTTTGGCTAGTTTGGCTGAAGATTTCTGGTTGTTTGGCACCTTCAACTTCTAGGATTGCCCACGCACCTTTATTCATGCGAGCCAAGGCATGGTCTACGAGAGTATATTTACCTGGCACATCAACTTTAAACTCAACGATTGTGGCGCCCCCCGGTAGTACGGTTGTGGTTTGGACATTTTTGTAGATGGCAGAGCCTGGACCCATGGCGGCTTCGGGGTATACCGTATCAAAAATCTCACCGATCACGTGGAAGCTCGATACGAGATTAACTCCGCCATTACCTACGTACATCCTTATTTTGTCGCCAACTTTAGCTTTCATTCTGGGGGTTGTCTCTATGCGGCCGTTAAATGTTACATAGGTGGGATTACCATCGAGCAAGGCTTGTGGATCAAAAGCCAAAAGACCCTTTTTGCCAATGCCGCCTTGGGTGTAAAGCTCTCCTTGTACCACATAAAACTCTTTATCAACTTTTAGCAGACCCTCCTTTGGTTCAACTAGGATTAACCCGTACTGGCCGTGTGAATTGTGCACTGATACGTTGGAGGTGGCACAGTGGTAAATGTAAAGCCCGGGCGCCAGGGCCTTCCAGGTAAAAGTCTTAGTCTCGCCTGGTTTGACATTTGTGAGTGTCGCACCACCGCCTGGGCCGGTTACGGAATGAAGATCGATATTGTGAGTGTGCAAACTGGTTTTGTCATTGTATAACGTCACCTCAACGGTATCTTCTTCGCGTACCCGAAGCATGGGGCCAGGAACCTGGCCGTTGTAGGTCCAGTAATTGTTGTATATACCTTTGCCAACCTCAGAAATTACCTCTTTGGCAGTCAAAGATATTTTTACGTTTTGGGGTATTTTTCGGTTAATAGGTTCAGGTACTTTGCTTGGATCTGCTCCTATATCTGCAACCCTTTCAAACTTGTTGTTTGAAGTTAGGAAATGAAAAAGGTTCAGTAGTGGCAAAGACGGGGGATTTTGGTCTGCTGTGGCCGCATGCATAGTTGGCGGCATGGCGAAATGCAAGGGGTATGGGTGGCGGCCAAACCATATAAATGATGTTCCCGTCAGAAAAACTATTACCGAGACGACAACTAAGAGGAATCTTTTATGTAAAAACTTTTTTAGCCATCGGAAGAATCTGAAGCGGTAAAGTATAAAACACAGCAGGCCGACAATAATAAGCCAGCCCAACAGCTCCATAAATATGTACTTATACACTGTGACCCATCACGGAATTTACTTATCCGTATAAACAATAACATATTTAGCTGCCGGGAGTAGCATCAATATCTATACAATTTTTCTGTAATAGGATACGTGGATCACTACTGCGGTTAGCTGTATTTGGTCGTGCCTCTATTTACCGGAACTAGGCACTTTATAGTGATATTTACGAGCTTTTGAAATACCGATTGCTAGTGCCTGCTGACGATCTTTAACTGGTTTTCGTGCTTTGCCGCTTTTTAGCTGGCCTTCATGAAACTCGTGCATGGTCTTACCGATCATTCGGCTCGCTTTCGGACCGTACTTATTCATTATTCTACCTCCAATTTCTTCTTGCCTGAGTATGTACAGGCAAGATAATTGTTTGTCAGTAAATATTTTGCTCAAATGTAATCGTCTGGGTTGTCATCATCGCCATACTGGAAGTCTTGGTCTTCGTCACGACCATCATCCATCGTAAACTGTTCAGCGAAGAAATTTCGCTGGTCTGAAGGTTTATTTTGAGCATCATCATAATCCCACATAAGCCCCTCCTAATTTATGCGTTATTGTTTGGCGTTCTTTAACCAGTCACACCGGTGGACGGCTGGATTGCTTCCGGCCGGAACGGACTGGCGATGGAGTGATCTACGTCATGCTTGCTAAAGCCAAACTCCTCACCTCGGTGTGATGTACTAATATTGTGCATTCCAAGTACCTCCCAAACTTGTTTTGCATTTGCCATGGCCTCACCCATGACAATTTCCATGCTATCGTGGGTGCCAGGCAATAGCTATGAAAAATATCACAAAAATCACATGTAATAATTTTCATAGCGGACGGGATATTAAGTTCATTATGATGGTTCATGCAATCTTACTAAGGAAAGGGAGGGATTATGGCAGAAAATCAGAATCAGTCAAAGGGAAGAGGTTGGCATGGCGACCCAGAGGGGCATGCCAAAGCCGGCAAAAAAGGCGGCTCCCGTCGAAAGAGCAGTGACACTATACACGAAAACAGCCAGTAGGTTATTTTCCTGCAGCTATTCCCAAGGCTCCGTCCAACTTGGGCGGAGTTTTTAGGTTAGTTGGGTATATGACTGGCTGGCAAGGCTTTCGCATACATTTCTATAGTGGTAGTGATAAAAATCATAATGATGGGACCATATACCACTCCCACTAGCCCAAAATAATGTACACCGGCAAATGCAGCCAAGATGGTGAGCGCTGCCGGCAATCTTATCTCTTTGGCAACGAGTCGAGGGCGGATATTATCAATATTGGTGACAACCAAGAAGTGATTTAGTAATATTAGGCCTCCCTGCCACCAGCCACCAGTTAGCATGACAATAATGCCCAAAGGGATAGTAATGATACCGGCACCAAGCGGAATGAAAGATAAAAAAGTAAACACGATAAATAAAAAGAAGAACAGCCCCCGTAAGTTGAGAGCAAATGCCACTACTAACGCACTGGCCAACCCTTGCAGTAAAGCGATCAACATTTGTCCCTTCACCATTGACTTGCACATAAGGCCGATACGACGCAAATACTCGTTGTTTGTTTTTTCATCAAAAGGACTAATGACTCGTATATAGTGCAGTAGTCTATCTTGTCCACGCAGGATGCCGGTAAACACGAACAGATAAAGGATAAACGAAGTGATAAGCCCGGGGATGGTACTCACCAACGATACAATGGTATTCACGAATGCTTGGGCAAGCTTCGGGCCAACATCTTTGACAAATCCTACCACCGAGCTGCTTTTGATTGCTCCTTCTACCCCTGTAAAGTTCTGGATAAGCTGATTCGCCTTGGCTATGGCATTCGTAAGAGTTTCACTTAGATTAACACCTGCAATTGAGCTATTATCTAGCCCTAAGCTGTGTGCCAGGCTTAGCGCTTGAGATGCCGAGATAATGAGGATAAGGGCAATTGGCAGCAAAATGAACAACAAGCTAATAATGGTTGTCAGGGCGATTGCCGAACCTGTTTTACCCTTGAGTTTGCGCCGCACTTTTTTATAAAGAGGGTCAAAAAGATAGGCAGCCAACGCAGCCAAGCCAATGATCGGCAAGAATGGCTTGAGAAAAATAATGGCGAGTATAAGTACGCCAATAAGAGCGAATATACGGGTCCGATGCGGATTAAGGCTGCCAGCCATGCGCCTAGTATAACCTACTACTGCACGAGGTTTTTTCTATAAGTCTGCTAACTGCGCAAGTATTTTGCTTGCCCGTTTTGCGACTGCTTTTGAATGGTGTGCCTGTTGTATCTTGAGCAGTGGTGTAAGCTCGGTGGCTTGTAGGTAGCCCTTGTCAACAAGCTTAGCTAAGGTTTCCATGCTGTAGCCTGCGACAATCCAGTCGATTTTTGTAGTTTGCAAGTTACGCTTCAGTAATTTAACGGCGATGGCTCTTTCTTCGACCGAAAGAGTGATTTCACCAAGCATTTGCGCAAGATGCCATTGTACAGACGGTTGATTGATAGGTGCTACTTCTCCTAAGAGTCTTGGGACAAAGGGTTGCAGCCAATTAGGATGTACCCGGCAGACTTTCTCGATAGCGTCACTTGCGCGCATGCGGACAATTTCATCCTCAGAAAACAGGCAGTCGAACAACTCTCCTAATAGCTGAGGGGCTTTTAATACTTTCTGAACTACTTCTTCCGCTCGTCCCAATGAGCGCGGACTGCCCTCGGAAAGCATCTGATGAAAAGTAGTTGGCATACAGTAATTTTACGACATGATTTATTCGATAGACTAAAATACTATGTCTTGACTGTAACGAAACTTCTGGACAGTTCACAGAACTTGTCTGAAGGAACGATGAACACTTAGATTTTCATGACACCGGGTTTGTAAGCCACTTCTACGACTTTGGGTGTTTCAAAACCAGTTGGTTAAGCGTATATTGTTCGCTAACCGGATCAGTAAGCAACTGTTCGGCAAGAGTACGAGCTTCGTCTTCAGTAACACCTTGGATACGATAAACCTTAGCAGTGTGAACTGCTTCAATGTTATCTAGATCTAATGTGCAGGCAGCCTCCTGTTGAATATCATGGCCCAGCGGGTCGCCATCAAGTGGGGTAACTCGTGTTTCATTGATTACCAGAGTAAGCCTCCTGTTCTTGCAAAAACTTGCCTAAGGCATAAGGTAGAGCTGCCTTTTCGACTATCTGCACACGATCAAAGAGGTCTTGTGGTGTGTCGTCAGGTAATACTTCAACTGGATGTTCGGCAATTTTTGGGCCGAGATCAATTCCCGATGCAACCAAATGAACGGTGTGCTTTGAAGCAGGAAGCCCAAGTTCTAGCACTCTTTCGGAAGTATGAATACCATACGTGTCTTCCGTTTCTGGAAGGGGACCCGGATGCGTATTACTTATCCGTGCTTCATAAATTGAACGAAAGTGAGGCAACCAGCCATACTCTTCGATAAGCTCTCCTCGGAGCATTTTCATATAACCCATCAGCGCCACATGAGCAAACTTACCTTGGTTTATCCGTTCACAAATGGCGGCCGATTCTGAAAGAGTTTGCCCTCGTCCCACCTTTCCATCCGGATGTGTTCGTCCGCTAACTTCGGCAGCTTCTATATCCAGACCGTACTGTTCATTGAGTCGTTCTATTCTTGCATAAATCCCGACTTTTTCGGGGGGATTATTGCATATAACGAGGCCAACCTCTGCGGCAACTCGACCATCTTGTGTCGCATGAATGAACGCCTCCGCGGTTGAACCACTTCCTGAGGCTAATATAGTGATGCTGGGATTGTGTCGCTCGCTCACTACTTTCGATTATAAACAGCCATCGTGGAATACCAAAGCATAATAACTATGAAAGGTCTAGGATCAAGGAGAGCCTAGACCTATCTCGGTAAAGGTGAATTTCAGAATCTTGGCTGAGCACATTGACGCAGGTGAGAAAAATCTTTATGAACTGTCAAACGGCAGTTAATCTGTGACCCGTAAAAGGATCACTCCAATCCGCAGAATTCTCACCGAGAACTAGACAAATATCGATGCCATACGGGTTTTCAAGATAGACCCAAACGTTTCTAAGTTCTGAGTCGGCAATTCCTTCGGGGAAAATATACTTGATTTGCGCAAAATCCAATGTCGTACCCATGTCAAACTGGATCAGCGGAGTTGAGCATTTATCGAAAGATACTATTTCAAACTTTGGTCGTCTTTCTTTAGTTAAATCAATGTTGTCGGTAATTATTTATTACTTCTCGCAGGTAAAATGAAGTCCCATTCTTCACCGGTTGGGAATCTATAGTATGCACAACTTTTATAATATTCCTTTCTCAGCTCGAGAATCGATGGGTGTACTCCACTAAACCATGGCAAATTAAAGCCCAAATGGTCAAGGTAGTTAACGTGGAAACTTTGAGCCCTCTGCAAAAAATCTGAAATCGAAATTTTGCTGTATACCTCGGGGCTTATTTTTGTTTCGCCGGTTTCATTTGCTAAATCTATATCAGTACTTTTCGCATCAGTAGTAAAAGTAAACGAGGGCCGAACAGTATTACTGAGTGTGATTTCGATGTTTGGAAGATATTCCGGGCTACTTTGGCGCAGCGATAAATTGTCGCCATCTTTTTGACCAACGCCTGATAAATAGGTCAAAAGTTGTTTAGTAAATTCTGACTGCGGTAATCGTAGGAAAACTCTCTTTAGGATTTTTTGATTCATAGTCTAAATTATAACGAAACAGACTCCGTATGGAGTCATGATTCTAACCGTCAACTTGCCCTAGTTAACGGAAACAGGTGTAAATTGACTTGGCTGGCGAGGAAGGATATCGCCGCCTGCGCGGCTCCTACGCTCTAGCTTTCTCGAAGCAAGCTTCTGTGAGAGCTTTCGCTCCGCCGAACCTTCCGCTACACGGCATCGGTTCGATAAATTCTACCCACAAAAACAGGGTTGAAAAACCAGTGCAAGCCTGGTTATCCAACCCTGGCTGGCGAGGAAGGATTCGAACCTTCGATCTCCTGATCCAGAGTCAGGCGCCTTACCGCTTGGCCACTCGCCATTGCTAAAGGAATTGCCTACCGAATATAGACAGGGAGATTATACGCCGTGGACGTTATGAATTGCAAAAGCCTACACCTTATGTACTAAAGTAATTACCGTGTATAATAGCGTGTAAGTTGTTAAAAATAGAAATTTAAGTTATGCAGACAATTTTTTATCGCAATACCAAAGCACCTGTACTGGAACAACTCACCACAACGCGCAAAGGTGATTGGCTGCATGTGGTGGAGCCAAGCGAGCAGGAATTACTCGCGTTAAGCGATAATTATGGGCTAGATCCGGATCTCTTAAGAGATGCTACCGATCCTTATGAGGCCCCCCGGATCGAAAAAGAAAATGGTGCCGTCTATGTTTTTACCCGTTACTGCTATTTTGAAGAAGGGGGCAGCTTGTCGACAACGCAACCGCTGCTGATAATCTATACGCCCGACCATGTAATTACCATTCAGCATAAGGACCTGCCAGTACTTGCGAGGCTCCAACAAGCCCACGGCGATGTAGCAACTACCCAAAAAACCAAAACATTGCTGCAGATCCTGGAAGAAGTCAATGTCTCGTACCAACGTCGCATTTACCGCATCAGCAAACAGATTTTAGGCATTCGTAACACAATGAACAAGTCAGAAGTCCGCAACGAGGACTTTATTGAATTTATCAACCTCGAGGAAGAATTAAACGAGGAGCTTTCGGCGTTGCAGGCGCAAAATGTCATGTTTCGTACACTTTTGAGCGGACGAAACGTCAAATTATATGAGGAAGATGAGGATTTAGTAGAAGACTTGGCGCTTGATACGGCTGAGCTTATTGAGCTGGCGAAATCGAGATTAAAAACAATTTCGAATACGCGCGAGGCCTATGCGACCATCATGGCGAATACGCTAAACAAGACTTTTAAACGACTAACGAGCATTAGCATATTTATGACAATTCCTACAATTACGACCGGTTTATACGGCATGAACCTGGCGCTGCCTTTGCAACATAGACCCAACGCCTTTTGGTTTGTACTATTGATTGTGATGGGCTTTACCACTCTCGCCATCTGGATATTCCAGCGAAAGAAATGGCTGTAAACAACCCCAACTTGGTTGTGGTATGCTATATGGAAGCAACTTACTAGGATAGTTGCCTGCATTTTACCAAATTAACGAAATATAAAGAGTACGGGGAGAGAACTAGCTCGTTGATCCGTCGGCAACCTGCCTTAGTACTTTAGGTGTTGGTGCTCCATCTAGCTTGCTTTCGGCAAGAAAGATATTGTGGTAACACCTAAAGACCATGCATCCTTTTCGCCGAAGCGGAAAGGATTTTTTATGCCAAATTTAACCCAGTTCGCCAGTGAGTCTGTTTGTGCTGGTCATCCGGACAAAGTCTGTGATCAGATCAGTGATGCAATATTGGATGCCGTACTGGCAGCGGATCCGAAAGGTCGGGTAGCGGTTGAGGCCTTGGCGGCCCATGACCACCTTGTGCTGGCCGGTGAAGTGACGTGTGCTTCGGATATTGATTTTGATAGTATTGCCCGTAGGCAGGTAAAACGGCTTGGCTATACCAATCCGGACTGGGGTTTTAGCCACAAATCGAAAGTTACTTCATTTGTCCACCGACAATCACCGGAAATCGCTGTGGGTGTCGACCAAGATGGCGCCGGCGATCAAGGTTTGATGTTTGGCTATGCGTGTAAAGAAACACCAGAGTTAATGCCATTACCAATCACACTTGCGCACCGTATTACTAAAGAAATAGACAAGGCCCGTGAGTCTAAGCGTATATCTTACCTGCGCCCCGACGGCAAAGCACAGGTGGTGGTGGATTACAAAGACGACAAACCTGTTGGCGTTGCGCATGTTACCTTAGCGGTGCCGCATGATGAGGCGATCACTCTAAAGCAGGTAAGCGGGGATTTATATGATAAAGTCGTAAGTCCAGTTTTGAACGAGTACGGTTTCGAGGTTAATAAACAGAACATCGTGGTAAATGGTACTGGCGTGTGGCATATACCTGGACCTTCTTCTGACTGTGGGTTGACTGGCAGGAAAATTGTCGTTGATGGCTACGGCGGTTATGCGCGTGTCGGTGGCGGTGCGTTTAGCGGCAAAGATCCCAGCAAAGTGGATCGCTCAGGCGCCTATGCGGCCCGTTACATTGCAAAAAATATCGTAGTGGCTGATCTGGCCGAACGGGCTGAAGTTGGCGTAGCTTTTTATATCGGCGCGAAACAGCCGGTGTGGCTACATATAGATACGTTTGGAACCGCCAAATCAAGTGATAAAGTGATCCGTGATTTTGCTGATCGATGTCTCAACCTTTCAGTCAAACAAATTATTGAAACATTTGATCTGCGGCGCCCAATTTATCTGGAAACGGCTGCGTATGGTCACTTTGGCCGCGCAGAATTTCCGTGGGAAAAAGTCCGTGAAGATCTTTGACCAGCGAAAATCCTAGCGAACACCTCAAAACGGGTATACAATATGCCTGAGAAGTAAGGGGAGGTGTGCGAATGGGTAAAAGAATACTGTTAGCCGCAGCCTTTATTGCGTGTTTTGTAGTGGGCGTGGCGCAGTTGGCGCGTGCCCAGACAGTGAGATCCGGTAATTTAGTAACAGTTGCGAAAGAACAGACGGTTGACGCGACCCTGTTTAGTTTTGGGCGGAGCCTTGATATTGCGGGTACGGTGAACGGTGACGTGATCTGTGCCGGCATGAATGTGACAATTAGCGGAACCGTACATGGTGATGTGCTTTGTGCTGCGCAAACGATACAGGTGAGTGGTGTAGTCGACGGCAGCGTTCGCGTGGCAGGACAGAACGTTTCAGTGAGCGGTCAAATTGACGGCAGCGCATCGCTTATCGGTCAAACTGTTATCACGCACGAGGCGAGTAAAATTGGCCGTGATCTGACAGCGGGAGGCTCTGATCTATTGGTGAATGGCCAGGTGGGCCGTGACGCCGGCCTTGCGGCTGACAACGCTACTGTAAACGGGAAAGTGGGAAGAAACCTCAATGGCCGGTTTAACAGTCTGACGCTTGGTTCGGGCTCAGTGGTTAATGGTAATCTTGACTATACCAGTGAAAAAACGGTGACTGTAGTAAACGGTGCAAAGATAGCAGGTAGTACGACGCGCCACCAACCAAAAGCCAAAGCCAAAAAAGAAGGCATGTGGAAACTACGGTTTGCCGGTCAGAGCTACGCTTTTATATCACTACTGGTATTTGCCCTTGTATTAGTTCTCTTGTTTCCTTCTTTCTTCCACGAGGCTTCCGAAAGGACGCGCCGACATCCGGGCCGGACTGCCCTGGTAGGATTCCTAAGTCTGATAGCGGCACCCTTTGTAGGTATTGCTCTATTACTGACCCTTGTAGGTGTGCCGCTGGCTGTATTGTTTGCACTCACCTGGCTAGTGATTCTTATGCTGAGCGGCACGGTATTTAGTTACACTATTGGACGGCTACTCATGCGGCATTCTAAACATCCCGCCCTTATTATGTTGGTAGGGGCCTCAGTAGTTTTGGTGCTTTATGCCTTACCCATTCTCAGTTTTATTACGCTTCTGGCAGCCGGCCTAGTGGGTACCGGCAGCATAGTGAGCGAACTTTTTATTCGCGTACCAAAACCGCGTCACACTCTATAACCTTTAGAAGCAATTTCACTATTGCGCATGAGTTTTATTGCAGCCGGTAATGAATTTGAATATGCCAAACAAGTTGCGAGGAAGACGCTCCAAGGACAACATAGACCAGCTCCGGCAGTTATTAATGCAGGATGCCTCAGTCGTGGCGCCCTTGCTATTAGGCTTTATAGTTGTCCACCGAACGAATGATGGCTTGTGCGCGGGACGGATTGTCGAAACTGAAGCCTATCAAGCCGATGATCCGGCGAGTCATACCCATAAGGGTGTCTCGCCACGCAACCGAGTCATGTTTGGCGAACCGGGCCATGCCTACGTGTATTTCACCTATGGTATGCACTATTGTTTAAATGTGGTAGCAGGAAAAATAGAGGATGGCCAAGGTGTACTAATCCGTGCCCTGGAGCCAGTCGAAGGTATTGAGCTAATGAAGGAGAGACGCGGGATAGAAGAAGTCATTCGCCTTACCAATGGACCCGGTAAACTCACTCAAGCGCTTGGAATTGGCCTGAAGCAAAATGGAAAGGATTTACTGAGAGATAAGCATCTAATGTTACTAGCCGGTGTTCCACCAAAAGAAGTGGTACAGACCAAAAGAATCGGCATTACACGGGCAGTTGATCGGCCGTGGCGTTTTTATATTAAGAACAGTCCTTTTATCTCAAAACCCTAAAGCTTTTTTCTTGCATTTTGGCGTATGCGGACGTAAGCTGAATGTGGAAGTGTGAGGCTTCCGATGAGCTCCGTCTAAACCACGGGGCTCTTAAAGTTTGCAGTTAGTTGTTTGCAAATTGCCGGGAACTGCCTTAGGCTGGTAACGAAAGGAAGCTCAGGTATTGTGACAGCCACTTACACGCAAGTGATATTTTTTTCGTTAGTTGGCGGGTTATTTTCGTTAGTTGGCGGAATATTGCTATTGCGCCGCCGCCGCAGTGCGCAAGCGCTTAGCAAATATGTGACGCCATTTGCAGCTGGAGCACTGCTCGCAGCTGTCTTTCTTGATCTTTTGCCAGAAGGAATTGCACATGATACGGCTGATTCGGTCTTGTTGGCAGCGCTTAGCGGTGTGGTGCTATTCTTTTTTGCTGAACGGTTTCTGCACTGGTTCCACCACCATCATCAACACCAAGGCGATCCCTCCGTGAGCTTAATTATTATTGGTGATACCGTACACAATGCTCTGGATGGAGTTGCAATTGCGGCTGGCTTTTTGATAAGCGTGCCAACTGGAATAATTACAGCTTTGGCTGTTGCTGCCCACGAAATACCACAGGAAATCGGTGACTTTGGATTATTGTTGTCAAAGGGAGTGAGTCGACAGAAGGTATTACTGGTAAATGTGTTTAGTGCGCTTGCAACCACGATTTTAGCCGTGGTGACTTTTGCCATCGGAAGTGCCGATAAATTGCCCAACGGGCTTTTATTTGGAATAAGTGCAGGATTTTTGCTTTACATTGCCGCCAGTGACATTATCCCGTCCATTCATGAGTCAGCTTCCAATCGTCGCGCGGTTGGTGTCGAGTCACTGCTATTACTACTCGGTGTAGTGGTTGTCGGACTGTCCATAAGTCTGGCGCACCATTTTATTGCGGTCTAGGCTCTAGAAGTAGCACCCGAGGGGTGAACACGCTACAATAGGGCTATGCTTATTGCGGTGCTAGTTTTGGGGATTGCCAATTTAGCTGCGTTAATTTGGCTATATAGCTGGCAAGGTGCTCACGCAGGTAGCGCTGATTTGCGGTCTGAGTTTGCCCAAAACCGAAAGGAATTTGGCCAAGCGAATAAGGAGTTACGGTTGGAGCTTTCCTCCACTCTCGAGAAAACCAAGACGTCGTTGGATAAGCGACTTGATCAGCTTCGGGATAAAAATGATGAAAAACTAGAGCTTATCCGCAAAACAGTGGAGGGACGCTTGGAGTCACTACAAAAAGACAATGCCGAGAAGTTGGAAAAAATGCGCGTGACGGTTGATGAAAAACTGCAAAGTACTCTAGAAAAACGCTTGAGTCACAGCTTTAAGCTGGTAAGTGAGCGGCTGGAATTGGTGCATAAAGGTTTGGGTGAAATGCAAGGGCTGGCCAGTGATGTGAGTGATTTCAAACGAGTGCTGACTAATGTCAAGACACGAGGAACCTGGGGTGAGGTACAGCTAGAGAGCTTGCTCGAACAAGTATTTATCAAAGACCACTACCAGAAGCAGGTTGTCTTAAAACCGGGCAGCAGTGAGGCCGTTGACTTCGTGATAAAGCTGCCGGATAAGAATGCGAAAGATGGCCATATATACTTACCGATTGATGCAAAGTTTCCACTGGAAGATTACCAACGTCTGGTTGCTGCTCAAGAGAAGGCAGATAACGAGTTAAGCTTACAAATAACCAAGTTGTTAATGTCTCGCATAAAGTCAGAGGCGAAATCAATAAAAGACAAGTATATTTTGCCGCCGAAAACGACGGATTTTGCTGTTATGTACGTACCGATTGAAGGTTTATATGCTGAAGTGCTGCGGCACCCCGGGCTGTTTGAACAGATGCAGCGTGACTACCGAGTAACTGTTGCTGGCCCCACCACGATTGCTGCCATATTGAGCAGCTATCAACTTGGCTTTAGGACGTTAGCAATCGCTGAGCAAACCAGCCAAGTATGGGAGCTACTGACGGTTATAAAAGGTGAGTTTGGTAAGTTTGGTGATCTACTTGATAAGACGAGGGAAAAACTAGTGCAAGCGACACGTACTATCGATACCGCTAGTACAAAGAGCCGAACCATTGAGCGTAAGCTTGGCAAAGTGCAACAGCTTGCAGACCGGGCAAGTGAAACAGCGGAAGCCGAAGCTCCCCAGCTACTTGATGCGCTCGACGAACAGGTCTGATCTACTGAAAAGAATCTATTTTTTTGCTACACTGGTTCTTGCAGTTAAAGTAAAAATCAAGACGAAAAAATGCACATTGTGGTTGTAGGCAGTGGATTTGGCGGAGTCAAGACAGCCCTTGGCCTGGCAAATAAGCGCGACATTCGTGTCACCTTAGTGACGTCTAAACCAAATTTTGAGTATCACGGTGCCTTGTATCGGTCAGCGACTGGCCGTTCACCGCTTGAAGTCGTGTTGCCGCTGAGAGATATTTTTGCTCGGGCACACAATGTTGAGATCGTGCTGGATAAAATTGTAAGCATTGACCCAATGGCAAAACATGTTGGTGGCGAAACCGGACACCTCTATGCCTACGACAAACTAGTGCTTGCCATGGGTAGCATGGTGAACTTCTATGGTATTGATGGCATGGAAGAGCACGCTTATACAATGGATAACATTGAGTCCACTATCCTGCTTCGCCATCGCATTGTTAATTTGCTGAAAACCAATACTGATCCGGAGTTAACCGTAGCCATTGTTGGCGGTGGCCCCACTGGCATAGAACTGACTGGTGAGCTGCCCTTTTTTGCAAACAAGGTAATAGATAAATATAAACTGCACCATCAAAAATTGCGGATTACCCTTATTGAGGGTAGCCCACAGTTATTACCTGCTATGTTGCCCAAGGCCTCACAGAAAGTCCTGCGGCGTTTGCAGCATCTGGGGGTAAAGGTGTGGTGTGGCGCAAAGGTAAGTGGTTGTAATGAGAAGAAGCTGATCGTAAATGGCACAGCAGTGAGAGCAGATTTAATAATTTGGACAGCCGGCAGTTGCACTGTACCGTTCTATAGCCAGTATCCTCGGGTTTTCCAGATGAAACACGGTAAGGTGATCGTTGATAAATTTCTTCATCCAGTGGGACATCCGGATATATATGTAATCGGTGATAATGCACTGACTCGCTATAGCGGCATGGCACAAACTGCTCTACATGATGCGAAGTTTGTCGCAAGCCACATTAGAGCTAACCGTGGGCGTGGATTACATCCTGCTTACCGTGTACGACAATCAATCTATGTTATCCCGGTTGGCAAAAACTGGGCAGTGGTACAGTCCGGGAACAAAGTGAGAAGCGGATACGCCGGTTGGTTAGTGCGTCGCCGAGCCGACTTATGGGTATTCCGCAACTTTAAACCGTATAAACAAGCTATTAAAACCTGGCGTAAAGGCAACCGCTGGGCGCATTTTTGATTTGACCCTGATGCTTACAGACAAAATGCTACAATAAAGACAATGGCGAGACAAAACAAAACGATACCGAGCTGGGAACGTTGGTACCCCTATTTATTGGTAGGTGGAGGCACAGTTGGTTTGGTATCTGCTTTTTACCTTACGATGGAAAAACTGCATTTACTGGAGCACCCTAACGCACAACTGATCTGCAACCTCAACCCGTTGTTTAGTTGTGGTTCGGTTATATTGAGTAAGCAGGCTTCTGCTTTCGGATTTCCGAATCCTTACGTTGGGCTTGCCGGGTTCTCAGTGGTAATTACGATTGGTATGGCACTTCTGGCCGGCGCAACTTTTAAGCGTTGGTTTTGGCTTGGCCTACAAGGTGGGGCACTATTTGGGTTGCTTTTTGTCCACTGGCTGTTTTATCACTCCGTGTTTGTTATAGGCAAGTTATGTTTGTTCTGCATGGCAGTGTGGGCGGTGACAATCCCGATTTTCTGGTACACGACACTGCGCAATTATAGGAATGGTGTTATCACTTTTCCTTCGAGTTGGCAAAAACCGCTCAAGTTTCTTAGCAAAAATCATTTTAATGTCTTAGCAGTTTGGTTTTTGGCGATTGCTGGCATAATTATCTGGCATTTTTGGTACTACATCCAGACTCTTTAGTCGGTACTCAGTAGGTCGATTGTTAGTGCTGCTGACCAAGAGAAGTGATCGGCGCCCGCCGGGCTGCCATCGATGGGCGAAAAATACTCTCTGAAGCCATGTGTCTGCATAAGTTCAAGAGTGCGATCCCTTACTAGCGCTGCCTCTTTATCATATCCATAACGTCGTAGGCCATCATAAATCAGCCAATTGGTATTGCACCAGACAGGCCCTTGCCAATAAGTATGCGGCTTAAACCAGGGCGAATTAATTGGGACGGTGGGAATAGGATGGGTGGCTCCAAATAAATGAGGATCACGGATAAGCTCGACAAGTTTGGCAGCCTGCTCTTTGGATATACTGCCTGCATACAACGGTAGCAAAGTAGCGATGCTTGGAACTTTGATGAGTTTGTGAGTGACGAAGTTCCTGGAAAAATACTGGCCGGCGTAAGGGTCCCATAAACTTTCAAGTGCCTGGCGAGTACGTGCCATGTGTGCTTGTAGTTCTTTCGGTAAAGGGCGTTGGATTGTCTTAGCAATTGAAGCCAGATGTTCGTTTGCACGCACTAGTATGGAATTGAATACCAGGTCTTCTATGAGGAATACCGAGTAAGGGAGTATCTGGTTAATATCATATGATTTACGTCTGAGCCGGCGCTGGATGCTAAAAAAAGCCAGGGCATCAATGGTTTCCAGACGTTCAACGGCTGGAACATACTTTGTATCGCGTCGCACAAAATTTGCGAGCCAAAGCAACCGACTAGCTTGCAGTCCACGAACCCACCATGGCAACAGGTGCTGATGCAGTTCGTACATCCAGGGCGGGGTGTTGTCCAGGCCCGTCTCCCAAGGGTGTATTTGCAAAGTAAGCCCTTCTTGGTGAGGGTCGCGCTCGTTGTATAGCCATTGATGGTAGGCAAGCAATCGCGGATATACAGTTTTATACCAGGTACGCCTCTCGGGTGATGATAGCTTTTGACCCACTCTTATTATTGCTTCTGCCAGCATTGGTGGCTGAGTAATGCCGCTGGTGGCTACACGATCTGGTGCTTGGGGACTCAACCAACTACGCCAAATATTGTGATCGGGTGAGAAGTTCTTATGATCGGCAAAAAGCACATGCGGAACCATACCGTTATGCCATTGTCCGGTCAGTAAATGCAAAATCTCAGTTTGTGCACGGGTAGTATCAGTGTGGCTTAACCCGATCGCGATAAAACAACTGTCCCATAGCCATTGATGCGGATACAGCCCCTGAGCGGGTATGGTGTATTGACCGCGATCATTGCCTTTTAGGGCAGCTTTTGCCTGTTCGCGCAGTTGTTCAGTGTTTATCTGCATATTTGGTTATGCTTTGAAATACACGTATTATTGTACTATGAGAAGAAAATCAAAAACTGACGGTTCCTGCCGAAAGATTATACTGCGGCTGGCGGCGATGCCTGGCTATTGTTTATGGCTTTTCAATTGGCTGGCAATCAGTCTACTGGCGTTCATGCTTGCAGCAAAGCTTTTGGGAGCGAGCACGAATATATCTGACACTTCATCTAACCAAACGCTGAGTCTAAGTGTGGCCGCACATAACGCTGCTGACGGGATCCTGTTTATTTTGGTGAGTGTGTTTTTCTGGTATTTAGCTTCACGCCTGGCCCATCGTTTTGTTGCCCAAATAGCACGCCATCAGACAGCCCGAAAATCAGCCGTAAAATTCGGTGGTTTATTAGCGGGGGCATTTATCATGTTGGCATTCCTACTGGCGTGGAGAGTAACAATCTCACCCTTGTTGCCTATTACTATATTGACCGTTATTGGTTGCCTAAGCTTTTGGGCCGAAGCAACTTTAGCCCAACGCTGGAAATTACAGAACGAACTTTAGGTTAACTCAAGTATGCCCCCTTTTTAAATTTACGTGTGTAGTTGTTCTTGAATTGGTAAAAACCGTCACAAAAACTCGCAAGGTGCGTTATGGTTGTTATAATTGAGGTTAACTTATGAACTATCAAAACCCACAAATTGCATCGGTAGCTGACATGTTAAAAGAACGGCTCTCATCCACCGATGAACCCCGATCGGTTTTGCGAGCGCCGGAGCTTAGAGCGCTATTTGAGGAGCTGAAAACCTTGCCGACAGAGACAAAAGCATTATTTGGTAAAGAATTGAACCTGTTAAAAACCGAGTTAACCGCTTTGATCACCGACAAAATTGAGGAGGTCACTCCTGTTGCACCAATAGATGTAACAGCACCATTTGACGTCAACACCCCTTTTGCACAACGCCCTCGCCTATTGCCCGCAGAACAAGGGAGTATACACCCTTTAATGCGTGAATTTCGCACTATACTGGATATTTTTTACCGAATGGGTTTTTTGGCTGTTGAGTCACGACAGATTGACGATGATTATCATATGTTTGAATCACTGAATTTTCCGGCGGGCCATCCAGCGAGGGATGATTATGATACTTTTACTACTACCGAAGGACTTATCGCACCGGCTCACACCAGCACCATGCAGAATCGTGTATTGAAAGAATTAAAACCAGAGCTCGACAAAGGAGAAACGATACGAGTGGTTATACCGGGGCGGGTTTTTCGCAATGAAGACCTTGATGCACGACATGAACACACGTTTTATCAGTTAGAAGGCTTATATGTCGGTGAAGGTATTCACGTAGGGCATTTGTTGGCAACTTTGCAAACTTTTTTGCAAGAGTACTACCAGCAAAAATTAGTGGTAAAGACGCAGCCTTTTTATTTCCCGTTTACCGAACCGAGCTTTGAATTTGCCCTGAGCTGCCCATTTTGCAAGCAAAAAGGATGCAAGGTATGCAGCCACACTGGCTGGATAGAATTGTTGGGGTGTGGAATGATTCATCCCAGAGTACTCGAAATGGCAGGCATTGACCCTAAGCGACACACCGGTTTCGCCTGGGGCGGCGGTATCGACCGGCTGGTGATGATGAAATATGATATAGATGACGTTCGCCATTTTGAATCCGGCAAATTAAGTTTCTTAAGGCAATTTGCATGAAAGTATCCCGTAACTGGCTTAGGAAATATACCAAACTGCCGGAGAGAGATGAGTTGCTTGTGCAGAAAATTGGCTCCCAACTTGGTGGCGTCGATGCGACGATATCACTGGGAGAACGGTATAAGGGTATCCAGGCGGTTAAAATAGTATCCTGTCTGAAGCATCCCAACGCCGATAATTTGCAGGTCTGCAGTCTTGATACAGGCGGGGCGGCTGCGCATGTTGGCCTTGCGAACGAAGAGGGCTACGTACAAGTAGTTTGTGGTGCCCTAAATGTACGGATGGGACAGACTGCGGTGTGGATTCCGCCCGGCGTGGTTGTTCCCAGCACAAGAGAGAACGAGCCGTTTAAGATTGAGTCACGCGATATCAGGGGCATAAAGAGTAGTGGCATGCTTGCCAGCCCAAAAGAGCTAGGTTTCAGCGATGACCATCAAGGGATTTTGCTTTTGCCGTCAGACGTAACTCCTGGTACGCCCCTCACTGATATATATGAGCTTAACGATCTCATTATTGATATAGAGAATAAAATGTTTACACACCGACCGGATTGTTTTGGTATGCTCGGTATCGCACGAGAGGTGGCGGGCATTACGGATGTTGCTTTCCACTCGCCAGAATGGTACCTCAGCCCACTTGACTTACCGCCGGCAGAGGAGAGCGCTGCTTTACCAATTGAAATTAGCAATGTGGCCGATGAGCTGGCACCTCGATTTATGGGAATCGTTATCAAAGGTGTGAAGATAGGCCCTAGTCCTGTTGGTCTCCAGAGCTACCTATCCAGACTTGGGGTTAAGCCAATCAACAATGTGGTGGATATAACCAACTACTATATGCTGCTAACTGCCCAGCCACTACATGCCTATGATTATGACAAACTAAAGGCAGTGGATGGACTACATAATACTGCCTGCCTGACGGTGCGGACTGCTGTTGAGGGCGAAACCCTGCGATTACTTGGTGACAAAGAAGTGAAGCTAACGAATGATGATGTTGTAATTGCCAGCCGGACAAGGCCGGTCGGCCTTGCTGGTATTATGGGCGGCGCCGAAACCGAAGTGGATGCCACTACGACAAACATCATGCTCGAGTGTGCCAATTTTGATATGTATGCCATAAGGCGTACGGCGATGCGACTGGGTTTGTTTACGGAAGCCGCAATCCGGTTTACTAAACAACAATCACCATTACAAAACGATCGGGTGCTACATAAGGCGGCACAGGATATCCTCAAATCAACGGGTGGCAAAATTGCCAGCAAAGTATATGACGAGCAGGGCAAATTACCAACGGTGGGTTCAGTACAGGTCACGACTTCATTCATCAATGATCGTCTTGGCCTGCAGTTGACTACTGATGCAATTGTAAAGACCTTAGCAAATGTAGAATTTAACGTTGCCACTGAAGGTGAAACGTTGCGAGTGGATGCGCCGTTTTGGCGGACCGATATTCATATTGAAGAAGATATAGTTGAAGAAGTTGGACGTCTTATCGGGTATGACCATCTTTCCGTTGAACTACCGGTGCGCAATATTCAGCCGGCTGCCAAAAACAAACCTCTCGAGCTAAAAGACTGGGTTCGTGATACTTTGAAACAGGCCGGTACGAACGAAGTGCTGACTTATACCTTTGTCCACGGTAACTTACTAGAGAAGTGTGGACAGGATGCAAAGCTTGCTTTTGAGCTTGGTAATGCCTTGAGTCCCGATTTACAATTTTACCGTTTAAGCCTAACGCCGAGCCTGCTTGAAAAAACACATACCAACTTAAAGGCTGGTTATCGCGAGTTTGCACTATTTGAAATTAATAAAACACACTGTAAACAAGAGGTTGACAAAGACGGCTTGCCGAAAGAAAGTGAGCGGATTGCGTGGGTATCCGCGGCCGATAAAACTGCAGTCGCGAAATACTATGGCGCTCCTTTCTATCAGGCAAGGTACACTTTGGAGTTCTTATTGCAACGGGCTGGTTTAGCAACTTTCTATTCACTAGTGCCGCTTTCTGATTACAAACCAGCGTCAGAGTCAGAAAATCAGCTGCTTGTGCCGTATGAACCGCAGCGCTCTGCGGTTGTTCTTGGTAGCGAAAAACAAATTCTGGGCGTGGTAGGCGAGTTTACTGCCCGCGTTCGTCGACAGATGAAACTGCCCGCGTTTTTGAGTGGATTTGAGCTATACCTGGAACCGCTTATGAAGACGAAACAATCACCGCAGTATGTTTCATTGTCGAGGTTTCCTTCCACTGAACAAGATATTAGTTTTCGTGTCAGTCCTGATACGGTTTATGGAGTGCTACAGCGAACAATGGAAGAAAGTCTAGCAAAAGCCAAATCCAATCACGGCTATCGGTTTACTTTAAGTCCCCTGGATATATATATAAGTGAGGACAAACAAGAAAAGCATGTCGCGTTCCGCATCAGGCTTACGCATCCGCAGCGGACGTTAACTATTGATGAAACCAACCGGCTTTTGGATGAATTAGCTCAAAATATGCAACAGACTCACCAAGCCGAGCGTCTATAAAAGCGTTTGATTGACAGAGAGAACATGCTTATGCTTGAATAGCCTTAATGGCTCGAACACTAAAAAGTGCTAACCAAAACCAGCTTTCAGCAACTGTCGTGGGCTTAGCCCGAGCGCATTTTCTGTTCGTAATGGTGTATGTGGCAGTAATTATTGCTTCAGACGCGTGGAATCTTATTGTTCCTGAGATTGTGCTACAGCGCTGGACGTTGGCGGCCGTGATGTTAAGTGTTAGTGCGCTTGTCTGGTACGTAGCTCGCAATAAGGTACGTGGGCAATGGTTCTATACCGGACTGGTTTTTATTTTGGTGATCATGGATATCATTGTGGCGGCCATAAGCGTTTATATGCAACGTGGCATGGCGAGCCGAAGTGTAATGCTTTTTGCCTTGCCAATAGCAGTGGCGGCCGCCCTACGCAGTCGAGCAGCCATATTTGCAGCAGCTACGTTATCGGCAGCCGCCTATACCCTTGCTGCCGTGCGCTACTTTGTACTGCATTTCAATGAGGGGTACAAGGCTGAACTTTATACTGAGACTCTGTTTTATGCAGGTATGTTTTTTGTAATGGCCGCCGTCCTCTGGGCGGTTGTTCGTCCACGTCCCTAAGTTGGGATTTATTCGAATCTTTTTTACAATAATGGCAGTATGAAATATATCTGGCGGATCATCCGTTTTACTTCCAGTCTGTGGCGTTATTATGTGGCTATTGGGGTGATAACCGTGTTGGTGGCCTTATCGAATTTACTAATCCCATTGCTGACTGGGTGGGCAATCGATGAAATGCGTCGTGGCAACGCCGCCTCACACTTATCATATTTGGTTTGGTTAGCGGTAGCGATTTTGGTACTCGATCTACTGAATAATCTTTTAAACAATGCAGGTGGCTATCTGGGTGACCAGATGTCGACCAAATTGCAGCGCAATCTAAGTACACGCTACTACCGCCATTTACTCAGTTTGCCGCAGCGTTACTTTGACGAGCAGTTGACCGGTAAGATTATCAACCGCTTAAATCGCTCCATCGAACAAATCAGTAACTTTATGCAAATGATGAGTAATAACTTTTTGCAGTTTATTTTTAGTACGGTGTTTGCGCTGATTGTGGTGGCGTATTATAGCTGGCCAATCGCCCTGATGTTATTTTCGCTCTACCCGATTTATATATGGATGACAGTACGGACCAGTAGTAAGTGGATGGAGTATGCAAAGAAGATTAATAAAAACTGGGATATTGCCACGGGCCGGTTTGCCGAGGCGATTGGGCAAATAAAGGTGGTCAAAGGCTATGTACAGGAAGAAAAAGAGCTTACTTACTTTGATGCGCGCTATCGTCGTATTATCAGATATGTTAAGCCGCAGTCCAAGCTGTGGCATGTTAAAGATGCACAGCGTCGATTGGTGCTTAATGTAATTTTCTTTGGAGTATTCTTGTTTATTTTCATCGAGGGGGCACGCGGAGTGTTTACACCTGGCCAAGCGATCGCACTTATTTTATATGCAATGCAGATACGCATACCGATTTTCACCATCAGTTTTTTGGTTGAAAATACTCAGCGGGCGGTGGCAAACAGCAAAGACTATTTTGAGGTGATGAATACACAGCCTGAAATTGCCGACCGTCAAGGCGCAGGCGAACTACAAATTTCTAAAGGCAAGATTGTTTTCGATAAAGTTAGCTTTGGCTACACAAAAACCGATCCAGTACTACAAGATATGTCATTGGAAATTGCACCGGATAGCAGAATAGCGTTGGTGGGTGAGAGCGGCGAAGGTAAGACCACTATCACTAATTTACTAATGCGCTTATACGAGCCACAAGAAGGTCATATCTTGATTGATGGGCAGGATATCCAGGAGGTTACGCAGCAATCCTTGCGTCGGGCAATCGGAGTGGTGTTTCAGGAGTCGGCGCTGTTCAGCGGCACAGTGCGCGAGAATATCGGCTATGCCAGTAAAGATGCCACAGAGCAACAAATCATATCTGCGGCCAGAGCTGCCAATGCCCACGAGTTTATCAGCCAACTAAAAAAGGGATATGATACGGAAATTGGAGAACGTGGTTTGAAGCTAAGTGGGGGACAGAAACAACGGATTGCTATCGCTCGTGCCTTACTTAAAGATGCGCCGATTCTAATATTAGATGAAGCGACGAGTAGCTTAGATAGTAAAAGCGAAGCGCTCGTACAAGGAGCTCTTGATAACCTCATGCGTGGCCGTACTACGATAATTATTGCCCACCGGTTGAGTACTATTCAAAATGTGGATATGATTGTAACCTTGCGTGGTGGCCGAATTGATGAGACTGGTTCGCCCGCTCAACTAGAGAAGTCTGGTGGTATATATTCGCGGCTACTCGAATTACAACATGGTCGCTCCGAAGAGAATCGCAAGCAGCTTAGAGCATTTGAAATCGCTACATAAATAAAGAATAAATCGTTGGCAAGGTGGCCTCGGCGTAAGGTATAATGTACTTTGAAACAAACGGAGGATAGGATGACAAAATTGCCCACCAGGGCAGCAGCTTTGATTGGAGCGGCCTTATTTTTGGTTACTTCAATTGGCTTCAGTGGCCTGGTAATCTGGCAAATGGTTAAAGACCAAAACAAGAAGACATCACAATCAGTCCAGGATGAACTCAATAAAAGCAATTCTGCTGCAGCAGAGAACAATAATCAATCAAAGGAGGGAAAGTTGGAAGGCACGAAACTTGCAGATTTTACCCCAGTGGCAAAAGTTGAATCATTACAAAAAATTGACACGACCTCTGGTACGGGCGCAGAAGTTAAATCCGGCGATACTGTTACCGCTCACTATACTGGCGCTGTGGCGGCCACAGGAGTAATATTCCAAAGTTCTCATGACAGAGGAGAACCTGTTCCCTTTGGACTGGATCAAGTTATTACCGGGTGGAAAGAAGGAGTCCCGGGCATGAAAGTGGGTGGTAAACGGCGCCTACTTATCCCAGCGGCCATGGCTTATGGCGCTTCGCCGCCGCAGGGTTCTAACATTCCACCGAATGCCGATCTTGTTTTTGATATAGAACTAGTGAAAATTGGCCAATAACGTAAAAAACACAATATATAGTGTATTGCGATAATTCAAAGCGCTATATACAATAAACTAAAGCACTAAAAGTAAAAAAGGAGCACCCAAGAAAATGCCAAAGAATATCACCATCTTTACTACAAACACCTGCGGATATTGCGTCATGGTGAAGAAATGGCTACATGCAAAGGGGTTTTCCTACGAAGAAGTTAATCTAGACGAACATCCTGACCGCCAGGCTGAGGCATTACAGGTGAGTGGACAGCTTGCAGTACCCGTTACGGTGGTGACCCGAAACGATGATTCCCGCGAGGTAGTGGTCGGCTATAACCTTGCAAAACTAGCACCGGCAGTTGCTTGAGCAGTGCGATTGTTAATGCGAAAGAACGGTTTAGTCAAAGTTGATTATGCTATATGTATGAGAAACAACTATGAGCGAGAATAGTACAAATAAAATTTGGGATGTCATTATGGTGGGAGCAGGTCCGGCGGCGTTAGCGGCAGCAATCTATACCACCAGAGAAGATATTACGACGTTGCTATTTGAAAAAGGAGTAATCGGCGGATTGGCAGCCATTACAGATTGGATTGATAATTATCCGGGTTTTCCAAAAGGTATTGCGGGCCTGGAATTGGCGGAAAACCTTAATCAGCAAGCAGAGCGTTTCGGAGCCCAAATTGAACTTGGCGAAGTCCAAAAAATTACGGACCAGGACGGTCACAAAGTACTGCAAACAACGAGCGGTAGTTTCCGCGCTAAAGCAATACTTATTGCAACTGGCAGCGATTATAAAAAAATAGGTGTACCTGGCGAGCAGGAATTTTATGGCCGTGGTGTCCATTATTGTGCTACCTGTGACGGTGCATTTTACCGTGACAAGCGTTTGGTGGTGGTGGGCGGAGGTAACTCAGCGGTGCAGGAAGCAATTTTTCTAACCCGCTTTGCAAGTTCTATTGACATACTGGTGCGCAAAGATCACTTCCGGGCATCTGATGTGCTCCAGAAGGAGTTAACAAAGCATAAAGATAAGATCAAAGTACATTTTAATACCACTACTGACGAGATTATTGGCGAGATCGGTCAGGTGACGGAGGTTATTGGCACGGATGTGACCAAAAACAAGACTGTCCGGTTTCCTACCGATGGAGTATTTGTGTTCGTTGGACTTTCTCCTAATACCAGCTTCTTAACCAATTCGCCAGTTCGTCTTGACGATCAAGGGTTTATCATAGCTAATGAAGGATTACAGACGTCTATGGCAGGAGTCTTTGCAGCTGGTGATGTTCGCTCTGGTGCAACTATGCAGATCGCAAGTGCAAGCGGAGAGGGAGCGACTGCCGCATTAATGATTCGTAAATACTTGGAAGATCCTCCCGGCTTACAATAAACGGCAAAAGTGTACAATAAGGGGAGTAAGCGGGGGAAGTGATATATGAGGAAAGTAGCAGTCTTTATGCTTGTGGCATTGGCGCTTGGTGCAGCCGGTTGGTGGGTGATAGCCAAACAAAAAAGCCAAAAAGCGACTGTCAGTACTTCTAGTCAGGGATCGGCCACTCATGAACAAACTACGAATTCGTCTTCGAGCACTGGCTCTGCTCCAGCTTCCAACCAGCAGACGGCAGAAACCGATACTGTTTCCATCGCGAATTATGCCTATGCGCCAGCTGCAATTAAAATAAAAAAGGGTACAAAAGTTACCTGGACCAATAAAGATGGCGTTGGCCATACTGTGACATCAGACAATGACAGTAAAGAGGTGTTTGATAGTCCTCTGCTCGAAAAAGACCAAACATTTTCTTACACTTTCAATCAAGCAGGGACTTTTCACTATCATTGCCAACCTCACCCTTATATGAAGGGGAGTGTGGAAGTCGTAGAATAAATTAAAAGCTTGGGTAATTAGGGAAATAATCAGTTACCACTTGGTTTTTTGGTATGCCCACAGAATTACTGGTTAGGCCATCAAAGAACTGTTCGACCATTGGTTCCGGACCAGCCAGGTAGACCAAGCGGTCTTTTATGTCCGGGCTCAGTTGAAGAATTCTATGTACATCAAGGTGTCCTGTTTCGCCTTTCCATGAAGTCGGTGGCTCGGTAGCAACAGGTACGAGCTCCACCCCGTACTCGTGGAATAACTCAATGAAAGCGAACTCCTGGGATTTAGCTGCCGCATATATGAGCCGTATGTTACGCCGAAGTTTTTTATCGCTCAGCCATTTCACCATGCTGCGATAGGGAGTTACACCAATCCCCCCGGCCACAAAGAGAAGGGGGCGATTTGAATCTTGTGGAAGTACAAAATCGCCCAAAGGCTCGTCGGCGCGGATAACGGCACCTGGTATTAATTTCTGCAAGTGCTGCTTAAAGCTACTTGAGCGTGAGGGGTCTAGTTTTATCGTAATGGACCACAATTTTTCAGTTGGTGACGAAGAGAGCGTAAACCAGCGGCTGTCGCCTCGCGCATCCATTTGTTCGTGCGGCAAGTAGAGCTTAGTGTACTGTCCGGGGGTGTAGTGTACTGAGTGCTCTGGCTCGAAAAAGAAGCTGCGAATACCTTTCGCCACAGCCTCGCTACGTATAAATGTAAGTTTCATATACGAGGCGCTTTCCGTACTGCTGACTGTAGAAACTTACGCTTGAGGTGCTTCGTGGTCAGTTTTTTGCCAGTTAAGAGATCCGGGTAGTCGGTACAGATGGCTACACGTGGATAAAGTAGACGGATAAATCGCATGTTGAAACGACTGTTGACGGTATAAACATAAACAATAAGATGGTGCCGCTTGGCCCGGAAATAAGTGAACGGATTAAGCAGCCAGAAATTAAGCCCCAAGCCGTCAAGTTTGAAGATTTTCGAAAGATGCAATATATCAAATGGTTTCGTGTGCTCTAGTGCCAGCAGTTTAATGCGAGGATTGATATCACGAAGCACAACAAGCTCACTGATGATAAATGAGGCGACGTACACGCGAGGAGTGGGAAACTTTTTTAGGAGATCAGCCAGCAACCGGGCGCAACCATCTTCTTTTAGTTCGATAATGACAGTTTTTTTACCAATCAGCGTAAGTGCTTCTGCCAAGGTTATAATTCTTGATCCATCAACCAAGTCTATTTTACGAAGTTGCCTTAATGTAAGGTTCTTTACTTGTTCTGGCCGGGCGGCAATATGCAACAGGTTATCGTCGTGACAAAGTACCAGTTGGTTATCTTTAGTTTTCCGGACGTCTATTTCAACAGTATCTGCGCCAGTCTCAAGAGCTGCCTTTATACTGGCAGCTGTGTTTTCTAGGGCAAGCCCGGCTGCCCCACGATGCCCAATAATTTTCATTATTTATAGTGTACAATATCGATGGAATTTGAGGTAACAGGAGAGTAATCATGGCAGATAGGCAAGTTGGGTATGGTGACCAAGCCCCCGAAGTAGTGAACGTGGTAATCGAGATTCAAAAAGGCAGTCGCAATAAATACGAGCTCGATAAAGCAACTGGCCGGATATTTTTAGACAGAGTAAACGGTACGCTTTTGGGCTATCCCACTGATTATGGCTATGTGCCTGATACGTTATGTGAAGATGGCGACCCCTTAGATGTATTACTGGTCATCGACGAGTCGGTACCACTTGGCGTAGTGGTGCCCTCTCGACCTATTGGAGTACTCTATTTTGAAGATGGCGGTGAAAAGGATGAAAAACTTATTTGTGTCCCAGTGGACGATATAAGTAAAAGTCATATCCGTAGTCTTGAGGATTTGGGGGAAGCATTCAAGAAGAATATTGAACATTTTTACCTGCACTATAAAGACTGGAAAAAAGATTGGCAGGGAGTCTCTGCAAAACTAAACGGCTGGGGAGATGCTCAAGAAGCTCAACAAGTAATCCGTACTTCTATTGAGAAAGTAGCCCACAAATAGTGAAAACCTGCCCTGTCGCCAAGGCACTCCTGATAAATGACCATGGTGAACTGTTGTTAATGCGCCGCAGCAAAACAGCTCCGCGCAGGGCGCTTGAATGGGACTTGCCAGGTGGACTTGTTGAAGAAGGTGAGGACTTTGGTGAGGCACTTAGCCGTGAGATAGAAGAGGAAGCCGGTTTAAAGATTAATCCGTCGCAACTTGATGTGGTTTATACCAAAACGATGATTAAAGAAAATATAAATGTGGTGTATATCTTTTTTGCAGCCAAGGTGTCTTTAGAAAAAGTAAGGCTCAGTCATGAACATGATCAGTTTAAGTGGACGCCGCTAGAGCGAGCACTTCACGAAATAAAGTATGATTTGCATCGTGAACTGATTTCACATGTCCTGACAAATACTATCCTGCCTGATTTGCCAACGTAAGTTTATAAACTGTTTGCGTAAAGCATAAGCGCTGCGTTACAATACCCCTGACAAAAGGGGGCAATAATGAAGACACGGGTGGCAATTAATGGCTTCGGTCGGATTGGCCGGAATGCGTTTAAAGTGGCAAACGAGCGCTCGGACATAGAAGTTGTTGCCATAAACGATTTGACAGATACCAAGACACTCGCTCACCTTCTGAGGCACGACAGCAACTACGGAACATACGAGTATAAAGTTGATTATGATGATAAGCATATTATTGTGAATGGCCACAAAATGGCTGTAGTGGCAGAAAAAGATCCCGCGTTATTGCCTTGGAAAGAGAAAAAAATTGACGTAGTCATCGAATCTACCGGATTGTTTGTAAAACCAGAATTAGCGCGGGCACACTTGAAAGCGGGAGCCAGTCGTGTCGTCATCTCGGCGCCCGCCAAAGGAGAAGGCGCGACAACGGTAGTATTGGGTGTAAATGAGGATAGCCTCAAAGGATCTGAGGAAATTATCAGTAATGCTTCATGTACCACCAACTGCATTACGCCTGTTGCGGCAGTAATTGAAGGTGAATTTGGTATTGAGAAAGCTATGATGACAACGGTTCATAGTTATACGGCGAGTCAACGCCTACAGGATGCACCAGCAAAAGACTTACGCGAAGCCCGCAACGCAGCTGAAAATATTGTGCCCACTACTACTGGTGCTTCAATCGCTGCTGCCAAAGCGCTGCCGGCTTTGGAGGGAATATTTGGCGGCTTGAGCATTCGAGTGCCCACGCCGGTAGTTTCGTTAAGTGACTTTGTTATCATCACAAAAAAACCGGTGACAGTTGAAGCAGTTAATAAAGCTTTCGTGAAAGCTTCGAAGGAGCCTTATTATCAAGGGATACTTGGTGTGACAGAAGAAGAGCTGGTAAGTAGTGATTTTATTGGTAATAGCCACTCAGCGATTGTTGATCTCAGTCTGACCGCGGTGATTGGCAACAACATGTTGAAAGTGGTGGCTTGGTATGACAATGAGTGGGGATATAGCAACCGTTTGGTTGAAGTAGTGGCTGATACGGGACGGATTTTGCACGATAAAGAGGATCACGCTGCGCGCCACGATTAGCTATGAAAATTTATGTAGGTGCTGATCACAACGGCTATCAACTCAGAAATAGCTTGCTCCAGTACTTAAAAGAGGCACAATATGACGTAGAGGATGAGGGCGACACGCGCCTTGATCCCGACGATGACTACCCACAATTTGCGACTCGTGTGGTTGCTAAGATCCTAAGTAGTAAAGATCCTGAGCCACGGGGCATATTAATTTGTGGTAGCGGACAAGGCATGTGCATGGCGGCTAATCGTTATAGAGGTATTCGGGCCGGGCTTGGATATGACTTGGAATCAGTCAGAGCAATTAGGAATGATGACGATAGCAATATTCTTTGCCTGCCGGCACGATCCTTGGATAAAAGCCAGGTAATGATTTTAGTGGAGGCTTGGCTTAATACACCTTTTGCCGGTGCAGCCAGGTTTGTGCGCAGGATGAAGGAACTTGATGAACTTTAGCTTTTCTAGGGCTGACATAATGGGGGAAGAAATATGGCGGTGATATGTCCAACGGTCTTGGCTGCAGATCCGCATCATTTCCGTGATCAAATGGATCGCGTGACTCCTTTTGCGTCAAGGGTACAGATAGATCTTACAGATGGTATATTTGCTTCCCCTAGCACAATGAGTCTTGAATCTATCTGGTGGCCATCGAATATCCAAGCAGATATACATCTTATGTACCAGAAACCCACCCGGCACCTAAAATTACTGAAACAGCTGAATCCTTCTTTAGTTATTGTCCATGCCGAGGCGGACGGTAATTTCTTTGAAATTGCCACATCGCTCAAGCAGGCAGGCATAAAGGTTGGCGTTGCTCTCTTGAAAGATACTCCTGTGAAGCGGATCCTGCCGGCCCTGCCACATATTGATCACGTGCTGATATTTAGTGGTGATCTGGGGCGCTTTGGAGGCGAAGCCGACTTATCCCTGTTGACAAAGATTGCCGAGCTTCGCCGTCATCCCACTTCGCAAGTTGAAGTCGGTTGGGATGGAGGGATAAATTCGCAAAATGCCTGTCAACTTGCTGAAGGTGGCGTTGATGTACTCAATGTTGGTGGCTTTATCCAGCGAGCGGACAATCCTCAACAAGCTTATGCTACACTGGAGCAGACATTAAATTCGCAGCAGGTAAATAGTCAATGAATAAACTATCTGTCCATGAATTGGAGCTAAAAGCGAATGATATTCGCATGGATATCGTGACGATGCTTGAACATGCCGGCAGTGGTCATAGCGCTGGCCCTTTGGGTCTGGCGGAAGTATTTACGGCGCTCTATTTTGATATCCTCAAACACGACCCGAAAAAACCACACTGGAAAGAGCGCGATATTCTGGTATTGAGTAACGGCCATTGTGTGCCGGTAAGATACGTCACGATGGCACATGCCGGCTATTTTCAGCATGAAGAACTTATGACATTGCGGCAATTCGGTTCTCGCTTGCAAGGTCATCCTGAACGGACAAAATTGCCTGGCCTTGAAACCACCAGTGGCCCGCTGGGGAGTGGTTTAAGCCAAGCTGCAGGCATGGCGCTGGCCTTTAGGATGGATAACCAACAAACCTACCGCTGGGTGTACGTCGTCATGGGAGATGGAGAACTTGACGAAGGTAATGTCTGGGAAGCAGCCATGCTTTGCGCCAAATATAAGCTTCATAACGTGATTGGTATTATTGACCGGAACAATATCCAAATTGATGGCCCAACTGAAACGGTGATGCCCCTAGAAGATCTCAAGGGTAAATGGGAAAGCTTTGGTTGGCACGTCTTAGAGATCGACGGAAACAGTATCGAGCAGATAATTGACGCCTGCACGATGGCGCGGGCAATCGTCGAAAAACCTGTCATGATTATTGCTCACACAGTTCCCGGTAAAGGGGTAGATTTCATGGAATACGATTTTCACTGGCACGGTAAACCGCCCAATGAGAAAGAAGCCAAAAAGGCATTGCATGAACTACGGACATTGGGCGGAAAAATCAGGAGTGAGCATCAATGAGTCATTACATTGAACAGGATTTGACCAGTGCTCAATTGGTTAGTGAGCCGATCAGAAAGGGTTTCGGTCGTGGCCTTTTGGCAGCCGCCCAAACCAACGAATCGGTCGTGGCGGCGTGTGCTGATCTTACTGAGTCAACCCAGATGCATTTATTTAAAGAAGCATTTCCGGAGCGGTTTGTAGAGATTGGGGTTGCGGAACAGAATTTAGTTACGGTTGGCGCCGGTTTGGCGGCAATGGGTAAAATTCCATTTGTTTCCAGCTATGCTGCCTTTAGTCCAGGCCGTAATTGGGAGCAAATTCGCACGACAGTTTGTTTAAATGATCTACCGGTAAAAATAATTGGTTCTCACGCCGGAGTGTCGGTTGGACCCGATGGTGCTACACACCAAATGCTTGAAGACATTGCGTTGATGCGTACTTTGCCTAACATGACAGTCATTGCACCTGCTGACAGTATTGAGGCTGAGAAGGCGACCCATGCAGTCGTCGGCGATAAGCGACCAGCGTACATCCGACTTGCCCGCGAGGCTACCCCCGTATTTACTACCAATCGAACGCCATTTGAGATTGGTAAAGCTTATGTATTGGATCCAGGCCATGAAGTTACTATTATCGCCACTGGTACCATGACGTATCACGCGCTACTAGCAGCCCAGACGCTATATAAGGAGGGGATAGACGCCGAGATAGTGCATTGCCCGACTATAAAGCCACTTGATGCTGCCACAATTTTGCAAAGTATTCGCAAAACCCGTGCGGTTGTTACGGCCGAAGAAGCCCAAGCTGCTGGTGGCCTTGGAGGTGCAGTTGCCGAGTTCTTGGCCGAGGAATTGCCTGTGCCAGTACTTCGAGTAGGAATCAGAGATAGATTCGGAGAATCAGGCAAGCCAGAAGAGCTGATGGCGCACTTTGGGCTGAGCAGTGCTCATATTGCTATGCAGGCGCATCAAGCTGTTCGACTGAAGCGTCAGTAGTCAAACACCCTTTTTTTAAGGAGGAAAACTCTAAAAAAGATGGTAAAGCCATGAAAAGTAAGCATTTGGCCGAATAAAGACCATAGCAATAGCGCATATAAGTGTTGTGAATCCCAATTTGAAATGACCTGTTGATAATTGCTTGCCCACAAAGGGAACAACACCCGTAAGGCAAAATTCGCATACAATACCAATAAAATACCGATAAAAATACGAAAGATGATTTTTGTCAGAAATAATCGCAGATGTGGCTGAGGATGGGTATTCCGCGGATGTATATATTTGCTTAAGACCAGCTCATTATTCAGTTCGGTAGAAAAGTTACCAAAGAGCCAGATAAGGACATATACGATCATGCCGATTGCTCCCCAGAAAATACCTAGAGGTAGGGAACCACCAATTCGTTCGCCCAAAAGTTTGGGCAGTAATGAATCAATTGAACGTAATATCTCAGCATAGAAGCTGTAATCTTTTGGTACGTATAACCAACTTTTTAAGAATGATTGGCTACTGAGCAAGAGAGTGACAAAACTGAGGAAAAGATAGACTGCCAGTTCAGCCCAAGTGGGAAGTAGCCAGAATAGTGACTGCAGTATTCTTTCTTGTCTGGGTGTCATCTTAACCAGAATTATATGCTATCCTAAACATAAGCAAAATAATTGAACGATAAGACGGAAAATAAATGCCACTGACGTTACGCCAGATACGCAAGAACTGCCAACAAGCCAGAGAGTTGATGAGTCGTGCACGGGCAGAATGTTTCGCCGTCGGGGCATTTAATCTTGATAATCAAGAAACGCTGATTGCCGTGGTTAAAGCGGCGAAAGCCAAACAGGCGCCTGTTTTAGTTGAGGTCAGCCATGGTGAAGCCGAATTGCTTGGCTTGGATAATGTAAGGGATATGGTAGAGAATTATAAGGCTGAGTATGGGGTAGAAATTTATATTAACCTTGATCATTCTCCGAGTGTGCAGAGTGCTGTTGCCGGCATAGAAGCCGGCTACGAATTTATCCATATTGATGTATCGCAAGCCAATCATGAAGCGAATGAGACGCAGATTATTGAAGAGACGAAAAAAGTAGTAGCTTATGCGAAATTAACGGGTGCTTTAGTAGAAAGTGAGCCCCATTACTTCGGCGGTAGCTCGAACAGGCATACCGAAAAATTTGATTATGAAGAGGTAAAAAAGACGTTTAGCACACCAGAAGGCGCCAAAACTTTTGTGGAGGCCACCGGCGTAGATACTTACGCAGCGGCAATTGGCAATCTACACGGGCAGTATCCAGTACCGAAAATACTTGATTTGGAACTTTTACAGCATTTGCGAGACGCACTGGATTGCAATATCAGTTTACATGGTGGCAGTGGTACGCCTGAGCATTACTTTATCGATGCAGCACGTATCGGCGTCAGCAAAATTAACATCAACTCTGACATGAGAGTTGCGTATCGTACTACGCTTGAGGAAGTATTATCCTCCAATAAGTCTGAATATGCAGTTATTAAGCTAATGGATAAAGTGATAAGCGCGGTACAGGCGATTGTAGAGGAAAAGATTGACGTGTTTGGTTCGGCGAACAAGGCAAAAACATGCGAGTAAGGAGAAACCGCAGATGACGACGGATTTTGAAGTGCTGAGCGTCGGTGATATCGTTACGGACGCGTTTATCAAGCTGCAAGACGATCAGGCGAGAACTTATCATAATGAGGAGGGATACTGGTTGGCAATGCCGTTTGGCGTCAAAATACCATTTGACCATGTGGAAGTGGTCGAAGCGGTCGGAAACGCCCCGAATGCTGCGGTGAGCTTCGCGCGGCTTGGGCTCAAAAGTGCCCTGCAGGCAAACGTTGGTGAAGATCAGTATGGTCGAAGTATGATCCGAGCCCTGCACAAAAACCACGTAGATACACGTTTTGTTCGTATTAATCCCGATAAAGTGAGCAATTATCACTACGTGCTGTGGTATAAAGAAGAACGCACGATACTCATTAAGCACGAGGAGTATCAGTATCATTGGCCACATCTCCGGCCGGATGAAATCCCGAAATGGATCTACTTCAGCTCTATCAGTAAAAATTCCTTGAAATTTCATGATGATATAACTGACTGGCTCGAAACTCACCCAGAAGTGAAATTAGCCTTTCAGCCAGGAACATTCCAAATTGGCTTTGGTGCGAAACGGCTCGCTCGTTTGTATGCCTGCAGTGAGCTTTTAGCGGTTAACCGCGAAGAAGCAGTAGCCATTAGCGGTGGCGACCATGGTGATATTCATGATTTGTTTGATCGCTTACATGCTCTTGGACCTCGTATTGTGGTAATTAGCGACGGGCATGATGGCAGCTATGCTTCTGACGGCCAAAACCGCTACCGAATGCCCATTTACCCTGATCCTAAACTACCGTTTGAAAGAACCGGCGCAGGTGACGCCTTTACCTCCACTTTTGTAGCTGCCATCATCAAAGGCAGTAATATTGAAGGTGCACTCCAATGGGCTCCGATAAATTCCATGAGTGTGGTGCAGTATACGGGCGCCCAACAGGGGCTATTGGATGAACAAGCCTTGGCGGAGTTACTAAAAAAAGCGCCTGCAAATTATAAACCTCAACGCCTTTAATGCCCGAAAAGAGCTTACTTGGCGACAGCATTATGCTCATGGTAACCTTATAGGTAGCTATGTCACGAGTATTGTCCGATTTGCTGGGGGCAAAAGAGCCTGCTTTCACGTTTGCACTTGAAAGGCTAGAGTCCATGAGCGGTCACCCCAATGTTGACGTAAGACTGGTAACAGATGTTGAACAGACGGCCAAGAGTAAATTACGTCAGCTTGGTCTTGACCCCAATGACTCGACTGAACAAGAAGTGTTTCACTCCCTGCAAGCACTTACAAAGAAGCATGATGAGTTCTTGGCAAGTGCGGTGGGAGGTGAAGACCCGACCGACACCCAAGACCTTTTACCCCGGCTTAAAGCCAGGGTTGAATCATTGCCGTTGCCAAAACGTGCCTGGGCAATAAAGCATAGCGTTGCAAAACGTTTGCTCAAGGACCACCCACCACGTAATGTGATGCGGGTGCTCGGTTATAAGTCGGTTGATTCCATGCTAAAACGAGAAAAAATAGATGAGTTGTATGGAGCTTGTCGATTTGTTGAAACTCCTCAATGGTATGCTCGTTTTACACGTGCCTATAAGAAATTGCGCCCAAGTGACTTTGAGCCGCGTGATATTACGATTATTGACTATTCTTTTGAGAGATGGCACTCTGCCGCACACAGCTATACCGCTCAAGCGCGACAGAATATCGTTACTATTCCAGAGTTGGCATCTGTTGGAGTTTTGCCCTTGCCACAACAGCACATGAAAGGTATTTCGATTACACTATTGCCGTTGTTGGTACAGCAAATGTACGAAATCCGGGTTTATAGCGCATTTTTTAAGTTGCAACAGGTGAAGCCAGTATTTGGAGAAATTATTGCTCACACTCTTGCCGGCAAAGATACACATGTGGCCACAATCGGTGGCCAGCCAGTCCCTTGGCAAGTGCTGCACCGTTTTATGGGACGATACCATCCAAAGGACCTTCCCGCAGCATTTGATCCACATCTTCAGTTGGACGATTTAGTGTGGCAAACTGCTGAGGAGATTCTGTATACAATTGAGCCGGCACTGAAGTTTTGGGAGGGCACTGGACACATTGGCTGGTCGAAGCAAGGTCAACCTGTCTCATTTCATTTGCTCGATAATGCAGTGAATTACTGCAATGGCTTTTCGTTTGAGCATCGGACACTGATGCATTTTCGTAGCAGCTTATGGCATGAATTGCTGGAACGTTATCTTAGCCAAAAAGCCTTTACCGATCAAGTGCTTAGAAATTTGGATGAAGAGCTGGTATCTCCCGAAGCATCATTAGTTTTATCGGGAGTTTCGTAGTATATATGTACCAAATATGTATTTCGGGCGCGTCAAAAGGTAGGAGTGCTGGAGAGGGAAAACAGCTGGCAGAGGCCGCTGGTATTGCCCTCGCAAAAGGTGGTCACGCACTGATGACAGGTGCAACAGTTGGCATACCGTACTACGCTGCCCGGGCCTACAAGAAGGCTGGTGGGAAAATGAGCTTGGGTATCAGCCCGGCGGCTAGTAAGGTTGAGCACGTGGTCAAGTACCGTCTACCAACAAAACCCTTTGATATATTGCTCTATAGTGGGCTCCATTATGTTGGCCGGGATGCTTTGCTTATTAACTCGTGCGATGCCGTTATTAGCATTGGTGGTCGTTTGGGCACACTGCATGAATTCACTATTGCTATGGAAACCGATACGCCAATTGGCTTTTTAGAAGGCGGTGGCGGGATTAGCGCTGAAATTACCGATATCCTGAAGGCTGCTGATAGGGGGAAGAGTAAGGAAGTTATTTTTAGCATCGACGCCAATGAATTACTGAAGCAATTAGTTGCACAGCTTGATAAGCGTCACGAAAACCATCTAGACTTATACCGCTAGTGCTTGTAAAGTACTTGGCATATAGATAAAAACGAAAAGGACACAAGTCATGGAACGTGCAATAAAACAAACTGGTTTCGCTGTTGTTGAAGCTCTGCTTATCTTTGTGATCATAGGCATTATTGGCGGCACTAGCTGGTATGTCTGGAAGACACAAAAAAGTGCTAAACAGTCCAATAATGCGACTCAACCTATATCGAATACCCAGACGAAACCAGTGCCATCGAACAATAATCAAACTCCAGAATCTATGCAAAAATATTTAGATATAAAGGAGTGGGGTGTGAAACTTAAACTGTCTGAAAAATCAACGGGTGTTTATTATGTAGTAAAAGATGGATCGACAATTTGGTTATTCGACAAAAACTTTGATGAACAGAAAAACTCCAACGGCACTCAATGCAAAGACGATACATTTCCTCCTTATGTCATTATTCGTAATAGAGGAAGTAAGACAGAGAATATTGATACGGCTATAAGCATGCAAATAAAGGTTAGTGACTACGTATATACTGGCACGGTTTCCAATGGTGCTGCTCCAAAGTGTGCTAGTGTTTCTTCTGCAGGAGAAAAGTTCCAAGAAGATACTAATATCTCTACCGCTTGGGCCTCAACACGTATGATGCTTCGCGACTTATTTGGAACATTACAGGCTGACTAAAATTTTAATGCTAGTCTTTGTCGGTGTATAAATAAGAAAAGGATAATTAGATGTAGATGAACACAAAAATAAAAGAACACGGATTTGCGCTTTGGGAACTGCTCATTATTATAGTGGTTTTATTGGTGGTGGGTGGCATTGGTGCATATGTATGGAACAAAAAGAATGAGCAAAAGACTACAACGGTGAGTTCAAAAACTGTCACCGCAAAACCAGATACAAAGGAACCTAGGCAAAACCAGATACAAAGGAACCTAGCAAGACAACTGCTTACTTCACCATTAAAGAATGGGGCGTGAGAGCACCATATGATGATGCTTCTGATTTTATATATACGCTTGATAAAGACGGTAATAACGCCAAAGTAAAGTCAAAAAAGCTGTTGGCAATGAACCAAGGCTGTGACTTTGGGGATGACGGATTTATTGGTTATTTGTATCGTGCTTTGCCGAGTGACCCTGCTCCAAGCGAGGTAGAAGATTCTACTACTGTTGAGCAACGGGCAAAAGAGTATCCAGACGGTTTTAAAAAGATTGGTGACTATTACTACTATGTTATAGGACCTCAACAGACATGTTTCGCTGCAAACACTAAAAATGTAGAAGAAATTTCAAAAGTAGCAGAACAAAAATCCAATGACTTAAAAGCAATAGTCAAAAAACTAGAAGCAACTAAATAAGCGTAAACAGAGCAAAGACGTTCAGAAGTTAGCAGCGTGTGCGCTACACTAAGTAGGTGAGTAAGTTTCAGCTGAATTCGGAGTTTCAGCCTACTGGTGATCAGCCAAAGGCAATTGCTCAATTGACCGGTGGCTTGAAGGACAGTGTCAAAGAGCAAGTACTCCTGGGTGTAACCGGGTCTGGCAAGACCTTTACCATGGCCAATGCTATTCAGAACGTCCAACGTCCCACTTTGGTGCTGAGTCACAATAAGACGCTGGCGGCCCAACTTTATAGTGAGTTTAAGCGTTTTTTTCCCGAAAACGCAGTGCACTATTTTGTGAGCTACTTCGATTATTATCAACCAGAAGCTTATATTCCCCGGAGCGACACTTATATAGAAAAAGACAGCCAGATTAACGAGGAAATTGACCGTTTGCGCCACGCGGCGACGGATGCGTTATTGTCGCGCCGAGACGTGATTATTGTTGCCAGTGTGAGTTGTATTTACGGCATTGGTTCGGTCGAAGACTATAACGGCTTGGCAGTGAGCCTTAAAAAGGGCGAACGACGGTTGCGAGATAAACTGCTAAGACAACTCACTGATATACAGTACCAACGCAATGATATAGATTTTCACCGGAGCACATTTCGCGTGCATGGGGATGTCGTAGATATTTTTCCGGCCGGTGAAGAGGTAGCTTATCGTACAGAATTTTTTGGGGAAGAAATAGATCGTATCACTAAGATCGATCCATTAACGGGGGAAATATTAACTGAACTGCCTGAGCTGAAAGTATTTCCGGGCAGTCACTATGTCACGCCGCATGACAAACTTAAAACGGCTCTAGGTAAGATAGAGGAGGAGCTCGCACAGCGGCTGGCATTCTTTAAGAAGAATGGACAGCTTCTTGAAGCCCAACGCCTTGAACAACGAACACGTTTTGACTTGGAAATGCTCGAAGAGACGGGTTTTGTAAAAGGGATTGAAAACTACAGTCGTTATCTAACCAATCGAGAACCTGGTGAACAACCGGCAACATTGTTGGATTATTACCCTGATGATTTCTTAATGTTTATTGATGAGTCGCACATGACAATTCCACAGGTGCGTGGTATGTACAATGGCGACCGGGCGCGTAAAGAGGTTTTAGTCGAACACGGCTTTAGGCTGCCAAGTGCGCTGGACAATCGGCCATTAACGTTTACTGAGTTCGAGCGACACATTAATCAGACAGTCTATGTCAGTGCGACACCTGCAGAATTTGAACTTAGACGGAGCCCTCAACCTATAGAACAGGTTATTCGGCCAACTGGCTTGCTTGATCCAAATATAGAAGTGCGGCCGATTAAAGGCCAGATTGACGATTTGATCGAAGAGATTAAGCAGACAATAGAGAAGCAGCAAAGAGTTCTGGTGACGACGCTTACAAAACGCATGGCAGAGGATCTTACGGAATATTTGCAGGAAATTAAAATTAAGGTCACGTACCTGCATAGTGATGTGGACACACTGGACCGTACTGATATACTACGTGATTTACGCCTAGGGATTTATGACGTACTGATTGGCATCAATCTTTTGCGTGAAGGCTTGGATTTACCCGAGGTAAGTTTGGTGGCTATTTTGGATGCTGACAAAGAGGGGTTTTTGCGCAGTGAACAAGCTTTAATTCAAACGGTTGGTCGTGCTGCCAGACATGTGGAAGGCCGAGTGTTAATGTACGCGGACACTGTAACCGGCAGCATGCAGCGCACAATGGACGAGACGAATCGACGTCGACAAATTCAACAGGAGTATAACCAGACCCATGGCATCACGCCAAAAGGCATATCCAAAGAAGTCGAGAAAGGCCTAAGACCTGACCTGCCGGAAGAGGCCAAGAAAGCTAAATTGGACCTGAAGAAAATTCCTCCGGACGAATATGGCCATCTCATCAAGGATTTGTCGTCCCAGATGGAACTAGTTGCGGCTAATCTGGAATTTGAAAAAGCTGCCGAGCTGCGCGACATTATTGCTGATATAAAAAGTAAACTTTAATCGTACCTTTATATTGCTTGTGCTATACTCCTCTTAAAACAGGAATACTAGCTGTGGACGATTCAAAAGATACAGACAACAACCAAATAACAGACGAGTCAACAAAAACCAGGCTAAGCAAAGAACACAGAGAAGACGATGTCTTCGTTCCAAGTGCTTCATTGAAGGTAGAGTCGACTGAGGTAGCGGTAGAAAATGCCTTGCATGAGGCTGACAAGTTTAAGGCTACTTCTTCGCCCCATTATGGGTGGCGAGAGCGTATGAGAAAATTATATGCTAACTTGCCGCATGTCTATACAGTTGAATTTACTGTTTACCTATTGGTATCACTAGCAATTTTGGTACTTACTAATTTTTTGTGGCGAGGCATCATTGACGGATTTGGTAAGCCAGACGGCCAGAGCTTATTCGGTGCGCAATTTACCTATAACAGCAGTGTGGCGGTAATCGCGGCCACTGTAGTGCTGCTCCCATTCCTTCTGTGGTTCTTAATGCGTGTCAATCGGGTGGAAACAAGCACACCACAAGTAAAAGATCACCGTGTCCGCAAGTGGTTGCTAGGTATATTTTTGGTAGTTCTTAGCATTGCAGCTATTGCTTCAGCAGTTAGTCTAGTACAGGGGATTTTTGGCACTCTCGCAAACGCTGGTTTGGCAACTGAGGACAAACAACCTCAACTCTGGAAAACGGTACTGAAAGAAGCATTTGCCTTTCTACTGTTTGCTAGTACGGCAATAATTTATGCTCGGGATTTTCGCTATGACTCGGTGCATGACCATGAACGGACCGCATGGTTCAAGCGGCTCTTGCATAAATTCTTGGCCGTTGTTGCGCTGGTGGTGTTAATTGGTTTTATTAGCTTTCCACTTATGAAACAATGTGCCAGTTTCGTTGATGGTGTTATTAGCAAGGATCTTAGTACTATTATTAATAAAATCTATAATGCTCAACCTTCGAGATATTCCAAAGCTATTACACTGGGTGATCTAAAATTGGATGAGCGTATAAAAGCCAGGGCAGAAAAATATAATTACACCTTGGAGCGTAAAAAGAAAAATGCCTATAACTATTACTACGAACTTTGTGCAGACTTCAAGACTGATACAAAATCTAATGCCGATCAACAAAAACCAGCACCAATAGAACTCTTAAGCCGTGCTTCAGATTCAAACAAGTCTAGTGGTGCAGATGCTACCTCTTATCGAATGAACGAAGAGGATACTAATTTGCACAGTAAAGGACGCAGCTGCTTTAAAGTGTATGATGGACAGTCAACCTATGATGACTACAACTCACCAAGCTCACGCAGCGATTCTGAAGTGATAGTAAACTAGCCATTAGTGCACAAAAATAAGCGAGCTAAGGAGACAGTGACGGGATTTCGTCGCCATCGTCCAGATGGACTTCATGAAAATCAAGCTGTGTTGCATCATATGAGCCGCGTTGGTTTATTTGACGAGCGAGTTGGAGCAAACGTCGCTCTATATGTCCGAGCGTTGTTGGATCTCCGATAGTCAAGTGAGCTCCATCGATCGTTTTAATCCGAACATTCGGATGGTTCTGAAAAATTTGTTGCCACTTGTGTGGCATGCTGGCAAAATCGTCATGAAAAGTAGTGATGTGCATCTGCTGATTTTCAGGAATGTGGCGGGCGAGTGCACCTGCTTCGCCGCTAAACAAAGCAGGCCCAATTGCTACGTTATAAGCAATGGCTTGCGGGTGAGGGTCGACGGTGGCAGGGTAGTATACAAGAGGATTTAAGGCAATTCTTCCTAGTAATTTGCCGATTTCAACTGGTTCATGTGCCACTTGTTCGAACAGTCTTCCAAGGTGCCGTGGTCGAAGAGGTTCCGGGAAGCAAGGGGCGGTAAGATCGGCGTAGATAACCTCACGGTTACGTTGGGCGGCCTGTGCTATGACTCCTTGTCCAACCATTGCTCCGCGTGATTCGCCCAGGAGAATCATATGAGAATTGTCATTTGTTCTCTTGGCGTCCGGTAGCACATCGAGTACGTTATGTAGCTGATGGGCGCTGTACCCAAGCTTTATGTTATGCAGGCGACTGGCATGCTCAGAAGGGTGAAATATGGACTCCTCACGATGTCCTCCTTCTGGCCCGACTAGCACCATCGGAAAACCGAGACGCATTAAGTGTTGGATCGTGTGTCGATTGTGGCCGCGGGTACTAGTGAACCACGCGGTAGTCATTGCCACGGGGGCTTCGATAATAGGGTGGTTGGGTACGGCGGTCACTACTTCATATTGCTGACCATCGCTCATGGTAGCGACATCACTATAGACAGTACCATGGGCATGACGATCTTTTTGTTCGACGTTTTGCCGATAGTCTTCAAGGTAGGTGGAGTATTCCTTCAGTGGCTCAAGCGGAGCATTTACCTCTGAGTTGGGAGTTGCCGTAAGGACTTGATCGGGACGTATGGCTTCCATGAAACTTTGCTGCCCATTCTTTACCTTAATAGTATTCCTAAGCAAATGGTTTGTAAAGCAAGCCGCGGAAGGGATGTCCGGACGCTGGATATTGCCCAGTTAATCTTTTATACTTGAATCACCTATGACAAAACTTACGCGTGGTGATGTCTTAAAATTGGCCAAACTTTCTAAGTTGCAGCTATCAGAACAAGAGGTGGCGGAATATATTCGCGAACTATCCCGAATCCTGGAGTACGTTGAAAAATTACAGTCCGTAGAGATAAAGGATATTGAGCCAACGCACCAGGTGACTGGCCTTACAAATGTAATGCGGGCCGATGAACAAGTAGATTATGGGATAAGCCGTGAAGATTTATTGAAAAATGTTCCTGCAATTAAAGATGGCCAGATAAAAGTGAAACGGGTGCTCTAAGATATGGCAACTGGCTGGCAGCCCATAGTAGATATTGCTGACGGTGTGGTGTCGAAAAAGACCAGCGCACGTGAACAGGTTGAAAAAGCGCTTGCTAACCTAGAGCAACATGCTGATTATAAAACGGTTATTGCCCTTACGAGCGAAAGAGCACGAGATCGTGCTTCCGCCGTTGATAGAGCAGTGAATGAGGGGCATGCTGGCCGTCTTGCCGGTGTCCCATTTGTGGCAAAGGATAACTTTTTGGCTTTTGGTGCTGATACGACTGCAGCCAGCAATATGCTCAAAGGTTTTGAGGCGCCTTACCAGGCAACGGCAATTGAAAGACTGGAAGCGGAAGGAGCTATCTGTGTTGCGAAAGCCAATCTTGATGCATTTGCACATGGCTCAAGCACGGAGAATAGTGATTTTTTTACTACCTTAAATCCATCCGATAAGACACGAGTGCCGGGTGGATCGTCGGGCGGCTCAGCAGCTGCGGTGGCGCTCCAATGCGTTCCTTTTGCACTAGGTACCGACACGGGGGGGTCAATCAGACTTCCTGCGGCCTTTTGCGGAGTGGTTGGCTATAAACCGACTTACGGACTGGTCTCACGTTCCGGTGTGGTAGCCATGGCAAGTAGCACAGATGTGATTGGTCCTTTAACAAATTCAGTCCAAGATGCGGCAAGTGTACTGGATGTGCTTGCAGGCAGAGACCCTTTGGACTCTACTACCATTGAAAGGCCCATGGAAGATATGACTGATCTAAGCGGGACGCTTCGAGGTAAAAAAATTGGTGTACTTAGAGAACATATGGAAGTTAATTTGCAAGATGAGGTAAAGAAGGCTGTTGATATGACGATAAGTAAGCTTCGAGAGGCAGGCGCTCTGTTGCATGAAGTAAGCTTACCGTCATTATCTTTGGCTCTCGCATGTTATTACATAATTTGTCCTGCTGAAATAAGTAGTAATTTGGGTAGGTATGATGGTCAAAGGTTCGGCTTTCACGAGTTAGATGTTTCGGATCTCGAATCGTCCTATACTGTTTCGCGATCTAGGGGTTTTGGTGCCGAAGCTAAACGCCGGATTATGATTGGCGCGTATGTACTCAGCAGTGGCTACTATGATGCATATTATCGGCGTGCGATGCAGGTTCGGACTAAGCTTATCAAGGAGTTCGATGAAGCCTTTCAAAGCGTTGATTTTCTGATTGGACCAACTGCGCCCACGACTGCATTTCGGGTTGGGGAACGCGATAAAGATCCGCTTGCCATGTACCAGACTGATCTTTTAACGGTAGGGGCGAATTTGGTCGGCAACCCAGCAGTCAACTTGCCCTTGAACTTATCTGGTGGTTTGCCCGTTGGTTTGCAGATTATGGCGCCGATGAGCAGAGACCGGGATTTACTGGCGATTGCAAAACAAACGGAGGATATTTTATGAGGGATAAATATATTTTCGCTGGTATTGTAGCAATCGTCCTTATTGCGGTTGTGATAGTTATCACTTGGCGTAGGCTCCGACGCAGAGTGAAGCCTGACTACTTCCAGAAAAAATGGCGTGAACTGCAGAAATTATGTGCCAGCAAGGATACTTGGCCACTTGCGGTAGTAAATGCTGACAAGTTATTGGATGAGGCACTGAAAAAATGTCGTTGCAAAGGAAAAAGTATGGGCGAACGGCTTGTCTCTGCGCAGCGGAAAATTTCTGATAACGATGCAGTTTGGTATGCCCATAATATGGCAAAGAAAATCCTTGATGATACACCTCACCGTCTGCGTGAAGCAGAAGTAAAGCGGTCTTTGATCGGTTTCCGCCAGGCATTACGGGATCTAGGGGCTCTTCATGGCAAATCCTGACTTGTCGGGCTTTTATGCCACTGTGGGGATTGAGTGCCATGTGCAGCTAAAAACGCGCACAAAACTCTTTGCGGCAGTTGGGAACGATGCGCGAGAAGCTGCTCCAAATACACTCATTAGCCATATCTGTTTAGGTTTACCTGGTTCGTTGCCGGTATTAAATGAAAAAGCCGTTGAATTGGCATGTCGGGCTGCCTATGCCTTGAATTCTGTGCCACAAGCCTTTAGCAAATTCGACCGTAAGCATTATTTTTATCCGGATTTACCAAAAGGGTATCAAATTACACAATATGACCAACCGATTATTAGTGGGGGTAGTGTTGAAATAGAAGTTGAGGGGCAAAAACAACAAATCGGAATTACACGTGCCCATCTCGAAGAAGATGCCGGCAAAAACAGCCACCCCGAGGGTGCCGATTATAGTTTAGTCGACTTAAATCGGGCCGGTACTCCGTTATTGGAGATAGTTTCGGAGCCAGATATGCATAGTTCGGCTGAAGCAAAAGCTTATGCCCGGGAACTTTATCTGCTGATGCGCTATAGCGGTGTCTCTGACGCTGACCTTTACCATGGCAATATGAGGTTTGATGTAAATGTGTCAGTGAGTGATGATCCGCGTAAACTTGGCACCAGAACAGAGACGAAAAACCTCAATTCTTTCCGCAGCGTTGAAAAAGCTGTGGAATTTGAGGTTTCGCGACAGGTGGGAGAGCTACAAAAGGGCAATAAGATTGTCCAGGAAACGAGGGGTTGGAATGATGCCAAGCAAAAGACTTTTTCACAGCGCGGTAAAGAAGAAGCACACGACTATCGATATTTCCCTGAACCAGACTTGCCGCCTGTGAGGCTTGACGAACGGTTCTTGAGTACAGTGCAAGCGGCAATGCCCATATTACCTCCCGAATGGCGAAAACGGCTAGAGTCGTTGGGACTGGATGTCAAAATAACTGATATTTTACTTGAGGCAGAACTTGAACAAGAAGGCACCACTTATCTACGTATTATCGAGACACATTTGCATGATCCCAGCCGAGCAAAAACTTTTGCCAATTGGTTTGTAAATGTTGAAATACCTTTATATCGGCAAGGTGAAGTGGACGTGAGCTGGGATAATGAAAGCCGCCGTCATATGTACGACGCTGTTTATGAATTACTTCGGGATAATAAATTAAGCGCAACATCTGCAAAATCGCTGTTACACGAGCTGCTCACCAAAGGTGTGAGTCCAGCCAATATGGAGAAATATGCGCAGGAGCAAGGGTATTTACAGGAATCGGATACATCCGCGCTACAAGCGATTGTCGATAATGTAATTGCCGAGAACCCTACGGCCGTTGAAGACATAAAAAATGGCGAGGTGAAGGCGGTAGGCTTTTTGGTCGGACAAGTGATGAAAAAAAGCTTAGGTACGGCAAACCCGGCTATTGTTCGGCAACTTATTGAGTCAAAACTTGGCTTATGAACCTAGTGGTGTGTGATTTTTTACGGTGCAGGGGGTAGACAAATGATATATACTGTGGCATATGAATACCAGCGAACAGATTCTTGTCATTATTCTCTCTACCTTTCTCGCTATATTCTTATTGCTCGGCATTATTGTGCTCGTAAAAGTAATTCAGATAATCGATAAGATACAAGCTTTAACAGAAAAAACTGAGCAAGTCATTGAAAAAGCCGGTGCAATAACCAGTATGTTAGGAAAAACTAGCCTTGTTGGTGCGCTTATTCGTTTTTTTGCACATGGCGCAAAATCATATCGAAAATCAAAGTAGGGTAAGTCGGAGCGAGCGAAAGGAGAGACGTATGGGGAACAGAAATAAAACTGCCGGCCGTATGTTAGTTGGAGCTGCCTTGGCCGCAGCAGCCGGTTATGTAGTAGGGGTGCTAACTGCGCCCAAGAGTGGAAAAGAAACGCGCCGGGACATTCAGCAAAAAGCGTTGCAAGTAAGGCGCCAATCAGAAAAACGACTAAAAAGCCTTCACAGTGAGTTGGGACAACTTATCGCGAAGGGCAAGCAACGTACCAAAAATATGCAAGCGAGTGCCAAAGCACGATATCTCAAAGTCCTCGCCAATGCACAAACGGCTAAAGACAAAGCCAGAGATGTGCTGTCTGCCGTACATGAAGGCGGGGCTGATGATGAAGAACTGGATAAAGCGGTAAAAGAAGTCAACAAAGCAGTAGAGCACCTCAAGAAATATCTGCAAAAGAATGAACAAAAACCATCGCATAACTAATAAGTCTGAAATACCCGCCAAGAATTATGAAGAGCTTGGGAAAATGCTCGTCAATATCTATGAAAGCGGTTACATGGATCGTGCTCAGTCCTACAAGATGAGTTTTATAAAGGGTATTTTAGGAGGATTTGGCGGGGTGCTGGGTGCCACTATAGTGGTAGCTCTTTTGTTATGGGTTTTATCCTTCTTTAAGGAAGTTCCTTTGCTTGGGCCGGTACTTGACAATGTACGGCATACCGTCCAGCAGGCACAGTAAGAAATTTGAAAAACAAATCCTGGCATGAGCCTGGCTCTGTGTACTACAATATTGTGTAATGAGGGTAGGAAAATAAAAATGGCCAGGCAACTGAAAAAGGGTGACTTTGTTCACCTGCATAATCACACTCAGTACAGCTTGCTTGATGGTCTTACCAAAGTGTCGCCGCTAATTGCCAAGATAGCTGAAAATGGCATGAGTGCAGTCGCGATTACCGATCATGGGACTATGTCGGGAGTGATAGAGTTTTACAAAACTGCACGCAGCACCAATGTAAAGCCCATTATTGGTATGGAAACATATGTGGCAGCAAGACAGATCACTGATCGAGATCCTACCAAAGACAAAAACAATTACCACTTAATTCTTCTTGCTAAGGATAATCAGGGCTATGAAAACCTTATGCGGTTAAGTACGATTGCGAACCTGGAAGGATTTTATTATAAGCCCCGAATTGACCACAACTTACTCGAGAAGTATCAGCAGGGATTAATTGTTTTAAGCGGTTGTATAGGTGGTGAAATCGGTGATGCCTTGCGGCAAGGGCAGTATGCGCAAGCAAAGGAGATAGCCCGGTGGTACAAAACAGTCTTTGGAGACCGTTATTATCTTGAGATTCAGGATCATGGCCACCCAGATCATCCAAATGCATGGACTGAGCAAGTGAGGGTCACAAAGGAAACATTGCGCCTTGGCGAGGAACTTGACGTCAAATGTGTACTAACATGCGATGCACATTATTTAGCCGCATCCGATAAAGAAGCTCATGAAGTATTGCTTTGCATTCAGACCGGCTCATATTTGAGTGACGAATCTCGTATGAGCCTGAAAGAATTTGATCTACATGTTACAGAACCAGAAGAAGTCATTGCCCGCTGGGGTGATACATATCCTACATTGATCACAAATACTGCACATATCGCAGAACAGTGTAATGTCGAGCTGTCGCTTGGCAATATATTAATTCCGAAGTTTCCTCTGTCCAAAGGGGTTACTGAAAAATCTTATCTGCAGAAATTGACTTATCAAGGGCTGGCATGGCGCTATGGTGAGGTTGCCAAAGGCAAAATTGCTAAATTGAGCGTAGAAGAAGCTAAAAAACATTTGCCCAAAAACGTACAGGACAGAGCCCGCTATGAATTGAGTGTGATAGAGCAAATGGGGTTCTGTGGTTACTTTCTCATCATCGCGGATTTTATTCGCTGGGGCAAAGCTCAGGGTATCGTGTTTGGGCCAGGTCGCGGCAGTGCGGCCGGATCAATAATTGCCTATGGTCTGCAAATCACAGAACTTGATCCACTAAAATACGATCTGCTTTTTGAAAGGTTTCTAAATCCCGATCGGATTTCCATGCCAGATATCGACATAGATATCCAGGATTCAAGACGTGATGAGGTCATACAATACTGTATCGATAAATATGGTGAAGACCGAGTAGCGAACATTGTCACCTTTGGTACCATGGCAGCACGAAACGCTGTGCGTGACGTTGCCCGGGTACTGCAGGTGCCTTACGCGGATTCAGACCGACTGGCGAAAATGATACCTCCTCCAGTGCAGGGTAGGCACATTCCATTGGCCAAGTCGCTCGAGACGGATGAAGCCCTAAAACACGAATACAAGGAAAATCCGACTGCCCAGCGAGTATTTGATCTCGCAGTGCAACTTGAGGGTACGGTACGCAGTCACGGAGTGCATGCTGCTGGAGTTGTTATTGCTCCGGATGACATTGTCAAGTACACCCCACTTGAAAAGGCCCAAAAAGGAGTGATCGCGACACAGTATTCCATGTATCCTATCGTGGATGATTTAGGGCTGCTCAAGATGGACTTCTTAGGCCTGTCAAACCTCACCATTATTAAGAATTCTTTACGTATTATTAAGAAGGTGTACAGCAAAACGATTGACGTTAACCGTCTTGATTTAAGCGATGGTAAGACGTATGAACTGTTGCAGCGTGGTGATACGACGGGAGTTTTTCAGCTTGAGTCAGCTGGCATGAAACGATATCTACGGCAACTTAAACCCGTAGAGTTTGAAGACATCGTCGCGATGGTGTCTCTTTACCGACCCGGACCGCTTACAGCAGGTTTGACGGACAGATTTATTGCCAGAAAAAATGGTGCTGAAAAAGTGAAGTATGACCACCAGCTAATGGAAAATTCACTGCAGACTACCTACGGAGTACTTGTTTACCAGGAACAGGTCATGCAAATAGCAAAAGATATGTGTGGTTTCAGTGGTGGTGAAGCTGACACACTTAGAAAAGCTGTTGGCAAGAAAAACCGTGAAATGATGAAGAAGATGAAGGACAAAATCATTAAAGGTGCGCTTGCCAATGATGTTGAGAAGCGCATTGCAGAAAAATTTTGGTCAGATCTTGAGGGGTTTGCCGATTATGCCTTTAATAAGTCCCATGCTGCCTGTTACGCATTTATTGCTTTTCAGACCGCCTATCTTAAGGCGCACTACCCGGCTGCATTTATGGCAGCTCTTATGACAAGTGATTTTGATGCAACTGACCGTCTCGCTATCGAGATTAAAGAATGTAAAGATATGGGTATTGAAGTATTGCAGCCAGACGTCAACGAGTCGTTTATCGAGTTTGCAGTAGTACCGCTCACCAACCAAATTCGTTTTGGTATGAATGCTATTAAAAATGTTGGCACCGGGGCGGTTGAAGAAATATTAAGAGCCCGTGAAAAGCAGCCATTTGACAGTTTAGAAGACTTCCTGACGAGAGTCAGTGTGCGGATAGTTAACCGCAAAACTTTGGAGTCATTGATTCGCGCAGGAGCATTTGATCGTTTTGCAAGCCGAAGCGAATTATTGCACAACCTTGACGTGTTGCTTGCATATGCTTCGCGGCAGCAGAAAGAACGACTTAGCGGACAAACCGATCTGTTCGGGGGATCTGAAAGCACACCGCAGGCTAAAGCAAAGTTGACCCTGCAGCCAGCTACCATTACTCATAGCCCTCAAGAAACATTGCAATGGGAAAGGGAGCTGTTGGGACTTTATTTGTCACGTCATCCCCTGGATAATTATGAAAATTGGCTTTCCGCCCATGCCGAACCGATTAAAACTGCTCAGCAAATGGCTGACGACAAGCTATTGACGATCGGTGGAGTCGTGACCGACAAAAGAGAGATTACCACAAAAAAGGGCCAACGGATGGCTTTTGTAAAAATCGCTGATCTTAGTAGTGAAATCGAAGCAGTGGTTTTCCCATCGGTCTATGAAGCAGTGGCTGAATTCTGCCAAAAAGATATGGTTGTTATTGCAAAAGGCCGGATCAGTACGAAAGATAATAAGGGTTCTCTTGGCGGAGAACCTAAATTACTATTACATGAAATGCGATGTGTGACTGATGAGGATCTTCAGAGTCCTACTGCTGCTAAAAAGACTCGTCAGTTGGATGTTGCAACCGGGGCAATGCCCAGTCTTATTAATCCTCTGCCGCGCAGAGTATATATCCGTATCATGCAAAGTGACGACCATGAAATGCTTGTGACCTTAAAGAAACTACTTGATATGCACCAGGGTGGCACGGAAGTTGTACTGGTGGTTGGCCAGGATCCGAACCGTCAGATCATTAAGCTACCGGGTGGTATGCACGAGCATGAAGATGTGCTATTGGCACTTCAGGCGGTTGTAGGTGAACAGAACGTGAAAGTTCAATAAAGACTAACGTATAAACCCAGCAGTTCTGCTAAGTTGATGACAGATTGCCAGGACAACTACAAGTGCCAGGTCAAACGCAATATGATGTGCTAAGTATTTTTCGCTGCGGATGAAAAACCGATGTAACCCAACGGCATGACTGACAGATAAATAGGTCAAAGTGGTGATAGCAATAAGAAGGAGGAAGGTACTTGCCCAGGGAGTTGCACCACGAGTCAGAACTTCGAGCCGCGAGATCTTTTTGGCGGAGACTGCAGCCAGTTTCGGCTGAGAGGTGGTGGCTATTTTTTCAGTTGTTGGCTTATTGTCTGATGCCGATGGGCTTTGGGGAGTGGTTGGTGCGGGGCTTGAAGAGGCCGGTGCGGTAGATTTCTGAGATTGAGTTATGGTTGGTGCCGGAGTGGTCGAAGCAGGTGGTTTGGTGGGCGCAGCCGGTGCAGTCGCGCTCTTTACCTGCGGTGTGCCATACATTGCCACAACAATTGTTTCCGGGCCACTACTTTGATAATCCGGGTTATTGGCGAAACCGAATCCGACATCCAGATATGCCGTGTTGAGTAAGTTATCCCGGTGGCTGGGACTATTCATCCAGCCTGTCACCGTGTCGTCGCTGGTGAGAAACCCATAAGCAAGGTTTTCGCCAGCTTGGGTGTAGCTATAACCTGTCTGAGCAATAAATACCCAAGGTGCATTACCTTCGGGTGTATTGTGAGACCAGTAGTTTCTGGTGGCCATATCATTTGCTTTCGCTTGAGCAGCTTGCGATAGTTGACTATTCAGGGTCAGTAAACCGCGGCCATTGTTTTGGCGTTGCTGGTTAGTGGCTTGCAACAAACCGCTTTGACTGACACTTGTCGCGTATGCCAGGACTCCTTGGTCGTTTGAATAGTGTCGAGGCTGCCAGTAGGTCTGTAGAATCAAAAATACTAAACTTGCCAAAACAAGAGGTAAATAAGGATGATACACATGCAAAAATCGTTTGGTCCGTTTTTGGTGTTTGCCGTGTCTTTTTGGTTGATGAGCGCCTGGTCGGTATCGTGTGGCCATAGCCATGTCAGTAGAAACTATAACCGATTTGGGTTACTTGTACCAGTAGTGACTGGCTAAGACTAGTTAAATTCGTCATAAAAACGGCAATGATATAAGCTCATTGCCACGGTTTGTACCACATTGTATGACTCTTTTTTCCCGAACATCGGTATTTCGAGTGCTGTCTGACAACTGTTAAGTACATCCAGAGGTAAACCGGTGGCTTCGTTGCCGTACAACAATGCAGCTTTAGGGGGTGGATGGAACAACTGTAGCGGCAGTGCTTTGGCGGATTGCTCAACAGCGAAAACTGTATACTCTTCTCGGTGAAGCCAGGCTAAGGCAGCACGCCAGGTTGGTTGATAGTGCCACTTTATACTTCGTTGTGCGCCAAGTGCAGTTTTCTCGATTTGGTGTTCAATTTTTCGGATTTCATGGGGAAGTCGAGTGTCATTAGCAAGCCTTGGGCAAGGGGTGTAACCACAAAGCATGACTTCTGCAGAAAGTCCTTCTGCTGTTCTGAGTAAAGAACCAACGTTATGACAGCTTCGCCAATTATATGCAATAGCAATAATTTGTCTCATTGTTGTCACTAAATATAGCATGTAAAGAACATCAGAAAACCGATGGTATCACACTGCTTATGGTTTATACTGGGGTTATGAGTCAAGATGCTCGGCTAGATGAAGAACGGGCCACTGAGCGGCGTGCCCGGCTCTTGCAGCTAAATTATATTGATACATCAAAAATTACGAACAAAATAATCTATAAAAACCTTATATCAGTAACTGATCTTTATCAGTTTAAGGTAGTTCCTCTACAAGCCAGTGAGCACGCAATTACCTTTGGCGTGACGAATACCACGTCACAACAAACTATGAAGGACGTCGGACAACGCTTTTTGGACCAACGGGTGAGTTTCGCGTTGATTTCAGATGTGGGTTATAGAGAATATATGCACCTGTACGACCCACCCAAGCAAATAGTTTATCAAGATATTGAACTGACGACGGCTGGCACTAAAGAGCTTATAGAACAAGTTTCCACCACATTACGTCAAGTCCGGGCTGATGATATGCTTGGTTACTTGGTGCAGCAAGCACATAAGCTCTCCGCATCAGATATCCATTTGGAAAATCAGACCGATCATGTCCGTATACGTTTCCGGATAGACGGTGTACTTCATCCGGTCGCCCATTTAACTTATGAGAAATACCATATCCTGATCTCGGCGGTAGCAAGCGCTGCAAATGTTTCAACGAATGCCAGTGATCCACAACAAGGGCATATTCGGGAACACGTGAAAATGGCAGATGGCACCGAGGTGGATATTAACTTGCGCGTGGAAACCGTGCCTGCTATAGGGGGTATGGACGTAGTGATGCGGCTTTTTAACTTAGAGCCCGAGATGTACACGCTAGATAAGCTCGGATTGTCTCCCAAAGAACGCGCCGTTGTCGATGGAATAATCAAAAAACCAAGCGGTCTGGTCTTGGCAGTTGGCCCAACAGGTTCAGGAAAAACTACTACTTTATATTCCATCCTCAATACATTGAACAACGAGGAGAGAAAGATCATCACCATCGAAGATCCAGTTGAGTTTCAGTTTAATGGCATAACCCAGATATCAGTTACTACTAAAACTGGGGAGGAGAGCCATTTCGCCGACAAGCTTCGGGCGGTGCTTCGCCTTGACCCTGATATTGTTATGGTAGGTGAGATTCGCGACCCTGACACTGCCAAGACTGCCCTGCAGGCTTCGCTGACCGGTCACCTGGTGCTGTCAACTTTCCACGCTGCTTCTGCGTCCGCAGCCTTAACGCGGCTTCTGGACATAATTGGCGAAAATCCTTTATTTTTGTCGGCGATACGATTAGTTATGGCACAACGGCTAGTGAGGAAATTGGATGACACAACCAAGCAACCATATGAACCATCAATGGCCGTACTGGAGAATATCCAAAGGGTTGTTGCCAGCCTGCCGCCTGGACTCCCAAAACCATCGCTCACTGGCTTGAAGCTGTATAAACCAGGTAGTTCACCGGATAACCCCTATGGCTACATGGGGCAATTAGCGCTACGCGAGCAATTTTTAATGGGGCGGGATATGGTTGAGCTGCTACAAAAAGGTGGACAGAGACTATCTACTGCCGATATTGAGAATGCAGCTGTCCAGGGCGGCATGACCACTATGCTGCAAGACGGTATCTTAAAGGTGGTGGCTGGTCAAACGACACTGGAAGAAGTTTATCGAGTACTTGGCTGAGACCCTCAGGCTTACTATTCAGGTTATAACCCGAGCGATAGCAGGCACTAAACGGTCGTCCAGGACACTAGGGACAATGTGTGTTGCAGTTGGTAATGGCACCAAGTTAGCAATGGCTTTGGCTGCCTTAATTTTATGTTGATCGGTTATGGAGCTTACTTTGTTGTCGAGCGCGCCACGAAATATACCAGGAAATGCCAATGCATTATTCACCTGATTATCAAAGTCGCTGCGGCCGGTAGCAACAACGGCTGCCCCAGCTGCCTTAGCGACCTGGGGCATAATTTCCGGTTCGGGATTGGCCATGGCAAAAATTATCGGGTTTTTATCCATAGTTCTGACCATTTTTGCAGACAGCAAGCCGGCTTTGGACACACCGATAAACGTATCGGCACCTTTTATGATATCTTCGAGCTTGCCGTCAATGTTGGACAAATTGGTAAATTTCAGCAACTTTTTCTTCTCGGCATTCAAATCTTTTCGATTAGCACTGATTATTCCCTTACTATCGACGGCAAATATTCTGGGCTTGGCATAAAGGTGAAGTAGCTTGATAATAGCTGCGCCGGCAGCTCCGGCGCCGGCTACTACGATTTTTGCATCCGAAATGTTGCGATGGGTAACTTTCATGGCGTTGATCAACCCAGCCAGTACCACTACTGCCGTACCATGTTGGTCGTCGTGCATAACGGGAATAGATAATTTTTTCTTTAAACGTGCCTCTACTTCGAAACACGTGGGAGCCGCAATATCTTCAAGGTTAATACCGCCGAAACTGGGGGCGATTGCTTCGACGGCTGCCACAATATCATCCGGTGTATGTACGTCTAACACAATGGGTACTGCATCAATGCCAGCAAAGTGTTTGAAGAGCATCGCTTTGCCTTCCATGACAGGTAAGGCTGCTTGCGGGCCAATATTGCCTAACCCCAACACCGCCGAACCATCACTCACAATTGCTACACAATTGCCCGTCCATGTATAGCTTCGGGTTTCTTCGGGATGACTAGCCAGTCGATGGGAGACTGCGGCTACACCGGGCGTATAATAAGTGCTTAGTTTTTCCTGTGAATCGAGCGTATCTTTTAGGTTCAGAGAAATTTTACCAGCTAACTTTTTGTGTCTCTCGAGGGCCAATTTTGCATAGTTCATTGCTCTATAGTACTGCTTTTAGTGCGAAATTGCTTTACAACAGCTGTGCCCGGGTTGCTAAATATCGTTAATTCATGTAAAGTTTACTCGTTATGCAATCTGTTCTTGGGAAAATTGGCAATAATTATAAGAAGCCCGTTATTACTGCTGTTCGTTCCGGTGACACTGTGCGTGTGCACCAGAAAATCAAAGAAGGTAATAAGGAACGCACACAGGTTTTTGAAGGTTTAGTGATACGGACTGCCAACATGAACAGCCAAACTGCGCGCATTACGGTCAGGAGAGTTGCCAGTGGGATCGGTGTTGAAAAATCATACCTTTTGCATTCACCTCTAGTATTAAAAGTAGAGGTGACAAAACGAAGTAAGGTTCGTCGTAACTACTTAAGCTATATGCGAAGCCGAACCGGCAAAGCAGCTCGGCTTTCGTCAGTGGCTTTTGATCGGGATACGGTTAATGCGACAAATGTAGAAGCAGAGAGTAAATCGCCGAAAGACGAAAAAACCGAAAGCAAGGACATAGACAATACAGAACCTGCAAAAACCGATGAAAATAAGAAATCAGATCAAGATCAAACATCCGAAAAGATACAAGAAAAAGACGCTAAAAAATAAATCCGATCAACCCGGCGCATACCTCGTAGCCGGTTAGTCTGGTTATATATATTTTATTTTATGTATTTTGTTGGTTCTTAGTTTTGATGCGCCGAAAGGCTTCGTCCTGTAAATGGTTCACAATCAGGTCGTCCGCGAAAGCTTCGTCTTGCCACTCTTTTGCACCCTGCCAAAGATCGACCCGGGTCTGCTCATAGATTGCGTACTCTAAGTGAGAGGCGTCATCCTCATCAAATGATTGTTCCAAGAGTGTTGGCATGACAGCGTCCCTTAAGTAAATCAGCGTTTCATCTTGCCAGTAACGGTAGCAAATCTGAGCACTTAATGAGTTTTCGAAATATTCATTTGGGACTTGTGCCGGCAATATGCTCGGCTCATTTTCATGAGATAATTCCATCTGACACCTCCTAGCCTGTATTTTACCACGAAGGCTTTTGATGGTTTACTAATGCTATGGTAATCGGTGTGGACGAGGCTGGTAGAGGGTGCTGGGCGGGGCCACTGGTGGCCGCAGCTGTCATGTTACATGAGCCTATAAAAGGCCTAGAAGATTCTAAGGCCTTATCTGAGGCAAGACGTCTTGCCTGCGCTGAGCAGATTAGTGAGAATGGCATGGGGGCATTAGGATGGGTAAGTGCATCAGAAATCGATCGACTTGGTATGACCAAAGCAGTGCGTTTAGCAATGCGTCGCGCGGTGAACGGCTTGTTGAAAGAAGTAAACGGTTATCAACAAATTATAGTTGATGGACCATTTAATTTTCTATCTGAACTACCCCGTACGTCGGCTATTATCCGGGCGGACAGTTTGGTGCCTTGCGTTAGCGCTGCAGGAATAATGGCGAAAGTGAACCGCGATACTTATATGCGACGTTTAGCAACCCGCTTTCCGGCGTATGGTTTTGAAAAACATGTGGGATATGGCACTTCCTTGCACCGGCAGATGCTTGAGGTCCATGGACCTACCCCGTATCACCGGCGTTCCTTTAAGCCTATAATTCAGATAACTTCTAATTTGACATGACTACTTATTCAACCGGACAAGCGGCAGAAAAAGCGGTAGCAGAGTTTTTACGGAAACAGCACTTCTATATCTTGGCACACAACTGGCGGACATCTGTGTGTGAGATTGATCTTGTCGTTAGAAAGAAAAAAACAATATATTTTGTAGAGGTGAAGTATCGCAAAACACCTACACAGGGCACGGGTTTTGACTATATAACCCCACGCAAACTACAACGTATGCGTTTTGCTGGTGAAATGTGGATAGCCCAGCACGATTGGCAAGATAACTGGAGCTTGGCTGCTGCAGAGGTGTCAGGTCCGGATCTTCACGTAACGTTCATTGATTCAGTGACGTAAGTTCGAAAAACTTTTTGACCTCTTTTTGGTCGCGGTTTCGCCAGGCGACTTGCCATTGGAGTATTTCGAGTCCTTGTTTATAAGGACGCTCCAGCGCCGGATTTAAGCGATTTGCAAAAAAATCTTTGTAAAGACTAATAAAATGACTGGTTGAAAATACTCGGGCGGCGTATAGGGGCATTCGGTAAAAGCTTAAATCATTTCCTAGGTTTGTCTCAAGCCAATGCCAATGTGTAGTCAGCCATTCCCATGTCTGCAAGCGAGCGTGACGGTTCATAAAACTGTAGGCAATCCAGTATGCAACGTCTTGCAAGCGAACGTGAGGAGAATCTATAAGCTCAAGGGCCTGTTGAATCAGAGCCGGTTGTCGGAAACTTGTCAGGGCGGCGGCTAGAGTAGTGCGTTCTTCGCTGAGGGTCGCATGATCGTATAGCTTTCGCAACTGCTGGAAGGTAGCCTCATTGCCATGCCTGGCAACACTGCAAAAAACAATACCTCGTAAGTCGGGGTCAATAGCTATCTGTTTAGAAGCATTGGCGGCACTTACTGCTTGTGCAAACAGAGCGCTAGCATACTGGATGATGGCTGGGTCGTCCGCTCCTGCTGCCAAGCTTAAGATGGTTGGCCGCAGAAGGCGGTCAAAGTGTGATTCGTGCGTCTTTTGGTTCCAGCCCAAACGTTGTAGTTGCGAATGTATAAGCTGAAGCGTGAATGGCTTCATTAACTCTCTGATATTTTGGTAGTCCCCCATGGCTACTCTAATTGAAGCTATTGCACCGGAAATGACGTCCCAGACGGTATAATTTGCTTCACTGTGAAAATATTTCAGTAAGTGTAGTGCTTCTGCGGTGTCGGTAAAGCCTGCCTTTGCTGTTTCAAAAGCGTCACTTAATATCCCCAGTCGGTCGAGCGGTGAAAAGTGACCTCGTTGTATTTGCTTACCGAAGTGTTCGAGTTGCGTCGCATTATAGGCTACCCTGTAAAAACCGCTCTGATCTTTATTGAGTTTCAACGGTTGTGCAGTGTGAGCGACAAAGTCTTTCTCAGCTTGGTTGAAAATGTTTGGTATTGCAGAGATATCTGTTAGTAATGGTATTGGCCAATGTACGGTGGGCAAATCGGTGTGCCCAGGATTAATGAAGAATCGTTGTTGGCGAAGTTGGAGGTGACTGTTCTCGATTTTGGCTTGTAAGAGAGGAAACCCTGGCTGGCTGGTCCAGGCATGCATGATATTAACCACGGGCTTTAACGAAATTGCTTCTAATGCTTGCCAGAGATCCTCAGTGCGTGCACTACCATACGCATGTTTTTTTAGGTAGTACCGCAATCCTTCACGAAAGTCGTGCGGCCCTAAATAGTGGTATAGCATATGTATAACGCTGGCGCCTTTGCTATAACTGATAGTATCGAAAATAGTCCGTATCTCATCAGGGTGACTAACTTGTACTTCAACCGGATGGGTATGTTCTAGCGCGTCTAGCTTTAGACCCTGTTGTTGCTCATCGACAATAAACTGTGTCCACATTTGCCAGTCAGGGAATAATTTATCTACTGCCAAATACTCTATCCAACTAGCAAAGCCTTCGTTGAGCCATAGGTCAGTCCACCACTGCATAGTGACAAGATTGCCAAACCACTGGTGGGCTAACTCGTGTGCAACCACCATGGCCACGTACTGTTTTGTTGCCAGAGTGGTGTTTTGTGGATCAACCAGCATCGTTTGTTCACGGAAAGTGATGCATCCCCAATTTTCCATAGCTCCAGAAGCAAAATCGGGCAGTGCGACAAGGTCACATTTTGGCAAAGGGTAATCGATTGCAAAATAGCTATCAAAAAAATCTAGGCATTGCACGGCAACGTCTAAGGCAAATTGGGTGAATTTTTCATTGCCGGGCGTGGCATAAGTGTGCACCTTCACACCCTTTTTCGTTTGAGACTCAAGGTACTTCATTTCCCCTATGACGAATGCCAACAAATAAGATGACATCCGTGGCGTAGTGGCAAACTCAGTTTGCACCAGTTTACCTTGTTGACGAGAGGAGAGGATGGGTGTATTTGCAATCGCAGTCAGGCCCTTTGGGTGAGTCAACTTTAGATCAAATGTGGCTTTGGATTCTGGCTCGTCGATGCAAGGGAATACTTCACGTGCATGGTGGCTTTCAAATTGTGTGGCAATAAGTTTTTTTTGTTTATTCTGATGAGTAAAGAAACAGGGATATATACCGTTCATCTGCTGGGTGATTTTTCCCTTGAACTGCATAGTTACCGTAAAGAGTCCCGGAGCGAGAGGGGTAGCGGTGTGAAGGCGAACTTCGTCCAGACTTCGATGCTGATTAATACGGTCAATTACTACCTCTTGGTCGCCGGATTTGAGATGAGCAATAACGTGTGCCTTAGTGACGGATAAACCCTTTTGATGAAAAGTAATGCGTTGACTTGGGCGTTGTTTTTTAATGCCACTTATGATCACAGTGCCCACGAAAGTCATCGACTCAGGATTGACTCGTAATTCCAGAATATAATGGCGTGGTTCGAACTGTGCGTGTAAGCGTCTTACCTTTTTTCCCATGAACTCAATTCTAGCATGGTCAAATGTCTCTCGTAATTGACAATACAGCGGTTACTTGCTACACTTATTGTGGTTTTAATAAGGAAGTTTGATCCGGCCAGCTAAGGTCGGATTTTTTCATGATTATCCATAAACAGAAAGGTGAAGTTATGGAATTTGATATGAAGCAACTGGCAACAGCCGTAAAAGTTATTGCCGAGGAAAAGAATTTACCTGAGTCTACGGTACAGGAGATTGTAGAGCAAGCCTTGGCAGCTGCTTATCGTCGTGATTACGGTGAGAGAGAACAAGAGGTGCGAGTGACTATGAACCTGAATACTGGCGACGTTGACGCTTACGTAGAAAAGGAGATAGTTGCTACTGTGCAAGACCCCCATTCAGAGATTAGTGTGGCCCAAGCTCAGACTATCAAGAAAAATGCCAAAGTTGGTGAGACCCTCGAAATTCACGAAAAAGTTGAAGAATTTGGCCGCGTTGCAGCTCAGACAGCTAAACAGGTGATCCTGCAACGATTACGTGAAGCTGAACGCGAAATTGTGGTGGCCGAATTTGCAGATAAAATTGGTATGGTCGTCAACGGCATTGTTTCTAGAGTTGAAGGGAATATTGTCCGCATCGATCTCGGTAAAGCACAAGGTATTATGCCGAAAAATGATCAAATACAAGGTGAGCGATACTATCCAGGACAACGCCTCAAAGTGTATCTTAAGGACATTGAACGAGGATTTCGGGGTCCGCAACTGGTAGTAAGCCGTGGTAATACACCGTTTATTGAATGGCTTTTCAGGGCCGAAGTACCAGAAATGGAAAATGGGGCGGTGGAAATAAAGGAGATCTCTCGCGAGGCGGGAGTAAGGACAAAAATAGCGGTGCATAGTACGGTGCCCGGTGTTGATCCAGTGGGCACCTTTGTCGGTGGTCACGGGACACGAGTTAATGCAGTAGTAAGCGAAATCGGCGAACAGGAAAAAATAGATATTGTCATCTGGGATGATAATCCTGTTACCTACATTACAAATGCGTTGAGCCCCACCAAAGTCATTAACGTAAGTTTGGACGAGAGTAACCAGAAAGCAATCGTTACCGTGCCAGACGATCAGCTTAGTATTGCGATTGGAAAGAGCGGTCAAAACGTTCGCCTGGCAAGCAAGCTGACGGGTTATGAGATAGATATAGAAGCCGAGAACGAGGCTGCTCGCCGGAAAAAGGAAGAGAAGCCAAGTACCACCAAGACAAAGCCAGCCGGCAAACTGAAAAAGAAAGAACAACTAGAAAGCAGTCTGCTCGAAGCAATCGAAGAACACGGCGAATAAATTCGCGTCTCCTGCATTTGGGGGTGCAACTTCACACTTGTAATGGGGTGTATAATAGAGAAGTAGTTTTAAATTAAACACAAAATTTTGGCGGTTCAGCCATGCTTGCACAGAAGCAAATACCTCAACTACAAAGACTGGAACTATTAAAAGGGTACGTTGGCGGTGAGCAGGCCGAGAAAATTGGTCAACAGGCAATCTTGCTGCACATGCTCACAGAAGAGAGCATTGACCACAAACTGCACTCTGTTGAAAACCCGATTATGGCGGTACATCTGGGTCGCATTGCTGCCGAAGCAGCCGCTGGTTATTTTAAGATAGAACAAGAAGATCTTCAGGATCTTTTTGCGTTCCATGAACAAGTGGCGGAAGACGGTCATAAGACGGATTTATTGTCAGTTCGGGTTTTGCATGCTGGTGGTGACCATTCCTTAAGCGAACGTTCGCCCGGTACTCATATTACGTTGAATTGTTTCGAACAGAGCAATCTATTAGTCCAAGAATCGCCCCGTGAGCCGTTTGTGTATATTGATAGCTTAGAGCCGGGGGACGCCTACATTACTTATGATCCAGTATGGAATAAGCCTATTACTCATCTGCAAAACATGTCAGATATCCAGGAAAATGTCTCCATAACCTTGCACTAGGCTGTAATTTAGCACTCTTGACTCGTGAGTGCCAGTTGGTATGATAGTTATGGCGGTTTTAAATGCCCGTTAGGAAGTAATGAAGCAATGTTACCAAATTCACCAGATTTTCAAGAATTCATGAACCATCTGACGGACAATGCGCTGCACAGCCTAAAGCATGCAGATGCAATTGCCCGTAGTTTTGGTAGCGCTTATGTTGGTACTGAACATTTGTTACTGGGCGTGTTAGCTCAAGAGTCATCCGTCGGTGCAAAATTACTGGAAGGTGCCGGGGTGACGCTGGATAGAGCCCGTCTGGCTCTGAACCTGACACCAAAAACACTGGTAGTTAACATGGGTGCAAAAGGTTTGAGTGAGACTGCAAAACTTACCTTACGCATGGCCTATGACATTGCTCAGGATCTCAACCAGGAGCACTGCGGAACTGAGCATATTCTGAGCAGTATTTTACGGCAAAAGAATGCACGGGCTACTATCCTCTTGCGAGATATGAATATTGATGTGATGCAGTTGCAAAACGAGCTCGAACAGTACCTGAACCTACAGGGTTTTGGTGGCACAGCTTCATCCGATACTCACCGACGTGGTAAAAAAGCACGTAAAACTGCACTGGATTTTTTTGGTACCGATCTGACTGCCCAGGCACGTGAGGGCAAGCTTGACCCGGTAGTGGGCCGTGAGTCACAGATTCGTCGGCTTGTCACCATATTAAATCGGCGCACGAAGAACAATCCGGTTCTGATTGGCGAGCCAGGCGTAGGCAAGACAGCCATTGTCGAAGGTTTAGCGCAGCGGATTGTATCAGAAGATCTGCCGGATAGTCTGCTCGGTAAGCGTATTATTATGCTTGATTTGGCCGGGATGATCGCCGGTACGAAATATCGCGGTGAATTTGAAGAACGGCTGAAAAAAGTTTTATCGGAACTGGAGAATGATCCACATACGATCTTGTTTATTGATGAATTGCATTTGATTGTGGGAGCGGGAGCAGCCGAAGGCGCAATGGATGCTGGTAGTATTTTGAAACCACAGCTTGCGCGAGGTAAAATCCGAGTTATCGGTGCAACTACTACTGCGGAATACACCAAGCATATTGAAAAAGATGCTGCCCTAGAAAGGCGTTTCCAGCCAATTCAGGTTCCAGCTGCAACTACAAGTGAGGCGTTGCAGATATTAAAAGGACTCCGTAAACATTACGAGACTTACCATAATGTAAAAATCAGTGATAGTGTGCTGGAAGATACTGTTACTCTTTCCAATCGTTATGTGAACGATCGGTTCCTGCCAGACAAGGCAATTGATTTGCTAGATGAAACGGCTGCCTATCTACGTGTTGATAAAGGGAAGACACCACCAGAAGTTCGAACACTACAGAAAGAATTGAAGTTATTGAATGTTCGTTTAGAAGATTCAGTGGACAACCAAGATTATGAAAAAGCTGCCCAGTACAAAACCCGAGCCAGTCAGATTAGTGACGAATTGAAGAAATTGCAGTCCAGCGGTAAGGGTCGTCAGAAATTGGTGGTTACTAGTGATGACGTATCAGAGGTAGTTGCCCGGATAACCGGCATCCCTGTAAAGCGTGTCATGAGAGCTGAAGCTAAACACTTGCTGCATCTTGAAAAGACTCTTGGCAAATATGTAATCGGGCAAGACGAGGCCGTTGCCGCTGTCGCCAAAGCGGTGCGTCGTAACCGCTCAGGAGTATCTAGCGAGAACAGGCCGATTGGCTCGTTCGTATTTTTAGGACCTACCGGAGTGGGAAAGACCGAATTGGCACGTGTATTAGCACGGGAATTCTTTGGCAGCAAAGACGCACTTATTAAGATTGATATGAGTGAATTTGGTGAGCGCCACACAGTATCCAGACTGGTTGGTGCGCCGGCTGGTTATATTGGTTATGAAGAAGGGGGCCAATTGACCGATCGTGTTCGCCGCCAGCCATACAGTCTCATTTTGTTTGATGAGATTGAGAAAGCCCACCCCGAAGTGTTTAATATGTTGCTGCAAATTCTGGAAGATGGCGTGTTGACTGACGCAAAAGGCAGACAGGTGGACTTTACTAACGCCATTATCATCATGACGAGTAACCTTGGTGCAGAGAAGCTGCAAAAGGAAGCGTCACTTGGTTTTCATGCTACCAGCGTATCGGATATGAAGGATCTGGATGAGTTGCATGTCCGTAACAAAGATAAGGTACACGAGGAGCTAAAAAAGCTCATGAGGCCAGAATTGATTAACCGTATCGACAAAATTATTGTCTTCCGTGCGCTCACTAAGAGAAATGCCTTAAAGATACTTGACTTGCAAATCGATGAGCTGCGTCAGCGCTTGCTTAGGCAAGGTATGGGGCTTGAATTATCATCCAGTGCAAAACGACACCTACTCGAAGAAGGCTACGATGCCAAAAATGGCGTAAGGCCGTTGCGCCGTTTGCTTCAGGACACCATTGAAGACCATATTGCCCACCATTTACTCGACAGTCAGTATATGAAAGGTGATATTATCCAAGTGGGTATAAAAGATAAGCAACTTGCCTTTACTGCTGCCAATGAATAGTCGTAGCGGCAACGTGTAGCAGGTTTCATTTACCATATGCAACGAAATCGCACCACTCGTTTCTTCATTTCTCTGAGTATATTGATTGTGTCAGCCTTCCTTCTTATTGGGGGACTAAACTACAAACAAGCTATTTATGATTGGCTGCGCTTGAGGCAATACCAACCAGCAGCAGATATCGCCCAGCTGACAGAACATACTACTATGACGCCTTCTGCCACCCGCCTTTTTTATGTCCATCATCCGGTACTTGCCGACAAAACGAACTTTAATGAGCACTGCAGAGACAATGAACAAACCATTGTGCTTGGTTGTTACGTCGCCAACCAGGGCATTTATTTGTTTGATGTAACTGATCAACGTCTGGCAGGTGTTGAAGAGGTAACGGCGGCTCACGAGATGTTGCACGCAGCATACAACCGTCTACCGGCCGATGAAAAACAACATATAAATACGTTAATTCAATCTGCATATGCCCAAGTGAATGATGAGCGGATTAAAAAAGTTATCGGTCAGTATAAGACGATGGGAGCAGATACCACAAACGAATTGCATTCCATACTTGGTACAGAAGTAGTGAGCTTGCCTTCAGATTTAGAACAATACTACAGTCGTTATTTTGCTAATCGTAAAACTGTCGTGGAATATTCTGAAAAATATGAAGCGGTCTTGTCGCAAAGAAAGGATAAGATTACAGCCTATGATCAGCGCTTAGCTGCTCTCAAAGCAGAAATTGATGAGGCGCAAACTAATATTAATTCTGAATCGGATGCCTTAAAAGGAGAGCGACAAAGTCTGGATGCGTTACTTAAAAGTAATCAGATTGAAGCGTATAACGCAGGTGTGAACGGTTTTAATGAAAAGGTACGATCACTAAATGCAAAGGTGAGCCAGACGCGAACTTTGATCAATGAATATAATGCGCTGGTGAAAGAACGCAACGACATTGCACTTGAAGAGCAGGAGCTGATTAAGTCTCTGGACAGCCGTCTTACCAGCCCAGATGAAATTTAATTTGTTACACTATTGCTCATGGGAAAGAAAGCAAGCGTGACATTCGTGTGTCAAAATTGTGGGGCACAGCACGGCAGTTGGTCGGGCAGATGTCATGTGTGTGGCGAGTGGAATACTATTGTTCAACAAGTACAACAAACGACATCATCAGGGGCCACTGGCCATAGCCTTACTGCGCATTCGATTGGGAAAAACACCAGCAAAGGAACAGGACGTCTGAAAACGGGCATCCAAGAAGCGGACGTGGTGCTTGGTGGTGGATTAGTGCCTGGCAGCTTGACTTTAGTAGCCGGCCAGCCAGGTATCGGCAAGAGTACCATATTGCTCCAAGTGGCTGATTTTGTAGCTAAAAACGAGCCGGTATTATATGTTAGCGGTGAGGAATCAGCTGACCAGATCAACCTTCGAGCAAGACGTTTAAAGGCAACCAGCAGCAAGCTTCAAATAGCCAATTCCAGTAGTGCCGACGATATTGCTCAGACGATATTAAATGGAAAATATAAGCTGGTCATGGTCGATTCAATCCAGACTATGACAGTTGATCAAGTCGGTTCTGCGGCAGGCACGGTGAGCCAGATTACAAATAGTACCCAGCTCCTACAGGCAGCGGCAAAACAAACGGCTACTGCGGTGGTGGTGGTTGGTCATGTAACAAAAGAGGGTTCAATCGCCGGCCCCAAAGTGCTCGAACATGTCGTGGATGTGGTGTTGCAGTTGGAGGGTGACCGCTACGGCGGCTTCAAGCTGCTACGGGGTGTTAAGAACCGTTACGGGTCTACAAACGAAATTGGCATATTTGAAATGACCGACACGGGCATGCAACCGGTCAACAACCCATCGGCAGTGCTCCTCTCCGAACGTCAAATAACAGATGGGTCAGTAGTACTTGCTACCATGGAGGGGACGCGTCCACTACTCGTAGAGGTACAGGCTCTTGTAAACAGGACCAATTATGGGTATCCAAAAAGGACGGCCAGCGGGGTGGACATTAATCGGGTTAATCTATTAATTGCGGTTTTAGAGCGTCGCACTAAGTTAAATTTAACTGATCAGGATATCTATGTGAATGTGGTAGGCGGGATAAGAGTGCAAGAACCGGCGGCTGACCTAGCTATTTGTATGGCAATCGCATCAGCGTCTAAGGGCATGCAACTAAAACAGAATGTCTGTGTGTTTGGTGAAGTTGGATTATCGGGCGAGCTGCGACATGTACCTTTTGCGGAGAAACGAGTCGGAGAAGCTCGCAAGTTGGGCTTTGACGGTGCGCTCGGACCTCTGGGTGGAAAAAATACAAAAAAAATCTCGGGTTTATTTGGGGGGAGAGCACTGCGGGATGCACTTAATCAATTTTTGGAGAAAGAATGACAATGATTACTTTACAACTTTTACAAATCGTACTTCTTTTTATCGTACTACTATTGCTAATGGGACCAAATCGATTACGTCAGCGTAACACCAAGACAAAAGGTGAGCGAGCGATCGTACTTGATACCTGTGCCTTAATTGATGGACGTATCGAGGATCTGGTCCAGACTGGATTTATTGATTGTCCACTCATAATTCCACAATTTGTTATTGACGAGCTACAGTTTCTTGCAGATGGTCAGGATTCACAAAAGCGGGCAAGAGCAAGATTTGGGTTGGATGTAGCGCATAATTTGCAACAGAATCAATTAGGTGTCAGGGTAGTGCTGCATCATGATACGATATCTGAGGCGTCAGAGACGGACGCCAAACTGGTCAAACTTGCAATGAAAGAACAGGCTTTACTCTATACCACCGATTATAATCTTAATAAAGTGGCCAAGATTTCTGGCGTCAAGGTCTTGAATGTGCATGAACTGGCGGGGGCGTTGAGGGTGGTTGCCTTACCGGGCGAGACCAGGCAGATAAAAATTATTCAAAAAGGTAGCGCCAAAGGTCAAGGTGTTGGCTATCTTGAAGACGGCACTATGGTAGTGGTAGATAACGCTGCCAATAAAATTGGCGAAAAGATTATAGTAACGATAACGCGCGTACACCAAACTGATGCCGGCAAGATGATTTTTGGCACGCACGGCAACTCACCGACTACATCAAAAAGAAGGGTTGCCGCTTCTTCTAAGGCCGCTTAAACATGACGCTTGCGCTTGGTCCGCCAGAAGCAATAACGGTTGCAGTATAATTACCATTTCCGATACAACCAGGGACAGTTTGCGACGTTCCACCAACTGAGCTGTTGAAACATGTGCCGCCAGGACCGTTCACTGTCAGAGTATAAGGAGAAGTTCCACCCGCCCAGCTAACGTTGAATGGGGACGAAGGACCGACGCCTTGTCCGCTGGCGGGGGACGTTATTACTAAAGGGTTGCCACTACCTCCCCCTGCAAAATCGACTGATACTGTGTCGCTGCCGTCATATAGCACACTATCAATAATCTCGGCTCTGACCTGTTTGTTGCCGCTGGTAGCAACTGCATAAGTGAGTGTCACGGTGCCCGGACTGCCCACGCTTGTGGTTTGTACAACCTGTCCGTCGATCACCAGGTTAACCGTGCCCTTAAACTTGTCACTGGATAGTGGATGAGTACCTTGTGATACGTTTAAGGTAAATGTACAAGAGCCAGCACAATTAGCAGGTGCACCGACAAAACTAATTTGCGGACGGGCGTCACCACATTTGTGCACATCATCTTTTTCGTCTGTTGTGGTAGAGGCGCTTCCGCCTGGCACAAACCTATCACCTGAGAATGAGTTGGCTGCTGCATCATTAGTCTGCATTTTGGCACGGTCTGGCGTGCATTCAGTGGCAAGCTTATTAGAGACTTTATCTATCACCCTTGGTGCTGAATTTGTCTTTTTGTTTTGCTGGTACCACGAAGGATATATATCGTTGCTAGGGCTTGGTTCGACGGATCCAACTCCCACATGGTTCCGTACAACGAAGGCCGGGAGGGTTTGCACCCCGCTTGGTTTTACCCGTTCCTCAGGCTTCAAGTTGTCATGGACACGCCGCATCCAACCACTCCAAATTGGCTCTGTCATAGTCTCCATGAAGCCACGCATTTCTCTCTGTCTGGTGTGATAGCCAACCCACACACCGGCAGAATATTGAGTAGAGAAGCCCATCAGCAAACCATCTTTGGTGTCATTTGTCGTACCGGTTTTTAATGAAAATTTATGATTCTTGTAACGGTGTGGTTTTTTACTGAAGTAGCTAGCATTTGGATCCGCCATCATATCTGCCACAATGTAGGCAGCGTCTGGGCGAACGGCTTGCTCGCCTTTGGATGGCTTCCATTCATCTACCTTTTTGCCGCCTGCATCAGTAATCTTCAGGATGTAAGTCTGAGGAATATACTGTCCATTGCGTGAAATAGTTGAATAAGCATGGACGTGTTCGTCAAGGTGCAAGTAGGCGCCATCGCCAATGGCAGATGAAGCATAACAAGGGCCCTCTTTGGTCAGTTTGTCGTCATAGTAACACTTATAACCGCTCTTTAGACCCAGCTTTTCAGCTGTGTCAATTGTCTTATTAATTCCGACTGTCAACATAGCTTTGACGGCCGGAACGTTACGGGAACCACCTAACGCATAACGCAATGTGAGGGGCCCAGGGTACTTAAAGTCGTAATCCCACAAACAATTACCGCCTTGCTTGGGTTGGGCTTTGTTTGTGCACGGATAACCTTCAAGGGGGCCTTGTGTGTCATAAAGAACCGACCCTGCGCCAGAATTATTGGTGTGCTCTATGAGGGAGACATAATCATATGGCTTAAAGCTGGAACCGGGCGGTAATTGAGCGGTCGCATAATTGAATTGACCAAAATCAGGATTTGAAAAGTCTGATCCACCGACTAGGGCAACTACTTGTCCGGTTTTGACATCTTCACCAACAAAAGCAGCTGTATCACCTCCTTGACGGCGTACCTGGGCCATGCCTTTATTTACTTCTTCCTCGGCGATTTTTTGTTTATCGAGATCTAATGTAGTAGTTACGTTCCAGCCGCCCCGTTGTACGGTTTGGTTGCCAAACTTGTCTTCGAGCTGTTTCTTGGCCGCCAGCACAAACCAAGGCGCCTTGATACCGTCATACTTTGGCTTGCGGGGCTTTACTAATGCGACAACATCTGTTTTCTTTGCTTGGTCAAGCTGATCCTGCGTAATCTTACCCTGCTGGTGCATCAATTCAAGCACGTATTGTTGTCGACTGGCGAAAGCTTCTTTATCAAAGTCCGCACTGTAAGGAGAGTAATAACGGGGTGATTTGGGAATAGTTGCTAGCATGGCTGCTTCTTCCAGGGTGAGGTCTTTGGCAGACTTATCAAAGTAGTCACGAGCGGCTGCTTCCACTCCATATTCAATTCCGCCATAAGGGGCCGTGTTTAGGTAGCCGGTAAGTATTTCTTGCTTTGTATATGTTCTTTCTAGCTCAACAGATAAAATAAGCTCTTTTACTTTACGAGTGTAGCTGCGGTCACGGCTCCAGTTTTGAGTGAGTTTCACCAGCTGCTGAGTGATAGTTGAACCACCTTGAGTGGTGCCGGAGTTTCCAAAGAAATTGTTCCAGCCGGCTCGGATTATACCGCGCGTATCAAAGCCACCGTGTTTAAAGAAGTCCTTGTCTTCGACGGCAACTGTTGCATCCTTGACATACTGAGAGATCTCGGTGTCTTTTACCGGAATACGTTTTACGGCATCGTAATCTTCCCATAATAAGGTTTGCCCGGAACGATCATAATACCGCATACTCCCCCCGATATTACTTCCAGAAATATCTTTCAGGTTGGGAAGATCTTTACGGAAGTAGGCGAATACCCCAATAAGCAACAGAAAGCCTACGGCGAAACCTATCCCTAAGACTTTGAGTGCCATAATGGCGCCATCGCGGCTAAACCAGTATTTGGCTAAGTGTCGGGGCTGCAGCCGGTAAAAGAACCTTTTAAGACGTGTCTTTGGCAATCCGGCCAACCGTTTAGCCTTGCGCTGGGCACGTTCATCTTTGCGGGCAATTACCCGCTCGGCCAAACTACGGTGTACTTTAATAACCTTACCGCTTTTGGTAACAAAGTGATTCCTACTGACCCGGCGAGATTGCTTACCGGGTTGCCCTCTAAAAGCGTTCATTAATGTATCTTTGATAACTCCTTCAAGCTCATAACTATTATAGCAAATTAACCGCCTTCGCAAACCATTTGCCACAAGCACTACATAGGGGTTATTTGACTGAGGTATACTTAACTTATTATGAGTAACATGAAATTATCCGAAGAATTGGTCTGGCGCGGCATGGTCGAGCATTCGACACTCACTACCTTGGAGATCCTAGATACTTCTCAAGAGGTTTTTTATCATGGCTATGATGCCTCTGCTGACTCGCAGACTATTGGCAACCTGGGTGCGTTAATGATGGACCGCTTGTTTTTACGTCATGGTTGGAAAGGGATTATTTTAATGGGTGGGGCAACCAGCCTTATCGGCGACCCGGGCGGGAAAGATACTGAAAGACCATTGCAGAATGAGGATACGGTAGCCGAAAATATAAAGAAATCAACCACTCAACTTCAGCAGATTCTATCAGGGCTAGAAGTAAAATTTGTAAATAATCTTGACTGGATTCAAGAAATGACAGTCATAAAGTTCTTGCGAGACATAGGCAAGCATTTTAGTATGACCCCACTCCTGCAACGCGATTACATTGCTCAGCGGATTGGCTCCCAAGGGAGCGGCATAAGCTATACCGAATTTAGCTATACCTTACTGCAAGGATTGGATTATTTACACTTATTTGACCACGAAGGGGTGACGCTACAATTAGGTGGATCTGATCAGTGGGGTAATTGCCTGTCGGGAGTTGAACTTATACGCCGGGCAAGGGGTAAGGAAGTGCACGTGCTTGCTCATCCTCTCATTGTGAACCGTTCAACCGGAAAAAAATTCGGTAAAAGCGAAGCTGGAGCCATTTGGTTGGATTCGCAAAAAACCACCGTATATGACTTTTATCAATTCTGGCTCAATGTGGATGATGACAGTGTGGAAGACTACCTAAAGAAATTTACTGAGATTAATCGTGATGAACTTGAATCGTTAATGCAACAGTTTAATGCTGATAAGGCAGGACGGACAGCACAAAAGAAACTGGCTTATGAAGTAACCAAACTGGTTCACGGGAACGATGCTGCCGAAAAGGCCAGCCAAAGCAGCCGAACTCTCTTTACAAAACCGAATTACCAGCAGTTTCATGTGGATGACTTTGAAAGCCTGCACTTATCACAATACCAGTTTGCAGCTGGCACATCGCTGGTGCAGGTGCTGGTTGAAACTGGTTTGGCGAGTTCGAATACTGAAGCAAGAAGATTCCTGCAAGACGGAGCTGTCTATATAAATGATGCGCAAGTGGATCAGCAAAAAGTTATGTTAGAGGCGGGGGATTTTGTTCAGGGTTACGTGGTGCTGCGTCGGGGTAAAAACTCTCAAGTCCTTATCAAAATGAAATAGTGTATACTCCTTGCTATGCCACGAAAAACTGTAAATCCAAGAAAAACAACGCACTCAGCTTTTGACGCTGAAATGGCATTTGCAAAACGGGCAGATCAGTATAATGACCCCTCTCATAACTATCTGCATTACTGGCAGGGCCGTGATTACGAAAACGAGGCAGAAGTCATGGCACTTCGGCGTTTATTGAAGAATAGACGTTTTCACCATGCAGTAGATATAGGTGGAGGTTATGGCCGTTTATGTGTGTTACTGGCTGAATATGCCGATCATGTAACGTTGGCGGAACCATCTCGTCAACAATTGGATATCGCCAAGACTTTTTTACAGGATTACCCCGCTATTGAACAAAAATTAATGCAAGCTGACGATCTAAAATTTAAAGACGGTTCGGTTGATTTGATAACTATGATACGTGTCATGCATCACCTGCCCGATCCCGGAACAGAGTTTAAAGAGATTCACCGCGTCCTAAACCGAAACGGTTACTTTATTCTTGAAATAGCCAACTATATTCATGCCCGGAACCGCATCAAACACTATTTACATGCCAAACGTTTGCCGCTGGAGCCAGTTGATATTCGATCAGAAAAAAACAAGCGCAAAGATGAGATACAATTTGTCAACCACAATCCCAAAACGGTCATCAATCAGTTGGCGCACGCGGGCTTCAAAGTAGAACGGATCCTGTCAGTATCTAACTTACGTTCACCTGCATTAAAAAAAGTGGTTCCTCGTTCGTTTATGCTGAACGTTGAAAAAGTTCTACAACCAACGCTGGCCCGCTCTTTTTTTGGCCCCAGTGTGTTCTTGCTCGTGAAGAAGGCAGCCTAAGTTTATACTTAGGACATGGACATCGATAGCCCGTTAACGGCGTTGCAGGGGGTCGGGTCGGCATTGAGTGCAAAGTTTGCGCGCTTGGGTATTCGGACGGTACGTGATCTGCTAATGTATTATCCTCGCCGTTATGATGATTTCTCACACACGGTAAAATTACGTGCCCTCAAACCTGGACAAGTAAGTACGAAAGCTGTAATTACTCAGGTGGTCGGGCGTTATGTCCGTGCTGGCCTGCATGTATGTGAAGCGCTCGTTAGTGATGATACCGGTAGTGCACGACTAGTTTGGTTTAATCAACCGTACCGTTTACACACTGTCAAAAAAAACCAGGAATATTTTATTGCCGGACAGTTTGGCTTAAAGAACAATCGCCTGGCGATCACAAACCCTTCAATTGAGCTGGCTAGCGAGATGCCGATTCACACAGCAAGAATTGTACCGATCTATCGTGAGACAAAGGGCTTAACATCACCTCAGATACGTCGCACGTTACGTGCGGCCCAAGTTTTGATTCAGAATCTTCCGGAGACACTACCAGCGTGGATGGTGCGTCAATATAAGCTATTGCCCCGTGCTGAAGCGGTTTGGGCCGTCCATTTCCCCTCACGCACGGCACAACTGGAGATAGCACGTCGACGACTAGGTTTCGAAGAACTGTTAGAGCTTTGTCTGGCGGGTCTTATGAATCGACTTGATGTTGAATCTGTTGCTGCACGCAAAATACCATTCAATCAAACTCTAGCCCGCAAATTTGTATCTCATTTGCCGTTCCAGTTGACAGATGATCAACGCCGGGCAGTCTGGCAAATTTATCAGGATATGGATCGACCACGACCAATGAATCGGCTGGTCGAGGGAGATGTCGGGTCAGGAAAAACCGTTGTGGCAGCGATGGCTGCAGTGATGGCAATGGCTGAGGGTTTTCAAGTGGCTATGATGGCACCAACTGAGCTGCTGGCGCGCCAACACGCGGATACGTTGCATACATTACTCAAACCGCTTGGGTATCATGAGTCGGTAAGCTTACTGGTCGGCGGTCTGAGCGCATCAGCAAAGTTGTGCGCACACAAGGGAATAGCCGATGGAACCATTCGTCTTATAGTGGGTACTCACGCATTGGTACAGGAAAAGGTGGCCATGCCGGACTTAGGGTTGGCAATTATTGACGAGCAGCATCGTTTTGGGGTAGATCAACGCCGAGCCTTGCAGGCAAAAGCCGGCACTGTACCGCATTTACTCAGTATGACAGCAACTCCAATTCCGAGAAGTCTTGCACTAACAGTCTACGGTGAGCTTGAGGTGTCTATTTTAGCCATGAAGCCATCTAGTCGCAAACAAATAAAAACTGCTCTCGTTACATTCAACGGGCGAGCAGATGTTTACAAAGAAATTGCCCAACAAGTCAGCAAAGGCAGACAGGCATTCGTGGTCTGCCCATCAATAGAAGCTGGTAACAATGCAACTGTGCGTCGTTCGGCACAGCAAACTTACCAAGAACTAACACAAGGGCTACTGGCTCGGTATAAAATTGGTTTGTTACATGGCAAGCTGAAGACAGCAGATAAGAACCAAATAATGCAACAGTTCGTGGATGGCAAATTGGATGTGCTGGTTGCAACTACTGTGATAGAGGTAGGGGTAGATGTGCCAAATGCGACATCAATGGTGATCGAGAATGCTGATTATTTTGGCTTGGCGCAGCTACATCAATTGCGAGGACGCATCGGGCGTGGTCACCACCAGGGTTATTGTTATTTGGTTACCAGTGATACTGGTTTACCCAGCCCACGATTAAATGCTATTGCTACTTCGACAGACGGGTTTAAGCTAGCAGAACTTGACCTACGTCTCAGAGGCCCTGGGGCAATTTATGGAACACTACAGCACGGTCAACTGGATTTACGTATCGCAACTTTGACTGATGTCCACCTGATTGCTGAGGCTCGTTCGGCGGCTCATGAGTTTATCAATCGTGGACACACTCTGTTACAATATAAAGAACTGGGCACAAGGGTGACCCGCTTTCGCCAAATCACTACTTTGAACTAAATAAATATGTATTCAGGCACCACATTAACTCCTTTGTCGGGTCGTGTCATTGGGGCACACCAAAAAATCGATCGCATCGCACGACGACACCTGACTAAGATTGCCAAAAGTAACCGGCAGTTTCCGGCGATACGCCAAATTTTACATTTTGAGGGGCATAACGGCCCTGATGCTATTAAACGAAAGAGTCCGGCGAAGGACGAGCCCTGGCACTTCTATAGCCCTTTTAATGAGGACGATTCACAGTTGCTCGAACTTATTGATGACCATTACCAATTGCTTGTCACTCACTTGCAAAAAGGGAATGGTGAACGTGCTGCATTTGAGGCTGCTTGGCTTGCTCATGCCATTGTAGATGGCCTGACACCGGCCCACCATTATCCATATGAAGAGAAATTAGTTGAGTTACGTGGAGGCAAGACCAACGCCTCGCGCGACAGCATTAAGAAAAAACTTGTTATCTCTGGTCAAACACCACGTCAGCGTGTTAAAAACAATTGGAAAGTTTGGGGACCTAAAGGGCTACTGACCACTCATGGTATGTTTGAACTTGGTATTGCGACATTAATTGCACCGATGACTTTTTCGGATACTTTGCCAGTTATTCCTCAGCTTAAAACGGCTGTCCGGATAGGTCCGGTGGAATGGTTCAAACGAGCTGCCCGGGAGATTGCCGTATTGGATATGTATGAGCGTTATTACAAGCGTGGTTGGACCGCCAAGCTTAGTCTAGACGTAAGACACAAACTGGCGCCGACTATTATCCGAGCGGTAGCGCTCGCATGGTATTGTGCACTTATTGATGCTGGATTAGAGGCCAAACCAGAGTGAAAGTAGCCGCCGGCAAACTTAAGGGGAGGCTGTTTACTGCACCTCCTGGATCACGGACACATCCAATGGCTGAAAGAGTACGCAGTGCGCTCTTCAATGCATTAGGTGACATTGAAGACTTACGGGTACTTGATGCTTTTGCCGGTTCCGGCGCGTTAGGCTTTGAAGCGCTGAGTCGCGGAGCCCACTTTGTATTGGCTATAGATATTGACCGGCGAGCACAAGAAACCATTGCCCAAAATAGAAAAAAGTTAGGCATTACACCCGCGCATTTTCGGCTCATAAAAGCAAATGCTGCAAGCTGGTCAGAGCGCAATGCAGGTGAAACATTTGACATTGTATTTGTTGCTCCGCCATATGATCATCTGCAGCTTCCTTTAATTCAACGTCTGGCAGTACATGTTAATAAAGACGGTTTGCTTGTACTGGATTGGCCTGGCAGTCAACGTTTACCTGCCATCGAGGACCTGCAGTTAATTCGTGACAAATCTTACGGTGACGCGCAACTAGGCTTCTATAGGCGTGGGAATCGCTAGAACTTGAACTATTTATTGCGTACAATGTAGGAGACATGGGCGAGTGGTGGAATTGGTAGACACGCATGCCTTAGGAGCATGTACCGCAAGGTGTGGAGGTTCAAGTCCTCTCTCGCCCACCATAGTTAAGCTTATAACCAGACTTAAAAGTGGAAGACTAGCCTCACGAAATTCGTTAGAGTATGCTAATGAGTAATATGGCCTTACCGATACAGCCCTATAAAGGCGCCCGTGATTTTTATCCGTCGGACAAGCGACTGCAGAAGTACTTGTTTAAGACAATGCGCCAGGTTGTTGAGAAATACGGGTACGAGGAATACGATGCTCCTTTGCTCGAGCCGATTGAGCTGTATCTTGCTAAAACCAGTGAAGAAATTGTGCATGAGCAAACCTATGTGTTTCGTGATCGAGGTGGCCGTGATGTAGTAATTCGACCGGAGATGACCCCAAGTGTAAGCCGTATGGTGGCGGCCAAGCGTCAGGAACTCGCTTATCCGTTGCGACTGTATAGCCTGCCGAACCTGTGGCGTTATGAGCGACCTCAACGGGGACGGTTAAGGGAACATTGGCAACTGAACGTAGATCTTTTTGGCGTTGAAGGTATTGAAGCTGAACATGAAATGATCATGCTGGCTACAGAACTATTGTCAGCCTTTGGTGCACGTAGCTCAATGTATACCATTAAGGTAAATAGTAGGAAGCTCACCAAGGACTTACTGTCAGGCTATCTCGGTCTTAGTGAGGTTGAACAAGCAACTATGACCCGCTTACTTGATAAAAAAGACAAGCTTACACACGCGGAATTTACCGCTCAAGCAGAAGCAATATTTTCTCCTTCTGCTCGTGAAGCTGACAAGCCAGCACGATTATTTGAGTTATTACAGGTAAAATCACTCAATGAACTACCTGAAACTCTACGGGCAAATAAGGGTGCCGTAGCTCTGCAGCGTGTATTGGAGATGACGCAGGCCACCGGTATTGAAAATGTTAACTTTGACATCGCTCTTATGCGAGGGTTTGATTACTATACCGATATTGTGTTTGAAGTGTTTGATAATGATCCTGCCAATAAACGCAGTTTATTTGGTGGTGGTCGCTATGACGGATTGGTGGCCCAGTTTGGCGTTGAACCCGTGGCTACCGTTGGGTTTGGTGTTGGTGATGTTATCTTGGCAGATTTTTTGGCAACACATAATCTTATACCGGACTTGCCATTGGATATTGACGCCGCAGTGGTTCTCATTGGCGATATTTATATGCACGCACAACCCTTGCTGCATAAATTACGTAAGAGTGGCTTGTGTCTGGCAGTCGACATGACAGCCCGCAAAGCCGCTGTCCAGATAAAACACGTAGTTAAACGCGGTTTGCCCTATGTTATTTTCATTGGTGAATCAGAACTTGAAGATGGACGATTTACACTAAAGGATCTAAGGAGTGGTGAGGAGCAACAACTAAGTCCGGAGCGGCTTGTTTCTACTATCAAGGATTTCCGTACACGATGACGGCAACGAATCATACGGTAACCGGCATGGCAATCGCAGCAGCAGTTGGCAATCCTTGGTTGGCTTTGCCGCTTGCGTTTGCTTCACACTTTGTACTTGATGCAATACCACATTTCGGCAACCATGCCGTTATTAACAAGCAGGTGCGTGTGTTTAGTATTTTTCTGAGTGCAGATATGGCCGTGGCCGCTGCATTATTGTTAAGTGTTATCTTTTTGGCACCAGCAAATATGTGGATGATTGTCGCAGGGGGCGTTATCGCCGCTAGCCCGGATCTCATGTGGATACCTGAATACCTTGCAATGCTCAAAGGTCAAGCTCAAGCCAAAGGGGGCACGATCAAAACCTTCCACAGCCGATTGCAACGGGAGATGCCTAGTGCATTTGTGATTGAGGCAGCTTGGTTTGTAGGGATGTCTACTCTTCTGCTTTGGCTCATGCAACCAGTATGAGGATTATGTCCAGGCGGTATTCTGTTATAGTGTGTGACCATGCGTGTACAAAAGAACCAACCATCTGCCACAAGACTGGTCCTTCAGATTACAGTCTCTGGCCAGGAGCTACTATCGATAAAGCAAAGGGTCGTTAAAAGCCAGGCGACCGGCGTAACAGTGCCGGGTTTCCGAGCAGGTCATGCACCGCTTGATTTAGTCGAAAAACGGCTCGACCCCATCAAACTGCAAACAGAAGTTGTTCAAGAAGCAGTAAGCCATTTTTATAGTCAGATTCTTCGTCAAGATGACATACGGCCGGTAACTGAGCCAGAGATAAGTATGCGTAGATTCGTCCCCTACAACGAACTTGAGTTTGAAGTGGGAATTGATGTATTTGGCAAGCTGCATATGCCGGAAATTAAAAAGTTAAATGTCCCCAAAGAACAAGTTGTTGTGACAGCAAAAGATGTAAATGAGGTAGTGCATTCTTTGCAGTGCCGGCAGGCAAAAAACAAAGAAATGAAACGGGCAGCCAAAAAAAATGACGAAGTAGTAATAGATTTTCAAGGTAAAAATAGTGACGGTAAATTACTAAAAGGCGCGGAAGGAAAAGACTATCCTTTGCAACTTGGCAGCAAAACATTTATTCCAGGTTTTGAAGAGGCGATTATCGGCATGAAATCAGGAGATACCAAGTCTTTTGATGTCCGTTTCCCAAAGGATTATCGGGTTGGGCATTTACGCAGCCAAAAGGTTCACTTTGAAATAAAATTAAAGAAGGTGCATGAGGTAGAGCTACCAGAACTTGATGATGACTTTGCTGTTGCGGCTGGACCTTTTGCTAATTTGTCAGAACTAAAAGAAGACATTAAAAAACAACTGTCACTTGAGCGCCAACTAGAAGTTCAACAAAAATATGAGCAAGAACTGCTTGAAGAAGTTGCTAAAGCATTGGTCGTAGAGATTCCACCCAAATTAGTTGACGAGCAGAGCGAACAACTTGAAAAAGATGAGCGCGCTCGACTTGTACAACAGGGAGTCACCTGGCAAGAGCATTTATCTTCAGAAGCGGTCACTGAACAGGAACACCACCAACGACAACGACGCCATGCTGAACAAGCAATTAAGATAAGTCTAGTGCTGAGTGAAGTGGTTGAAAGTCAAAAAATTGACATAACTGATGATGAAATCGAGACGAGGCTTACACTGCTCAGAGGTCAATATAACGATCCAGCAATGCAAAATGAACTTAATAAGCCGGAAAACAGGCGTCAGATCGCATGGCGTCTCCGCAATGAAAAAGCCCTGCAGGCACTTGTGAAATTACATAGTTCATGATTTTATTTGTTTGCATGTAGATTACACAGTGAAATACAGTAGTTGATATGCAACAAAAATAAGCAAGTACGTGATGAGACGATATAAACACGGCGAGGGATTATATTTTGAGAGTGAAGTCGAATTAAACGTAGTAACTGCCGCATTGCAGTCCGCCCGAATCGATGAAGAGCTTCAAGATACACACGCAAACTTGTTGAAATTTTTTGAAGAGATTCAATTACAGCGATCAAACTTGCCTGAGAGCACTTATCGAGGTGGTATTAGTATGATCGGTCAAGAAGAGATGGTGGCGTTGGATGCAATTAAACAATTTTCGCAAACCCATTTTGACTATACTGTCGGCATGCTAGCAGGAGAAATGATTGATGATTTCAGCGCTTGGGAAACAAATAGGCTGAATAAAGAATGTTAGCACTCTTGACGTTAGAGTGCTAGTTTACTACAATTGAACTATGCAATCTCAAACTATTAATCAGACAAGCCCACGCCAGGTTCTTATCCCCACTGTCATTGAAAGCGAGGGAAGAATTGAGCGGGCATATGACATTTACTCACGACTTCTAAAAGATAGGATTATCTTCATTGGTGACGATATTAACCCGCATAGTGCCAATCTTATTGTTGCTCAGTTACTGTTCCTTGATAATGAAGACACAAATAAAGACATTTATCTGTACATTAACAGCCCTGGTGGCAGTGTTTATGATGCCTTGGCTATTTATGACACCATGCACTATGTGAAAAGTGATATTCAAACCGTTGGTATTGGCGTCCAGGCCAGCGCAGCGGCATTTTTGTTAAGCAGCGGCACCAAAGGTAAGCGTTATTTATTGCCTCACGCAACAGTGATGATCCACCAACCTTCAAGCGGTACTAGGGGTAAGGTAACAGATCAGGAAATTGATCTGCGCGAGGCCCTACGGGTAAAGAAATTAATGGAAGAAATTATGACCCGAAACACTGGTCAGAAAATTGACCGCATCCACCATGACATGGAGCGTGATTTCTGGATGACAGCCGAGGAAGCCCGTAGCTACGGATTAGTAGATGGCGTCATTGAGAATCCCGCTGAAGCGAAAAGAAAAAAGACTTGACAAGATAATTTCACTCGGTCAAACTGTTAGTCAAGAAGTAGTGTAAGTTGGGCTGTGCAGGCTTTTACCCTAAACGCACCAAAAAATACCGGCTTAGTAACCTTCGCGTGCGAAACGAAAAAATTAAGCAACTAACTATACTTTGGCATCTGCGCTAAAGGGAGTATGGAGAGGTATGGCAGGAGCTTCTACAAAGGCACATGCAAAAACAAACAGAGAGTATTTCAATAAAAAAGACGAGGTTATCCAGCTTCCCAATTTGGTTGATCATCAAAATACTTCTTTTCAATGGTTTATTGAAGAAGGCTTGGGTGAGTTACTACAGGAAATCAGCCCGATTGATGATTATACTGGCACCAAACTATCTTTATCTTTTACGGGCTATCGATTTGATAAGCCAAAATTAACAGAGGCAGAGGCAAGAGAAAACAATGTGAGTTTTGAAGCTCCACTGAAGGCAACTGTAGAACTCACAAATAAAGTAACTGGTGAAGTAAAAAAACAAGAGATATACCTTGGTGACTATCCGTGGATGACAAGTCGGGGTACGTTTGTCATTAATGGTGCAGAACGTGTAGTTGTGAGTCAGCTTATCCGCTCAGCCGGAGTTTTCTTTACAGCCGAGGCACACGGTACCAATAATCTGTACGGCGCAAAAGTAATTCCGGGGCGGGGTGCATGGCTTGAGTTTGAGACTTCAGCGTCAGGAGCAATTTACGTAAAGATTGACCGCAAGCGCAAAATTGCCGTGACTACCCTTTTGCGCGCACTCGGATTGAGCGAAGTCGAAATGCGTGATCGTTTTGCCCACGTTGATCAGGGCAATCTAAATTATCTTGATGCCACGCTGGACAAGGATCCTGCTCGTGGGGTTAATGAAGCACTGATTGAAGTATTTCGTCGACTGCGCCCGGGGGACCTGGCAACTGTTGACAACGCACGCAGCCTACTTGAGAACATGTTTTATAACTTTAAGCGTTTTGATTTTAGTCGCGTTGGCCGTTATAAGATTAACAAACGACTTGATCTCGATATTCCAAATACAGTGCAAAATCGTGTGATGCGTCTTGATGACCTTGTAGCTATTGTGGCTGAGATTATTAGACTGAATAATACCCAGGAAGCACCAGACGATATTGATAGCCTCGCCAATCGTCGTGTGAAATTAGTCGGCGAGTTAGTACAGCGACAGTTCCGCATCGGTTTGCTCCGTATGGAACGGAATACTAAAGATCGTATGAGTATGAGTGAAATAGAAACGGTAACACCGGCACAACTCATAAATGCTCGCCCGGTTGTGGCAGCAGTCCGCGAGTTTTTCGCCAGTTCACAATTAAGCCAGTTTATGGATCAGATTAATCCATTGAGCGAATTGGCTCACAAACGTCGGCTGAGTTCAATGGGCCCAGGTGGTTTGAGTAGAGAGCGTGCTGGCTTTGAGGTGCGTGATGCTCATGCTACTCATTATGGGAGGATTTGTCCTGTAGAGACGCCAGAGGGCGCAAATATTGGACTCGTCTTAAACCTAGCGAGTTACGCACGTATTAATGAATATGGTTTTATAGAAACGCCATACCGCAAAGTACTAAACGCTGTTCCGGCCACTAAAGCAGTTGGTCACATCGCCAGTGTAAACCTTGAAGATGAGAAGGGTCGCGTAATAGTAAAAGTCGGCGAAAAAATTTCAGCCGCTACCGCAAAAAAGCTGGAAAAAATTAAAAATAGAGCAACCTGGCCAGTAAAAGCGAAGGTTACCAATGAAATAGTCTACCTTGATGCATCAGAAGAAGATCATGCAGTTATTGCTGGCGCAGGCGAAGAGATAGATAAGGATGGCTACTTTATCAGTGAACGTGTCAGTGCCCGCAATCGATTGGTATCTGGAGAAGTAGACGCAGACGAAGTAACTCATATTGACGCGTCACGTCACCAAGTTATTGGCTCAAGCGCTGCGCTGATTCCTTTTATTGAGAAAAACTATGTGTATCGATCGCTTATGGGAAGTAACCAACAGCGCCAGGCTGTACCGCTTATTAATCCGCAAACACCGATTGTTGGAACTGGCATGGAGGGTCCCGTCGCGGATAATTCAGGCCAGTTAATACGTGCTGAAGCTGCCGGTACCATAACAAAAGCAACGGCAGATGAAGTGGCAGTCAAATATAAGGAAAGAATCGCCCATTATTACCCGCAACATTTTATCCGGAGTAATGAAGGCACTTCTATCAATCAAAAAGTAGTAGTCATTACCGGTCAGAAAGTTTCAGCGGGCGACGTATTGATCGAGGGAATGTCGATTAATGAGGGTGAGCTTGCTCTTGGGCGTGATCTGGTAGTAGCTTTTATGCCCTGGGCCGGCTATAACTTCGAGGATGCCATAATTATTTCTCGCAAGCTGGTCGAAGATGACGACCTAACCTCGGTTCATATAGTTGATTTTATGACGGAAGTTCGTGAAACAAAACTAGGTCCGGAAATTGTTACCCGTGATATACCAAATGTTTCTGAAGAGGCTTTGCGCCACCTTGATGAAGACGGCATTGTACGTATAGGTGCCGAAGTACATCCAGGAGATATACTTGTGGGTAAGATTACTCCAAAAGGTGAGCAGGAACTTAGCAGTGAGGAAAGATTGCTAAGGGCAATTTTCGGTGAAAAAGCAAAAGAAGTTCGTGACACCTCACAACGTATGAGCAATGGTAAGCATGGCAAGGTGGTTGGGGTAAAAATATTTAGCCGTGAATTAGGTCATGACCTAAAGGCCGGAGTCATCATGCAAATACAGATTTACGTTGCGCAGATGCGTAAAATCGCAGTTGGTGACAAGCTTGGAGGCCGACACGGGAATAAAGGTGTGATCGCCAGAATCCTGCCAGCTGAAGATATGCCATTTATGGAAGATGGCACCCCCGTGGATATCATTCTAAACCCGTTGGGTGTACCATCGCGGATGAACGTCGGTCAGTTATTCGAGACACACTTGGGAATGGCAGCGCGTGTGTTAGGCATGAAAGTGGCTAGTCCTTCGTTTAGTGGGGTGCCCACTGATGAAATCAAAGGCTTGCTCACAAAAGCCGGTTTACCGGACGACGGGAAACAGCAACTGTATGATGGCCGAACCGGTGAACCTTTTAACGAGCGCACAACTGTCGGTAGTATGTATATGATTAAACTCAACCACATGATTGCCGATAAAATTCATGCCCGCAGTACAGGACCATATACTATGGTGACTCAGCAACCACTTGGTGGTAAGGCTCAAAACGGCGGCCAAAGGTTTGGCGAGATGGAAGTATGGGCTTTAGAAGCATATGGTGTTGCCCACACCCTGCAGGAAATGTTAACTATCAAGTCAGACGATGTATATGGCCGCTCGAAAGCTTATGAGGCGATCATTAAGAATACTGAGATAGTAGGGCCTAAAGTGCCTGAGAGCTTTAACGTGTTGGTAAAAGAGCTTCAAGGTTTAAGTCTGAAGGTTGATCTTTATACAAGCTCGAAGGTCGTTGACGCCGAGGATGTGCTGGCGACAAACATTAAAGATGAGGCGGAGCACCTTGCTGATGTAGACGTACCAGCGCCAGAAATATCAGAAGTTGATGTTACACAGGATGCGGTAGAAGATGAGTTCGCAATACTGGGTCTTGAAGACGATCGCCCGCAAGATAGTGAAGATCAAACAGAGGCTGAGCAGCTAACCGTTACAGCTGAAGAGGTAAATGCGCCATCCGATAAAGCGATTGATGAGAAGGAGGCAGTGTAAGGCCATGAGACGATATCAAAACGGAACGAATATTGCCGACTTTGACGCAGTTCGGTTGGCTGTAGCCAGTCCAGAAGACATTTTGGACTGGTCCTACGGTGAAGTTACTAAACCGGAGACTATTAATTACCGCACACAGAAACCTGAACGCGATGGCTTATTCTGTGAGCGGATCTTCGGTCCGGTTAAAGACATTAGCCCCCATGACGCAAAGTACAAGGGCGTGAGGTCAAGGGAGGCAGCCGTCGATAAAAATGGTGAGATTGTGACGAAGTCGATTGTTCGCCGCGAACGGATGGGTCATATTTCACTTGCTTCACCCGTTGCGCATATTTGGTTCTTGCGAGGCACACCCTCAGCCATTGGGCTTGTACTCGGTATGACGGTTAAAAATTTAGAGCGCGTTACCTATTTTGCCAACTACATTATCAAATCAGTGGATACTACAAAACGTGACCAAATCGCAGCTGATAAAGAAGCGGAATTTAATGCAGCCAAAGAGGCCATTCGGCTTCGCTATGAAAAGGAAGCAGCTGAGCTAGATGCTGGTCCAACAAAGGAACTTGCTGAGCGCCAAACCAAAGAACTTGAACAACTTACCAAAAATTACGAACAAACGAAGGGTCAGCTGGATTTGCTACAACAGTATAGCTTGATCGGTGAAACCGAATATCGCGCACTGCCAGATGAACTTCGAACCTTGATTCAGGTCGGGATGGGTGGCTCGGCATTAAAAGACCTACTGGAAGATGTTGATCTCAATAAGTTGATTGAGCAGCTAACCAAAGAGTCTGAAGAAGCAAAGGGTCAGCGAAAGAAAAAGCTAATGAAGCGGATGCGCCTACTCGAGAGTATGAGCCGTGCAGGCATTAAACCGGGCAGCCTTTGCTTGACAGTCTTGCCAGTAATACCTCCTGACCTTCGGCCTATGGTCCAACTCACTGGTGGCAGGTTTGCCACGAGTGACTTAAATGATCTTTATCGACGAGTCATTAATCGCAATAACCGACTGAAGAAGCTTATTGAGCTCAACGCTCCAGAAGTAATTCGGCGCAACGAGCAACGTATGTTGCAAGAGGCGGTTGATGCACTTATTGATAATGGGAATGCAAGATCGGGCAGGGCCGTGGCTGCCACAGGCCAACGTCGTCGCCTAAAATCACTGAGTGATATGTTAAAAGGCAAACAAGGCCGGTTTCGTCAGAATCTGCTTGGTAAAAGGGTGGATTATTCTGGGCGTTCGGTAATTGTTGCTGGACCGGAACTAAAGATAAACCAGTGTGGCTTACCGAAGATGATGGCACTTGAGCTGTTCAAGCCAATGGTAATTGGTAATTTGATTACCAACGAACAAGCACACAATATTCGTAGTGCTACACGTATGATTGAAGCCGGTGAAATAGCCGTATGGGACGCCTTAGACGAAGTAATCAAGGAGAAGTATGTTCTATTGAACCGTGCACCAAGTTTACACCGTCTTAGTATTCAGGCATTCCAGCCTATCTTGATTGAAGGCAAAGCCATCCAGTTGCATCCACTGGTGTGTAAAGGTTTTAATGCTGACTTCGATGGGGATCAGATGGCGGTTCACTTGCCATTATCTGATGCTGCCCAAACAGAAGCCGATGAGATAATGGCTGCAAATAAAAACCTGTTGAAGCCAGCTGATGGTTCACCGATCTTACATATTGAACAGGATATTGTCTTGGGATGTTACTACCTGACCTATGAGCGACGCGGTGATAAAGACAAAGAGCCTCGCACCTTCATTAGTCTCGAAGAAGCAATCATGGCTTACGATAAAGGTACGGTAACTTTGCAGAGCCGTGTGCGTGTGCCTTTTAGAGGTGAAGTGCGTCATACAACGCTAGGACGACTGCTCTTTAATGAGTTGTTCCCTGAAGATTTCCCATTTCAGGACACGCCTATGACAAAGAAGAATCTACAGACTGTGATGACACAGGTTTATCACCGCTATGGTCAAACTGAGACTGCCGAAATTGCTGATAACCTGAAAGATATTGGTTTCACTTACGCTACCCAGTCGGGACTATCTATGGGAATGGGCGATTTCAGTGATATTAAACAGCTTGAGTCAATTTTGGCAAAAGGCGAACAGAAAGCAGTAGAGATTAGCCAACAGTACGACCAGGGGTTCATTACGGATGAAGAACGGTATCGTTTAACGGTTGAAAACTGGATGGAAACTGATGCTACAGTACAGACAGCCCTTAGCGAACAGTTTGCAGGTGAGGATAGCGCAATGTCAACTGCTGTGGTGTCTGGGGCTAGAGGAAATATTGGACAGGTAAAAACTGCGGTCGGTATGCTTGGTGTTATTGCTGATACCACTGGACGGGCAATTGAACTGCCGATCAGGTCAAATTACAAAAGTGGCTTAACACCTCTGGAGTACTTTACTGCTACCCGTGGCGCCAGAAAGGGTATGATTGATACCGCTCTTAAGACGGCCGATTCTGGTTACCTGACGCGAAGATTGGTAGATGTGAGCCAGGATGTGTTCACGATTGATGAAAACGTAGAAGACGCTGGTTTTGCTATTTTTCGTCAAGATTCCAGCAGTATAGGCGTTAGTTATGCTTCCCGATTGCAGGGTCGTTTTGCCGCTGAAAAGATTGGCAAACATGTGAAGAGAGGTGGTCTGATCTCTAAAGAAATTGCTGAGGCGATCGACGCTGATGAGACTCTCGATGGTGTCAATATAATGTCGGTACTTAGTTGCAGTAGTGTACGGGGTGTAAGCCGCAAATCTTATGGTGTCGATCCGGCTACCGGTGAACTTGTTTCTGATCATCATCCAATTGGTGTGATTGCCGCCCAAAGTATTGGTGAGCCAGGAACCCAGTTAACGCTTCGAACGTTCCATGCCGGTGGTGTGGCGGGTGAAGACATCACAACAGGTTTGCCCCGGGTTGAAGAACTCTTTGAAGTTCGTACCCCCAAAGGCCAGGCTTATTTGTCTGAAATTGACGGGGTAGTCACTGCTTGGGAAGAGGGTGATCACTATATTGTCCAAGTGCTGGCTGCTGATGCAAAAGCTATCGAGTTGCCGTTGGACGGACGACTGGCTCAAATATCAACTGGTTCCGAGGTAGCCAAAGGCGATGTGGTTGCAGCTGATAAAAACGGTAAAAAGCCACTGGTAGCACCTGTCGGTGGCACCGCAGAAGTTATGAAAGGTGCAGTGGTGATTGTGCCAAGCGGCAAAGGACTTTTCCGCTACGAAATCCCTGGCTTTAAGCAGTTGAGCGTAAAAGATGGCGACCAGGTAGTAGCAGGACAAAGGTTAACAAATGGATCAATCAACTTGCATGAGTTAATGCGACTGCAAGGTGTCGAGGCAACGCAACGTTACATCATGAATGAGATTCTGAGAATTTTTGCCTCTCAGGGTCAGAACATTGCCGACAAGCACCTTGAGGTTATTGTGAGACAAATGTTTAGCCGTGTGCAGATAGAGGATGCAGGTGACAGTAAATTCGTCACGGGTGATATAGTGAGCAAACAGGCGGTGGTAGATCAAAATGAGCAACTGGTAAAGAGTGGTAAGCAGCCAGCAAAATATAGCCAATTACTGCTTGGTATCACCAAGGCTTCATTGTCTACTGATTCGTTCTTAAGTGCAGCGAGTTTTCAGGATACCACCCGGGTACTTATTAGTGCCGCCACAAGTGGCAAAGTAGACAACCTCTTTGGGTTGAAAGAGAATGTCATACTGGGCCGCATGATTCCGGTTGGTACAGGCTACAAAGAGGAGGAGGAAACTACCTCTGTTGACGATAATGAGTAAAACTGTTAATGTAGGATTTTGATATGCCCACAATTAATCAATTAGTCAGAAAGCCCCGGAGCAAAGCAGGTGCGAAATCAAAGTCACCAGCTTTAATGCGGGTGACCAATAACCTTAAAACACGCCATTATGAAAAGTCGGCACCCTTTAAACGCGGTGTATGTGTAAAGGTAACAACGAAAACTCCCAAAAAGCCTAACTCAGCCTTGCGCAAGGTAGCTCGCGTACGCCTCACCAATGGATACGAAGTGTGGGCATATATTGGCGGCGAGGGTCACAACCTACAAGAACATGCGGTAGTACTTGTCCGTGGAGGCCGTGTTAAGGATTTGCCCGGTGTTCGCTACCATATCGTTCGTGGGAGCCTTGATTTACAGGGAGTACAGGATCGCAAACAAGGTCGGTCCAAATATGGCACCAAGAAAGCAGGGAAATAAGTAAATGCCCCGAAAAAAAACCAAGTCTTTAGTGCGTCCAATTCAGCCAGATAGAGTGTATAAGAGTGTGCAGGTACAACGTGTCATTAATCGTGTTATGGAAGATGGCAAAAAGCAATTGGCTGAACGCTTGGTATATGGTGGCATGCAAAAGGCAGCGGATAAGCTCAAGGTCAAAAACCCGATTGAGGTATTCGACCAGGCGTTTAAGAATGTCCAGCCACATATGGAAACACGCTCACGCCGTGTCGGTGGGGCTAACTACCAGATCCCATTTGAAGTGAAGGGCCAGCGACAGACTCACCTAACCACTATGTGGTTTGTTACAGCGGCGCGGTCGCGAAAAGGCATGAGCATGGAAGACCGCATCGCTTTAGAGTTAGTCGATGCTTATAACGGCCAAGGTGCTGCCGTAAAGAAAAAAGAAGATACTCATAAAATGGCGGAGGCTAACCGCGCCTTTGCTCACTTTGCCAGGTATTAAATGGCTGAGTATACTTTTGAATTATTCGCAGAAAATCCTTCCTTTTCAGAGAGTGTTTCATCGTTTACAGCTCGTATTGAACCGCCGGTTTCCGCACTACCGGAGAGGCCATTCGAAGACTATAATTATGACGGACTGGAAATAAGGCACTATGCCACTACGGAAAGTGCATCTGTATACCGAATAGACCACACCCGGGAACAACTCACACATGCGGCACGCACACAACAAGTCGTAGATTGTCTTAATAAGATGTCAGCGATACTGAATGGTATAGAAACGAACAACTCTGATGTATGGGCAGAAGGTGAAGAAAGAGTAAATATTCATCAGGCGGGAGAAGTATAAGAATGGTAAATAAAAAATACGCACTGGATAAGATACGAAATATTGGCATTATTGCACATATTGATGCAGGTAAAACTACTACGACGGAAGGAATTCTCTACCGGACTGGTCTAAAGCACAAAATTGGTGCAGTTCACGAGGGAGAGACAACGACCGACTGGATGGCCCAGGAGCGTGAACGAGGCATTACAATTGTCTCTGCAGCGGTATCGTGCTATTGGAAAGACCACCAAATTAACATCATTGATACTCCCGGACATATAGATTTTACCGTTGAAGTAGAGCGGTCATTACGTGTCTTGGACGGTGCGGTAGTGGTGTTTGATGGCAAAATGGGCGTCGAAAGCCAGTCTGAAACAGTGTGGCGGCAGGCTGATAAATATGGCGTACCCCGGATTTGTTTTATTAATAAGATCAACCAAACAGGCGGAGATTTTTATAAATCACTTGATTCTATCCACCATCGATTAAGTAAACGGGCATTTCCAATCCATCTACCAATCGGTTTCGAGCAGAGTGTGAACGGCGTGGTGGATCTTATTAGTATGAAAGCCTACACCTACAAAGAATTTACGGACAAAGAACTGATGGAAGGTGAAATTCCCGCTGATCTTCTTGATAAAGCCAAAAAATATCGCAGCTTGCTTATAGAAAACGCTGTAGCAGAAGATGAAAAAATGCTTGAAAAATATTTTGAAGTTGGCGAAGAGGGCTTAACAGAGAATGAAATTAGGCAGGCAGTGCGAAGTGCAATTCTGCAAGGTAATTTTTTTGTTGTGACTGGTGGCGATGGACGAGGGGTGATTGTAGAAAAATTGTTGGATCTCGTGACTGAATTATTGCCAAGCCCGATCGATCGAGGTGCAACGTGGGGAACTCATCCCAAGACTGGAGATAAGGTAGAGCGAAATCCTGTCGAAGACCAACCCTTCGCTGCCCTGGCCTTTAAAATTGCCACTGACCCGTTTGTGGGTAAGCTTGCATATTTCAGAGTGTACTCAGGTAAACTGCAGGCTGGCTCATATGTGCTCAATAGTTCGACTGGAGAAAAAGAACGTGTAGGCCGTATCGTCCGTATGCAGGCCGATAAGCGGGAAGATGTGACGGAAGTTGGGGCTGGTGATATTGCTGCAATTGTAGGCCTTAAAGGTACGACTACCGGTAATACCTTATGTGAGCCAAATAATCCGATTGTTCTAGAAAGCATTACTTTTCCCGAGCCACCCGTCTCGATTGCGATCGAGCCAAAAACCAAAAGTGACCAGGAAAAGATGTCAACTGCTTTGCAACGCTTAGCCGAAGAAGACCCGACATTCAGAATAAAAGTCGACGATGAAACCGGCCAGACTATTATTAGCGGTATGGGTGAATTACACCTTGAAATTATCGTTGACCGGATGAAAAGAGAATTTAATGTGGACGCCAACATCGGCCAACCTCAAGTTGCTTATCGCGAAACTATTCGTAAAGAAGGTGTGGAAGCTGAAGGTAAATTTATCCGGCAAACAGGTGGTCGGGGTCAGTACGGGCACGTCTGGCTACGACTTAGTCAAAATGAAGCCGGCAAAGGGTTTGAATTTATCAATGCTATTAAGGGCGGTGTAGTGCCTAGCGAATACATCAGTCCCGTCAAGGCCGGTATTGAGGAAGCAATGAGTAACGGCGTCATCGCAGGCTACCCTGTGGTTGATCTCAAGGCAGAATTATATGACGGTAGCTATCATGAAGTAGATTCATCTGAGATGGCCTTTAAGATTGCGGGCTCTATTGCGCTTCAGGAAGGCGTAAAGCGTGCTGCACCAGTACTTTTGGAGCCAATCATGAAAGTAGTGGTGGTTACACCCGAAGAATTTATGGGTGACGTTATAGGCGACTTAAATTCCAAAAGGGGCCGTATTGAGCTTATGGAAGATCTAAATCCCGGTGTGAAGGAAGTTACCGCCTATGTCCCGTTGGGTGAAATGTTTGGTTACACTACTAATCTTCGCAGCATGACCCAAGGCCGAGCAAGCTCCAGCATGGAACTTGACCACTATCAAGATGTACCAGCTAACGTTGCTGAAACTATAATCGCAAAAAGTAGTAAATAGATTTTTACCAATGTTGGGCAAAGAAAAAGATATTAGCATTGAAATAGATTGCCCTCAGAGCTGCGGCCGCTTCTGTAATCCAGGAGAAGTTGCGCGCGCAGCAGTTGTGCGCCAGATTGAGGACATCAGCCAGACAACACCGATAGAAGTTGCACAGGCTGTAGAAGTAAACGCTCAGTTTCGTTGTGAGGGACCATACCAGGATCTTTCGGAGAGCACACTCAAGACACGCTGCGGGATGAAGATCATTAGCCTTACCTTTTATGGTAATGACTCTGTTGATCCATTGGCAGCTTATGAATATACACCGATAACGAATACCCGCCAGGCTTAACTCCGTAGGTTTCCCTCGCTACTCACATAAGATGGGTACTATTTACAAAAGAGAAGATGTTCTCTATAATGCCGCAGTAATTCGTGTGAGTTGAACTTTTACTCATGCAAAAATTATCATTAAATCAGGAGAAGCATACCAATGGCAGAAAATTTTGATAGGAGTAAACCACATGTTAACGTCGGCACTATGGGCCACGTGGACCATGGCAAAACAACGCTAACCGCCGCTATCACAGCAGTACTAGCAAAGCGATTGCCGAGTAATGTCAACAAGCCAATTGCTTATGACCAAATCGACAATGCACCAGAAGAAAAAGCCCGTGGCATCACCATCGCTACGTCGCACCAGGAATATGAGAGTGAGAAACGTCACTATGCGCACGTGGACATGCCCGGACACGCCGATTACGTAAAAAACATGATCACTGGCGCAGCGCAAGTGGATGGCGCTATTTTGGTAGTTTCGGCTGCCGACGGCCCAATGCCGCAAACACGGGAGCATGTCTTACTCGCAAAGCAGGTTGGTGTTCCTTCTATTCTTGTCTTTATGAACAAAATGGACCTAGCTGATCCAGAACTCGTCGAACTCGTCGAAATGGATATTCGTGAGCTTTTGAAGAAATATGACTTTGATGAGAATGCGCCAATTATTAAAGGTTCTGCTACTAAAGCGCTTGAAGGTGACAAAGAGAACGAAGATGCCGTTATGGAGCTGGTGAAAGCTATGGACGAGTATATTCCAGAGCCGAAGCGTGATCTCGACAAGCCTTTCTTGATGCCAGTTGAAGATGTATTCTCGATCAAAGGACGCGGCACGGTCGCAACCGGACGGGTTGAGCAAGGTGTGGTAAAAGTAAACGACGAAGTGGAAATTGTTGGTATCCGCGACACACATAAAAGCGTCGTCACAGGTGTAGAGATGTTCAAGAAGAACCTGGATCAGGGACAGGCTGGTGATAATGTCGGTGTCCTACTGCGAGGCATTGAACGTGATGACATTGAGCGTGGACAAGTTCTGGCAAAGCCGGGTTCTATCACGCCACACACTGAATTTGAAAGCGAAGTATACGTACTCACCAAAGAAGAAGGTGGTCGTCATACGCCATTCTTTAAGGGCTACAAACCACAATTTTACTTCCGTACCACTGATGTTACGGGTGAAGTTGAACTGCCTGCTGATAAAGAAATGGTTATGCCGGGTGACACCGTTACCTTTAAAGTGAAATTACTTGCTCCTATTGCTATGGAACAAGGTTTGCGTTTTGCTATTCGCGAGGGTGGTCGCACCGTAGGTGCCGGCGTGGTTACAAAGATTAACAAGTAACAGTAACCAAACAGTTTGAATCAAGGGAGCGAGCAAATCGTTCCCTTTTCTTTTTGTAAGGAATGTTATAAAATTAGTCGGTAAATTAATCGTGATGACTAAAAGTCGCTGATTTTGTTCTATATAACGTTTCAGAGATGTTACATCACAAAAGGAGCAACTAATGGCTGAGGATAAGAAGCCTGCTGTGAAGCCAGAAGCAAGTACAAACCAACGGATCCGCATCCGCTTAAAGGCATATGACCATAAAGTAATTGATCAGTCTGCCAAACAGATTGTCGATACAGCCCTGAGGACAGGCGCCACCATTGCTGGCCCTATCCCTTTGCCTACAAAACGCACCGTCTATACGGTAGTTAAAAGTCCGCATGTATACAAAAAGGGCCGAGAACAGTTCGAAATGAGAGTGCACAAACGCTTGATTGACGTGCTGGAACCAACTCCAAAAACCATTGATAGCCTTATGAACCTTAGCTTACCCGCCGGCTGCGACGCCGAAATTAAAATGTAACGACTACAAGCCGGTCCTTGCACATAAGCGAAATGTGTGAGCTTTTGGTATGATACTCTCATGAGACGCCATCGTTCAGCACGCCTGACGGCAAAACAATCGGATGGGACGTTTGTTTTAAAAGTGCTGCTCTACATTATTGTTGGTTCTCAGTGGCTATATATTACCAGCCCTGAAAGAAGTCAACAGTATCCTATTCCGATAGGTCTTGTTATCGGATTATTCTTTGCCTCTCATGAGCATTTCAAGTTAGACCGTAAAATAGAATATGCCGTGCTTTTGGCGGCTATGTTCATAGGCTTTTGGCTGCCCATGGGTATAAACGTAGTCCGATAGAATTGTTCAATGATCACCTTTGCCTAACTCTAGCATCAATGAACCGATTTGCTTAGTCATCAATATCGATCTTGGTATTGCTTCTAAAAACCGTGCCATTCGTACACCGGGATGTTGATGATCTCCTGCAGGCATAGTGAGAAAGAATCTGCTGTAGTCAGCTCTTTTAGCTGCGAAATAGTTTTTTAGTTGATCATCTACGAAGGCTGCTTCCTCTGGTTCAACCTTGTGTCTTAAGGTAGCGTACTGAAGCATCTGCGGACTGGGTTTTTTATCAAAGCCCAAAGCGGGTGATATGATTTCGTCAACTTGAGGCAGTTGTGATTCCACTTCATCCAGAAATCCTTGATCTCTATTGTTGGTGATCAATGCAATCTTTACTCCGTGTGTTGCTATTTCTCCGATTTGTTTGGCTGCCGAGGGAAAAATCTCGGGGTTATGGTAGTCCGTCAGGACGTTCTCTATGTCCACACCAATCATTTTGATTCCATTTGCGTGAATATCGTCGATAACATTTATGTCAGTAAATTGTTCTCTGTAGATTGTTTTCATTTAGTTATCCCAAAAAATTATATTTTTAAGATATCATTAAGAGACGTTAAAGGCGAATTTAGTCAGCCACAAAGTTTCATTAATTAATTTGAAGTAGAATAGACAACAGCTTGACAGATATAGGAGTCAACTGCTACCCTATAATGGTATATTGAAAAGTGCGTGTGGTTGTAACGTAGGTCTGCCGAACATTAACGGGGGTAGAAACTGCGGGACAACCATTATTGTAAAAGTTTGTCACTTTTCACTTACCACACAAACTAATAAAGGCCTACCACTTTGAAAGCATTTATCGGTCGTAAGATCGGCATGACAAGCACCATCAATGAGGACGGAGCCGTAAAGGCACTGACGGTATTGGCTGTGGAACCAAACACGGTAACCGCAATTAGAACGATGGATACCAATGGCTATGCAGCGGTTCAGCTGGCTACCGGTAAAAAACGCCTTAGTAAGGCGGTGCTGAGCCAATTTAAATCAAGCAAGCTAAGTCCTAAACATGTAAAAGAATTTCGCTTGAGTGTGCCAGATACTGCGCCGGAAGTTGGTAAAACACTACACGTTGACGAAGTGTTCGAAGTCGGTGATGTAGTGAAGGTAACCGCTACCTCCAAAGGAAAAGGGTTTGCTGGTACTATCAAACGTCATGGATTTCACCGTGGCCGTAAAACACATGGTGGCCGCAGCTATCGACGTCCAGGTTCAATTGGATCTATGTATCCACAAAAGATTTTTAAAGGTAAAAAGATGTCCGGGCAGATGGGCAGTAGTCAGGTGACGGTCCGCAATTTGCGCGTCGAGCTTATTGATCGCGATCTTGGTATTATCGGACTTTCAGGTGCAGTGCCAGGCCCACGTAAGGGCCTGGTTTTTGTTAGAGGACAAGAATCATGAGTGTGCTTACCTACACAAAAACCGGCAATAAGGCGACCGCCAGCACCAAGCTTCACAAGGATGTGTTCGGCGTTGAGGTAGTTAACCACGAACTATTAAAGAAAGCTTACGTGGCTTATCTCGCCAACGGACGCAAAAACTTGGCCAAAACCAAGACACGAGGGGAAGTTCGAGGCGGTGGCAAAAAACCATGGCGGCAAAAGGGTACGGGACGGGCACGATTTGGTTCTACCCGAAACCCCATTTGGACAGGGGGCGGTATTACCTTTGGCCCGACCGGACATGAAAACTATACGCAGCATCTGCCAAAAAGCCTTAAGCGGCGCGCACTTAGGCAGGCACTTTCTACGGCTGCAAAAAATAATCGTATTAAGGTAGTGGAAACATTTGTTTCAATGGATGGAAAAACTGCGGATATGGTGAAGTTCTTGGATAAGGTTGAAGCCAGAGGCCGAATCCTAGCAGTGGTTAGTCGGAAAGATGTAACAAAAGAGCGAGCAACGCAGAATATTCCGAGTCTAAACGTAGTCTCAGCGCTTTATGTCAATGTGTATGACGTGATGAACGCCGATACTATTCTTATTAGCCAGAAAGCACTAGCAATCCTTACCGAGTGGCTTTTAGCTGCCAACACTACTATCAAGAAGGGAGCAAAACATGAATAAACCTACAACCCTGCTTCCTAAGATGAGTGAAAAGGCATACGGCCAAAGCAAGGAAACCAATACATACGTGTTTGAGGTGCCACTTTCGCTGAATAAACAAGACATTGCAAAAAGCGTTGCAGAAACTTTTGAAGTGATAGTTACCGGTGTACGTGTAGCTGTTATCAAGGGAAAACAAAAGCAATCTTACCGTAAGCGCCTACGGCCACGGACAGGACAACGCCGCACTGTGAAGAAGGCTTATGTGAGCGTAAAAGCTGGGCAGACTATTCCCATCTTTGCTGCGATTGATGAAGCTGAAGAGAAGGCCGAAAAATCTAAAGCGAAAGCCGAGAAAAAGGCCAAGAAGGATAAGGAAAAATAGATGGGTGTGACGACATACAAACCAACTACTCCGGGCAGACGCGGTATGACCTCCCAGGATATGACTGAAATAACCGCCAAAAAGCCTATCTCGTCCTTGTTGCGTCCAAAACGACGCTCAAATGGCCGCAATAACCAGGGCAGAATCACCGTGCGGCATAAAGGCGGCGGTGCTCGTAAGTTCTATCGGGTGATAAATTTTAGTCCAACGAGCGGAATGGCTGCAGTTGTAGAGGCTATTGAATATGACCCCAATCGGTCTGCTCGAATCGCCAGGGTAAAGGATGATAAAGGTATCTATCATTATTTATTGGCCACAAAAGATATGAAAACTGGCCAAAAAATTGCCATCGGACCTGAGGCTGCAATTGAAACTGGCAACCGTCTACCACTGGCAAATATCCCTGTCGGCACCTCGTTACATGCTATTGAAGTTCAGCCTGGTAAAGGTGCTCAGCTGGTGCGGAGCGCAGGCAACAGTGCACAACTTGTTGCTAAGGACGAAAAATATGCGCAAGTACGGTTACCAAGTGGTGAAGTGCGACTCGTCTTGCTTACTTGCCAAGCAAGCCTGGGAGTGGTGGGCAATGAGCAACATCAGAACATTAAGGTTGGTAAAGCGGGGCGAAATCGCCGAAAAGGCATACGACCAACCGTACGTGGTGTAGTGATGAATGCTGCCGACCATCCTCACGGTGGTGGTGACGGCGGCCGTCACGGAACTGCCAAGGATCCACGAACTCCTTGGGGCCAGAAGACTCTCGGATATAAAACCCGCCGACGTAAAAGTACCGATAAATTTATCATGAAGAATCGTCGGGCAGCAAAGAGAAGGTAAAGGATTACTATGAGCCGATCACTAAAAAAAGGACCATTCGTAAACCCAAAGCTGGCAAAGAAAGTAACAGCACTGGGTAGTGAAGACCGCACTATTATTAAGACGTGGGCCCGCTCCTCGTCAATTGCACCAGAATTTGTTGGCCGAACTATTGCTGTCCATAACGGTAAAGTGCATGTACCGGTGTTCATTACAGAGAATATGGTGGGACACAAACTTGGAGAGTTTGCACCTACGCGTAAATTCCGTTCACACGGCGGTAAGCTTGCAAAAGGGAAGAGATAAGCATGAATAAGACTGCCCACGCTACTGCAAAAGGAATTAGGATGAGTCCACGGAAAGTAGGCGTAGTGGCTTCATTGGTGCGAGGGAGAACAGTGACAGATGCCTTGACTATACTCGATCACACCCCGCGTCGAGCTAGCCTGCCTATGAAGAAAGTTATCGAGAGTGTTCGTGCAAATGCTGATTATAATCATAAAATGAAGACCGAAACACTTACTATCCGCGAAATTTCAGTTACACCAGGACCCAGACTAAAGAGACACCGACCAGCTGCACGTGGTCGTGCCTTGCCTTACCAAAAGCGAACCTCTCATATCCGAGTGGTAGTCGATGGTGAAGTCCGCACACCTAAACCCGCTGCGTCTAAAGACAAGACAGCTAACCAGAAGAGGGCCAAAAAATGAGTGTTAGTCACCGGAGCGAGGTATAACCATGGGTCAAAAAGTTAATCCTATCAGTATGCGTTTGCAGGTAAACAAGGACTGGCGAAGCAAATGGTTTGCTAACAAGAGAGAATATGCCACTTATTTATCACAGGATCTAGCTGTGCGTAGATTAATTCAGTCAAAGTTAGGTTCTCGCGCTGCAATCAACAAAGTAGATATCGAACGCTCACCAAACCTGGTTACTGTGACCGTGAGTACAGCCAAAGCAGGAGTTGTTATTGGCCGTGGTGGTAGTGGTGCACAGGATCTAAAAACTGCTATTGAAAAGACTTACGGTGTGCCGGTCAGGTTAAATATTGAAGAAATAAAGAAACCTGAGTTGTATGCAAAATTAGTAGCTGAGAACATTGCCTATCAACTTGAGCGTCGCATTTCCTTCCGAAGAGCCGTTAAAGCTGCAGCTGCTAATACAATGAGAGTTGGCGCGAAGGGAATACGGATTGAAGTTTCAGGACGCCTAAATGGGGCGGAAATGTCGAGGCGCGAAAAAGAAGTAGCTGGCAGTGTACCCTTACATACGCTAAGGGCCGACATTGACTATGCGCAAATTGATGCCAAAACTGTCGCCGGTATCGTTGGCGTCAAGGTATGGATATATAAAGGCGAGGTTGCATAAGATATGTTGATGCCGAAAAAGACTAAATACCGCAAAGTTCGCAAAGGAAGAATCACCGGTGTTGCCAGCAGTGGAAACACTATTGCTTTTGGTGATTTTGCTTTGCAGGCACAAGGGCAGGAGCGAATAACTTCACGTCAAATCGAGGCAGCGAGACAAGCAATGACCCGACACATCAAGCGTGGTGGCAAAATATGGATAAGAGTATTTCCGCACACGCCCGTAACAAGAAAACCTCAAGATGTGAAAATGGGTAGTGGTAAGGGTAATCCGGAGTTTTTTGTTGCCAAGGTTCGTCCCGGTACCATCTTATTTGAAATGCAAGGTATTGCTGAGCCAGTAGCACGCGAAGCTATGCGATTAGCTGCCCACAAATTGCCGATAAAGACAAAGTTCTTGGCAAAGGAGGATATGTAATGAAAATCGTAGAAATCCGTAAACTATCCACCTCAGAACTTACACATCAAAGCACTAAGTTAAGGGAAGAAATCAGTGATCTTAGGCGACGGGTCCATATGGGTGAAATGCAAAATGTCCGAGTCATTCGACATAAGCGAAAGGACCTGGCCCGTATACTCACTGTATTGAGCGAACAATTGTCGAAGGAGACTGCATAATGCCCCGTCAAATTACTGGAATCGTTACGTCTGATAAAGGCGACAAAACAATTGTTGTCAGTGTGCACACGCGCAAAACTCACCCGCTGTACCGAAAGCAATATACCGTCACGAAGAAATTTATGGCCCATGATGAGAAAAATCAGGCGCAACAAGGTGACACTGTTTCTATTATCGAATCCAAACCATTAAGTGCACGGAAGCGTTTTGTCTTAAAAAATATTGAACAACGTGCTGCCATTCGGCAAAAAGACAGTGTTGAGGCAATCACTAAGGAGAAAGAGACTGCCGAGGAGAAGACTGAATGATACAGCAGGAATCTAGGCTACTAGTGTGTGATAACAGTGGCGCAAAGGAGCTGTTGTGCATTCGTGTACTGGGCGGGACAAGACGTCGGTATGCAAGAGTAGGCGATGTCATTGTAGCAACAGTGAAACAGGCAAACCCAAGCGGCAACATCAAGAAAAAGTCAGTGATTCGAGCCGTTGTGGTTAGGACGCGCCAGCCGCTCAAGCGACGTGATGGTTCTACGATAACGTTTGACGACAATGCCGCCGTGGTAATTGGCGAAGACAAACTGCCCAAGGCTACACGTATTTTTGGTCCTGTGCCACGAGAGTTACGTGACTTGGGCTATCACAAGATAATTAGTCTTGCGCCGGAGGTACTATAAATGAACAATGTATACAAAATTCGGCTTAAAAAAGGCGACACGGTAATAGTGAGGTCCGGTAAGGATAAGGGAAAGACTGGCAAGGTGCTTGCGACACATCCACGTCTAAATAAGGTCACAGTAGAAGGTGTCAATATTGCCAAGCGCCATATCAAACCCAACAAGCAAAACCCTCAAGGTGCTATCAGTGAGATCACTAAACCCATTTGGGTATCAAAGGTGAGCATTGTTGACCACAATACCAAGAAACCGTCACGGATAGCTTATGCATTTGGCAAAGATGGCAAAAAGATACGTGTGTATGCAAAGACCAAGAAAGAGGTTGTCTCATGAGTCCTTCCTCAGCAGTCAAAGCACCATCGAGACAAATAGCCCGCCTCAAGCAACTTTATAGTGACAAAATACTGCGGGAGTTAGTTAGTGAACTGCAACTTCACAATGTGCATCAGGCACCTCGTCTGGAAAAAATTGTCATTAACGTTGGTCTTGGCAAAGCTAAAGATGACAAGAAAATGATCGAAGCCGCTGCAAATACGCTCAAGAAAGTCACTGGTCAAACTCCCATTTCGACTGTCGCAAAAAAGTCGATAGCGTCCTTTAAGCTACGTGAGGGCAACCGAATAGGACTAAAGGTTACCCTGCGGGGTGAAAGAATGTATGAATTTTTAGACCGATTAGTAAATATTGTCTTGCCTCGATTACGTGATTTTCATGGAGTAAGCTTAAAGGCATTTGATAAATCAGGGAATTATAGTATCGGTTTAAACGACCAATCGGTGTTTCCGGAGCTTTCATTTAGCGAAACAACCACTGTCCATGGTTTGCAGGCAGTATTAGTAGTGCGTGCACAGTCCGCACCACATGCTCAAGCTTTGCTTGAGAAGTTTGGCTTACCTTTTGAGAAAACTACCAGCAAAGGAGAGAAATAATGGCGAAGAAATCGATCATTGCACGAGATCTAAAACGGCAGAGAATGATTAAAAAGTATGCTGCCAAACGTGCCGAGTTAAAGGCGCTGGGTGACCATGATGGCTTACATAAACTGCCGCCAAACTCCTCGCCGACCCGTCATAAAAACCGTTGTCAGGAAACGGGACGGCCGAGGGGATATATGCGCACCTTTGGCCTGAGCCGAATATCATTTAGGGAACACGCCAGCAGGGGTGAAATACCAGGTGTAACGAAATCGAGTTGGTAGGAGCAACTATGACAAAAGTAACCACAGATCCAATTGCAGACATGTTGAGCCGAATCCGGAATGCACTAGCAGTACAAAAAGCCGAAATTGTCTTGCCACATTCTAAGGTGAAAGAGGCAGTTGCAACAATATTGCAAAAGAACAAGTTTATTGATAAAGTAGCCGTCAGTAAAAACTCGGTTGGCAAAGACTTGCATCTTGTTTTGGTAGGTGCCGGACAAAATCCACGAATTACTGAAATTTCCCGGGTTAGTACACCGGGACGGCGCCATTACGTCAATGCACGGGAGATCCCTACGATTAAGCAGGGGCGTGGAATAGTGGTTGTTTCAACCTCGAAAGGTATGATGACAGGTGAAGAAGCACGCAAAATTGGGGTCGGCGGAGAATTGATCTGTAAGGTATATTAAGAATGAGTAGAATTGGCAAATTACCAGTTACACTTCCAGATAATGTGAACGTTACTATTGATGGCTCACTCATTGTTGCTGACGGCCCTAAGGGCAAACTTGATCAGAGACTATTGCCCGGCATTGCGGTGAAGCAAGAAGAACAAACTCTGGTCTTTACACGTATCAACGACGAACCCGTTAATCGGGCAAACCATGGTCTTATGCGCGCACTCGTGCAAAATATGGTCACCGGTGTAAACCAAGGTTTTACTAAAAAATTAGAAATTACGGGTGTCGGCTTTCGCGTCGCCTTGTCCGGTAATGAGCTGCGTTTTTCTTTAGGGTTTTCACATCCTGTTATCTATCGTTTGCCGGAAGGTGTTACTGCCACAGTTGAACAGAATATTATTACTGTAAGTGGTATCAGCAAACAGCAGGTTGGACAAGTCGCCGCTGAAATCAGAGCATTAAAAAAACCGGAGCCCTATAAAGGCAAAGGTATAAAATATGTCGGCGAGCGGATTATTCGCAAGAGCGGGAAGTCTGGTAAGGATAAATAATGGATGGATTGATGCACAAGCGACAAGCTGAAGTGTTGCGCAAGCGACGCATCCGGGCAAAAGTTAAAGGCACCGGTGAAGTACCCCGATTAAGTGTGCATATCAGCAATAAACACATGTCTGCACAAATAATTGACGATAGTTCAATGCGAACACTAGCGGCAGTGACAACCGTCGGGCAAAAGGTAGACGGATCAAAGACAAAATTGGCTGAATGGGCAGGGGGACAAATTGCGGCTAGCGCGAAAAAGGCTGGCATCAAAAAGGTTGTCTTTGATCGCAATGGCAAGTTATACCATGGGAGAATTAAGGCGCTGGCAGACGAAGCCCGGCGGGGAGGACTGGAGTTTTAAATGGCAGAGGGAAATAGACCTGTTCGAGCCGGTGCTGAAGAAAAACAGTTCGATGAACGAGTAGTACACATCGACCGCGTAGCCCGCGTAGTGAAAGGCGGACGTCGTTTCCGGTTTCGAGCGTTAGTGGTAGTTGGTGACCCGAAGGCAAACCGGGTTGGCGTTGGGTCAGCAAAAGGCGCGGATGTGACGGCAGCGGTTGCAAAAGCCGTGGACGTTGCCAAGAAGAATATGATTGTAGTTCCAGTTTACCGAGGAACCTTGCCCCATGAAGTAACTATGAAAGTCAGTGGTGCACAGGTACTCATCAAACCGGCAAGTCCTGGTACTGGACTTATCGCAGGTGGAGTAGTGCGAACCATCCTTGAGTCTGCTGGTCTGCACAACGCCTTGAGCAAATCATTAGGTTCCACCAACAAGACAAATATCGCCTATGCAACAATAGAAGGTTTGAAAGCAATTCGTCCAGCCACAGAATGGGTGACCCGTCAAAATGTCCAAGAACGTAAAACTGCCAAAGCAAGCGCGAGGGCAGGCAAATGAAGTATCACGAATTACAAGTATCACGGTCAACGAAATCCACTAGGGTCGGCCGAGGGATTAGTGCCGGTAAAGGAAAGACAGCCGGAAGAGGGACGAAAGGCCAGAAATCCCGTAGCGGCTATCGCCGTCGTCCTGGATTTGAAGGTGGCCAGAACCCTCTTATGCAACGCTTTCCTAAATTAAGAGGCTTCCACTCTCAGCGCATTAAGCCAGAGGTAATTTTTACTGATCAGCTGAATGATCTTGGTGCAAAAGTAGACAACCTTATGTTAGCCGAGCGTGGACTCGTCTCAAGTCCTTATGTAAATGTAACACTGCTTACCCGCGGCGAATTAAAGAATAAAGCAAAAATAGAGCTGCAGAAAGCTAGTAAAACAGCACTCGCCATGATCGAGAAAACCGGCGGTACGTTCACGCCAACTCCACAAGTACCACGACCAGCCTCAAAAGGAAAAGATTCGCAGGAGCCTACCTCCAAACAAAGTAAAGCCAGCTAATATATTTTTGACAAACAAAGCTTGCTATACTTAAATGACGACAGTTATGGGGGAAACAACCTAGTATGAGTTGGAAAACAATTTGGCGCTCATTGAAAAATGCCGATATGCGCAAGCGTATCCTTGCGGTACTTGGCATGTTGCTGGTGTTCCGAATTTTTGCCCATATTCCCGTGCCACTGAGTGATCCTAGTACTCTCAAGCAAATACTGGAAAACGTCTTTAATTCACAACAAGCTCCCCAGCTACTTAGTTTTATTAATATTCTTTCTGGTGGAGCGTTGGCAAACTTCTCTATCATGCTGGTAGGCCTGGGGCCATATATTAACGCCTCAATTATTATGCAACTGCTTACCAGAGCCATCCCTAAGCTTGAGGCACTGAACCAAGAGGGCGAATACGGACGCAAGAAGATTAACCAGTATACCCGTATGCTGACGTTGCCGTTGGCTATTATCCAGTCAATTGGTGCCATTTATCTGGTACGACAGTCAGCTGCAAGTATTGGAGGTCTGGGCGATATCACTGCTAATGCAAACATATGGCAGTGGGTGTTGATGGTCTGTGCAATGACTGGTGGCTCGATGATACTGATGTGGCTTGGTGAACTTATTACCGAGCAAAATATTGGCAATGGTATCTCTCTAATTATTACTGTCGGCATTGTCAGTAGCCTGCCAAAAACTATTATTAACCTTGTTAATACAATATCCAGTGGCGGTGAACACAAATGGACAATTTTTGGCAAACAATTGCCAATTAACAAAGCAGGAGTGCTATATTCACTACTCATTATCGCCATTGTGGTGGTGATAACGATATTGATCGTAAAACTTAACGAAGCGTCAAGAAAGGTAACTGTTAATTACGCCAAGCGTGTGCAGGGCAACCGAACATACGGAGGTGTTACGACTATTCTGCCCATCAAACTGATTACTGCCGGCGTAGTACCGATTATATTTGCAGTCGCTTTTTTGAGCGTGCCTAGTTTTGTGGGCCAAATTTTATCAGGAGCAAGTAGTGCCAGACTTCAATCTATAGGCCAAGAATTAGTCCGTCTATTCCAAAACCCAAGTGTGCAGAGTTTTCAACAGGGTGGCTGGCAGCCTTACCTTTACCCAATCGTATACTTTTTACTTGTCGTCCTGTTTACATTCTTCTATACCAATATCGCCTTTAATGCGAAAGAAATCGCTGAAAACCTACAGAAACAGGGTGGTTTTATTGCTGATGTCCGATCAGGCAAACAGACTGAGCAGTACTTATCTCGACTAGTAAACCGACTCACGTTGTTTGGCTCAATATCACTAGGCATTTTGGCCATTTTACCGATAATTGGTCAGATATTCCTAAAAACCAATATTACCATTGGTGGTACCAGCGTTTTGATTCTGGTTTCTGTTGCACTTGAGACCTTACGCCAGCTTGAATCCCGGGCACTTATGGTGACATATGATCAATACGAACAACCTGACTTTTATTATGATGTGACCGTACCTGCTGACGCTGCTACCGGTGGTCGTCGTTTGAGAGTTTTGCCCCGCCGTTTACGTTCTCGAAACAAAAAATAAAAAACCCTTTGCAACACCTTAGAAATACTGCTATAATTACTCAGTTATATATTTATGGCCGGAAACAAGGAAGTCATTGAGCTGGGTGGTACGATTGTAGAGACCCTACCGGGGACACAATTTCGTGTCGAACTTGAGAACGGTCATCAAATAATAGCTCATGTCGCCGGGAAAATGCGCAAGCACTATATCCGCATCGTACCGGGCGACAGCGTGACGGTTGAGTTGACCCCTTACGATCTTACGAAGGGGAGAATCACCTATCGCAAATCATAAGTAAGCAGTGTGTTATGCACCGTAAGTAAGGAGCATGATCCGCATGAAAGTGCGTGCCAGCGTCAAGAAAATAAGTCCAGATGACAAAATCGTCCGTCGAAAAGGGCGAGTATATGTCATCAATAAGATGAAACCGAAGCACAAGCAACGGCAGGGTTAAGTATGGCAAGAATCTCCGGTGTTACAATTCCGTCTGAAAAACAAGTGCAAATTGCACTTACTTATATTTATGGAATCGGGCGAAAAACAAGCAATGAAGTGCTGGAGGCCGCCAAGGTTGATCCAATAGTCCGCGTAAAGAACTTAACAGACGCAGAGATTTCACGGATACAAGATGTCATTAATGAAAAGTGTATGGTGGAAGGCGAACTGCAAAGAATTGTAACCGGCAACATTAAACGCCTAAAGGATATTAATGCATACCGCGGTCTTCGTCATAAAGCTAGCTTGCCATCACGTGGTCAACGAACCCGCACCAATGCGCGAACGCGCCGTGGCAAAAAAATGACGGTAGGTGGCACGGCTAAAAAGGCACCTTCAAAGACTTAGCAGATTATAGGAATAATAATGGCTGAAACGAAAGCAACCACACCAGCAACAAAGGCAACTCCGAAGAAAAAACGGGCGAAACGGCCTGTACCACATGGCCGGATGCATATCCTGGCGACCTTTAACAACACTATTGTGACGTTTACTGATCAAAATGGAGGAGCGTTGACTGCAGCCAGTGCTGGAGGCAGTGGGTTCCGTGGATCAAAGAAGGGTACCGCGTATGCTGCCCAGGTCGCAACTGAGAAAGCCGCCCAGGCTGCCAAGCAAAACCATGGTGTTAGCAAAGTCGACGTCTATGTTCGTGGCATTGGGTTGGGACGAGAAGCAGCAGTAAGAACCTTGCAGAACGTCGATATTCAGGTAGAGAGTATCCATGATATGACTGGTGTACCACACGGCGGTGTACGTCCTCGAAAAGCGAGAAGGGCATAGATTATGGCTCGAGATACACAATCTATTGTAAAAATGAGTCGACGGGAAGGGTATGCCCTGCATCCAAAGGCCCACAAAGTGTTAATAAAACGAACTGGGCCTCCTGGCCAGCAAGGTACTGGTCGCCCGCCACGCACTAAAAATACCCAGTATGGTCTGCAGCTTCGTGAAAAACAAAAAGTTAAGAGGCTTTATGGCTTGCTGGAACGACAATTTCGCAAGCTTATGCAAGAAGCGATGCGTGGAAAAGGTGAAAGTGGCCACCAACTGCTTGAATACCTTGAACGTCGTCTTGACAATGTAGTTTATCGAAGCGGTTTTGCCTCAAGTCGTCGGGCAGCGCGCCAATTGGTGTCACATGGACATTTTTCATTAAACGGAAGACGGGTCGACATTCCATCCATACGGGTACAAATTAAGGATACGATCATTCTACGGCCAAAGAGTCAGAAAAATGACTATTTTACCCATTTGGACGATAATAGCCCGATAAGCCCTGATCAAATCCCAGGCTGGCTAAAGGTCAACCGCAAGAAATTTGAAATTTCAATCGCAAGCTTGCCGTCAAGGGAAGACGTCGAGCCTGATATAAATGAACAGTTAATAGTTGAGTACTATTCACGTTAAGGGAGGTCTAAAGCCACATGTCAAAAATAATCCACACACCCGGTCTTGCCCACATCGATGACCACGGACAGAATTCAGCCACATTCAGAGTTGAACCTCTGTTGACCGGTTACGGTATGACACTTGGAAATTCACTGCGAAGAGTTTTGCTTTCAAGTATTGCCGGTGCCGCTATTACTTCCTTCAAAATAGAAGGTGCGACACACGAATTTACTACAGTGCCTGGCGTCAAGGAAGATATCGTCGACATAATGATGAATCTCAAAAATATCCGGTTTAGGCTTTTTAGTGACGAGCCACAGAAGTTAAGGATTAGCAAGTCAGGTAAAGGCACCGTCACGGCAAAAGATATTACGTTAAATGCAGACGTTGAAGTGGTAAACCCAAAGCAAATGATTGCTACCATGGACACCACCAGCGCCAAATTTGTCATGGATTTAGTGGTTGAAAAGGGTCGAGGTTACCGCACGATCGAAGAAACGACACATCACAAATCAAGTGACATGATCGCTTTGGATGCAATTTTCAGTCCTGTCTTGCGGGTACGATACAAGATTGAAAATACTCGTGTCGGCCAAATGACTGACCTTGACCGATTATTGATTACGATCGAAACAGATGGTTCTATCACCCCTAGAGACGCCTTTGAAGAAGCGGCAGCCATCTTAGTCAACCAGTACACGGCGCTCGCAGGTCAAACAAGGGTAGAAAGCGGTTCCCCCATCACCGGCCAGCCAGAAGCTGATGCATCTGCCGAAGATACCGATGAACCGACTGAACTTATGACACCAATCGAAGACCTGAACCTTTCAGCCCGTACTACCAACGCCCTAGTCAACAATGACATTCATACCATCAAGGACTTGTTTAGTCTCAACGATGCTGAATTACGCGACCTCAAAGGGTTTGGCAGCAAAGCACTTAACGAAGTAAAAGATAAGTTAGCGGAGTTAGAGCTGTAACCATGCACCGTCACGGGTATAAGGGTCGCAAATTCGGCCGAGAGCGAGACCAAAGGCAAGCCTTATTAAAAGGCTTAGCGGGGACATTGGTTGAACATGAGTCGATCGAAACGACGCTACCCAAGGCAAAAGAGTTGGTACCCTATATGGAGCACCTTATTACCAAGGCAAAGGTGGGCGACTTGCATAATCGCCGGCAAATCATTGCTGCGCTCCAACCTTCGGTGATGGCTCACAAACTAGTGGATGAAATTGCTCCTCGGCTTAAGAAACGACAGAGCGGCCATTTACGCATCCAGAAATCTGGAATGCGGCGAGGCGACAATGCTCAAATGGCAAAAGTAAGTTTTGTTGATAAGGCAGAAATCACTAAACCAGCTGATGTAAACCAAACGAACCCCCCAAAAGACGACACACCTAAAACTACTCCAACGGAGAAAAAGAAATGAAAACGTTCAGCTCAAAGCCATACGAAGTTACCCGAACATGGTATTTGCTAGACGCAAGTGAGGCGCCACTGGGAAGGTTGTCCACTAGAATTGCTACCTTGCTAACAGGTAAAGGTAAGCCAAGCTTTACCCCACACGTTGATGGCGGTGATTTTGTTGTAGTCGTGAACGCAGACAAGCTGGTGGTAACCGGTAACAAACGTGAGCAAAAGCAGTATTACCGACACTCACAATACCCGGGAGGCCTCAAGACTTCTACACTATCAAACCAGCTCGAAAAAGATCCTACCCAAGTCATTGTGAAAGCAGTAAGAGGAATGTTACCGGTTAATAAGTTGCGTGCCGGACGGCTTGCTCGCTTAAAGGTGTACGCCGGCGATACGCATCCTCATGACCCGCAAAAGCCAACTAAAATTTCACTTAGAGGTTAATATTTTATGCCAAAAACGACTTACCATTACGCACTTGGCCGACGCAAAAGCTCAACCGCCCGAATTCGCCTTCAAAGTGGCAAGGGTAACCTTATTATTAATGGCAAACCGGCCAATGAATATGTGGCTGGCAGCAAGTATCTGCTTGAAAAATTAGAGCAGCCTTTTTCAGCTGTCGAACTGAACAATAAATACGACATTTCCGCAGTCGTCAGTGGCGGAGGTATCAACGGACAGGTCGAAGCAATTCAACTTGGCATTGCCAAAGCTCTGGCAACAATGAATGAGGACCTGAAATCTACCTTGAAACGGGCAGACCTTCTAGGCCGGGACCCCCGCGAAAAAGAACGCAAAAAATTTGGCCTCAAGGGTGCCCGCAAAAAACGCCAGTACACCAAACGCTAGATGCTAGCAAAAATGATAGTTTGATAAAAGTCTCAAGCGACATTAATGTAATTTTTATGACAAAACAATTTTTCTCAGTTTTTTATTGGTCTTCACCCCATAAGTGGCGGTAATCACATTATCGTATGAAGAAGCTAAAAACCGCCACCCAGGCGGTTTTTATATTAAAGGAGAACGAGATGGATAATCAGGAAGCACGCAAGTTACTTCAGGAGCACCGAGTGTTGATTGCCTTTGAAGATGATCGATCACCTCTGGAAATTGCACATAGTCTTGGATTGATTACTTTACAGAATATAATAGAGAGCACTGAGGAAACCTCAGGTATAATGGAAGCAAATGGGTAAGCCAGTTATTCTGACGGGTCTTAGGACCAACAATGATTTACACTTAGGAAACTACTTAGGTGCAATGTTGCCGATGGTCAAGTTGCAACACCACCATGCGGGCAAATATCAAATCAACATGTTCGCACCAGATTTACATAGTTTTACCACGCCTATCGATCATACACGGCTGTATGCACAGACGCTACAAAGTATCAAAATGTATGTGGCAGCAGGCTTGGACCTTGAGGAGCCAGATACTTATCTCTATCGTCAGAGCTTTATATCTGCACACTCAGAATTAACTGTCATTCTTAATAACTTTACCTACATGGGCGAACTCAGCAGGATGACACAATATAAAGAAAAGGGCGCTCAGCAACAAAATGTTTCCGCCGGACTGTTTGATTACCCGGTGCTCATGGCGGCCGATATTCTCCTGTATGGTGCTCAGTATGTACCAGTAGGAGACGATCAATCACAACACGTAGAATTAGCCCGAAACATTGCCCAAAGGGTGAACAATAAATTCAAGCGTGATTTATTCGTATTACCTGCCAATGAAAAACAGCAAGTTGCTTTCACCAACCAGCAAGAACGGCTTCGTATACGCGATTTAATGGACCCATCTAAGAAAATGAGTAAATCTGACGCCAGCGGCAAGGGGGTGATTTTCCTCAACGAAGAGCCCGAAACGGCGGCCAAAAAAGTTATGTCAGCCACGACAGATAATATTGGGTGTATTACCTATAACATGGCGGAACAACCAGGCATTGGTAATCTTCTCCAACTTCTAGCCGCCCTTACCAATGTACCGCTCAGTGAAGTCGTAAAAAACCACGAAGGGCAAACTAGTTATGCAACACTTAAAACCGAGCTTGCTCAAGCCGTGGAATCATTCCTGAGTGACTTCCAGCAAAGTCTCGCAATGATAGATGAGCAATCTTTGCAGGCAAAACTTGTTTCGTCTGAAGCGGCGATGAATGAGAAAGCCAACGAGACTTTGAGCCGTGTCCAACAAGCTGTTGGCCTACGTCAACCGTAAGTTTATATGCCATCCTATAAAGTATCTACTGAAGATCAAAACAAGCGGGCAGATGTATTTTTGGCTGCACAAACAGACCTGAATCGCTCCTCGCTCAAGAAACTATTTGCGACCGGGCAGGTACAGATCGATCAAACTGCCATTAAAGCTGGCTACAACCTAAAGACTGGTGAGGTCATTGCCGTTCATCTGCCAAAAGCATCTATCCAAGAAGTAAAATTAGACATACTCTACCGTGATGATGACTGTGTAGTTATCAACAAACCGACAGGTATGTTGAGCCATAGTAAGGGTGCCTATCTGGAAGAGCCTACCGTGGCCAGTTCATTAGTACCTTGGTTAAAAGACCTTGGTGGCGAGCGAGCAGGCATTGTACATCGGCTTGATCGGGCAACTTCCGGTGTTATGATTTGTGCCCGGACAAAAGAAGCTATGAAAACGCTGCAACGCCAATTTGCCAAACGCACAGTAGTAAAACGTTACCATGCAATTACTCAAGGTGTACCCAAGCCTACAGAAGCTGTTATCGATATGCCGATCAGCCGCAACCCGCATAAGCCCCAAACATTTACCACTCATTTGAGCGGTAAATCTGCAACCACGCACTACAAGGTAATCGAAGCACGAAACGATAAGGCGCTCGTACTACTCGAACCACGCACCGGCCGTACCCACCAACTCCGGGTACATTTGCAGAAAATTGGCGCACCAATAGTGGGGGATACCATTTATGGTGGTCCTTTGGCTGATCGGCTGTATTTACATGCATCATCATTAGAAATCACCTTGCCAAATAAAGAAAGACGTACGTTCACTGTACCACTGCCACCGGAATTTCAAGAAGCACTGGAAACAAAATAATGGATCTTCTTCTGCACCCAGATAGCCGACATCAACTAGACCATGTAGTACAAGACATGCCGCAAGCCATACTTATTATTGCTCCCGATGGTGCCGGCAAATCTACATTGGTCCGTTATTTAACTTCGCAGCTTCTTAAAGTAGATCAGAATAAGCTCAGTAATTATCCGTATTACCATGAAGTAGGTGACGGTGAAAAGTCAATAACAATAGAGGATGTTCGTACACTGCAATCCCAATCACGTCTTAAGACACCCGGGCAAGCGGCAGTCCGACGGGTTTTTTCGTTATTAGGCGCAGATAACATGACACTTGAGGCGCAAAACGCCCTTCTGAAGCTCTTGGAAGCACCACCGACAGATACTATCCTCCTGCTCACTGCCACTTATCCCAACAATCTCTTACCCACAATCCGTTCACGCACACAGGTCATTCCTATCAAGCCGCCCACTCTAAGCCAAGCCAGCATGTACTTCACTTCACAAGGATTTGCAGAAAGTGATATTCGCAAAGCATATTTATTGAGTGAAGGTAGTATGGGTTTATTGAGCGCGTTACTTCACCATCAAAGCGACCATCACTTGTCAAAAGCTATAGAAGAGACAAAAAGCCTTCTCAAACTACCCGTTTATGAGCGGCTCGTAAGGTTAGAAAAAATATCTAAGAACCAAGAGATCGAGCCAATCGTTTTGCTCGATGCTTTAGGGCGTGTTTGTCGAGCATTACTGCAGGAATCAGCCAAGCGTGGTGATAGAGAATCGACAGCTAGATTTCGTAAAATTCTTGCGAATATCTCCAACTCAGAAATTTATCTTGCAGCAAATGTTTCCAGCAAATTGGTTATGACTGAGCTGGCGTTGCACATATAGACTTTGTTATAATCAAACACGTATGCTGGAGCTTTTAATGGTGTTAGGCTTTGGGGCCATCGCAGTTCACGGCGCAAATGTACGCGATGAGGAGCTCACTGGTTTGCCTCGTAGAATTAGCGACAAACTGGGCCGTCTGTGGGATATCGCCCATCAAGGGATGCGGGAAAACCGTTTTTTGCGGGCTGAGAAAGCATTATTAACGATTCTTAAAATTGACCAAAAGAACGCAGCGGCTTATAACCGGCTCGGTATCCTCTATGCCAAACAAAAAGAATACAAAGATGCCATCGACTGCTTCGAAATAGCCTCAAGTATCGAGTCAACACCATCCAGCTTACATAACTTGGGTCTTATCTACTACGAGACCGAAAACTATGAAAAGGCTGCTGTAGCCTTTGAGCGCGCCATGTCACTCGAAGATAACCTGGCTGCCCGCCACATTGCTTACGCCAAAGTGCAAGAGAAGTTAAGCAATGACAAATTGATGTTACAACACCTCCAAAAAGCGGTGGAACTAGAACCGAACCAAGAAACGTACACCTTATTACACAAAGCCTACGAAGGGCGCGGTATGGAACTTGAGGCTGATCAAATCCAGGAGAAGCTCAAGAAACTCGTGGTTCCTTCAGGCAAGCCCAAACGAGTGCTTCGACCAAAAAGAGTTGTCATTTAGAACGAGCTACCTTACATTGCCTCTCTACCGGTGTTCTGCTATTATTGAGCAGTCCTTTTGCCGACGTAGCTCAGCTGGTAGAGCAGCTGTTTTGTAAACAGCAGGTCGCAGGTTCGAGCCCTGTCGTCGGCTCCAGATTTTATTCTGGCGTTTCGCAGGGATAGTGAAGCGGTCAAACACGGCAGACTGTAAATCTGCTGGCATTCGCCTTCGGGGTGAGAACTGCCGGTGGCAGTTTGCAAGGAAATTCCGCCAGCGGCGGATTTCGGGGTCGCCGAAGGTGACTCGAATCCCTTAAAAACTTAATCATTCTTGTGCAGGGATACTCAAGCGGTCAACGAGGGCTGACTGTAAATCAGCTGGCATACGCCTACGGGGGTTCGAATCCCTCTCCCTGCACCAGGGATAGAAGGATTGTGAACGCTCAAAATTTCTGAATATGAAACCGCATAAAGAAGCAGTATCAATTATTGTTAAACAGCCAAGTGGTGATTTTTTGGTTGTAAAACGTCCAGATGACCCAAATGACGATTTGGCAGGTGTTTGGGGTTTTCCTGCAGTTACACTTCGTGATGATGAAGTTGAAATTGATGGAGTAAAACGAGCTGCCAAAGACAAGCTCGGAATAGAAGTAGATATTATTAAAAGACTTGGCGAAAGCACTCATGAGCGGCCAAGGCACATATTAAAACTTGCTGATTACGAAGTCTTCGTTACGAAAGGAACCCCAAAAGTTCCTCAATCAGATGCCTCAGTTACACAGTACACAGAGTGTAAGTTTACCGACGACCCTACAATATTAGTTCCAGCTGCTAAAAAGGGTTCACAATGTACTCAAATATTTTTGGAAGACTTAAAAATTGACTGGCAAAACACGAATTGACATATAATTACCCATGTATAGCGTTATAACAGTGTTGATTACGCTATACCAGAGATAGAAGGGTTGTGAACGTTAGAACTTTTCTTTGATTAACTTTTGTTATTATTAATTGATGACACAACTTACACTAGTGACCGGCAATTTAGATAAACTTACCGAATTGCAGGCCGTCTTTCCACCAGAAGTTGAGTTAACTCACAGAAAACTAGACATTGTCGAAATTCAGGGCGAACCCAGCGAAATTGTTATCGACAAACTGCAGAGAGCTTATGAAGCAGTGAAAGGTCCAGTAATAGTTGAGGACGTTTCTGCCGAACTTGCTTGCCACAACGGCTTGCCCGACCATATATTAAGTATTACGAGAAAAAGCTGGGTAAAGATGCACTTTGGAAGCTTGCCCAACATGCTGAAGATAAGTCTGCAGCCATCCGTTGTACTATGGGTTTCTTTAATGGAAGTACAAAGACTATTGAGGAGGGCTTGGTGCACGGTAAAGTGGTTTCGCCCCGAGGAGAAAATGGATTTGGTTTTGATTTCGTATTTGTCCCAGAAGGCCACACCAGAACAACTGCCGAAATGTCACCATCAGAAAAAAACCAAATTAGCTGGCGAGGTCTAGCTGCAAGAGCGCTCGTCGCAAGGTTGTACGGTTAGACTGTGCGAAAAACTAATTTATTCCTAACAGCGTCTATCATCCTGCACCACGATTTTCACATCTGTTATATTGAATAGAGCATTAGTACGTTAAAACTAAACACGGGAAACTAAAGATGGCAAATGTAAAAAAATGGATCCTCAAAAGTAAGAACAATTCTCTGCAACCTGGTGAAGAACTTCTAGCCGCTTTAGGTGTTGCGGTAAGAGATAAAGTCAAATATATGGCTGCTGGGTATCTTGGTGGTGCAGTTGGCGAAGTGACTGCGGTAAAAAAACTCAACGAGCAGAATGAAGCAGACTTGTCCCAAAAAGTACCGTCAATTGAAAAATACCCACCTGGTGCGGTAATCATTGGGTTAACCCCGGCTCGATTATTAATATATAAACTAAATTTCTTAGGCAGACCCAAGGAGTTAGGCGCCGATTATGCAAGAAATGAGGTTGTGAAAGCAGAAATGGAGAATAAAAAAATAAACTACTCTCTAGTTCTATTTTTCGCGGATGGCGGGAAGATTACTCATGATGTTAGTCTGACGCAAGGAGATGAACTTAAACAGTTTGTAGGCCTTATCAATCAACACCTAAGCAGCGTTCCTACTTCGTAGCATGCTGCATTAAATTTGCTCTAAGCTGTAATTTGTTGTTATTGTATACGCTATGAAAAATATGGAAGCCTTCTTGGCGTATCGACACACAGGCGAGCAACCTGAAGATTTGGAAGTTCTATTAGGTAATACACGCGATGCTCTTGCTCGAGCTGGGGTTAATGCATACTGTACTTTTTTTGATGAGGATGAATTTCAAAATAAATCATTTGGTGCTCGCCAGATAATGGACCATGCTTTTGAAACCATAGAAGCTAAAGATATGCTCTTTGTACTGCAAACCTCAGAAAATAAAAGTGAAGGTATGCTTATGGAAGTCGGATATTGCAGAGCTAGAGGCATCCCAGTTGTTGTGGCTTCTAAGAGTGACGTGGAGCACACTTACCTACCTGACATGGCCGATATCGCAATTAGATGGAATGATCCAGAAGACTTACATCAACAAATTGAAGCTACAGATTTTTCAGCTTTAGCGCGAAGCTAATTCACAATATAATTATCACGCTGCACGCACTTATGCTTGCATGTACAATTACGTTAAGAGATTATTATAGATATGGAGCGACCAGAGCAATTCAGAGATCCTCAACTTGATACTTCTGGTGATATTATTGGGTTTTATCCACGCGAATTTTATACCTTTGATAACTTCTCGTCATTCCAAGTCGATTACGCTGGTAGAAGATGGCCAACATCGGAACATGCGTATCAAGCTTCTCATTTCTTTGATACAGCACCAGAGCTCGTAGAGGAGATTTTTAATGCACGTTCAGCACACGATGCTTACAAAATTGCCAAGACCAATGGTCACAAGGCTCCTGAAAATTGGGAAGACATCAAGGTAAGTATTATGTACGAGATATGCAAGCTTAAGCTATTCCAGAATCCATATGTACAACATAAACTTGAGCTTAGTGGCGACCTTAATATAGTAGAAGATTCCCCCAAAGACAATTTCTGGGGCTGGGGAGCCAACCGCGATGGTCGTAACGAGCTTGGCAAAATTTGGATGCGATTAAGAGACGAAGTGCGTTCTGGCGCTATAGAGGTCGAGCAAGTAGAATAGTTCTAATAGCGTAGATCGCGCTGCATCACTGACAGAAGGGTATGAATGTTAGAAATTATGGCTAAAGACAACTGTCCATTTTGTAGTCTTAACGAACGTGTCCTAAAAGAAAATGACAAAGCAATATTATTCTTAAGTAATCCAAGAATAATGGAGGGACATTTTTTAATATCCCCAAAGCGTCACGTTGAAAAGCCATGGGAATTAACAAATGACGAAGTTTCATCAATCTTTAATTTAGTACGCCTCGTACAGGAGTTTATTACCGAGAATTTAACTGACGGGTGTGATGTACGCCAAAATTATCGTCCATTCCTTAAACAGAGCAAGCTGAAAGTAAACCATGTTCATTATCATGTCATGCCAAGGAACTTTGAGGACGAGTTGTATCAAAAAGTCGAGAAGCATGAAACTCAAATGTTTAAGGATTTAGGCAATAACGAGCACGAAAGAATTGCCAAGATGCTTGAAGAAGCCTTATAACATCCTCTTTTCCGATTTGCGATAGATAGAGGTATTATTGATAAGATGCAAATATCCCTTCGTTTTGCTTATGCTTGCAATAAATATTATATGGAAAGAAAATGGTTCATATGTCCGACTTAGAAAATGAACACATTTCAGCAGCAGAAGTTGAATCAGCGGCCTTGAATGAGACTGCGTTGCACGCACTGCAATGTGAACGTTGTGCCAGATTGATAATCCACTATGCTCAGACTCGTGAAAATACGCCACTAGAGCAATACCCCACTGCGGAGTAGTTTACCCACTTTGTACTCAGTGCTGCATCACGAGTAGACGAAAACGGTAATTATGTTATAGTAACATGATTATGCCTGCTATAGAGACGTTCGGAGTTATTGGATGCGGAGAGTTTGGTAGGATAGCTGCAACTCATTTAGCTCCTCCAGAATCTGAAGTCCAAATATTCGATTCAAACCCTGAAGTAGATATACCATCAGCAGCTCGAAGAGTAGGATTTGAAGCCGTATCTCGTGCGGATGTAATTATGCTTGCTGTCCCTTTTGATTCATATGATATTGTGCTGCCTAGATTAACTGATTGTGTCAGACCAAATTCACTAATTGTTGATGTATGTTCTGTGAAAATTCTCCCCGAAGAAACTTTTGCGAGCTACCAGCTATTGGAGCGTGAAAACACACTCATGACCCATCCATTATTTGGCTCACAATCTATTGATGATAACTCGGTTGATAAACACATCGTTATTACTCAGCAATCAGGAAATCTGACCACTGAACTCTTAGACATTTGGCAGAGTAGAGGCATAACTACTACCGTTATGACAGCTGAACAACATGACCGTGAAATGGCTAAAGTTCATGCCCTAACTTTCTTCATTGGGAGAGCTTTACTCGAAATGGGCGTGGAATCGTCTGCTACAAATACACCATACTTTAACGAACTACTAGATCTTATTGAAGTTGAAAAGCATCATAGTTTGGAATTATTTAATACCATACAGCGTCACAACCCATTTGCAGCAGATATGCGACAAGAATTCATGAATAAGTTACATGGTTTAGACGACCGAATATAAAAAATTTTGAATAAGCAGGATAAATAATTACATTCTGGATTAAAATAGTTGCTAAGTGGTACAGTATGTGGCACTATATCTTATATTTGCATATATGCTTTTTACTTTTAGATAATAGAAGCTCACAAGGGGAGAATCATGGAGGCAGAAGAAGCTGGTCGTCTTTCGCAGAATACAGCTGAAAGAATGCGGATTATCGCTGAATCTGCTCGTGAAATTGCCCAACGAGCGGTTGAAGCAGAATCACAGAAACGGGAAGAAGCAATAACTGCCACTGTTCACGCGCAAAGAGAAATAGTTGATGCAGCAATAACTAAAACTGCTGAAATGGGCAGGAATTCTGTAAACCATAAGTACTCAGAAAGAATCTCGGCGTCCCGAAATTCACGTGAGGAAATAGCAGCTATTGAAGATTTTGCCAATATTGTCACTGAAAGGTTACAGGCGGGGTTGCAAAAAGACGGATTTGATGTCCATACTCGAAGTGAAGAAGTTATTGATTTTCGTGAGAGTGAGAGTTTTAACAGCCCTCCCGAGTATTATGATACGACTATCACTATTCAGTGGTAATCATTATCATTGTTTATACTTGCTCAAAACAGCGTAACCACGAATATTAATCGGTTAATAACAGATACATATGAGTGAGACTCCGGCATACCCAGAAGGTTTAAATCACATACAGCTTGAAGCAGCAGTTTGTAATAATGATTTCGCGCAAGAAGCGCTTAAGTACTATTACGAATCTGTAAAAGCCCATGAAGAAGGTGAAGATTTTGGTGAGTTTAGGCAAGGAGAAAAGCCGAAAGACATCGAAGTAGCAATGACTCAATTAGGTCTGGTCTTAGATAAACCGGCTGTAGGAGCACACTTTGCAACGCATCTACCACTTAGCAGACAGATGGACGTATATTTTGATGCTATCATGTCCCCTAATCAAGCAGGTGAAGCAGTTCTGTCCCAGTTAGGAAACATCAAATCAAAACTTGAACAATACCCCGGTGCCTACTGTAAGTTTTTGATCCGTGAAATTGCTGATTTGCACCAGACTGATACCGTTGATATTGATAAAAACACGAGAGACGTCTTAACTCTAGTAAGTGATAAGGTACTATTTCCAGACCCAGATAATTCTGAGCTCGATAGGTTGATTAACTACATTAATTATTACGATGACTATAGTTATGATGACTATATGAACGTAAACTTGTCAAGCAGCAAGAACGAATTAAAAACAGCACTTAATAATGGCTTAATGAAAGCTGATCGACCTGATCTTTTGGTGGCCACGACCACGCAAAATTTAGAGCAAGTACAAGAAACTGCCACCCAATTCCAGTTGGTTGGCAAGAGTGAGCACGATCAACTTAATTGGCGAGAAAAGCATCGCTTGCGTAAAGTTGCTCAGTCAGTGTTAAATATCACACGGTACTCTGTTCATTATTGGGAATCCAGCGAGGGCCGAAGCATGGAGGAAGAGTTCCTTATCGTAAAACCTACTTCTAAAATATTAACTGCAGTGCTTGCCTTAGCACTTGTTGACGATCAAAAGAAATTACAATCCGACCACTTTAATCATTGGCAAGTAACACCACGGGGGTTTGCTCAAAAATCTGCCAGATCATTTATTGAATCACGACCAAAGTTCATCACAGAGGCTTATAAGCGCAACTTTCCCGAAGAAGCCTTGAAAGGAGGAGCTGATCTTGAGGATGTATTGGCGCTCCAATCCCTCCCTACTTCACTCCAACAAACCTCTGCGGAAGAGTTTTATACGAGATTGGTAGAAGACGAGAAAAAACCACCAACCGATAAATTGCTGGCAGCTGTTAGTATGGCAAAATTTTTTAATGATGAGATGTCGGGTACGAAACAACAAGCCTACTGCATGACATTGTTAGACATGCTTCAGTCAGAGACTAGCAGGATTAATGAGCTAGATGGACTCGTGGCAAAATCACAACGTCACCAAGAGCTAAGCAAAGAACTAAACTCTATTATCAAACAAATTAACCAAATAGGAAAAGCCGATCCTCGCGACGCATTGTTAAAAAGAGTTGAGATAATAAAGGATCAGCTTGCATCGGGGTATTAGAAATGAATAACCTAACCATTAATCAGTACCAAGACCTTATAAAACAGTTAGTTATTGAGCGTGGTTTTGATAAAGAAACGGTGCCTGAAGTCTTTACTTTATTAGTAGAAGAAATCGGCGAATTGGCTAAGGCTATACGGAAGCAGAATGGACAAAAGGTTGACAAGAAATCAAAACATCATGAAGTAGAAGAGGAAGCTGCTGACGTTTTTTGGTTATTGCTCGACTTATGCAATAGACTGGAGATTGATCTTGGCAAGGCCTTTCGTGACAAAGAAATCAAGAATACAAAGCGAAAGTGGGAGTAGATAAAGCTCTACTCTACGATCTGTTTATCAAAGCAACAGGATCTAATGTATCTCTTGTCTCCTATCCGCTATAGTATGTGATAAACTTGCTGTGATACGCCGTCGTAGCTCAGCAATGAACAATCATTATGATTTCTAAAGAAGCTCTAAATCATTTATATACTGAAGAAAAATTATCAGTTGCGAAGGTTGCCAATGAATTAAACGTTTCTGAAGGTGCCGTTAATTGGTGGATAAATAAACACGGGATTATAAAAAGAAACAAAGTCGATGCGGCATATGTGCAGCACAATAAAAGTTTTCACATTAGTACAATAAACAGTCTAGAAGATATGTTTTTGATGGGTTTAGGCCTAGGGCTATATTGGGGCGAAGGAAATAAGACTAGTCCCTATAGTCTTAGATTAGGCAATACTGATCCTATAATGATAAAAATTTTCGTCAAGTTTCTAATAAACATTTGTGGCGTTAACTCCAATGAAATAAAATATGGTTTGCAGATATTTAATGACGCAAGTCCTAAAACTTGCTTACAGTATTGGATGAAGGAGTTAAATTGCGAGAGAACAAAGTTTCACAACATTATATCTGTAATACCTCCGCAAGGTAAGGGCACTTACAAGCGAAAAAACAAAAAAGGAGTTCTTCAGATATATGTAAACAACAAACGTCTTAAAAACTGGATATCCACAGAAATTAATAATTGTGCCGACATAGCTCAGTGGTAGAGCACCATCATGGTAAGATGGGGGTCTCGGGTTCAAGTCCCGATGTCGGCTCCATTTTTACATAAGAGTTAAATATTATGAAATTCGAAGCTTCCACTCATGCACTTGCTTATTTGGGCGATGAAGAACACTTTCCTGATGATTTAGACATATTGGGCGAAGCATTAGAGTTCATAACAGATGCTGGGTGCGAAATTACTGTGCCGCGTATTTGGATACAAGAAGACATCATAAGTGTGTATGGACTGCGTGAAGTAGCCTTTCCTGGGATTAGTATTGATAGATTAAATCATGAATCTACCACTGATTTGGCGCACTTAGTGCTAGATAGGTGGAAATTGCCAGATCAAATGCTAGCCTCACACGAAATTAACATACGTTCGGGCTTCATAGATTTAGAGCTTGACTTACTACAGAACGAAAGCCTACCAAAAGAAGTGCCTGAGTGCATGCATGGTGGCATAGCGGATGCCTTGAGTACCACCTACGGAGCGGTTGCGTTATTTCAAGGAGCACCACTCGTTGTAAGAGATGCTTCAGCTATCTATAACGAAATAATGATCCCTGCTGCTCGCAACAAAGATCAATATAGAAGTAATTAGGTTTGTAAAAAGCTTATAATCTGTTAAGATAAACTTTATGGCCAAGAAAACTGATAAGCGCAAAATTATAGGCTTGGTGTGCGAAGAGAGCGGACACCGGCATTACTACACGACCAAAAATACCATGAACACCCCAGATAAATTGCGTCTGCGCAAGTACAATCCATTACTCCGAAAATACACGTGGTATAGCGAGACCAAGAAAAGTTTGGGACGCAACGAAGTAAAAGGCCGCAGGTAAACCTTTCCTTTTACGTTACGACTTCACTAAACTAGCTAAATCAAGTGCGGTATTAAGAAACTCGGCGTGGCTCCAGACAAGGGGTGTGACAGAAATTGGCCGACCATCACTTGGATTCACTTGCTCAGACAACACTCCACTTGACAGGGTATGCTGTGCCACCCACTCCATGTAGTGACGTGCTTTTTTAGTTTGGTTGGTACGAATGAAATATTGTGCCAGCCATAAAGTAGCCACAAACCACGGATTACCTTTGTAAGCTGGATCAGACGCAAAATATTTGTCGTTGTCATATCTAGGTAAACCGCCAGCAGGCGACTGGTCAAGCAAGAGTTTCTCGATTTGTCCCGCACATTGCCGCAAATATTCTGGTTTTGAGTAGTAACCAAACATCAACGGCCCATAGAGACTGGAGATATCGAGTGTAGTATCTACTGTGCGACTGCCATCAGGTTGCAGCAAAAATCCTTTTATAAAACTGCCTTTGTGTTCATCAAAGAAAATATCTGCCTGGCTTTTAATAGCCGATGCGGCCTCCCGCCAACGCACGCCGTCATCAGGGTACTCAAATTCGTCAGAAAACTCCGCAGCCACGAGAAGCGCCTGATACACCACTGCTGTCGTATAAGTGGTAGTAGAGAACTTTTCTTCCCACAAGTCATAACTGGCATGTGGTAATTTTGTTTCGCGATCAGTAAACGTTGCCAGAAAATTAGCGGCTGGCTGCACCAATGTGGCATACATATTATGAACATAATCCCTGTCCTTGGAAAAATGATAAAACTCGCTCAACATATAAATGACGATGGCTGTCTCATCTTCTTGTATGGCTAATTCTTTCCGTTTGCCGTGCAACAAAGGATGCCAAGTGCTGCCAATAGAACGGTCCGGCTGATACTTATGCATTAAGTAACCTTCGGGCGTGAGAATATCCCGACAGAATTCAAAAAACTTTTTCGGCTCTTCAGTATATCCCAGGCGAATAAGCGGCCAGATTACAAAGGCTCCATCGCGTGGCCATACATAGCTATAATAATCGCGACCAAAATTGTATATAGACGAATCACACGATGCAATAATGCCGCCACGCTTATCAGTATGCGCCTTGATAAGCATCAAGGATTTTTTTGCCAGATCAAGATATTCCTTATCAACCGTGTGAAGACCATTGGAGCCGATAGCCAACCAATCTTTCCAGTATTTTCGGGTTTTCATAAGCCGCAGCACAAGTTTTTCGCGCAGGATACGTTCGTGAATCTTCTCGGCTGAATATTGTGAGTCGGCAGCGATAATCCAGTAATCTACTGTCGTTTTTTCATTTGCCGCCAAAGAGCACACAAAACGCATAACGGAATCTACGCCACCATGTTCGACAGCACTGCCAGACAATTCGCCATCTTCAGCGTCGCGATAAGTGCCTTCTTTGCCTTCAATGCCATAATTGCCAATAGCGAATTGGTCGTACACTGTACCGTCCTCATGCTGACCGTAAATCAATAAACTACACCGGCCTTTATAATCGAGAATATAATTTTCTTCTGGCACGAACAAAGCAGTGTCGGCCCGCCCAGCTCGTGAGATTTGAAAAACCTGGTGCAAAAATAACCTAACCTCACGATGAGACGAATAAGTATTTTTAACCGTAATACGTCGGCCAAAAAGATTATGGTCACTATCAACAAAATCCTGGAAATCGAGCTGTATGCCTAATTGATCGTGGCACATAGTGATATTACTAACCAGAGCATCCGTTTCAAACGTCACATTTGTTTGCCAGCCTTCACCATCAACCCAGCTAAACGTGCCCTCGACCCATACGCCAATCTTATGGTGCATGCTGCGAGCGGTGGTTAAATTATCCAGTCCAACATAGGGATAATAAAAATCATGCACCAGTCCATGCTCATTCAGCCCGACGGTAAGGCTGCCGTTTCCAAGCATCACCGGCCGTCCCATTATGCCACCCCCTCAATTTGACTTAGTCTTGCTCTCACATCATGCCACACATTCATATAGGAGATAAAAGCATCGTATGGGGAAGTGTACGGGCTAAAGTAGGCATGAATATCGCCATCGTTGAACCATTTTGTACACATGTAGTAAAAATGGTCTGACGTCTGCAGGCGACGCCAGTCACGTATTAAGTCTTCGTTCTGGCTTGCTAAAACCTGTGGGGCTAGCTCATAAAGAGCATGGATAGCTTGCTGTTGCATGTTATTACCCAGCCAGGCAGATAAATCACGTTCAGTATCTGCCCAAGTGATGGTTTGCGGAACATCTACAGTGTCAACCGGTTCAAAATTATCAGCCGCTTCACCTACTGTCATAAAAGTATGGTCCGTATGTGTCAACCAACGAGCCGGTAGTTCTTCAAGGAAATCAAAAATGCCTGTATCTGCCCATTGGTGCTCGCCAAACGTTTCATAATCCATAAACAGGTTAAAATTGGTAGCCTGTTGGTCCCGACCAAGCCAATCAACAAATTTCTCGGCTGTAAGTGGCCACTGTTGCCAGTTCTTATCACCGAATCGGAAAGCAATGTCATCGCTTAACCGGTAGTTCTTCATCAATAATTTAATTTGCTGCGCATAAGCAGAGCGATATACATAGTTGGCATTACGCCATCCCAACACCTTGTCCCAGCCTTCGGCCAACACCGCTTTATAACCTTGTTGGTCCGCCCAATAAGCTAAATCGTTGTTATAAGCCAGCTCGGTGTTACGAAATACTTTGGGGGTTTGGTTGAATTCCCGTTCCACCATTTCACAATGCATCGCTACCTGCCGCTCAAATTCGGGACGTGAATAGAAGAACGCTAAACTGTGGTGGTATGTTTCGGCCACAATTTCAACTTTGCCACTAGTAGTAAGATCCTTGAACGAATCCAATGCTTCTGGCGCCCATTCGGCCATTTGCTCAACTGCAGTGCCGGTAATTGATAAGCTCACTTTAAAATCAGGATGCGCAGCAAGCAGTTTTTTGAGACGAGCATTCGTGGGTATGTATGATTTTTCGACTACCTTACGCATAACTGCACCGTTATTGGTAAGTTTCTCGCCCGCCTCGCTAAAATAATCATGATTGATGCCAGCGTCAAATAAACTATAGTCACGCACCCTGTACGGCTGATGTACGTGCAAATACAATACAATCGCCCGCTTCATACCATTTGCTCCGCGACTGATTGTCGATAAATTGAAAAGACTCGGTCAGCTGCTTGCTGCCAGTTACGGCGTTGCAATTCTTGGCTGGCGTTGGTGGTTAATTCATTCCTAAGTGCTTCACTCCGTACTGCAGCCACTATCTGATCGGCCATTTTGTGCACATCCCAGAAATCAACTCTGAGTGCATGGTGCAAAACTTCTGCTACACCAGACTGCTTACTTAGTAACACAGGAGTACCATAGCCAACCGATTCGAGCGCAGTGAGGCCAAACGGTTCGGAAACCGAGGGCAGCACAAAGAGATCAGCAATCGCAAATGCATCTCGCCAATTTTTGCCCCGCTGAAAACCGGCAAACAAGACATTTTGGCTAATGCCAAGTTCCGCCGCTTGTTCGATGAGTTCATGATATTGTTCGCCTGTCCCGACAAATAAGAAAATCGTTTTAGGCTCATGTTCGACTACAATTGCAGCAGCCTTAAGCAAGTTCATAAGGCCTTTTTGGATAGTCAAACGCCCAACATTCGTGACAACCTTATACCCCTGGCGTTTCATTAGCTCAAGGTACACGTACGCACTGGTAGCATCGAGTGGTTCTAGCTCGTCTGCATTAATGCTGTTGTGCACCACCTCTACCTTATCGGCAGGTATGCGGTAATCCTCTACAATCATATGTTTGGTGTGTTGGCTAACTGCAATGACTTTGTCGGCTATTGCCAGCGCGGTTTGCTCAATCTCGCGCACAAATGGATTGCCAGGATTGCCGCCTGCGCGATCTCGTTCGATCGAATGCACATGGGCAATCAAAGGCTTGCCACTCAGTTCATGGACACGCAAGGCAGCCCGGAATGTTAACCAGTCATGCGCATGAATAATGTCAAAGGTCCGTTGCTCTGCAAATTGCACCGCTGTCCGTTCATAAGCCTCTAAATATGCCTGGTGGGAATGTTTCGCTTGACCAGCGAACTGTCCACTTTCATATACATTCAGAAACTGGCCTGGGGTTGATATAGGGTCAGTATCTGCAGACAGTACCCGCATAAAAGAGATGGAATGCTGCGCACGATAGGGAAGAATAAAGTCAATGTCAACACCACTGCCTGCCAGTGATTTGCAGAGATGAAAACATGCGACCCCTAGTCCGCCGCTGTTATGTGGGGGCAATTCCCACCCTAACATCAGTGCTTTCATGTCTTTTCGTTTTTCCCCTATTTTGTTTACTTAAATTATAGAGATACCAGGTGTAAAACACAACCGTTATGTTAGTTAAAGGCCAAGCAAAAAACGGTTGCACTAATTAAACTATCAATTGAGTTTAGGACTATGGTTAAGGGCTATTTCGACAATAAACAAATTACAAGGTAGTCTAGCAACCTAAACCTTAAGCAACAGTGTTGCGAGTAAAATGAGGCGTATAGTATGAGCATGGATCAGTACAAAAATTTGATAAATCTAAACAACAAAACAGTCCTCATCACAGGCGCAGGTTCGGGTATAGGCCAAGCCGCTGCAGTGCTTTTTTCCAAACTAGGCGCCCGGCTTGCATTAATCGATATCAACCTCAGCGAGCTGGAAAAAACTAAGCAGCTATGCGCAGGCGAAGTTGATCTATACCAAGTTGATCTATCAAAAAAGAAAGATATTGAACAACTCTGGAGCCAACTAGCAACTACCCCCAATATCATCATCAACAACGCCGGCATTTATCCCTTTGTCAATTTTGACGATCTTGATGAGAAAACACTGACACAAGTCATGGATATTAATCTGAATGCGATTTTTTGGATGTGTCAAGAGTTCGTTAGACACAAAAAGAAAGACGGTGTCCTTATCAATGTTTCTTCAATCGAGGCTATCTTGCCGGTCAAAAAAGACATGGCACACTACGGTGCAAGCAAGGCCGGAGTTATTGCTCTGACGCGTAGCCTTGCACATGACTACGGAAGGAAAGGGTTTAGGGCTAATGTAATAATGCCAGGCGCCATCATCACGCAAACGACAAAGAAGTTAATGATTAGCTCGCTTAAAAAAGTTGATCTCAAATTATTCAAAACCGGTTATGATTTCAAATCCCGGCTGCCGCTGGGCAGATGGGGGAAGCCGGAAGAAGTGGCTAAAGTGATGGTGTTTTTGGCAAGCGATATGTCGAGCTACGTCAATGGAGCTGTTTTAACAGTCGACGGCGGCTTCTTATCTTCCTAGCTTGAAATCAAAGTACCAGCCAAGCTGCGCTACAATTGCTTGCTTTAGCGATAATTTTAAGGCCCAGTTGTAATAGTGAATTAATGTAAATTAAAAGAGGATGCTTTACCGTCTGCCAGAATCCCTTCGTGGTACTCGTGCAAGGCATCAATAGCACCATTATCAATCCGCCCGTTATCAAGCAAGAAGCGTGCAGCTTTTGATAGCGTGGTAATTGAATTAACCTCAAAACCGTAGTCATTTTCTAACGTCTGTATGCCACCCTCTTCACGATCAAATTGCAGGGTAATAGCTACAGGGTTTAGTCCTACGGCAGTTAACACTTGCGAGCCTTCTACTTTTGACTTGCCATCTGTTGCAACATCGTCAGCCATAAGAACGGTATCATTGGCTTCGTAATCGCCCTCAATTTTTTGATGATGTCCGTATGTTTTATGTGGCTCATCCACACGTTCCCAAATATACGACATACCTGCTTCATAGGCTGCTACCGCCGCGGGAGCAGTGGCTGCCTGCGCTTTACCAAAAACATGATCAATCGGATATTTAATTTCAAAGAATTTAGCTGCATAACCAGCTGCTAGGGCTCGCCTAAAATCACTTTGTTGTTCAAAACTCATTTGGCCGCTTTGGTCTAATTCTCTACTAAACGAAAGACTGCCACGCATATTGTAGTAGTAAGGCGATTGGCGACCCGACTTAAGCGTAATACCATCCTCAGGAAAACCAAGCAGGCCCCTATCAAACATTCCTACGGCTATCTGTTCTTCTTGGTGTTCGGAAAGTGCCATTACATCGCTCCTTCAATTTCAGCTACAAGGGCTTCATATGCTTGAGCAGGATCTTCTGCTTGGGTAATTTGTCGGCCAATAACGAGCAGGTCAGCACCATCTTGAATTGCAGTGGTCGGTGTACCCACGCGTGCCTGATCAGCGTGTGAGATAGCAGAAGAACGAGTGCCCGGTATCATGGCGAACAGATCTTTTGTGGCAGGATCCTTCTTGATTGCATGGATTTCACGTGGTGAAGACACCACTCCCTGTAAGCCAGCGTAAGCTGCATCACGAGCTAGTTCCATAACCTTTTGCTCCACAGGTACACGGTATATGTGATTAACTTCATTTTCATTAATAGAGGTTAATATGGTGACGCCAAGCATTTTAATGGTTCCAGCTTCTTGCTGAGCGCTACGCATGGCTTCAATACCGGCAGTGGTATGCATCGTAATTCCGAAAGGCGGATGGTCAAGACTTTTTAGGTTCTTAACTGTCTGCCTTACGGTATTTGGTATATCATTCAATTTTGCGTCTGCTACCCACTCCTGCCCATGTGCTGCAGCTAGTTCCGAACAATACTGCCAGCTAGTGGCACTTGATAATTCCAAACCCAGTTTTATAAAGCGTGCTCCTGCCTTTTGGGCAGTGGCAGCGAAATGTTCTGCGTCTTTCTCTTGAGACGTGTCAATTGCCAAAGCAATACGCTCTCGAGCTGGTAATTTCATCACTCTACCTACTTTCACCCACCACATATTTATGTAAACTGGCAGGGGTGGAGGGATTCGAACCCGCGACCTTTGGTTTTGGAGACCAACGCTCTAGCCAACTGAGCTACACCCCTTTAATGAAGATGCCGGCAGGAACTATTTATGATCATGGGCATCTAAGAGGTGATGATAACAAAAAAGACGATAACTTGTCACCTCTTGCCACCTTTTCAAGAGTCTCCTTTTTATGTTATACAATAGGGAGCATTATGAGCAAAATTGTCCCGAATAAACCCTTGTTAGTCATGTTGTACGGTTATCCTGGAGCCGGCAAAACACATTTTGCCAGACAATTGTGCAGCAGTTTTCAGGCAGCCCATTTACATGGCGACCGTATTCGACATGAATTGTTCGAGAAACCCCGTTATGACAAACAGGAAAATGATATTGTTACGCATTTGATGGAATATATGGCCGAAGAATTTCTGCAGGCAGGTGTCAGCGTAGTGTTTGACGCCAATGCAATGCGTCTCTCGCAGCGTCGAGTTTTACGTGATATTGCCCGTAAGACTGGAGCCCAGGCACTTTTGGTATGGCTACAAATCGACATAGAAAGCGCCCTGTTACGAGTAGGTAGGCGTGACCGGCGCAAAGCCGATGACAAATACGCTATGCCACTTACGAAAGAATCCTTTCTTACTCTCGTAAAAGCTATGCAGAATCCTAATAATGAAGATTATATGGTAATAAGTGGCAAGCATACTTTTAACACACAACGCAGCGCTGTTATCAAAAAATTATATGAACTGGGGGCAGTTGAAGCCAACAGTGCTTCTGCCGGTGTTATTAAGCCGGGCATGGTCAATCTCGTCCCGCAGCCCTCTTCGGGGACACTAGTCGGTCGTGTTGACCAATCGCGCCGGAATATCGTAATACGTTAGCTAACTCCATGCCGGTAAAATATGCGTCTATACCTGGAGTCGGCCAAGTCAAACTGGTAAAGCGCCGGGGTGCCCGTTCAATACGTCTTTCCATAGACAGTCGTAACTGCTTGCGTATCAGCTTGCCCCCTTGGGTAAGTTACCAAACCGCACTTGGCTTCGCTGCTAGCCGCAAAAACTGGATTGAATCCCACTGGGAAAAGACAGAGCCACTCAAGGACAAGGAACACATCGGCAAAGCACACATATTGTGCTTTATACCAAAAGAGCAAATTTCCCGCCCCTCTAGCCGCCTTCTCGGCAATGAAGTCCGCATATTGTATCCGAATCATCTTTCAAGCTCTGATACGTCCGTACAATCTGCAGCCCAACGGGGCGCAATTAGGGCACTCACCAACCAAGCCGAGACACTCCTACCGCGCCGGCTGTTGGAGCTGAGTAAAAAACATGGCTTCCAATTCCACTCCGTGCAAATAAAAAAAATTCATTCCCGTTGGGGAAGTTGCAGCACCAACCAGGAAATCACACTCAATATATTTCTTATGCAACTACCCTGGGAACTAATTGATTACGTTATTATGCACGAACTTGTTCATACCGAAATATTGCATCACCAAGCAGCGTTTTGGCGACGGTTAGAGCAATGTTTGCCCAAGACCAAACAGTACAAAAAAGCCTTACGCAACTATAAACCATCGTTGTCTTCGTACGCTTATGGCATAATGGACGTATGAAAATCAGGAGTGTAAAATCCGTTGCCGCTGTGTCTGATATTGAGCATCAACGGCTTGTGAGTTTGATCAACAGTATGGGTGACGCAGTAATTGCCGTTGATCGACACCTTAAAATTGTTACTTACAATGGTGCCGCCTTAAATATTTTAGATCGCAACATTTTAGTCTCCGGCACACTGCTTAGTAGTGTGTTGCGGTTGATTAATAAACGTAACCAGCATGTCAACTTGGAGCGACTTGTTGAAAACGCACACAAATCACTATCAAGCCGAGACTATCGGATTGTTTATAAAGATGAAAATGCCGCTAATGTGTACCTCAGCATCGCGCCAGTGCGACTTGGTTACGGCAAGGGTGCCGATCAGGGTTTTGTTCTTTTACTTCGTGACATCACACATGAAAAGTCGCTCGAAGAAGAACGCGAGGAATTTATTAGTGTGGTAAGCCATGAACTGCGCACCCCGTTGGCTATAGCAGAAGGAAACATCAGCAACGCCCAATTAATTGTTAAGAAGCATCATGGCAATAGAATGGTAAACGAGGCTTTGCGACAAGCTTATGACCAAATACGTTTTTTGTCAGACATGATCAATGACCTTTCCACGCTCTCGCGAGCTGAGCGCGGTAAACTCACGCTAAATATAGAACCAATCAACATTACTGAGCTCGTACATGATCTGATCCAAAATTATCAGCCGGAAGCTAACGGTAAAAGCTTACAACTACATAGTGAAGTTGATCCAGGTCTGGAACTGTTAAACTCCGATCGTCTGTATGTCCGCGAAGTTTTGCAAAATTTCATCACTAACGCTATTAAATACACCGAGAAAGGTTCGGTTACCATTTCCGCAAAACCACACCCTGAGGGAGGCGCCATTTTTACAGTGCGGGACACCGGTATTGGCATAAGCAAAGCAGACCGTGAGCGCGTTTTTGAAAAATTCTTCCGTTCAGAGGATTTTCGCACCCGCCAAAACAAGGGTACCGGCTTGGGTCTTTATGTCACCATGAAACTTGCCAAGTTGCTGCACGCCCGCATTAACCTGGACAGTGAACTGAACAAAGGTTCTGAATTTCGAATAACAATACCAAGCCTCGCTTGACTGGAGAGACAACATAGGGTACGCTTGACAAAGACAGGCCTATACAACATAGGTCTTTTTGTTTGGAGAGGAAATGGCAAGAGATAAAGCAAAGAAGGCACGAACAGAGACAATTCGTCAACGGGCTGGCAAATCGCTACCTCACGACAAGCCAAGACGGCTTCGCAAAACTGCCCACGCTGCCAGCACCCCGTTCCGTTTTATTGGTGTCTGGCTCGGTCGGCTACTAAAGCCTTTCCGATTTCTACTCTGGCCATTCAAGACAAAACCTGCCCGTTTCATCGGACGTATCCTGGCGTCTATATTTTTCTTACGGTACTTTCGGGATTCATGGCGCGAATTACGACAGGTAACTTGGCCCAATAGAAAGGAAACATGGCAATTAACTTTTGCTGTTTTTATGTTTGCGATAATTTTCGGCCTAATGGTATCCATTACCGATTATGGATTAGACAAAGTATTTAAAAGGGTATTACTAAGATAATGAGTAAACGGTACGACACAACCAAACAATGGTACGCCATTCACACCTACAGCGGTTACGAAGAAAAAGTAGCTGAGAGTATCCGCCAGCGTGCAGAAAGCCTGGATATGAAGGATAAAATCTTTCAGGTGCTTGTTCCAAAAGAAAAGATGATTGAGATAAAAAATGGTAAACGCAAAGTAGTTGAAAAACGTATCTTCCAAGGCTATGTAATGGTGCAGATGAAACTGAGTGAAGACGCCTGGTACATTGTGCGTAACACTCCTAGTGTTACTGGCTTTGTTGGTAGTGGAACCGAACCCACCCCAATCAGTCAGGATGAAATGGACAAAATCAACAAACGGATGGGCTTGGAGCAACCTAAACACAAAATTGATTATCGCGAAGGCGAGGTCGTGAACATCATCGACGGACCGTTTAAAGGTTTCGATGGCACCATCAACGAGATAGATGCAGCTAAGGGTAAGCTCAAGGTACTGGTAAATATGTTCGGCCGTGAAACACCTGTAGAACTTGATAGTTTACAGGTTAAACGAGTCTAGACGATCTAGGCTGTTTATAGTAAAATATGTTTTAGTTTTAATGCGGGCAAGGAAACGGAGTCATTGAATGGCAACCAAAAAGCAAGTAAAGGCAAATCTGAAAATGAAAATCCGGGGCGGGCAAGCTAGTGCCGCACCACCGGTTGGGAGTACGCTTGGTCAGTACGGGGTAAATATGATGGATTTTATCAACCCCTTTAATGAAAGAACGAAACCGATGCAGGGGAAAATGGTCACTGCACATATCACGATCTATGATGACCGGAGCATGGATTTCCGAGTGGTAGGCGAACCGACTGATGACCTAATCCGTGCCAAGCTTGGTATCGACAAAGGTTCAGGTAAGCCAAACAGCGAGAAAGTAAGCAAGAAACTTTCTGATCAAGCCTTACAAGAAATTGCCGAAGCAAAAGCTCAAGACATGAATACCGACGATGTTGCAGCTATTAAGAAAATGGTAGCAGGAACTGCCAGAAGTATGGGTGTGGAGATTGAGAGTAGTTAATACCATGGAAAGGCTGCATAGTATAAATCCAATAGAGCACTGCAACACACGGAGTGACATGCCGGTAGAAGCAAAAGTAAAAGAAAAAGAGGTTTTAGACGAACTGGAAAGCATCGCTGCAAGAATCAAAGGTGTATGCGATGAACTCGGTAGTGATACTATTGAACATACGCCTGCAATGGATGAAGCGATAAGTGGATTTTCTTCAGACGCATGCCAACTGTACTTCCTCTACTTCGAAGGACATGAAGCAGGAAACCCCATAATTATCGACGAGACTGATTTATAAACTAACTTTGTGGGAGGCTGAAATTCAGTCGTTTGCACCACGAAAGGAGCACATATGGCAAAAGAAACTGCCGAGAGCAAGAGTAAGACTAAAGAAAAAGAAGAGACATCTACAGTAAAAGAAGTCGTGACCGAAAAAAAGACTGCTAAAAAGCAAGAAGAAACCCAGGCGAAGCCAACGGCAAAAGCGGGCAAACGCAGTGCTAAATCCTTAAAGGAAGTAGAAGAAAAACAGGCTAAAGAAGCTCGCAAGGTAGCCACAAAAGAAACCGAAGTTCAAAAGACAAAGCCCAAGCAAACCCACAAACCACCTAAGTCACGTCTTGAGCGGCGCGGTAAGAAGTATCGTGAAGCAGCCAAACTCATAGACACCAACAAAGAATACGGGCTAGGCGAAGCCTTAAAGATCATCGGCAAAACAAACCCGGTGAAATTCGACGCCAGCGTAGAGTTGCACATTAGATTAAACGTAGACCCGAGACAAGCTGACCAAAATGTACGCGACAGCGTTATCTTGCCAGCCGGCTCCGGTAAGACAGTAAAAGTGGCGGTGCTCATAGATGACGCCCAAGCAGATAATGCAAAAAAAGCCGGCGCAGATCTTGTTGGTACGGATAAAATTTTTGCACTTCTCGATAAGGAAAAAATTGATTTCGATGTGCTTATTAGTACACCGGCAAATATGGCAAAACTTGGTAAGTATGCAAAATTATTAGGCCCACGTGGCTTGATGCCCAACCCGAAAAGCGGCACTGTTACGCAAGACGTAGCCAAAGCAGTGACAGAAGCAAAAGGTGGCAAAGTAGAATATCGCGTTGACAGCGGGGGCATATTACATATTCATACAGGGAAAACTAGCTTTACCCCTGCTCAGTTACAGCAAAACTGCGAAGCAGTGTTAACAAGCGTGAAACAAGCCAAGCCAGCCTCAGTCAAGGGTACATTTGTTCGATCCCTTTATCTGACCACCACAATGGGGCCAAGCCTCAAACTCTCTACATCCGGTTTATAATAGCGCCATGAGAACTGATCACCGTGGCCAAGTAGTGGCGTTCGACGGACCTGATGGAGTTGGCAAAACAACCCAAATAGAGCTATCAGCTGAATTCCTTCGGCAACAAAGATTTCAGGTATGCACTACCCGCGCATCAGGTGGCACACCAATTGGCGAGGCTTTACGCTCTGTTTCATTGAGCTCAATTGACCGCCCGCCCGAAACTGATCTGTACATTTCTATGGCTATGCATACAGCGCTCGGGCAGGAACTACCGTCCTTACGGCAAAAATTTGACTTTATACTCATTGATCGAAGTCCCTTGGCGATTGTTGCTTATAACGTCTTTGGCAGCCAGCTAAAAAACCGTTCTACCGGGTACGCCGCTTGCCGACAAATGCTACAACTGTGGCAACTGGATAAATTAGTACTCTTTGAGGCGGCATTGCCCACTCTCTCGGCAAGGCGAACACAGCGCGCTCAGTCAGCCGATTATTTTGAGAAACAAGGCAATGCCTATGCAGAACGTGTTATTAGTGGCTATCACAGAGCCGGCCGGCTCACAGCAATAATGCGCCCCCGCATACCTCTCGTAAAAATCAACGCAGAACCTTCGGCGCCTCTTATACAAGACAAGCTCCAAAAATTACTGTTGTCACTCGTACACTAGTAATTGCACCCGGGGAAGGGAATCCGTACAATAGGTACGAAAGAGGAGTACTGTGGGAGTTTATAGCAACATCCAGATCCGTCGGGCACTTGAAGAGGGACATATTGTCTGTACACCTTTTGACGAGCGACACGTATCACACGCCAGCCTTGATGTTACTCTCGGTTACTACTACTACCGAACCGATCGCCTTAGTGACCGCACCCTCTATAACCCCTTTGACTCAGAAGAAGTAAATGATTACTTCGATGGCCCACTCCGGGCAATTGCCCACAAGGACTGGGCTACTCAAAACCAAGTCGCCTTATTAAAAGGTATTCCAGCGAACCATCCTATCATCCCTTTACGGCCGGGAGAACGAATCCTTGCCCATACCCACGAATTTTTTGGTATCAAACCACCAGGTGCTTATGAAGTAAAATCCCGCTCCAGTTGGGGCCGGAATGGTATCGCCGTATGTTTTGATGCCGGCTGGGTTGATCCAGGTTATATCAACCGACTCACACTAGAAATATTTAATCTGAACCAACATCGTGTGGTGCTTTTGCCCGTCGGCGAACGTATTGCCCAGGCAGTCTTTTATGAAACAGGGGAAGTTGAGGGAAGTTACGGCGAAGGCCGACACGGTGGTTTTAGCGGTAAGTACCAAAGTGGTACGAACTTGAATGAACTCATCAAAAATTGGCAGCCGTCCATGATGTTACCGCGTGCTTACAAAGATAAGCGGACACTGCCCAAGAAAGTGAAGGGCGCTAGCGGTGATTAGCCAGCTTTTTCACCAAGCGACAGCAGGGTGGAGGCTGGTATGAACACAAACGCAGGTACATTTTTTGTTATTGAAGGTACCGATGGCTCAGGCAAGGGCACCCAGTTTAAGCTGCTGGCCGAACGACTACAGCAATCCGGCTACCAAATAGCTACTTTTGACTTCCCCCAATACGATCAGCCATCGAGTTACTTTATTCGCCAATATCTTAACGGTGTCTATGGCAGCAACCGAGAGGTAGGCCCTTATACTGCTTCTTTGTTCTATGCGCTGGATCGTTACGAAGCAGCACCACACATACGGCAAGCACTCCAAGAAGGTAAAATTGTGTTATGCAACCGTTTCACCGGCTCCAATATGGCACACCAGGGAACGAAGTTTCGCCATCCCGAAGAGCGGCGCGGCTTTTATATTTGGCTCGATAACCTGGAATTTCAGTTATTACGAATCCCGCGTCCGACGAAGAATGTCGTCCTGCGCATCAATGCTGAGTATGCCCAAAAGCTCGTCGACCAAAAAGAGGCTCGTTCTTATACCGACAAAAAACGTGACATCCACGAAGCTGACCTGGCACATTTGCAACGATCCATAGAAGTCTATGATGAGCTGTGCGAACTGTTCCCCAAAGATTTCCAGCGCATCGACTGCCTGCGCAATGATCAGTTGCTCGATATCGATACGGTCCATCACTTATTGTGGGAGACTCTGCAGCCTTTTTTACCATCTAAGCCTGCCCCTGCTTCTAAAAATCAACGCGTACAGGCACCATCAAATGTTTCTACCGCAACTTACCTAGACCGGACTGCAAATGGCGCGTATCAAATTACGGCAGAAGGTAAGCACTTTTTAAAAGATGTCGTTACGAGCACCGATAAAAATGTTTACGCCTTTACTGACCACTTAAGCCAGGTAACGGTGGCGGCAGCAATGGCGCGTCTTTCACGGCGTGGTGATGACATGCGCGTGACTTTACTCGATGAGTTTGCCGACAGCACGAACCAGAAAGACGTTGGTCTTCTAAAGCGAGTTATCACTGCATATGGTGATGACTCGGTGCAGCAACTAGCCGGTCAACACATTGTCGTAGAGAACGCTTCGAACTTACTGACAAAAAAGTTAGAGTGGGGGAGACTAGCATCTTACCTTGAACAGTCCACTCGTTACATTTACTTTGACCAAAAGAATGCCCAAGGACGTTACCGTTATTTCATTCCTTCAGATTTATCAAAAAAACAACGTGATAAATATGTGCGGACAATGGACTCCATATTCGACACCTATTCGACTATCGTACGGCAACTTACCGAACATGTACGTCAGCATTCAAAAGTGGCTGAAAAAGACCGAGATATTGCCTGGAAAGGAGCCACACGTGCCCAAGCTTGTGACGCTGCTCGGGGTGTCTTGCCTGTCGCTACTACATCAACCGTCGGGATATTTGCCTCAGGCCAAGCCCTTGAGAACCTCATTATGCACCTGCTCAGCGATGAACTGCCTGAATCGCGGCAAGTGGGCAATGAAATCCTGAAAGAATCGCGTAAGGTGTTGTCAGTGTTTTTAGAACGTGCTGACAAACCCGAACGCGGCGGAGCAGCAATTGCCTATCGGGCAAAGACAGCCGAAAAGGTTCGCAAGCTTACACAGAAGATGCTGCCAGACCACTACAGCACATCATCCGACGCAGTAAAATTAACTGACTGGTGGCCGAGAAACGAACTCGACCTTGTGCCTGACATGCTTTATGAACACTCTCAGCTTTCATTGCAGGAAATCAGAGAACACGTGGCAGATTGGCCATACGATGACAAAGTAAAGGTCATGCGAAGTTACATGGGCGAGCGGCTGAACCGGCGCCATAAGCCTGGCCGCACTCTTGAAAAAGCCCACTATAGTTGGGACATTTTATGTGACTATGGAATCTTTCGGGATTTACAGCGGCATAGAATGGTCGATGATCTCACCTGGCAAGAACTAACACCACGTTATGGTTACGAAATACCTTCCTTGATAGAGGAAGCAGGGCTGACAGAGCTGTACGAGAAATGCTTCAACAAAAGCCTTGAGCTCTACAGCTATTTACAATCTCAGGGTTTAGGATATGAATCACAATATGCAGTTCTCTTGGGGCACCGGATGCGCTGGAAAGTAACCTATAATGCCCGTGAAGCCTTCCATTTGCATGAGCTGAGAACTTCCCCCCAAGGTCACCCGGGATATAGAAAGTTGGTTCGACATATGCATGAAAAGTTGTGTGAAGTCCACCCAATATTAGGTGAAGCCATGAAGTTCATCAACAAAGACGAAGACCCGGAACTCACCCGATTAGCTGCCGAACGCTACACACAGTTCAAACTTACTCAACTTGATCCAGCCCAAGATCAGCCACCTATTGACAAAAGAGATAAGCCAGCGTAAAATCCACCACGATATGACAAATAAGGTGGTCATGCTAAATCTCTTTATTATCGGCTCCAAAGAGCTCGGTTGAGATATTTCACATTGCATGAACAACCGGGCTCCAAAAAGGAGCCCGTTTTAATTAAGGATTAATCTATGCACGAACAGACAGCAAGTCAGGAAATATTACCCTCGCAATCATTAAATATTGAGATTAATAACGATTACACTCTCAACGAAGTGTTATCGCTGCACCAGGCACAAGAAACGTCATTGCAGCGAACTCCTCACACCGGCAATATTAATATGTCACACATACTGCACTTTCAATTGGGACTACCCGCTGTGCTTTATGACCGTAATAAAGGAAGGCTCGACAGCACCTTTAACCCCCATATGGTGGTAAATCAAAACGGGGCAGAACGCATAAGCAATGACGACGTCTTGATGACTCACGCACGTATCGAAAGTTCTCATATACCAGTCGATGATCATGCAGACTTATTTGAGCTAGGTGGTAAAGTTGCCGACGCACACACTGAAGCAATTCGCCGAGTTTTTCCAGAAGTAGATGTCGTGCAGTATTCTGATTACTTAGCTGAAAACAATGAACTCGTCAGTGATGTCTTACACGTAGTATCTCAGCATTATGACGGTGAACTATGGCAAAGGTGGGTTGAACCAGACGGCAATACAAAATCAATTATGCCTGAATCAAACACGGACGCAGCACAACAAGTTTTTGGCGTAAGTGATGATGAAAAGGGCTGGATTATTGCTAATAAAATGAACGTCTTACTTATGGCAGTGGCAGAGGCAAAGAAGTTTGCAACCGATCGTGTGTATCATATATCGGGACCTGATATGTATCGCTACATTGATGGCATGGCAGACGAGCTCGACTACTTATACGCCACAGTAAGAGACAAATTACCCCAGTACCAGTTACCACAAACGCTGGATTTTGTGATTTTACCAATGGCAAATATCAAGTTTATTGCGAATGAACAAAAGCAAGATAAGTTAGAAGAGCTTATTGATATATGGCCTGAATATCTAGGTATGCAAAAAAGCCGTAAAGATTTTTTCAAAGCTTTAAACTCTCAAAATTTAGGAAGAGAAGATGTTTCCGTAGCGGTAAGTGACTTTAAGCAGGAAAGGGAACTGCCCGTCTTGAAACAAATTCAATCACTGTGCAGCGCCTGTCCTGAATTGTTCTATGACACCAAGCAAAAAAATCACTTATCACAATATGATCTACTAAATGGATATGGACGAGATTTAGTAGTGCCCAAAAAATTATTGGATATGAAAATTGGTGACATAAACAATATGTACGAGACCTATAAAAAAATAGCCACTATCAAATTAAAGTAAATAGTCAAACTCATAACCTTCTAAGAGGATACTTTATTGACTCACTCTATAATTAGTAGTATGATAACCTCAGTTGCCAAAGACAGTGACGTCCCTTATAAGGATTAAGAATGTCACCGAGGTAGAAAGTAATACTTTGTATACGTCTTTGGTGTTTTCACCAAAGATTTTTTTATAGGCAACACGGCAGTCGGGTGGTCGATACGTCTGCAAAAATATTCATTACTACATAAATAGGTAAAAGCTAAAATGGCAATTAGTAAAAGCAAAAAAGACGAAGTGGTCCAAGAGATTGGTCAATTGCTCAGTGATTCAAAACTCACGGTAGTAGCTACCTATCAGGGTACAAACGTTAAAGCAATGCAGCAACTCCGAAAAGCAGCCCGAGAGAATCATACGACCATCCGGGTTGCCAAAAATCGCTTGGTCATGAAGGCGCTGCAGTCCAATGAACAGCTGAAAGAAGTTAGCTTATCAGCACTTAAAGGACAGTTACTATATGCCTTCAATGCCCAAGACGAAGTGGCAGGCGCCCAAGCATTAGCAACATTTGCTAAAACAAACCCAACCGTAGAGTTTGTCGGCGCCATTACACCAGAAGGTCACTTCATGGATCCAGCTGACGTAAAGACCTTAGCTGCATTACCAAGTAAAGATCAATTGCGTGCGCAGCTCGTCGGTACGCTCCAGGCACCATTTGGTGGCTTTGTTAACGTATTGGCTGGCAACGTCCGCGGTGTGCTGAATGTATTAAACGCTCGAGCAGAATCTTTGTAATATAACGAAAGGATACGATTATGGCAGAAGATAAGAAAGTAGAAGTTCCAAAAGAATTTGAAAAGTTAGTGGGCGAGCTGGACAAAATGTCTGCTCTTGAAATTAGCAAGTTTGTAAAGTTCCTCGAAGAATATTGGGGAGTAAGTGCAGCTGCCCCGGCAGTTGCAGTCGCTGCACCTGCTACAGGCGGCGGTGAGCAAGCCGAAGCTAGTGAAGAGAAAAGCGAATACGACGTAGTTCTAAAAGACGCCGGTGCCCAAAAAGTAGCTGTTATTAAGGCTGTGAAAGAAATTACAAACTTAGGCTTGGGTGAAGCAAAAGCCTTGGTTGACGGTGCACCTAAGACTATCCTAGAAAAAGCCAAGAAAGACGACGCCGAAAAGGCCAAAAAGGCACTCGAGGAAGCTGGTGCGACTGCTGAACTCGCCTAAATTATTCAAAGCTTTGACAGCACATAGCTAGTAAACGCCGAGTAAGTAAAGTTTGCTACTTATCCACAGTACGTGTATTTGTTTTTGACTGAAAAAAACAAATATGATATTTTTAGGCGTAAGTGTACCTAAACAAACACTTCTTGGGAGACAAGGGATTCAATCATGGCAGACGTACCAGATAAACAAGTCAAGCGTCTGAAAAGCCTTATACAGGAGGCAGAGACAAGTTTGGCCGCAGCTAAAGAGCTGCTATTGAGTTTAGTTGGAGAAGAACCTGAAGTAACAGCCTCTGTCAAAGAGGAAGCACTTGGGAAGGTTGTTGAGGGTGTCTTTGATGGACAGAATATGGTTGGGTCAGACAGCAAGACATATCCGGTACCAGCTAATTATGCTTCAAAGTCTAAACTGGTTCAGGGTGATATCCTGAAGCTCACCATATCTGAAGATGGATCTTTCCTGTATAAACAGATTGGTCCTATTCCACGTAAGCAAGTTGTTGGCACGCTCGAGCTAAAAGAAGGCCACTACTTCGTTGCAGTAGGCGATAAACGTTACCGAGTTCTGTTAGCCAGCGTCACATACTTCAAGGCTAAGCCAGGCGACCAAGTGAGCGTCAATGTTCCCGAAGAAGACGACAGTGCAGAATGGGCTGCACTAGAAGCCGCGCTTTAGTCCTCATTAAGCTTATTTATCACTTACGCATAAATTAAGTCTCATAAGAGGCATTCTCAACAATTCTGTGCAAGATTACACAACAACTCGCCAAGTAAAACTTGGGTATAATAAATAGGCTATGGGACAGGCGTTATACAGGAAATACCGGTCACGTAATTTTAGTGAAGTGGTGGGGCAAGACCCTATTATTTCTACGCTTCAAAATGCGCTAAAGACCGGTAAAGTCAGTCATGCCTATCTTTTTACAGGGCCACGCGGAGTTGGCAAAACAAGTGTTGCACGGATTTTAGCACACTCCATAAGTGGCTTGGACTATGAGCAAGAGAGCACGCACATCGATATTATTGAAATTGATGCCGCCAGCAACCGGCGTATCGATGAAATCCGTGATTTACGCGAAAAAGCCCGCATTTTACCCGTTACAGCCAAGTTTAAGGTGTATATCATCGACGAAGTACATATGCTCACTCGGGAAGCGTTTAATGCTCTCTTAAAAACTCTCGAGGAACCACCTGCCCATGTTGTATTCATCTTAGCAACAACAGAAGCCCATAAATTACCACTCACTATTATAAGCCGCACCCAACGCTACACTTTTAAACCTATTTCTGCAGAGGTTATTTGCCAGCATCTTGCGCTGATTGCAAAACGCGAAAAAATCCATATTGATAAACAAGCTCTTGAACTAATAGCCCGTCATGCCGATGGTAGTTTCCGTGATGCCATCAGTTTACTCGATCAGGTACGGACACTTCCTTCACCTATCTCCACAACCCAAGTTCAGTCGTTACTCGGTATCACTCCTCAAACAGTTGTAGATAATGTGCTGAAAGCGATAAACGAAGGAGATATTATTGCTCTCACACGAACACTCCAAGAACTGTCAGACCAATCATATAACTCCGTAAACTTCGCTAACCAAATAGCTGAGCGATTGCGACAACAGTTGCTGGAGGAAACCAGTCGTGAGAAACAACAACAATTGCTCCACCTGTTACGCCAACTGCTAGACATACCATCTCATCCTCAGCCACAACACTACCTTGAATTGTTGCTACTTGACGAAACGCTTACACATGCACCCATCAACAAGCCCTCGCAGCCTGTGAAAGCGAAACCACCAAAAGCGGATGTAAAGAAAAAGATCAGCGAAACACCCGTTACTCCACAAAAGATGAAACTCGATGAGGATCTTTGGCAATCGGTTTTGCAAACCATTAAAGAACAGCATAATACGCTTTACGGCATATTGAGGATGGGTGAAGCAAATTTTGACGGTACGTTACTACAGATTAGTTTTGAGTTTCCATTCCATCAACGGCGCATCACCGAAGCAAAAAACATGCAAATTATTCTCCATACTATCCACGAATTAAGTGGCGAAACTGTGGAGGTCGAATGTATTGTCCAGAAGGCTTCTCACCCACAACCAAAAAAGACAACAAAACCAAAAGAAGAAAATACAGCCCTACAAACCATAAGCAATATTTTCGGTGATGCTGAAGTGGTAGACTCATAAATTATAAGGAGCCAGCAGGGAAGATATGCCAACCGGGTCAAAAGACGCAACTATTCCACCCCAAAACACCGAAGCAGAGGCTAGCCTATTGGGAGCACTGTTAATAGATAGTGACGCCATAGTCAAAATTGCTGATAAATTACAGCCGAGTGATTTTTACGATCCGAAACATCAACGCATTTATGAAGCCGCCCGACAACTATATGATAAACACAATCCGATTGATGTCTTAACGCTGTCTGATCAACTGAAAGCAAATGACACGCTTGACGAAGTTGGCGGCGCTGCTTATTTAACAGAACTAACTAATTTTGTGCCAACTGCTGCACATGTAGAGAAATATGCCGATATTGTTGCACAGAAATCTCTGCGGCGACGGCTGATTAAGGCTTCGCGAGAAATTGTCACGCTTGGTTACGATGAAGGGCATAATCTCCCTGATCTGATAGAAGAGGCTGAGAGCCGCCTTTTTGAGGTTAGCCAGCGTCACGTAAAGCAGGATGTCACGAGTCTGGAGTCAATTCTCTCTGAAAGTTTCGATCGTTTAGATGAGCTGCACAAAGACAAAAATAAAATACGTGGTGTTCCCACGGGTTTCAAGGATTTGGACAATATCTTGGCTGGCCTGCAGCACTCTGACCTAATAATCTTAGCTGCCCGTCCCTCAATGGGGAAGACTGCACTGGCCCTCAATATAGCGCACAATGTTTCTTTGAGCGCAAAACAGCCAGTATTATTATTCAGCCTTGAGATGAGCAAAGAACAGTTGGTAGACCGAATGTTGGCTATGGAATCAGGCGTGCATGCCTGGGCTCTGCGCACTGGCAATTTATCTGATGCTGACTTTGAGAAAATCGGACAAGCGATGGGGGCATTAAGCGAAGCAAGTATATATATAGATGACACCCCCAGTATTACTGTCAGTGACCTACGCACAAAAGCGAGACGGGAAGCACATAAGCATCAGCTTGGGCTGATAATTGTTGATTACCTGCAGTTAATGAGCGGTGGCTCGCGATTTAGCGGTGACGGTAACCGTGTACAAGAAATTACTGAGATATCAAGAGGGCTGAAAGGTATTGCCCGCGAACTGAATGTACCGCTCGTCGCCCTAAGTCAGCTTAGTCGATCGGTTGAAAGTCGTAGTCCGCAAATTCCACAGTTACAAGATTTGAGAGAATCCGGCTCAATCGAGCAGGATGCCGATATTGTCGCTTTTATCTACAGAGAAGATTATTACAATCCCGAGACTGAAAGACGAAACCTTACAGATGTACTCATTAAAAAGCACCGAAATGGCCCAACTGGCGGCGTTGAGTTGTATTTTGATCGCGAAACACAACGTTTCCGCAGCCTGGATAAAAAACACACCCAACCATTTGCTGACTAAACGGCGCCTACTGCTATACTTGTTATTAGCAATATGGAACAGCGGCATTCTTTGCACTTGTTTTGGATAGAAAAAGGACAATCCACCCTGGCGTACCTTGCCGCCGGTATTGGTCTAATTGTACTGTTCGGTTTTCGCTTGCGTTCATTGGTACCCGGCTTTACTGCAGTTGAAATTGCCACCCGCACAGGTAGTAGGAGTCTGCAGCAAATTCTCGATAATCCCATAGATGCACCTTATAAGCTTCTTCAATACGGCCTGCAATCAGTCGGCCACCATGGACCGGTAGCAATGCGAGGGGTAAGTGCAGTATTTGCATGTCTCGCGGTAGTCTTATTTTTTTACATCCTAAGGGCCTGGTACACATTCCGTATCGCTATGATAGGTACAGTACTATTCGCCTGTTCTAGCTGGTTGCTGCAGGTTGGCCGCCTGGCAACACCTATGGTCGCACAAACCATGATCCTTGCATTTATCGCTTATGGGACGTGGCTTAAGAGAACGAGAAAGCCTGGCTTAGCTTTGATAGGTGGCTCGATATTAGCTGGCCTCAGCCTTTATATACCCGGTTTTGTATGGCTGGTGATTTTTGGTGGCATATGGCAGCACAAGCAACTTTTGGGTCTGGCACGCAAAGCTCCAGTGTGGGCAAGTATTTCAGGACTTATTTTTCTATGCATGGTGTTGCCGCTAGGCTATGCGGTGAGTCGCCAAACAACATTGTTGTACGGTATCTCCAGCATTCCAGCCTTAAATTTCCACACACTAACTGAATTATTGAAAGGTATAAAAGAAGTTACTCTTGCCTTACTTTGGCGGGGCCCCCAAAAACCTGAGCTTTGGTTGATAGGGACACCGATGCTTGATATTTTTACGCTTGTCATGGTCATCTTAGGAACCTATTACTACGGTCTACGTTTAGGGTTAGATCGCACAAAATTACTGGCCGGATGCGCCATCATTGGTGTGTTACTTGCTGCACTGGGCGGTAGTGTGACACTTGCGTATATATGGCCAATAATTTACCTGCTTGCAGTCAGTGGTATCGCACTCATGCTCCAGCAGTGGCAAAAAGTTTTTCCCAAAAATCCGCTTGCAAAAAGAGTAGGTACCATTCTTGTCATTGCTACGGTGGGCATTAGTTGTTACTACCACCTCAGCCGGTATTTTATTGCTTGGCCACAAGCACCCGCGACAAAGGCTGCTTTTCACATACCGGTAGACAAATAAATTTTGTTACAATATCACTGTAAGTTTAAGGAGTATACAGTATGAGCCGGTTTGACCAGGCAAAGATGCTATTAAAAATGAAAAAACTGCAAAAAGAATTACAAAAACAAGTCCTCACTGTCGAGAAGGGCGATGGTGCCGTGAAGGTAGAAATTACCGGTGAACAAAAGATCAAAAAAATTCATATTGATCCGGAATACGTTGATCTGGATGATATCCATTCACTGGAAAGATGGGTAGAGGACGCGGTCAAAGACGCAATTGCACAAAGCCAAAAAATAGCCGCAGAGAAAATGCAGCCGTTCATGGGAGCATTGGGCGATCTAGGCCTATAGCAAGCCACATGCAGGTATTGCCACCAGCATTAACTTCGTTAATAGACGCTCTGGGTGCTTTACCCGGCGTGGGGCCACGCAGTGCCGAGCGGTATGCATATTTTTTACTTCGCCATGATCCTGATGTCAGCCAACGCCTTAGTGAAGCGCTAGAACATTTGCATAAAGGCGTTGGCTACTGTCAAAAGACATTTGCACTGGTGCCAAAAGGACAAAAGCTATCTGATCTCTACACTGACTCGCGCCGCAATAAGCAACAGGTCGCAGTGGTCGCAGAACCATTCGATGTACTGGCAATTGAGAAGACCGGACAGTATCACGGCACCTATCACGTGCTTGGTGGATTAATTTCTCCGCTGGACGATATTGAACCCGAACAACTTCATATCGCACCACTGATAAAACGTATTCGCGAAGATAAAGTCAAAGAGGTAATCCTAGCCACCAATGCGAGCGTTGAAGGCGAATCAACAGCATTATATCTCCAGCAGCAAATTGGAAAATTGGCCAAAGTGACGCGTTTAGCCCGAGGCTTGCCAATCGGCGTCGATTTAGAATACGCAGACCAAATTACGCTTAGCCGCGCGTTGGAAGGAAGACAAGAAATATGAACAGCTATCCCAACGCACAAACTATTGGACAAATGATAAACGACGCCCATACCATAGTAATTATTCAGGCTGATAACCCTGACGGCGACAGCTTAGCCAGCAGTCTTGCGCTCGAAAGTATCTTGGGTGAGATGGGAAAAGAGGTCTTCTTATACTGCGGGGTAACTATTCCGACCTACCTCCATTACCTTCAAGGCTGGAGCCGGGTTCAACAAGATATTCCCGCCAAATTTGACTTGAGTATTGTCGTTGATACAAGCGCCATCACCCTGCTTGAATCCTTAACCAAATCACACGCTTACCAAACTGTAATTCATCAGCCAATGATTATTATTGATCATCACATAACCCCCGTGACCATACCCGATGTCAACGAAATACTTAGCGTAAAAGCCGTAGCCACTGGCGAAATAATTTATGAGTTGGCCATCAGCTTAGACTGGACACTTAACCAAGAAGCCCGCGAGCTGCTGGCAGTATCAATTTTCTCGGATAGCTTGGGCCTGATTAGTCAAGGGACAACCGCTCGTAGCATTCATATTATTGGCGACTTGGTTGAGCAAGGAGTAGATCTTGCGAAACTCGATAATGAGCGGCGCAGCATGATGCGAAAAACACCAGAGCTCCTTGCCTATAAAGGCCGATTGCTACAACGTGTGGAATTTCATGATAGAGGACGTATCGCTACCATCGATATTCCCTGGACTGAGATTGAGCAATATAGCCACATGTACAATCCATCCATGCTGGTTTTGGAAGATATGCGTCACGTTGAGCAGGTACAGCTGGCAATCGCATTCAAACAATATCCGCAAAAAAAGGTGACAGCGAAGATCCGCGCAAATTACGGGGTGCGTATTGCCGCGAAATTAGCTGAACATTTTGGGGGCGGTGGCCATGAATATGCAAGTGGGTTTAAGCTCCAGGACAACCGTGCATTTGCAGAAATAAAAGCCGAGTGTATCCAAACTGCCTCCAGGCTGCTTGATGAGAATTCTGTGGAGACAAAATGAGATTATACAACACAATGTCACGACAAATTGAGGAGTTCACGCCTCGCAACAATACAGTTACTTTTTATAGTTGCGGACCAACGGTATATGATTATCCTCACATTGGTAACTGGTACTCATTTCTACGATGGGATACGCTGAACCGCTTACTCCAGGTCAATGAATGGAGCGTCAATTGGGTAATGAATATTACCGATGTTGGCCACCTTGTCAGCGACGCCGATAGTGGCGAAGATAAATTAGAACGCGGTGCAAAGAGAGAGGGAAAAACTGCTTGGGAAGTCGCATCATTCTACACTGACTATTTCTTGAGAGGACTCCAGCGACTCAATATAGAAAAACTGACTGCATTGCCTAAAGCCACTGATTACATTGACGCCCAAATTGAACTTATAAAAAAGTTGGAAGCCATCGGACACACGTATCGTATTGATGACGGATTATATTTTGATACGCAATCAATTGATGACTATGGTAAGTTGGCACATGCGCATAAAACAGCCCATGCTGAGCACCGCGTCGACCCAAATCCTCAAAAACGTCAGCCAGAAGATTTTGCACTGTGGAAATTTTCCCCTTCCGGCAAAAAACGTGATATGGAATGGGATAGTCCCTGGGGAAAAGGTTTCCCGGGATGGCATATTGAGTGCTCGGCACTTTGCAAACAATTTTTGGGAGAGACATTGGATCTGCATGCTGGTGGCATCGATCATATTCCCGTGCATCACACCAACGAGATTGCGCAAAGCGAAACAGCCAACAATAAACCCTTGGCCCGGTTCTGGGTGCACAGTAACTTTATTACTATTGATGGAAAGAAAATCAGCAAAAGCCTGGGCAATTTCATACTTTTGGAAGACATAGAGAAAAAAGGCTTCACCTTGGAGGCTTTCCGCCTACTTGTGCTTGAATCCCACTATCGGCAGGAAGCTCGTTTCAGTTGGGAAATCATGAGTGCCGCCCAAAACCGTTTACAGCGTTTTAAAAACATGGCTGTCCTTAAATATCAGGCAGTAGATGCTGCAAAAGCGTATGATTTTCATACTTTATACAACGAGATAGTCCGCGTAATAAACGATGATATCAACACTCCAAAGGTATTGCAGCTGTTGAGCAAGCTTGAGAATGAGCTTGTATCATCACTGCTATCAAAAGGTCAGGTTAATCAGTTTAACGATTTTCTTGTCAAAATTGATAAACTACTCGGTCTTAAACTAAGCACTGAGTCAAACCTTACCAATGCACAGCAAGACTTACTCAATGAGCGCCAGGCACTAAGAGCGACAAAACACTGGCCGGACGCCGATAAGATCCGCCAAGAACTTGAAGAGCAAGGAATTTATGTACGAGACCTTCCTAGCGGACAAATTTGGGAAAGAATAGTGCGCTAAGTTTTCTTATTTTTAGTAGAGATAGTTGCTTCGTTTTCACCGCGTGGTAAACGATCACCTAACCACTCTTCAAGAAGGATTTTCAGACAGCCAGCCAAGGGAATAGCAATCAAAGCCCCCAGGATGCCAGCAGCTGCAACTCCTACAATAGCAGCAATAAAAACAAGCAATGGTGTCAATTCGTTTGTCTTTGATTGGATGTAAGGTTGCAAAGTTGCGTTTTCAATCTGCTGATAAACAAGGAAGAATATTCCCATTATGATTGCCAGGGGCAGGGAACTGAAAAGACAAAGTATCACAACTACAACCGCGCCAATTGTATTGCCAATCATAGGCACGAGCCCCATTAAGGCAATAATACCGGCTAAACCCACTGCGTTGATAGAAACTCCTAGTGCAGTGCTTGCAATCAAAAGTGCAACCAACGCAAACAGCGCAGCAATAAGTGCTATCAACAACTGGCCATTCACGTAACCTGTTACAACTTTATACATACGCATAGCAACCTCTTGACGTTGCTTCCTTTTTTCAAGCGGCTGCAACCGCCAAAAACGCCTTATCCAAGCCGGTCCTTCGACTAACATCATAAAAGTCATAATTAACACCGTGATAACCGATACTAATGTGCCAGTGATTCGGCCGGCAGTGGCAAGGACTGGCTCGGGTAAATCACGGATGTGATTGCGCAACTCGGACGTCACCTGACCCAACTCAGAGTCAAGCTTATGCAGACGAATAAAATGAGCAATCGATGAATCCTGGGTGCGGAAATTATCAATAGTTTGTGGCAGGTTACTAACAAAGTCAGTGGTTTGGCGTACCAACGGGGGTATTATCAAGCTCAAAAACGTTACAAGTATAAGCAACACAGCAATATATGCTACCGCGGTGGCTGCTATCCTGCTTTTTATTCTTAAATGTTTGGAGACATTACTGACAGCCGGATTCAAGGCGATAGCCAAAAAAACTGATACAAAAATTAACGTCAGTACATGAGAAAGGGAACCGATAAGCTTGAGACCCAAAAAGGTCGCTACGACTATCAGTATCACCCGGATAATTGTGCGGTTGGCAATAGTAACTTGTACTTCATTTTTTGATGACAAGAACATCTTACTTATTATCCTTTGGTTGGGTAGTTTTTTCAATTGCTTCTCTGTACATGTGAAGCAGTTGGTTGCCTACTTTTTCTATGTCGTATCGGGACAAACTTGCCTGCTGATAGTCATGAAGTTTCTGTCGTAATGCTTTTTTTGTTATAAGTTGGTGTAAACGGGCAGCGAATACAGGGGTATCATTCGGATCTACCAGGGCAACTTGATTGTTTCCTAACACTTCACGATAACCAGGATTATCGCCACCGAGCACAACGGCACCAGCTGCCATGGCCTCAAGCAATACGATACCAAAGCTTTCACCGCCAAGACTTGGAAACACTGCCAAATCCGCACTGGCGAGATACCTGGCTTTCGCCGTTTCTGAAACAAACCCTTTCATTACTACGACATTCTGCAACGCATGGTCTTTCACAAAACGGGCAAGCGTATTTGCTTGTGGACCATCGCCACAGATTACAAGCTTGATATTCTCGGAGTATTTTGACTGCAAATAATGAACTGCCCGTAAAAGCTGCAGCGCACCTTTTCGCTCAACCAGCCTACCCACAAAGACAATGGTAAAATCTTGATTAATCTGCGTGTATGGTTTGGCTTGTTGAAATCTTGCCAACTCTACCGCATTAGGAATATATCTGGTGTGAATACCGGCACTTTCTTCGGCAAAATGTTGTGCCGCTCTAGAGACACTGCACACAGCTTGCAACTTTTTGGTAGTAGCGATGTTCACCCATGCTAATAATTTAGTGCCCAGCGTGACCATATTTGAGTAGGGATAGATATGAAAAGTGCCGACCATGGCAGTTGAACGGGGGCAATGACGTATTACCTTGCCGGCCAAAATCGGACTATACGGCATTTGAATGTGTAATAGGTCAAACTTCTCCCGTGCCAGTAGCTCCTTTATTTGCCGACCCGATGACCAGACTGGCATAGATAAAATATTCCGATTGAAGCGCACCTTAAGGTTTCGTCCAAGTATATGAACCTGTGTATGGTAACGCGACTTTTTTCCGCCCGTTAAGTAATGTATGTCGTGGCCTTGGTGCGCCATCCAGGCACCCACAGTATGCACGTACTGTTGTACACCATCAGTCTTATCAAGGCTGTCATCCAACACATATCCAATTTTCATCTTTCATATAGAGTAAATCTTTCTGTTATTTAGTACAATAATTGCATGAAGTTGAGAGGTCATACAAAAGCCAGCGGATTTTTATCAGTAAGCGGTGGTCATAAGATCCATTGGGAGGATTGGGGCAACCCAAAAGCGAAACTACCAATTATTTACCTGCACGGTGGGCCAGGCAGTGGTTTTCATGACCGTCAGAAATTGTTTTTTAACCCCTATCATCACCGGGTAATCTTTTTTGACCAACGTGGAGCTGGCAAGAGCACACCGCTTGGCAGCATAAAAGATAACACCACCCAAGACCTTATATCAGATATAGAGTCCTTGCGCGCGCACCACAAACTCACCACATTTTCTATAATGGGTGGATCATGGGGATCGACTCTTGCACTTGCGTACGCAATAAAGTATCCGCAGCACGTGAAGAAAATGCTACTCTGGGGTATCTTCCTGGGACGAAAGAAAGATATTCGCTACCTCTCGCAAGGTGGAGGAAAAAGTCACTTTCCGGATGCTTGGGAGCGTTATGTGAGCATGGTTCCCGCACATGAACAAGATCATACCGACAAGCATTATTTCAAAGAATTCTCACATCGCGATATAGCCGTCCGCAATAAATACGTACGTGAATGGCAGCTCTATGAGGCAAGTCTTGCTTCCCTCGATAGCCAGCCGGATAAAATTGAACTCAGTCTTAGTCAGGAAGAAGAGATGGAAGAAAGCTACGCTGCAGCAAAAATCGAGGCTTTCTACATGGTTAATAATTGTTTCCTGTCGGAGAATTACATACTAAAACATGCCTCTAAGATTGCCCACATTCCCTCAGTGTTAGTACAGGGGCGATATGACTTTGTGTGTCCGCCAACAGGAGCATTTGAACTCACTCAAGCGCTCGGAGACAATGCCCATCTACATATCGTACCGGCCGGACATTCCAGCTCAGACACCGTAAGCAGGGAAGTCATTAAGGCTTACTGCGCGAGCTTTTTGGACGAGCAGCACTAAGTAAACGGGAATAAAGCTGCTCATAGCGGTCGATGACAGCCGGATAATCAAATTGTTGCACATAGCCAGAAGCCCATTGTTGCCAATTCTTGCGAACATGTTCATCATCAATCAAAAAAGCCATTCGACGCGCAAACTCATCAGTTGCTTTTGGGTTAATGAGTGAGATAGTACCCTGATGCTTCATTACTTCATGATAGCCTGCGTTGTCACCAGCAACCAGCACTGTACCTGAAGCCATAGCCTCAAGCAGTACAATGCCAAAGCTCTCACCATACAGGGCAGGCGAGCAGAATAAGCGGGCACGTCTTAGCAAACTGATCTTGCGTCGTTCTGAAATTGCGCCCAAAAATTGCACGTCCGGGATGTGGTTATCCTGCACAAACTGGGTTAACTTTGTCCGATCCGGACCATCGCCGGCTATGACCAAGCGGACATCACGACGATGACGTCGCAGGTTGCGATAAGCTTGGATAAGATACTTCACTCCTTTTCGCTTCTCAAGCCTGCCCACATAAAGGATAATGTGAGTTTTCGTTGCCGGTGCTTCAAATGATTGGTATTTATTCAAATCGATACCGTTCGGGATAATTTCGACCGGTTGCTTGGTAAGATTCCTGACGTAAGTGGCGGCCGCATTAGAAACCGCAGTCAAGCCATGGAAATATTTCAGGACAGATCGGGTGTACGGAGTAATGACCCGTTCGATTGTCCGGCTGAGAACAGTCTCGGGTAATTTGGCATGGAATGTTGCGATGTTAATGCATGATGAGCGAGTTAACAGCTGACGGCTAAGGATGGGTACCCAGGGTTCATGAAAATGAAGTATATCGAATCGTTCTTTTTCAAGCAGTTGGTGCAGATCATCAGGGTTCGCACTTACCGAAACCTCGGCAGTCGTTGCAAAAGGTGATTTTATCTCCGTTGCCCCGCCCACAAAAACAATCGAACGTCGCCGCGGTTTACCAAACTGGCGTGGTGGAGTCGGAGTAATAATTCGACATGTATGTCCCTTTTGCTCCAGACCACGTTGCATAGCTAGTACGCATTCTTGTACGCCGCCACCGCGAAGTACGTTATATGGACAAACCACTCCTACCTTCATATCGTTTTGTATTATAACAGCTTCCTAAGAGGTAGTCTGAGTTAAGTAGCTGCCGCCAAAATTCGTCGCAACCTGGTAGGTACAAACGGTGCTGCAGACTCGGCGTCGGCAATAACGGTTGGCGCATGGTTTGGCATTTTTGAACGAACCAACGTAACCTTCTTAAAGATTATCTTTAGATGCTGCTCGACTAAATGATTATCAAAATAACGATCTTCTTCTACCATGACGTGGTGCACTGGTAAAGCAACAGTAGGCTGGCAAATGTCCAGTGTCAACATAGTCACGGTAGTGGTCATATACGTCCGTACATCATTACAATGCCACAACTCAATTTCGAAATTGATACGTCGGTCACGTTCAGCTGGATCGGCGTCTTTAAATTTTGAATGGCGATCGGCCACCATCCGATAAGCCAGACGGATCATGGTGGGCCGTAAAATTACATAGCGTACCATGCCCGCCATAATAGGATTCGCACACATACTTGCACCATAACGCAGCATCCAGTACGTGCGTTTTTTGAAATGAAAGTCATCCCGATGGGCAAAGCCAACAATGCTGACGAGCACATCGACCTTTCGTTGCAATTCAGGATATTTTTGTAACATCCTCGTTACAATAACGAACCCGAACGACATACCAAGGATGGTGACTTTTTTCCGCTTATAACGTAGCTTCACAAAGGCGGCAAGATAATCGGCAAAATTGTCGAGCGTCGGTTTCTCGCCAATGTGATAAAAGCTTTGCATCCCTCCAAACCCGGGCAAGTCGGGGATGGTGACATTCCCATACTGACTCAAGTCCTCAGCTATACCGAACATCCGCTCCAAACTGGCGTGATGTCCGTAAACCAGGAGCATCTCGCGATTACGTTTTGCATTTCTCGAAGACATGCGCAACATGCGTCCCTTCAACCCATTCATGTTCAGTGGGATAATAAAATCTTGAGGTTTTTGAGTTCGCTTTTTTGCCATTGTGTGTTTTATAAATGTAAGTGAAATCATTGCCGTTCGCAAGCAAAACTGTTTTAATAAAGTCTCAAATATGAAGCGGCATCTTGTGGTCATAGCTTGTGCAATTGTTTTAGTACTTTGTGGTGTGACGTGGCTGGTACGAAGCAAAGCAACGGCACCGACCAACAAAAATGTGCCGACACAAATGCCTGCGTCCGGCACATCAACTGGTTTTAACAAAAACTTATATTCTATAGATGAGCCCACCAGTATTTGGGTAGTGGTGAATAAACAGCGCCCGCTTAATCAGGGATCGACTTATATACCGTCTGATCTGATTGTTCCTGCTGTGCCGTTGCGACTAGAAAAGAGTGCCGAGCAAATGCAAACAGCCAAACGCATAGAAGCACCAATGCAAGAAATGTTTGAAGCTGCAAAGAAAGAAGGTTTACAGTTTAGTTTAGGAAGTGGTTATCGTTCTTATGCTCTCCAAAAACAATTTTATGATGGCTACGTTAAAACACTCGGGCAAGCCGAAGCAGACCGCACCAGCGCGCGACCAGGCACCAGCGAGCACCAGACGGGCCTTTCTTTTGATGTTGAAGCAACCAATCAAAAATGCCACCTCGACAAATGCCTGGCAGATCTACCGGATGGTATGTGGCTAGCAGCACATGCTCACGAATACGGCTTTATCATTCGTTATCCCGAAGGTAAAGAAGCGATAACGGGTTATGATTATGAGCCTTGGCACTTAAGGTATGTCGGCAAAGAATTGGCGGCTGAGTTACATCGGACTGGCCAAACTATGGAAGAGTTTTTTGGTCTTCATTAATATTGATTCGAAGTAATTAAATTGACACCCGAACCTTCCAGCTGTTTAGCCAGACGGTTGCGTTGCGCTTCTATGGTGGTGCCGGTCTGAGACTTTGCCAGTAAATCAGCTGAGGTATCTAAAGGAAAGAGGCCAAAATTATGACGCGCCAAAAGGTCCTCTTTAGCTTTTTGTTCTTTTGTCCATTCATAGTGCATATATATCGGGAGTAGTTGTGTTGCATGAATCTTTTTTGTATTAGTGTCTATATCCATAATCGCGATCCCGTTTATGAGCGCTTCGGTTTGCAACTGTGCGCTCATAAAATTGCCAAGCGAATACCAGACCAAAGTTTCATGACCATCGGTGCCCTTTAACCGTGCCACCGGTTGGAAGACATGAGGTCCATGACCAAATATCACGTCCGCCCCATTGTCTGTAAGAAACTGGGCATCAGACTTTTGCTGTGCGTTGACTGTCGGCGAATATTCAGTGCCCCAACGCATGCTAACCAAAATAATGTCTGCTTTTGAGCGCGCCTCTTTGAGTTGTGTGGCAGCGAGGCTACGGTCAAACATGTTTACGCCATACTTCGTCGCAGGAGGGGAATTACTATATGTCACATAGCTCAAGAAAGCGAATTTCACCCCTTTGGCAGAGAAGTATCGGATAGTATTTTGCTCCTCAGGCGACCGGTTAGCACCGGCTACCGCCAACACATTAGGCAGACCAGCCCAATGGTCAAGCCATGAGTTGATGACTGCCTGGCCCTTATCAAACGTATGGTTTGTGCCCGTGTTGACTACGTTGCAGCCTAACCGCTGCATCGAATCAGCCACTTCGAACGGTGAGTTAAAAACCGGGTAACCACTAATGCCAAAGGCTTGCCCTCCGCCCGGGACAGCCTGATTGCAAAATCTCACGTCAGCTTTATCAAAGTATGCCTGCAAAGGCTCTATTATTGGGTAATAGTCATAGGACCCATCTTGCTTTTTTGCCTCTTGATTGATTGCATCGTGGGCAATGGTGTCACCGGTCGCGATAAACCGTAGGTCGGCAGGTGCCTTAGACTTGCCAGGCGAGTTTGATGATTTTTGTGTGGACGAGAGGGAAGCTGTGTTGTTTTTTCGTCGATGAAGCACCTTTAGCGTCAGTAAGCCAGCCAAAAGCAAAATTAAGACTACTACACTTCCAAGCAATAAAAGACGTTTTTTATTCTGCCGGCGCGAAGTTTTCTGTTCCGTTTCAATCGCGCGGTTAAGCTCGTAGCGTCTGTTATTGCGAAACCACATCTTTACCTACCCATACGTATTCCCATGGTTCAGGTTCTGGACCCTGGTCAGTAGTGCCAGCAGGATAGCTTGGTAACCAACCGGCCTGTTTAGCTTTTTCGTAATTATTTGCGCTTATCCATCGGAAGCAAGAACTAGTAGCAAATTGCACAAACTGGCCATTTGGGTAACAAGCCAGATCAATTGTGTAACCATTGTGGTGTCGCGAATATCCAGGTGGGGCAGTCAGGCTAAGTACCTGGTTGATTTGTGTGTCGAATCCGCCACCTGAAATATTATCTACCGTTACTCCGGCCGCAGTAAGCCGTTGCATAAATAAATTTCGCTGATATTCCACCGAGCGATAAGCAGACAGAAGGTGCAATGGTACCTTATCGGCTGCGGCGGCAGTTTTGAGCGCTTGCCAGCCTTCAAAAGCTTTGGCTTGCAAGAGATCATCCCCCTCAAGCCCTGATTCGTTAATCTTAATGATCGGCGCCACGGGTAAGCTTCTTAATTGATAGCCGCGCCGTTCTGCAATTGCGCGAATATGCTGGTCAGCCGCTGGCTGGCCGGTAATAGGCGGTAGCACAGTAACCTCTTGAATATTTGGATAGGTCTTGGCCACAGCAGCATAGAGATCACGAAACTCTTGATTGGTTAATGTCTTTAAGGAAGTACCGTTGTGGGTTACGGTTTGGGTAGGCGTGGCTTGTGTTTCACTTGCGGTACTATGTTGGCTTGTCGGCTTCGAAGCAGAGCGGCGGGAGTTCCACGCATACCATCCGCCCAAACCTAACAAAGCTACTGCAAGAAACAGAATGACAGCTTTTGATGACTTCAACCGCTTTGGGCGTCGCTTGCGATGATACGGTGGTTCAATAACGCGCATAGCTACTCAAGATAAGTATACTAGAATAATAGCGTAAGCAATACTATCCATAGTAAGGAAAACCCTGCGTTACCCTTGGATTCAGCTTAGACTATAAGCTATAATCTCAAGGTTGTGATAATGGGGAGTGGCCAAGTGGTAAGGCACCAGGTTTTGGTCCTGGCATTTCGGGGGTTCGAATCCCTCCTCCCCAGCCA
>JAYRIP010000004.1:0-197500 GCA_041906765.1 Saccharimonadales bacterium (SeqCode)
CCAGCCAGATGCGACAGCGGAAAAGGTGACCCATGTCCCTCATTCCGCTCTCACATCGGCAACATCCCCGCCAGGAGAAGTACTGAATCGAAATGCTAGGGAAGCGACCCAAAAACGGCAAAAGAACCGGTTACCAGAGCCGGTTCTTTTGTTTTAGTGCTTATTTCAGAGAATGTGGTCTGTTATTGTCCAAAAGGCCCTGAATTGCCCGGAAAATCCACTGGCGGAAACTTATTTACCAGGTATTTATGGAAATACTTGTTAAGTACAATCGTCTCACCCACTTTAGTTGTCGTCAGATTTTTACGCCCGATAAAATATTCGGCTGTCTCCGCATTCGCAACAGGCTGCAGTAGTCGTAGATCTGCTATTTCCAACAGCTCTGGCGGCATGGTTTCCTTCCCAATGCGTGACGCTTCGTAGATAACCTGCACCCCGGATTCCATTACATTAGAAGTACCGATTTTGTTTAGATAGTCCATAAAAAGTCCGGTATTTTCTGTGGCGAGATCGCATTCATTAATATGTACGGTAATCAGCTTGCGCTGGCTATCCTTCTTTTTAAGCGTTCTGTCCACCGCCAGAAAGGCTGCCCTTCTTAAAAGCTCCAACGCGCTGTCATCCTTGATGTTTGTGGATCTCTCAATAACATACGGATTATTTTCTTCAGATGCGTAGTCCACAGCGATTACATCCAAGGCAATAACGCCCCATTCATCGCTGCTGTATTTGTGAGCCATATAGTTCAGGTAGGATTTCATCAGAACGGTTTTGCCCGAACCGGTTTGTCCTGCGAGCAGGATCAGTCCTGCATGTTCCATGTATTCAAAAATATTCTTTGGCTCAGGCTTATCATGCTCGGCTAGGCCTCTAAGCGTAATCAGTTCCCAGACCATCTGATCCTGTTTTTTGTACAAATCAACTTTGACCCATGAATCCGGCACTCCTGCGTCCTCTAGTGCCTTACGCTCGCCATATAAACAGTCATCGTCATACCACAGAAACGGTTTTGTCATATCGATTGCGTCGGTCTTTGCAAGACTCCAGGTTGTGGGCTTGAACTTTTTCAACCATGGCGATAGATCCTCATCAGAAGCTCTGTGAACGTATTCGACGGCCCACTCCGGATCGCCGTGCATGCAATGAGTTGTCAACCAGTAAACTTCGAAGTTATCCGCCGCGTATCTGATAAAGTCAGCTGCACCCTCCGCCAGGTTGGATTCATTAGCCAGTAACACGCCATCAATATCCAGGTAAAGTGTTGGTTTCATTACTGAAGATTATAATGCAGTATCGATTCTTCGGTATATTGTTCTGTCTTTAACGAATAGCGGGATATTCAGTCCTCTTATAAACCCATCCTGTTCGCTTAAAGTTCCTTGCTTGAGTGTGTAACTTGCAAAGTTGCGGAAGTGATCCCGCTCAGTCAGCTTCAGCCCATGATCTTTGATGAGCTGGCTGGTCATGCGCTTGTGTTGTTCGATCCGTTTGAACAGCAGCTCACTCGGCTCAACATCATCCAGCTCTCCAGCCTCGATCAAACCCAGTATCTGCTCAATTATCATGTTGGCAGTAATAGATCTTTCAGGGCAATCCGGATCTTTTGTTGACTTTGTGCAGTGGTAATAAACATGCCTGTTTCTCCCGCCGTCTTTACGTTTCTTATAATGTTCTTCAACTGTCAGCCGGGATCCGCATGACCCACAGTAGAACAGATGCTTGAACGGGAATTTCTTTGAGCCCCAGGCTGGCTTGTTATCCGGGACTAAGGCGGCCATTCTGCCGCGAACTATATTGAATAACTCTTTGGTGACGATTGGCTCATGTTTACCCTGATATAACGGTCCACCGTCCGGATATGCAAAGAAGCCATAGTAAAACGGATTCGTTAGTATCCGGTAAATCTGACTGAGCGAGAGCTGTGCTCCGGATTTGGTTGTGAATCCTATACTGTCCAGCCAATCTTTTATTGTCCGCCCACTTTGGTTTTGCAATCCTGACCGCTCAAACATCTCCCTAACGATTGGCGCACGGTCTGTATCCAGTACTATGTCTTTCACACCCCCGAACGACCGGTTAATATAACCGATTGGAGCTGCGCCTGGTCGCCACCCCATCTCGCATTTGGCTCTTATGCCACGTTTTACATTAATACCTCTGTTGTCATTCTCAAGTTTTGCCTGTGAGCATAGGATCATCAGCAGGAACTTTTCATTCGGGGTGTTACTGAAGTTTTGTGAGAACGTCCGGATTCGCTGCAGTCGGTTCATATCCATAAGATCAACCAGCGAACCCAGATCTCCCGCATTACGACTCAGTCGGTCTGGTGCCCATGTCAGAATGCCGTCGTATTCTCCGTTTCGGATATCATGCAAGAGCTGATTGAATACCGGCCTGCAGCCTGATTGTTTGGCAGAGAAGCTCTCGCGCTGTATGGTTACCACATTCAGGCCTTCTCGCTCCGCCATAGCCTGCATCTCTTTAATTTGGGAGTCGATGCTCATAGCCTGTCGCTCATCGCTTTCGGTCGACTTGCGGGCATACAGGCAGTATCTGATTGATTGCTGTTCCATTGCAAGGAACAAGGTACCGCAAGGGGGTACAAAGTCCAGCAGATAATTAAGAAGTTGCACCCCTATGGAAAATATTGGCTTCTACAGGTAAAATTAGGAGTGAAAGGTAGCCGAAAGGCTTTGTTTTTATTGACTACACCATTAAGTTATGCCTGATGCAACCCTGAATACACAAACCAACACAGTAGAAGCTTATGATATTGCTGCCCCGCGACCAGATTCGCTTATCCAGTCTTTACGCGCGTTTGGCTACGATCTTTCAACTGCAATTGCGGACATAGTTGATAACAGTATCTCAGCCGGTGCAAAAAACATAGCAATTGATTTCTACTGGGACGGCAAAGATTCATATATAGCTATCTGGGATGATGGCTGCGGCATGACGGAAGACGAACTGATTAATGCCATGCGGCCAGGCAGCCGCAATCCGCTTGAGGAACGAAGCTCTAAGGATCTTGGACGTTTTGGTCTTGGACTGAAGACGGCATCATTCTCTCAGTGCAAAAAACTCACGGTCGCCTCCAAGTCTGCTGGTGGCAATTTTTCGGTGCGATGCTGGGATCTGGATTATGTTACACAGCACGGTGAGTGGCGGTTGTTGAAAAAAGGCTCGCATGTACTCGGTCGACTCTTGGATAAACTGCCGGATACCGACTCCGGAACTCTGGTATTGTTGGAAAATCTTGACCGTCTGACAAAAGGCACCAAAGTTGATGACAAGAATGATCATGACAAATTTCTGGAGGATGCCGAAAGAGTTAAAGACCATCTTGCTATGGTCTACCACCGTTATCTCGAGCGAATCAACGGTCCAAGAATATTTGTTAACTCCAGACAGGTTAAGCCTTGGGATCCTTTCCTTACTTCTGAAACTGCCACCCAGAATCTGACTGAAGAAGCACACGACATTCTCGGCGGCAGACTCGTAGTCAAACCATACGTTCTACCGCATGTGTCCAAAATCAGCCAAGAGGTTCACGACAGGGCCGCCGGTCCGAAAGGCTGGAACGCCCAACAGGGCTTTTATGTATATCGCAACTCGAGGTTGCTTGTCGCCGGTTAAACGCTTTACCAGGGCTTCGTCGGTGGCGCTGCCACAAGCCAGGCGGTGACTGCCTAAATGCATGATTTGTCCGGCTTTCATAGCTGTACCGCCTTTTCGCCAGTTATGGCTTCCCAGCGATCAATAATGACTTGGCAGAACACTGGCTCGATTTCGCACAACAGCGCCACCCGCTTCATCTGCTCACAAGCCAGAAGGGTTGATCCGGAGCCTCCGAAACAGTCCAGCACCACATCGCCAATCCTAGTGCAACGCTTCAGCGGCTTTTCGTGCAAGGTCAGTGGTTTCTGCGTCGGGTGCTGATATTCCAATCCAGGTTCACGTTTGGCAAGCCAGATATCAAAAATATCAATGATATCGTCAATCGCCCGGTTACCCGGTGAGACATCTTTATTGAGAATCTCGGTCAGGTTGTGGATGTCTGACAAATATGGTGTTCCGCGTGTGGCGTAGACACAGGGCTCAAATGATTTGTTGAAAGCCACATCCGGCACAGGGTTAAAGCCGTTTTTGATCCACAGGCACACCCGGCGGTTCGTCAGTCCGTATTGCCCCATCAGTGCCTGCACCAGCCCGATATATGTCTGGTCGCAGTACATGAAGACATGGGCGTCCTCAGTCATAACTCCCAGAACATTTGTCAGGGCTGCGCCCAGAAATGCGGCATAATCCTCATCCGTTTTGGCATCTTTGGTTTTACCGCCATAACTGGCCTTGTTGCCTACGCCCTTGCTGTAATCAAGTGAGATGTTATAGGGCGGATCACAGTAAAGCATAACCGGTTCTAGGTCGCCCGCCAGGCGTTTAATGACCGCCGGATCCATAGCGTCGCCGCAGATAAGCCGGTGCTTACCGAGCGTAAACATATCACCGGGCTTAATGGCGGTATCCCGGGCCTTTTTGATGGCCTTATCCTCGTCGAAGTCATCATCTTCGATGTCCAGACTGGCATTCCAGATGTCGCCAAGGTCAATGTCATCAAAACCGACCGACAGCAGTTCATCGATATCGAAGTGTTTCAGCAGATCAAGGTCGAATTCACCGGTGTTGCGGTTTAACCTCAGGTTGAGAGCGCGCTCCCGCTTTTCGTCCAGGCTTATGAACACCACCGGTACGGATGTATAACCCAGCTTAACCGCAGCCTTCAGGCGCTGATGGCCGCCTATAATTACACCGTGACGTTCAGGGTGCGAATTGACCACCAGGGGCTCCACCATCGAATACTGACGGATGCTTTCCACCAGCTGCGCGAAGTCCTGATCTGAGATTTTGCGCGGATTATAGACCGCGGGCTTCAGTTCTGAAACCGCTACCTGTTTGACTGTCAAATTTTTATTTTTGGGTTCCGAAATAGTCCGAGACATAATTAAAACTCCTCTCATCTCGTTTATGTGGTAGACAGGGGTTCAACTTTTCAATACAAAAAGCGACTCCGTTTTAACCAGCCTTTATTGGCTTTATTCGGCCTGTACGGCCTTAGGGTCTACTTTGACCCGGTCAATTCGTGAGTCGCCTCGTATGACGTACTTCGTTATATCTCGTAGAATTGGTTAGCACTCAGCTAACTACTTTAAAAATACGCCCGCTACGTCAGCAAGTCAATGGAGTGCTACGATTAATATATGAGCTACGTGCATCTCAGGGATCGCAAATATTATGAGGATATCTACGACCGTCACACTGTAGAAGACGGTCGGCGTGGCATGGGCCACTACGCCGAATTTTATGACGAACTGGAAAAGAAACTTCCAAAAGATGACACCATTGACCGCCCCGGCAATGCAGCTTTGTTAAACATGTTTTGCATGCAGGTTGTGGGCAATGATCTGTTATACCGATACGAAAACCGTGAGCAGTACATAAATGAGCGGATGGCTGAAGACGAAGCCAAAGACAATCAGATTGCTACTGCCAGGCTATCTGAAGAGCCCTACTGCCATCATTGCGGTAAACAGGGTTTGCGGATTACCGACAAATCACTGATGCACCGTAAAGAAAACGCCAGGTATGACGATCCTGAAGACGTATTGTTCATGCTTCATTGCCCGCACTGCGATAAAAACAGCGCATTTTGGGAAGACGGGACCGCCTGGAAACCGAAACTCACGCTTTGCCCTAGGTGCAAAGCTGAGACAACCCGTAAAATTACCACGACCAAAACGGCCATTACCTTTACATACAGCTGCCCATCCTGCGGTTATAGCTATAAGGACAAAATGGATCTAAAAGATAAAAAGAAGAAGGTGCAGCCCGATCCGGATTACGACAAAGACCGTATCCATTTCTGTCTAATAGATAAAGAATTCCGTGACAAGCTGTACGCCATAAAAGGCGGTTTCGAGCGCATGGCTGAATTTGGCAAAAAGTACAAGGAAAAGGAAGATAACAAACATATTTACGATGCCGTAGCCGAGCTTAAACAGCCGAAGATCGCCGAACTCCCGGATCTATTAATACCAGCACTTGAGAAGGCTGGCTATACAGAATTCAGCCTGGATAAACCGGAAATGGGTCGTGACGTGTTCATAGGTTTTAACTGCCTGGACAGTAAGACTGATCGTGGTGATTACGACAGCAGGAATACGTTGAGAAAGCTGGTCATCAAAGCCCTGAAAGGTACCAACTGGCGTTTGACGACTGATGGAATTTCCTACCGCCTTGGCTATCTGAACGGTCGACTGCATGCTTACGAACGCGAAGAGGATCTCAAGAAGCTTGTTATGCAAGAACAGAAGCTGAAGAACAAATCCAAGGTCAAGGATGATCCCGATAATGCCTGGCGCATGAAAACACCAGACGGAAAGGAGATAATTTATTAATGATGCCCCGTAAAAAGATAATACCCAAAGCGAAGTACATTCAGGTTAAAGATGCTGATCAAAAGGCAGTCGATGCCGTATTTGATTATCTTTTTGATAAAGTCTTAGAACAACACAGCAAGACAGCAAAATAGCCCGTCTCTCGCAAGAATGTCACGGGCTATTCCAGTGGTCATCATACCATAAACGGTAACCGACTTCTTTGTTTGCTATTTTTTGCTGGCTTTGCTGGAAATAGCTATTTTCTTTGGCGCGGGTAATGGCGTGAGGGGTACGGATACTTTCAGCACTCCTTCATCCAGGTTGGCCTTGATATTGTCGGCATCAGCCCGTTCAGGCAACTGGATGCGGCGGTAGAAGCTGTTGTTGCTTTCCCGCACTACGTACTTCTTGTCCTTGTCTTCCTCTTTTTCATGGCGTTCAGCGCTGATGACCAGCGCGCCGTCCTCCACCTGGATATTGACATCATCCTGGACGAAGTTAGGCAGATGCGCTTCAACCACCATTTCGCTATTCTTGGTATAAACGTCCGTGGTAGGAATGTTCACACCTTTAAACGGGGATATAAAGTCCTCACCAAAGAACTGTTGTTGTAACGCAGACAGTTCTGCAAATGGATCCCAGCGTACTAGTTTGCTCATATAAATCTCCTTTCATTAGTATTTTAATGGTTGGAGAAGCATAAAAGCTTCTATACTCATTTTAGGAAATTAGCACTCTCATGTCAAGAGTGCTAATTTAGGCTTAATCTATCTCTGTTTGGTAGGATACTACAAACCAAACTAAATACTAAACGACAGAATGTGAACTTAGTTGAACAAATGCTTCATACGATCTTTGAAGGTCGTCTTACCCTCGTGACTGCCACAGCTAGCAGGGTCCTTTGAGTTGTCGGCCTTTAGGGCATTGTTTTGAATTGAGGCATATTCCTGGTTTATTTGTTCTTGTGTTTGACTGCCATAATCAACCAGTAGTCTGTCCTGATCGCCGATGATTGTGTTGGTGATATTACCAACTTTTTTGCCGTTCAAAATGTAAGTTACTGTGTTCTGGTCACCAGCCTCGTATACGGTGCCCCTGGTGGCAATGTAGTTACCACCGACATTCCAGCCCAATACAGTAAAGAAGTTACCCCACGTTACGAGCTTATCTTCAACATGAACAACATCATCAACGTTGCCATGCATATGTGTTCTGGCCATGGGCTTATTTTCACTTTGATCGCTTTCCTTTATGGAGCAACTGGTTGCAGCGGTTTCTTCGTAGTAATCCATCGCCTGGAATTTCTCTCTTTGGCCGTTTACATAGACTGCAAAATTGGCGTGGTAGTGGACCTGCGCTGGTGGTTTGTAGGCGGTGTACCTTATGCCTAGAATGATAAGTGCTCCGAGAATAAGTCCGCCACCAAAGATAAACCATTTTGTTTTAAGCAACTGCAAATATTTACGCATAGATTACCCCTTTTAGTAATTCTTTACATAATACCCCCTGGGGGTATATACTGCAAGTATGATATCAGATATTAAACGACGAGCATTGCACCGCAGTAAAATCCTTCAGGGTCAGCTTAAAGGCATTGAAAAGATGATCGACAGCGAAGAATACTGCATGGATATTATTACGCAAACTCTTGCAATCCAAAAATCACTCAGTTCGCTAAATAAGCTGATTCTTGAAAATCACCTGCGTACACATGTTACCGATAACTTGTCCTCTGCCGACGAGAAGAAGCAGGCAGAAGCCGTAAAAGAGCTGCTTGGTTTGTATGAACTAACACACATACGGGGCAAGCAATAACCAAGTAAAGGAGGGGTTATGAACAAAGAAAGCATTTTGTACGGTGTAATAGGCTTGTTAGCTGGCGTTATTATCGCTGGCTTCACGGCAAGCTACGCCGTCAACAACAATAACAACGGCGTGATGCGTATGATGGGTATGCACAGTAGCTCATCAAGCCAAAACATGATGAGCGATAACGATAACAGCATGACAATGGCTGAAATGTCCAGCAACCTTAAAGATAAGACAGGTGATGATTTTGATAAAGCCTTCATTGCCGAGATGATTACGCACCACCAGGGAGCGATTGATATGGCTAATCTCGCCAAGCAAAACGCCAAGCATGATGAAATAAAGAACCTGGCTGACGCCATTGTTACTGCTCAAACCAAAGAAATTAACGACATGAAATCGTGGCAATTACAGTGGGGCTATGGTTCATCAAGCACCGACACTAGCAGCCATGACATGAACGATATGATGGGTCATTAGGGGGCACGCTATGAAAGCGCACACGATAGTAATGATTGTTCTGGCAGCTGTGGGCGTGATGATGATCGCCTTTGCCTCAACGCTAAAGGTTAGCGTTGGTTTCGGCTTGCTGTTTCTGATTTGTCCGCTGATGATGCTCGGCATGATGGCAATGATGGGTGGTGATAAACACGACCACAGCTAATGACATGAGGCAGTTAAGTCATGCTTGAAGCAATCTGGCACGCTCTCTCAACGTCTTTCGCTATGGGCTGGGAAATCCTGTGGCCGTTAATCTTGGGCTTTGCTCTGTCGGGGATTATTCAAGCTGTCGTATCGCACCGCCAGATGAGCAAACTACTCCCTGACGATAAACCGAAGACACTGGCTATTGCCACGGGTCTAGGGGCAGCTTCATCGTCCTGCTCTTACGCTGCCGTTGCCCTGGCTCGTTCCCTGGTGAAGAAAGGAGCTAATTTTACGTCTGCGATGGCATTTGAGATTGCCAGTACCAACCTGGTAATTGAAATAGGGATTATTATGATTGTTCTACTCGGCTGGCAGTTTACGTTGGCTGAGTTCCTTGGTGGGCCGCTTATGATAGTTCTGCTGGCAATCTTACTTCGCCGCTTCTTGACACCAAAACTGGTTGCAGCGGCGACCAGACAAGCCCAGAGAGGATTGTCAGGCAAAATGGAAGGCCATGCCACCATGGACGATATGTCCGTCAAGGGCAACACTTCATTTTGGCAAAAACTACGGTCGCCAGAAGGGATAACCGCTACCAGCCACTTTTACGTCATGGACTGGGTATCAGTCTGGAAAGACCTGGCAATTGGACTATTGCTGGCAGGTGCGATTGCCGCTTGGGTTCCAGCTGGTTTCTTTGAGAAGTTGTTCTTGACATCACACCCCCTGCTATCGGCTCTCTGGGGGCCCCTTATCGGGCCGTTTATTGCAGTTATCTCCTTCGTTTGTAGCGTCGGTAACATACCATTGGCAGCAGTACTATGGAATGGCGGTATAAGCTTTGGTGGCGTTATCAGCTTTATCTTTGCTGACCTGATTGTGTTCCCGATACTGCGTATTTACAAGAAATACTACGGCATGAAAATGGCCACGGTGTTATTTGCTACCTTTTACGCATCAATGGCTGGTGCTGGCTATTTAGTGGAGCTGCTATTCTGGCTCACTGGTATCACGCCGACCGCTCGCAATTTACAAATCCTTGAACCAGGTATCACACTAAATTACACCAGTGTCCTGAATATCTTATTCCTGGTGATTTCTACTGCTCTGGTATGGCGGTTCTTGCGAACTGGTGGGCCTCACATGCTTAAGATGATGAGTGGCGAAGCTAGGCAACACTCCCATTAGTCACAAATCAGTTACTGACATGCAGCTGTTTCAATATCCGGCATATTGCCAAAGATAGCCATAAGCCGCTGTCATAACCAGCATTTTTCAGAATTTTGAGATGCCACAGCCCGTCCGGTGACTGGTTATCTGCAAACCATTGTATGGCTTTACACATCCGTGGCTCGTTTTCAGAAAACCCTAACAGCGACAGACTATCCATGGCGGATATGAGATCAGTAAACCAGAACGGAAAGGTGAACCTGAGCCAGAAATCAGGCGCGCTTCTATCTGGATAGCTGTCTTTCTTAAACAGGCTGGAGAGCAGCAGCTTGCCAGCAGCTTGCGCTTCAGCAGTTTGCCTGAATGCCGGGTGCGCTGCATATGCCCGCAGGACTATTCCTGTCACCATATGCGAAAACGGCCTGGTCCGGTCCGGCTCAATCGTGGCTGTGTTCATGGCAATAACATCGAGTTTACTGTTATGTGTTCTGAGCGGAATAGTCCAGCCGCCGTCATGTTGCCTGATATATGCCAGCCACCCGAAGGCTTTCCTGATACGCGGATCATCACCATATCCGGCTTTGATGAGCAGTTCCATCATGGCAGCGGTATAGTACGGCGTATACTGATTCCCAAGTATGCCGCGTATATCGCCACTGCTAGTTTGAAAGCTGAAGAGCCACTCAGCTGCTTTTTGTATGGCAGGACTTCGCTTATCGAAGGCATACATTTCAACCAGATAACCGAGGTTGCGAAAGGTCTCGAGCTGGTTATAGTTTTCAGTAGTGCGTATCTTTTTATTGCCACCCGGGTAAAGCCATGAGCCATCCGGCTGCTGTTTGCGCATTGTCTTCACTCCGCCAGGTAAATTCCAAAGAACCTCTGTGTTCATGTCGGGTTTTTCAAGCAAATCGCGTTTGACGAAAAATGCAACAGCCTCATCCCCAGAAGCCAGTAATGGCTTTATTGGATCAAAACGTAAAACTTCCCCTGCCAGTTAGTCATGGCCGAGCTCTTTCAACAACCTTGCGGCTCGCTTGGCGACCGTTTTTGAGTGATGATCCTGCTGTAGTCGAAGCAGAGGAGTAACCTCGTTTGATTCTACGTTACCTTCACGGACAAATTTAGCCAGCGTTTCCATTGAATTGCTGGTTACAATCCAGTCCGCGTCCTTATTCTTAAGGTAACTTTTCAACAATGCAGCCGCTCGTTTGATTTCCGTCGGTGTCAACGAAATTTCACCAAGCATTTGCGCCAGGTGCCACTGCACCGAAGCCTGCTGTACACTGGCCACCTCGCTTAACAGGCGGTCAACATATGGTTGGAGCCAGTCAGGATGCTCACGGCAGACTTTTTCAAGTGCATCACCAGCCCGCATACGCACCCATTCATCGGATTCGAACAGGCAGTTATATAGCTCGTCCAGTTGGGATTTATCTTTTAGAACCAGCTCAATAACTTCACTAACGCGCCCCAGTGAATTGGATTTACCGCCTACTGCCAGCATTTCAGTGAATGTTTCAGCCATCATTATGCATATTATATGCCTGTCAACCATATGCCCTAAAATAGTAAGAGCGGATAAGTTGAAGGAGGAATACATGAAAATAGCAGTCTTAGGAACCGGCGTGGTTGGTAAAGCTCACGCCGCCAAGCTGGCTAAGCTTGGCCATGACGTAGTTATGGGTACCCAAAACACCGAACAAACCTTAGCCAAAACAGATAAGGATTACGCTGGCAATCCGCCGGTAGCCGAGTGGTTGGAAGCTCATGACAAAGTCGTGTTAAAGACGTTTGCCGAAGCTGCCAAGCACGGTGAAATAATCGTCAACGCTCTGTCCGGGCAGGTAGCAGTTGCGGCACTTAAAAAGCTGGAAGACGTAATAAGTAGTAAAGTACTCATAGACATAACCAATCCGTTGGATTTCAGCCAGGGAATGCCGCCATCGTTGTTTGTCAGCAATACTGATTCGTTGGGCGAACAGATTCAACAAGCACTACCAAAAGCTAAGGTCGTCAAAGCTTTTAATACTATGAATGCGAATATCCAGGTTGATCCCAAGAGCCTCGCCGGTGGCGATCACCACATATTTATCTGCGGTAATGAAAAAGAGGCTAAAGACCAGGTCATCGAGTTAATGAAGGGTTACGGCTGGGAAAACATCATTGATCTTGGCGATATAACCTCATCGCGCGGTACTGAAATGTTCCTGCCGCTCTGGCTGCGGCTGATGGGTATACTTGGAACGCCGCAGTTTAATATTAAAATTGCAAAATAGCTTCTCTCGAAAGACTATAGGGTTTATTCCTCGGTTTTAGAATAGTAAGCGCTACAAGTGTGGCATTTGTTCGGTTATGCGATACGCATAACATAAGCCGGACCAATCATCCACTTTTCGGACACTGCTTTTTTATAATGTCCTATTTTGTCCTATTACCTCTGTCCAGGGGTACCAGACCCACATGCTCAGCCAATGAAGATGCGGCTTTTGGTCGGTACTCTTTTTGGACGAGTCATTAAAATAGGCACCCAAATATAGTAAAACAATCCAAACATGTTGACATCATTGAGTGTTCATGGTTTATTCAGTTTATGGAAGTGGATCCTATGGTGCCCGAAGTCAGGCGAGTGTTCGGAGCAGAAATTGGTTTTGGTTTGCACGCCGAGATTAATGGCAAAGTACTCTCTGCTACGTCCTATGACGACAATAACCCCCTTAAAGACTCATACACGCTGCACAAAGCATGGGGCGCACGGAAAGAAGATATATTAGAACAAATAAAAATACCGGGGCATAATGATAAGGGTTTCTTGAGCAACGGCGCACGTTTTTACATTGACCAGCTTGTTACTCCTGAATATTGTACGCCCGAGGTTTCTTCGGCTGAACACTTAGTGTTATATGAACTATCGGCTGAGAAGTTTATGTTGAATGTCCTTAGAGCCTTAAAAGAAACAAAAGTTATCGATAAATATTACCTAAATAAAAGAACGACCGATCAGCTTGGGAATTCTTGGGGTTATCACGAAAATATACTATCGAATGTACCGGTGAGCAAACAAAACATCGATTTAATAGCTGCGTTTAATGTGACAAGAGCAATCTACACCGGTGCCGGCGGTCTCGTAAAATCTAGCAAAGATGAATTTCAGTATGTCACTTCACCAAGATTATATGTTTCTCGTTGCCTATCTCAACCTTCGCGTACTGGCGTAAATAAGCCTATAGTTTGCGAAGACAACACTAATTTTGAAAATACTCATTACCGTATGCACCAAGTGAGTTCTGATGCCACCTTGTCACCATGGTCAATACGGATGAAACATGCCACAAATTCATTGCTGGTAAAAGCCCTGGAGTCGGGTCAAGATTTCTCTGTATTCCATATTGAGGAGCCGATAGAAGCCGCAGCGACAATTGTCGGTGATCTGGCATTAAAAAGTGTTATTGAGCTAAAAAATGGCATAAAGATCAAGCCCCACGAATGGCAGACGGAGTTTGCTGATGAGTTGAGCATGTACTTTGAGACTGACGAATTTACTAAGGATGAACAGTGGGCCCTGGACCAAATTTATGAAGTCTGTGATGACCTGGCATGCGATCCATTACTGGCAGCAAACAGGGTAGAATGGGTCGCCCGTCGTGAATATTTGAGAGAAGTGCGTGACAGATTATCTGATTCGAATAATACCCTGCGAAACGCAGACTACACCTGGGATTCATTGAATAGACAAGGTGTTGCCGTGGCCAAACGGAAAAATGGCTGGGGATGGCACGGTTTCAAAAATAAACCCACCGACAAAGACATAAACCACGCCATGCTGAACCCGCCGCAAAACACCAGAGCAGCATACAGGGCTAAACTGATAAGAGAAGATGAGGCTTCGTCTGTATTTGATTGGCATATCGTTGGGGAAGAGAATAACTATATTCCGCCATTCAGCAAATAAGATAAATGTGTTATAGCCAATTGCCGTAACATTGAGGGGCCTTTTGGTAGCGTTTGTCAATATATGCGGAATTTGTTGCTGGTTTATCAACTACCTCATACTTGCCGAGTAGCTAAAACTATACGATACTGGACTCATTCAATGAGTGGTGGTGGCTCCTGAACTTAAAAAGGAGGAAGTATGAGCGAAATAACAGGTAATGCCCTAATCTCTGCATACGATAAAACCGGCATTGTAGAATTTGCTGATGGTCTCGCAGAACAGGGCTGGCAAATATACGCTTCTGGAGGAACTGCCAGAAAAATTGGAGAGGCTGGAATCGGGGTTAACGACGTCTCTGAGCTTGTTGGTGGTGAGGCTATTCTAGGACATCGAGTGGTCACTCTATCGCGGGAAGTTTACGCTGGCCTCTTAGCAGATCAGAGTAAAGCCGAGGACATGGAAGAATTATCAAGACTTGGTATTCCATTGATTGGTTTAGCGTGTGTCGATATGTATCCTCTTGAAGCAGAAATTGCAAAGCCCGGCGCGACTACAAAAGATGTAATTGAGCAGACCGATATTGGAGGTCCAACTCTACTTAGAGCAGCAGCGAAGGGGAGACGCATAGTTTTATCTGCTGCCGAGCAACGTCAACCTGTACTGGATTGGCTCAGTCAAGGCAAACCCGATGAGGAAGCCTTCCTTGAAGAACTGGCAGCGCGGGCAGAATACGAGGTTACACGCTATACCTTAACCCTCGCAAAGTATTTAGGCGGTACCGGTGTAAGCGGTTCTATAGCGCGACTTAACTCTAGGACAAAATACGGAGAAAATCCTCAGCAGGAAAAAGCAGGATTTTATGCTGACAATCGAGTAAACACTGATCCCCTCGGTCTTGATCAATTTACTCATGTTCAGGGTATGGAACGAAGCTACGTCAATATGACGGACATTGATCGACTATTACAGACTTCAACCCATATTGCCGCAGGTTTTGAGCGTAATTTCGGTGAAGTGCCTCCAATGGCCGTTGGTGTGAAGCACGGTAATGCTTGTGGTGCAGCGGTGGCCGAGACACTTGTAGAAGCCGTAGGGAAAATGATTGAAGGTGACACGCGAGCTATTTTTGGTGGTGTGGTCATGCTCAACGGTGTCATTGATAAAGACGTGGCTGAGACGCTTATGAAACACATAATGGAGGGCGAAAGCTCGCGTTTACTTGACGGCGTAGTAGGTTCTGGTGTTACCGACGAGGCACTTGAATTGTTAAGCCGTAAGAAATTGCGTGTCGTTATTAACCCAGCTTTAGCGAACCTAAATGAAGCTTCATTAGATGCGACACGTCGCGTGAGACCAGTTCGTGGAGGTAATCTTGAACAGCCAAACTATTCATTCGTCCAAGATCTATCAGCTGAATATATGCAGCAACACGGCGAACTTATCGAGCAACAGAAACGAGACATGATTCTGGCTTGGGCAGTTGGCAGCACGAGCAATAGCAATACTATTACGTTAGTAAAAGAGGGTAAACTCCTCGGCAACGGTGTAGGCCAGCAGGATCGCGTTGGGGCGGGCCAACTAGCTATTACCAGAACGACTATTGAAATGCCTACCATAGCCGACCAAGGAGACCATCTGGTAGTGAGTACGCACCTAAACAAGCAAAAGCTTGAAGGCGCCGTTGCATATAGTGATAGCTTCTTTCCTTTTCCTGATGGACCAGCGTTATTAGCTGAGGCAGGCGTGAAGGCAATTTTAACCTCTAGTGGATCTATCGCTGATGAAAAGGTGATTAAAACCCTCACTGATGCAGGAGTTAGCGTAGTGATGGTACCCGATAAAGTTGGACGCGGCTTTTATTCTCACTAAAATAAACAGGCCGAATAATTGACCTGGCACCTGAACCGTCTAAAGATTCGTCTATTCAATCTTGCTTATGCTTGGTAATTGCCGATTGGCAGGGGATAATTACTTACATCTAATCGGAGAACCCGTGCATGGCAAACCTTGAATACATGGGTGAAGCAGTCCCACCAGCTAATATTTTGGCAGCACGTTATGCAAGCCCTGAAATAGTGACCCTCTTTTCTAGCCAAGCGCAAGTTTTCATGGAACGCGGCCTCTGGATAGAAGTGATGCGAAAACAAGCTGAGCTCGGCTTGCCGATACCGGATGATGCAATTAATGATTACGAGACCATGCAAGATACTGTTGATCTGGCATCAATCCGCCGCCGCGAAGAAGTGACTCATCATGATGTGAAAGCTCGAATTGAGGAATTTAACGCTCTGGCAGGTCATCAATATGTGCATACTGGTATGACATCCCGCGATGCAACCGAAAACGTCGAACAAATGCAGATCCTCAAGGGGCTTGAGATTATTTCTGACCGTACGATCTCGACACTAGGACGGTTTAGTTTGCGAGCTCTACAGTTTACTGAATTGCCCATGACAGGAAGATCGCATAATGTTGCCGCACAGACCATTACGCTCGGCAAACGCTTTGCTAATTTTGGTGAAGAACTGCTGAATGGCCATGAAAGGTTACAAACTTTGCGGGATGGCTATCACCTACGTGGTATTAAAGGTCCGGTCGGAACACAACAAGATATGCTTGATCTATTCGAAGGCGATGCCACAAAGGTAGCTGAGTTGGAGACCCATATTGCTGAGGAGTTAGGCTTTGATGGAACGCTTAATAGTGTTGGTCAAATTTATCCTCGGTCCATGGACTTTGATACGGTGACCGCACTCCGGCAACTCGTGTCTGGACCTTCTAACTTTGCTACCACGCTACGACTGATGGCAGGCCAAGAATTAGCTACAGAAGGATTTAAACCGGGTCAAGTTGGCTCTAGCGCTATGCCCCATAAAATGAATGCTGCCAAGTCAGAACGCATCAACAGCTTGAAAGCTGTCTTGAGTGGCCATGTTGTTATGGCATCAGAGCTAGCTGGCAACCAGTGGAATGAGGGTGATGTCAGCTGCTCGGCCGCGCGTAGAGTATTTGTGCCGGATTCATTCTTCGCCGCAGATGGCATATTGCAGACCACCATGGCAGTGCTTGATGGCTTTGGTGCATATCCGGCAGTCATTGAAAAAGAATTAGAGCGTTATCTACCATTTCTCATCACTACGAAAGCATTGATGGCCGCTGTGAAGGCAGGAGCAGGTCGTGAGGATGCACATGAAGCCATCAAAGAACATGCAACAAACATTGCGCTAGAAATGCGCGAGGATGGTCTCACAGTGAATAATTTGATCGACCGTCTTGCCGAGGATCAACGCATGAATGTTTCTAAGGACACACTTGGAAACGCTATGACGCAACCACTAGAACTTACCGGTCTCGCAAAAACACAAATAGCGACCTTTGCCGATAATGTTCAGAAACTTGTTAATCAAAAACCTGAACTTGCTGCATATAAACCAAGCGTCGTATAGAAATCTTATAAAAGACTTCTTCGAGAGTCTTTTTTGTTTTTTTATTATTAGACTGCATAATAGTTTAGCTGGGTCTCAGTCTAAAAATTAATACCGGACGTTTGTCGTGGAGTAGGGTGAAAAAGTACAAGTCTAAGAAATATTCATTAAAACCACCGCAACGAAAAAAATCTCAAGTTGACTACTGGGCAGGGTATATAACTTTAATAGTTATCACTTTGTATACTGTTGCTTTTGGTTACTATCGAAGTAATTGGTTTGTATTATCCGTCTTCAGTTTTGCTTTCCTGATAATTATCGTGCCCCTGTGGGTAATTGACGGCCTTAAAGTATTCCTTGAGTCATTTTCTAGAAGAAGTTATAAATTAGCCAAAGAAAATTTAGATAAAATAACAGTAATTATTGCATGTAAAGACGGGGAGGATGTTATCGATGCTACCCTCAAGTCCTTACTAAAGAAATTCCGACCAAAACAAGTCATTCTTGCCTCAAACGGATCAACCGACAACACATGCTATATCGCCCAGGGATATGGGGTTATTATTTTAGATATTGAACGACCGATTGGGAAAGTGCGTGCCATTAATCGTGCTCTTCAATATGTGGATACCCCCTATGTGCTGCTGCTTGATGACGACACACTCGTTGGTAATGCGGCTATGCCTACCGGCTTACTGGAGGAAGGTTATGAAGGCGTTGCATTTAGAGTGCTTGTGAAGACGTCAAATTGGATATCTAAACTACAGATGTACGAATATAGAAAGAGCACCGATCTAGGTAAACGTTATCATAACAATAAGGCTTCCGTGCAAAATATATCGGGAGCAATCGGACTTTTTGAACTTAAGCAGCTAAAAACACAAATCAGAAGACATAGTGGGGAATTTTCTGGTGAGGATCTGCAAAGAACTCTGCTAATACACCTTGCGCAAGACGCCAAGGGTGTTGTGCTGACTGATTCAACTGTCTACACGCAGCCACCCACCACCATAAAAACACTATACCAGCAGAGATCATTTGGGTGGTTTCCCGGTTTATATGCAAACTTTAACAATTATCTAAAGATCTTGACGCGTGACCATATGCCGTTCGCGCTTCGCTTTGATGCCTTCTACAATATTTTTCTTGTGATGATACTGGATATTCTCCGGGTTTTAAGTCTCCCGATTCTTATTTTTTACCCGTGGTACTTTGTCATCATGTATCTCACTTATTTCTTACTTGAAGCAATCTCATTTATCAAAAGCAAGTCAAGGGAACCATTTTGGGTTGTATTTATCTATCCGCTGTATGGACTATTCAATTTTTTTACACGAGTAAGTGCATTCGCAACATTCGTATATCGAAGACTTGCAGTTAAGCTAGGTCGTCGTAAATTTTTAGATGATTATCGCTCTGTCCCAACGTTACATAAACTTGTAGCAATTGGTATTACAACTATGCTTATTAGCAGCTTCCTTGCGCTCAATATATTATTCAATTATGCCAAGCCAATATTGAATATAGGTGTTCCTCTCTAAATCTACAGACAGGAACGAAGAGCTTCGTTTAAAAAAACTGTAGGTCAAGGTACAAAAAGCCTGCTACGATGTGAACATGCAACGTGAATGGGCATCGATTTTTTTCTATTCACCACTCGAGCCATTGGTATATAACGCTAATCCTTCAATATCTTATTTTGCCAAAAGGGATTTAACCACTACACCTGTCGGCAAAGTCGAAACACTATGGCAATTACCAGCCGCCCAAAAGATTGTTCGAAAACAACAAGTAGACGGCAGTTGGTTATACCCGAGCGGAAATAAAAAGATACGGACTACTGAAAATTATAATCAATTAGAAACCTTCCGTAACCTTGGCTACTTGGTTGAGATGTTTGGCTTCAACAAAAAAAGTGCTACAGTCCGAAAAGCGGCAGAGTTTTTATTCAGTTTTCAAACACCAGAAGGGGACATACGCGGAATACTAGGCAATCAGTATGCGCCATATTACACCGCCGCCATAATGGAGCTCCTTATTAAAGCCGGGTATAGTGATGATCCCCGGATTACGAAGGGTTTTGATTGGCTAGTCACTATCCGTCAAAACGACGGTGGTTGGGCCATACCGCTGCGGACTAGAGACAAAAAACTTGATGTTATTACCATGAACACTGAGACAATTAAACCCGATAAAAACAAACCGTCTTCACACATGGTAACGGGTATTGTTCTACGAGCCTACGCAGCACACCCAAAGTACCGTGAATCAATTGAAGCACATGAAGCAAGCGAGTTATTACTATCAAGTCTATTCAAGCGTGACAACTATCCTGATAGAAGCAGCCCTGACTATTGGCTGAAGTTTACCTACCCATTTTGGTTTACCGATCTTATCTCGGCGCTTGATAGTTTATCTATACTCGGCACGCCAAAATCTCATCCCAAAATTAAGCAGGCTATGCAATGGTTTATCAAAGCACAACAAAAAGATGGCACCTGGCACCTTAAAGTTTTGAAAAACCTCAAATATGACAGTGAATCATGGTTTGCATTATCAATTTGTCGCATTGTAAAACGACTTTATAGCTAAAGCACTCCGCTACTATCCTCAAAAATATCCTAAGAAGTACTTATGCTTTTTACAGATAACTGATAGAATAACTAAGAAACAAACCTCATAGGGCTATGAACCAACAAAAAAACTCAATAGATTTCTGTGAAAAACTGAGCAGCCTGATAAAAGGCGAGGTAGATTGTACGGCTGAGACATTGGCAACGTACAGCCATGACGCCAGCTTGTTTGAGGTTATCCCTCGCGGGGTCGTATATCCCAAAGACAGCGAGGATATCTGCAAGCTGGTTGAATTTGTAAACCAGAACCGTCCACACGATCCCAACTTGTCACTCACAGCCCGCAGCGGCGGTACTGATATGAGCGGTGGCGCCATCAACGATTCTCTTATCGTTTCCTTTGGGCAGCATTTTACCCATATTGGAACGGTTGAAGGGAACGAAATACGAGTCCAACCCGGTGTGTACTATCACGACCTTGAACCAGTTACCCTTGCGAAACACCTGTTACTCCCTTCCTATCCTGCCTCACGAGAGATTTGTATGGTGGGCGGCATGGTAGCGAATAACGCCGGCGGTGAAAAATCATTGGTGTATGGTAAAACTGACCGCTACGTGCATGAGCTTAAAGTGGTGCTGCGGGATGGAGAAACCCATACTATCCGGCCACTATCTGCAAAAGAGCTATCTGCAAAGCTCAAAGAAGACACGCTTGAAGGCTCCATTTACCGGCAAGTCTCCTCACTGATATCCCAAAACCAGGCATTGCTCGCCCGTTCTCGCCCTAAAACAACCAAAAATTCCACCGGTTATAACCTATGGGATGTGGCTGACAACGAGCAGTTCGATCTAACAAAGCTATTTGTTGGTTCGCAGGGCACATTGGGAATAGTGACAGAAGTGAAATTCAAATTAATACCCGCCAAACCGCTCTCCGGCATGGTTGTCCTCTTTTTACCACGCCTTGAGGGCTTGGGGGGCATCATAAACAAATTACTTCCCTTAAAACCCTCTAGTTTGGAATCATTTGACGAACATACGCTCAAGTTTGCTTTCCGCTTTTTCTTGAGTTTTCGCAAAACTCTGGGGATGAAGCGTTTCTTGCTGCTCGGGCTCAGCTTCATACCGGTACTCAGACATCTACTGCGTTATTTGCCGCGATTACCAAAGCTTATCCTCCTTTGTGAGTTTGAAGGAGACAATCAAACCGAAATTGATAATAAAATCACCCATCTGCAGGAAGTCGGACGGCAACTCGGCCTAGAAAGCCAGCTAGCCGAAAATAAGCGCCAGGAGGAAAAATTCTGGATTATGCGTCGCGAGAGCTTTAACCTATTGCGCAAGAATGTGAAGCACAAACACACCGCACCTTTTATAGACGACATTATCGTGCCAGCTGAAACGTTAGAAGAATTTTTACCAAAGCTCAGTGAAATACTCGATGGCTACGGTTTGCTTTATACCGTTGCTGGACATATGGGCGACGGTAATTTTCATATTATTCCTCTTATGGACCTTACTGATGCCTCTGAACGAGCTAAAATCGCACCCGTGCTCGAAGAAGTTACCAAACTGGTCATCAAATACGGAGGCTCATTGTCTGGTGAACATAATGACGGCCTTATCCGGGGCCCATTTTTGTCGCGCATGTACGAACCAAAGATGATAGAGCTTTTTAAAGAAGTGAAAAGAATCTTCGATCCGGACAATATCTTTAACCCCCACAAAAAAGTTACCGCTACCTGGGAGTACTCGGAGGCGCATATGCGAAAGAAGTTTTAGCTAGGCAAAGTCACAAATCAATAAAATAACGGAGAAAATCATGGCAAAAACAGTCACAAATGCAAAATTACACCGCCTACTGGGTTTATTCGGTCTGATACTTGGTGTGCTACTGCTCGCCGGTGCTGCCGGCGCTTGGAAGGGGCAGCAATTTGCCAACACACAAGTCAAGAATCAACTAAAACAAGAACGAATCTTCTTTCCAGCCAAGGGCACCCCTGCACTTGATCCAAAAACGTTTCCCGGCCTCCAGCAATACGCAGGCCAGCAAGTGGATAATGGCATAAAAGCCAAAGCCTATGCTGATGAATACATATGGGTTCATATGATGAAATCCTCTAGTGGCAAGACTTATGCAGAAGTAAGCACCGCCGCTATGGCAAATCCGTCCGACCAAAAACTGGCCGGGCTAAAAAATACTCTCTTTCAGGGAGATATGCTTCGCTCCAGCTTACTTACCGCTTATGCGTTCTCAGTTTTTGGCACTATCGCCGGTTATGCAGTCATCGGTCTTATCGCTGCAGCCGCAATGGTAATACTTCTATCATTAACTAGCCTGGCACGGTCACGCCAAAATTAATGAAAGTCGTGATTGTCGGTGGCGGCTTCGGTGGTGTCCGAGCTGCACTTAAACTCGCGAACAAACGAGGTATTGAAGTACGACTTATTTCAAAACAGAGTTATTTTGAATACCATGCCGCACTTTACCGATCCGCCACCGGTCGTTCGCCGCTTGAAGTAGCCATACCCTTAAGAGAATTCTTTGCCAAAAAGCAAGGCGTTGAATTCATCGAAGACGAAATCGTATCACTGCACGAAGATCAGAAGTACCTACTGGGTAAATCCGAAAGTAAATACCATTATGACTATGTGATTTTCTCGATGGGAGCCGTAAGTCAGTATTTTGGTATCGATGGTCTTAAGGAGTATTCCGAAGGTATAAAAACCATCCAGGAAGCATTAGAATTAAAGCGACACCTACACGAAGCACTCATCTCTCATGAGAAGCCGGAGCTAAATTATGTAGTAGTGGGCGGCGGGCCATCTGGTATTGAATTGGCTGGTGAGCTGCCTTCATATTTACAAAAAATTCGACGGAATCACCATGTGAGGCACAAAAAATTTAACGTTGACCTTGTCGAGGCCAGCCCCCAGCTGTTACCTCAATTACCCGCGAGGTTTGCCAATAAGATTGAAAAAAGACTGGCTCGCTTGGGAGTAAGTATGTACCTAAATACCGCGGTAAAAAGCGAAACAGCACAATCCTTGTCGCTACCAAACGGCTCGATTAGAACACACACTGTTATTTGGACCGCCGGCACCACGAATAACCCCTTTTATGCTTCAAATAGAGTCTTTAAATTAACAAAAGGTAATAAAGTAGTCGTCGACGATTATTTACGAGTAAACGATGAGATATTTGTTATCGGTGACAGCGCGGCCACTAAATACAGCGGCATGGCACAAACCGCGCTGCATGATGCCGATTTTGTAGCCAACAATTTACTGCGCAGGCTCCGCAATAAGCCACTCAACACCTATGTACCTAAGGCGCCAGTTCACGCTATTCCGGTCGGGCCACGATGGTCAGCAGTGAAGTGGGGCAGTCTTGAAATATATGGTCGCTTGGGGTGGTTGCTTAGACGAGCAGCGGATCTTCGGTTATATCTAGAGTTTATGCCCCTTAAAAGTGCTCTGGCCGTCTGGCATTACGGCTTAGTACCAGAAGAAGTCTGTAGACGTTGCAAGTAAGCAGATGCTGTACTGAATTTATAATCATTAGTTGTAAAGAGTAGATAACCATAAAACTTTTTGTTAGAATTTGCCTGTGCCCGTTAAAAATAAAAAAACCAAAAAATACTTTGAATTTACCGTGCGCAAGCGGCATTTCCATGTATTGCTAGACAAAGTTTTGCTGTTCCGTTATAGCCGACGTTTGCACGGACGTTTTTGGGGCATTACTGGTGTTATGGTATTGATTGGCGGTATGTTCGTCTGTTTCTTAATTAGACCGGACCTCCTTGGAGTTTCTACTGCTCTTAGTATGTTTGGAAATGATGTCCGTACTGCGCCTTACTTTGCTGGCTCTATGTTCTTTGCCGCCTACGGATTGTGGCGATGGCGTAATTATTTGCGGCGTACCCTAAAACGGCCGCACCCACTGTTAGATCTGATCAACCTCACTATAATCGGTTTATACTTAGTGGCTCTTATGCCGGTTGGCTGGAAACCACTATCTTATCATATACACATTATCGGTATGACCTTGGCTGGCTGCAGCATGGCCGCCGCAGTGATTATCGACGGAGTACTGAGCAAGTCACGACAAACTATGCGAGGCCGCAAATGGCGATTGATCAGAGCATTATCATTTGTACTGATATTGAGCGGCGGGTGGTTCACGCTCGGTTCAACTGATTCGCTGCATTGGTATAATGTTGCCTTTTTGGGCGAAGCCATGATGTTGACTGGTTATACGCTGTGGGTTTGCGTAAAAACCTACCAGGGAGAAGGAAACCGCTCTGCCTTATCAAGAATGCTGAAAAATGTTGTCCTGATAGACTAGTCAGTTAATGTGAGATATCTCACATTAACTTCTCTGCCAAGCGGGTATAATGGCCTCACAATAACGTGAGAGGGCTATGATTGTGACAAAACTCAACCGGTTCTATTTGTTGTACGCTTTGATGGCACTACTTTATATATGTCTTACCTTGTTCACTCCTACTGATGCAGCAGTACTCACGAAATATCATCTCTCACCCACCCAGGCTAAAACATTAAGTCTAGCTGTTGCAATACCTATTATGGCCATTTGGTTCATCGCTTTTTATGGATTCGTGCATTTGCGGGCCTATGTCCAGGTCATTAGGAAAACCGAGGATGGAAAACACTTAAAAACACTTTCCCGGGGGATTTTCTGGCTAGCAATTTCTCTGCCTGTTAATAGCATAGTCGCTTCATATATGAGCTATCTGGCCTACCGTCACCCTTCCGCCATACCAGCCACAATTATTCTCACTAATTACGTTCGTTTATTGTTGGCAATTGTGTCCTTGTACTGGATCTTTCAGGGAGCCAAGGGGCTAGCCTCAATGCTTCCAGGCAATAGCGAAGTAATGCATCGGGATGACGCTCGAACCGGTTTTATTGTCTTGGGTCTGGTGTTTGCCTATATTACCTTGAACAACCCGGCTAGACGCAGCCCTGTTGGCACCCCTCCAAGAGCAGCCTATTATCTGCCGGACATACTGATTATCCTCACCATCATTATCCCTTACCTATGGGTATGGTTTCGTGGTCTCATTGCAGCATTCTACTTGCACTTCTACAAACAAAAAGTGAAGGGAATGTTGTATAAAAGCGGCCTCGGCTATATTGCCAACGGTCTTATTTTTATTATCGCCAGCTCTATCGCGGTACAATTTGTAGTTTCGATTTCTTCACTTTGGCGGGACGCCACCTTGCAGTTCATACTTATTATTCTGTACCTATTGATTGTCCTTATCGGACTGGGATTTTTCCTTGTAGCAGTTGGAGCAAAAAGACTGAAGAAAATAGAGGAAGTATAGGCAGATGCCTACGCAGTCATTATACGAACGAGTTGTATCTATAACCGAGGATTATATCGGTCCGGCAGCGCGGCGCTTTATTGATCGGCATATCCAAAACCATTTGCAAATCAAGCCAGACCAACTCGACATCCCACACTTGAAAAAACTTTCGCGCTGGACTAATACTGCCCTCGGTTATCTCACGAATGACTCGGCAATCGTCGATGAATATGCCGCCCGACTTTCAGCACTTGATCAAACTGAACATAGTGATAAGTAGGCAAAATCAGGTACTACTATGCCAAGCTCTACGACACAAACCTCCCTCAATCACCATTTACGCGCCATTCGCCTAGAACGTGCCAAAGCCGCAGCGATATTTTCGAGCATAGGCCAAGCTGCTCTGGTCACTGATAGCAAGGGTTACATTTCGCACATTAATCAAGTTGCTTTGGATATATTGGGGTATAAGAAAAGCGAGCTTCTCGGTAAGTGGTTTCCTGAAACAATAAAAGTAGTTGATAAGACCAATCAGCCGGTGGATTTGATTGACCGGCCCGTTAGCCAGGCATTGATGAGCGGCAAGCCAGTTACCGCCAACTGCTTTTATCGCATCCGAGACGGTTCAATGATTCCGATCGCGGTCACTGTCTCTCCGGTTATGCTTGGCACTGAGCCAATCGGCGCAGTCGAAGTATTTAGAGATATATCAAAAGAGTATGAGATTGATAGAATGAAAAGCGAATTTATCTCGCTTGCCTCGCACCAGTTACGAACGCCTCTCTCGGCCATTAGTATGTACACCCACATGCTACTCGATGGTTATGAGGGGGAACTGCAGTCTGGTCAACGGGAAATGATGGAGGTAGTACAAGCGTCCGTCCTGCGCATGAATGAACTTATTGATACACTATTAAACATTTCACGGATTGAATCAGGAAAGATGCACGTGAATCTCAAGGAAGTAGACGTCATACAACTTGTGGAACGGCTTTTGGATGAAATGCGGCCCCTGGGCAAAGAACGACGAATTAGCATACGCTTCCGCTGCCCCCAATCGTGCAAAGTCATGTCCGATCCTTTGCTGCTTTGGGAAATATTTGCCAACCTCATAACCAACGCATTGAAATATTCCCATGGTGACAGTTATATCGTCGTGAGTTTATCTAACACAAAACGAGGCTTGTCTTACACGGTGAGCGACAAAGGTATTGGCATCCCCTCCAAGTTGCAGGAACTCATATTTACAAAGTTTTTCAGAGCACCAAACGCAGTGTACCAAGAAACAGAAGGTACCGGACTCGGCCTTTATATGGTCAAGCAAATTGCCGACGCGTTGGGCGGAAAAGTTGGTTTTAAAAGCCAGCCGCAAAAGGGGAGTACCTTTTATTTTCGACTGCCATTAAAAACCTAAACTTTATGAAAGTTAAAAATCTTACTGATTATTCACGCAAATTTCACGCTATAATAGCACTTAACGCCGATAGGGCTAGTTGCGGCGCATGAATCTAAAACAATATCTTTCCACCCAACAGGAGTGACTATGGCAAAAATACTGGTAGTAGAAGATGACAGCATTCTAAGTAAAGCTTATAAGCTGATACTAAAGAACAAGGGCCACGATGTACTACTGGCAGGCAACGGTCGAGAGGCACTGAAGTTAGCTGACAAAGAAAAGCCTGAGATAATCCTGCTCGACTTACTGATGCCTATCCTCGACGGTATAGGCTTTCTTGAAAAATACCAGCCTGATCAGCCGGACAAAGCCAAAGTAATTGTGCTAAGTAATCTTGGGGACGAGAAAAAGGTCAACCGTGCAATGGAGCTGGGCGCTTACAAGTACATCGTTAAGGCACACGCCACACCAATGCAGTTATCATTATTGGTGGGCCGTATCCTACAAGATTAGCAATGTTTTGATCAAAAAGCAGGGGTTACTTGAATCTGTTCTCAGGAAGCTATATCCAAAAATTCACTTTCACCCATTTTTTTAGTTAGTCGCGACTTATCAATCACGTAGTTTTGTTTCGAAAACGACACGATGCCTTCTTTGCGGAGTTTATTAAGTTCAATGCCCGTTGTCTCCCGGGTTAATCCGACCAGATCGGCAAATTCCTGCTGAGTAAATTTCATGGTGATGAGTACTTTGTCACCGCGCATTTGTTTGCCAAAACGCATACTCAGGTAGTATAAGGTGTGTAATATCTTATCAGACGCGCGAGAGTATTGCAGGGCGTTAAGGCGTACCATTTGACCAACATAGGCGTCAATATAATGAAAAAGTAAAGTTTGTTGTAGAGATTTATTCGAGGCTAGTAACTTCTGAAAATCGCGCTTAGGAATACAATAAAGGACGGTGTCTGACGCGGCTTCAAAGAAAAACATGGAACTTTGCGCCCGATCAAATGTCCAGGCGGTAGGAAAAATCTCGTATTGCAGATTATATCCCAACACATTCATCTCACCATTGCCACTCAAGTTATACATACGAACCAAACCCTCTTTAATTACATACACTGCAGAAGGAACTTCTCCTTGGTATATAATTATTTCCCCTTTGGCAAATTTCCGGGTAGGGTAGGCAGTGAGTAACAACTGGAATTGCTCCACAATGGCTTTCCTCGTCTCCCCTCCATTAACTATCCGCCTAGTATTTAAGCATACTGACTGCAATCAAAAAACTTCTTCGTGCACTCAAACGTAAGTGTGTCAGTGTATAATAACCCCATAATGCGTATATCTATTGCAGGAATTATGCGGTGGTAACAAATACAAAAACCCGACCCCAAAAGCGCCGCAAAGTCACTGATTGGCCATTCAACTTCGTCGCCATTATATACAACCCAAACAGTACTGGTTCGAGTAGTGCAAAAGTGAGGCGTTTGCGTGATAAACTCGACAGAACTCTCCCCGCACCAGTAACTCTGTATGAAACTAAACATGCCGGGCATGCGGAGGAATTGGCCCATGATAGCGCTATGAAGTTCGCGCGCCCTCTCATCATATCCGTAAGTGGTGATGGCGGATATAATGAAGTAATCAATGGTGCGATGCAGGCAAAAAAAGAGGGTGCTACTCCCATATGTGCGGTGGTACCGGCTGGAAATGCCAATGATCATCATCGTACCCTTAGCAAAAAACCACTGCGGCGAGCTATCCTAAGCCAGGCGATCCATCGAATTGACCTCTTAAAAGTCACCATTTATTCATCTAAAAAAGGAAAGGCTGTGCGTTATGCCCACTCCTATGTAGGGTTGGGTTTGACGGCAAATGTATCATTAGAACTAAACCGGCAAGCCCTCAATCCAGTACGTGAAATAGTTATTATTTTGCGAGCTTTATATCGGTTTCGGCCTGTTTCCATCCAAACTGAGGGAAATCAGCTAGCTATCGACAGTCTTATTTTCAGCAATATTAATCAGATGGCGAAGGTGTTGACTGTCTCAAAGGATGGCCATCCGCAGGATGGTATGTTCGAACTATCGATTTTCCCAAGTGATAACAAACTTCGTCTTATTGGCAGGTTATTAAAAGCTGCCACAATTGGGCTAAAACCAAGCCTGCAAACTAGCCAATACGAATTTACTACCATAGATAAAACGGTATTACACCTCGATGGTGAGGTCTTGGAGGCCGAAAAAGGCAGTCGGGTCACCATTACGATTGACGAGAAGGCGCTTCCGACTATTTACTAAATACTTATTTAGGTTGGGGATGGCTAGACTTTGAGGGGTGGTGAGGCACTGCTGCGCTATGACTGTGCCCATTGTAGTGGCTTCGGATCTGAAAGAGTACATACAAACCAATCAAGCTGCCTACGAGAGTACCTACGAGATTGCCAAATCCGCCATAATCTGTAAACGTGATGACTACCCCATACACAATATTGAGAATTGCTAGGTAAAAAAGCAGATTCCAGCCTTGCTTTTTGCGCGCCTTTAGTCCGGGGAATGAAGCCAAATATAATACCCCTTCAACCGCTAAGACCGCTATACCGATCCATATACCAGCGGTCAGGCGACTGGTGGGCACCGCAGCCGTTCCACCATAGGCACGACTTATTTCATTGGCCCAATCGATAATCTTAGAAGCCTCGTGAGCCCATGTCCACAACCAATACACACTTAAGAAAACTAAAGCGGACAACACCAGGCTTATCCACGGCAAATACTGTACGATGGCCTTGCGACCATTCTCAGGTATCTGAAACGGTGCATTTTTGACAAATACGTCGTTTAGCTTATCTTCGGTTCCTTTTTGATGGCTCATACTTCCTCCGCCCTCATATTATGTCTACTGCTTCAAGCATAATAGTAAGGTGAGTAAGCTGCAACAATTTATACACAGCCATATATAAAATATGTGAAAAATCTCGCTGTTTTTGACTCATCCCCCGGTTATGCTTAAGGGGCATTAAGTGGAGGGGATGCATTAATGAAGTACACAAAAAAACAACAGCTATTGAATCAACCAACCCGTTTATCTGAACTGACTTTTGACGAGATGATGGAAGATATTAGCAGTGACCTTGACGCAAAAATAGAAAGATTGCAAAATCGACGGTGGCGCAAAATACGTAATCAGCAATTGTAGCTATGCTCAGTAGGCAACAGATAATGGCAAGTCAGCTACACTTTTAGCTTTTTGCTTTGAAGCAAGCGACTGAGATCATAATTGTCATCAAGTAATTGATGCAGTTTGTTTACGTCTACCATATAATGACGACGCCGATGGCTAAGTATGCCTTTTTGTTCCAGCTTTTTTAGTTCGAGACCTGTAGTCTCGCGGGTCAGCCCTATAAAGTTCGCAAGATCTTGTTGAGTAAGAGGCAATGTAATACGCACCATACTGCCTCTTATGTGCTTTCCGAAGCGGAGTATAAAGAAGTGCAAGGTATGTATGAGCTTTTGCGAGGCCTTGGACTGTTCAAGCGCATAAACGCGAACTTCGAAATTAAGATACTTTGTCACAATGTCGTGAAATTGTTGATATAAAACCTGATTGTCAGTACGCAGGTACTCTAGATAGTCTTCACGGCTAACAACAAAAAGTTCACAGGCAGAGAATGCTTCATAAAAAAATTGGGCACGTTTGACCATACCAAACACCCAGCCAGTGGGGAACATCTCATATTCAAGGTCAAACGAAATAGGCTTTTCAAGCCCGTCATTCGTGAGATTATATATTTTGACAATCCCTTTTTTAACAAAGTAAGCTGCTTGCGGCACTTCACCTTCGCACAAAATCAGCTCGCCTTTAGTAAAAGCTTTTACACGGTAACTTGAAAGGAACTGCCGTAACTCTTTCATGACGAACCGCCTTGAGCCTTTTGTTACTCTAAACACAATTATACCCCATAAAGTGATGAAGTCACGATTTGTTAGCTGGACAACTCTAACATATCCCCTGGAAGTCAACCATACTAAGGCCGTACAATATAACTATGGGTAACTTTGGGGTCGAGTATAACAAGTTGAATGCTGCGCAAAAAATAGCAGTAGATAAAATAGATGGCCCTTTGCTGGTCATTGCCGGGCCGGGGACAGGCAAGACACAGCTACTCAGTTTGCGGGTTGCCAATATATTGCAACTCACCGATACAGACCCTTCTAACATTTTATGCCTGACTTTTACCGAAGCCGCAGCCCGTAATATGCGAGACCGCTTAGTCCGATTTATAGGGCCACGTGCCTCGCAAGTTGCCTTACACACTTTTCATAGCTTTGGTGTAGATATAATCAACCGTTATCCTGAGTATTTTTATGACCAACCACTGGTGCAGCCAGTTGGAGAACTCAGTAGCTACGAATTATTGCGGGAAATCATGATCAAGTTACCGCATCGCAACCCACTTCACTTGCGTATCGGTGATGAACTCTTTCATTTATCGAGTGTGCACAGAGTAATTGGCTGGTTAAAACAAGCGGGAATTTCTCCGCAAGAAGGACAAACCATTATTAAACAAAATCGTACGTTTATACATTACGCCGAGCCGCATGTGCAGCCTGTTTTTCATGATTCACCTCATCGATCCCACATAAGTGAGTACGAAAAGTTAGCTAAAAGCCTGGTGAAGTACGCAAATCAACACAAGACAAACACGTTGGCAGTGCTTTGCGCAGAAGAGTTGCAGGACGCGTTAGCCGCCCTGGAGCCAACAAGCCGCTACGTTAAGCCGATAACTGCCTGGCGTAACCGATGGCTCACTCAAGACCACAACCAGCACTGGATAATGACAGACCGCAAAAGGACAGATATTTTTGCCTGTATTACTGAGGTATATGAAAAATTTCAGGATGAACTCTCTAGTCAGGGACTCTATACCTTCGATGACATGATCTTACGTAATATTGCGGCTATCCGACAGAGCGATGAACTCCGCTTGACCCTACAAGAGCAATATCATTACCTGATGGTAGATGAATACCAGGATACCAACGGCGCACAAAATCAGTTCCTTGAGTTGTTAGCCGACAATCCCGTCAACGAAGGGCGCCCCAATTTAATGGTAGTGGGTGATGATGATCAGGCAATTTATCGGTTCCAAGGCGCTCATATATCGATTATGCAGGATTTTTTGCAGCGATGGAGAGATACCGAAGAAGTAGTTTTAACCGAAAATTATCGGTTCGGGAAAGCTATCCTCGATACGGCCAGAAGCGTGATTGTCCAGGGAGAGGAAAGACTTGAAAACCGTCTGCCAAACATCAATAAACAACTCACGGTTGCAAAAAGCCCAGCTCCCTTGGCAAAAGTTTATCGACCACAAACATATTCAGAGTCCGACCAATACCGCTACATTGCTGAAGAAATTCGGCGTCTTATAAATAAAGGGCAAAAGGCCAGCGATATTGCCGTACTTGCACCTAAGCACAGTTATTTGCAAGCGCTCGTGCCGTTTTTGGCCAACGCCTCAGTGCCTATTGCATACGAACGACGCGAACACGTACTCGACCAGCCCCATATTAGAGAGCTGATTATTTTTGCCCGCGCCGTTTTAGCAGCAAACCAGATGAACTGGACACTGCTCGATAGCTTATTACCCGAGCTGCTATCCGCTGAATATTGGGGAATATCAGCACGTGACATATGGCAGTTATCACTGGAGGTAAACCGAAAGAAGCTATCCTGGCTGGAAACTATGCAGCACCACAAAGAACTGCGTCACATTGCAAGTGGCTTGCTTGCTCTTGCAAAAAGGGCCGTCTATTTGCCCCTTGAAGCCCTGCTTGATGAGCTAGTCGGAACTACTCCGCTGCAACTTGAAAATAACAAAACCTGGACCAGCCCCTACCGCTCCTACTACTTTAGCGAAGAGAAACTTTCTCAACACCCCGAAACATATTTGCGTCTGCTTGGTCAGTTGACAACATTAAGAAACGCGGTTCGCGAGTACAGCGCAGAAAAGCAGCAGACCCAACTAAAAGATTTTGTACGTTTCATCGAGGCATACCAACAAAGCCCTTTACCGCTACTTGATACAAGTCCAAGTGGTAACACTTCCGAGGCGGTGCAACTTTTGACTGCTTATAAAGCGAAAGGATTGGAATGGCCTATAGTGTTCGTTCTGGGTTGCCATGAAAACATCTGGGGTAAAAAGGCTCGGAGCAAGAATCTCACCTTTGGCTTACCGACAAATCTCACCTGGGTGCAGCCAGCACGAAATACTGTCGACGACCATTTGCGTCTATTTTTTGTAGCCTTAACTAGGGCAAGGGAAGCTTTATATCTTACGTGCTTTGAACAAACTGATGCCGGTCAGCCCACTGAGCCACTTCGCTGGCTTACTGCACTGGATAATGCTGACATTGCCCCCGTTCAGCTTCAGACACCTGCAACGGTTATTGAACGTATCAAGGAAGCAGAGCTCCGTTTTATTAAGCAGAGTAGTGAGCTAAAAACCTCTGACGTGCGTCAAAGCATCCAGCCCGAGCTTGATAGACTAAAGCTTAGCGCCTCGCATATAAATAATTTCCTGGATATTACCAAAGGCGGCCCGCGACAGTTCTTTTACCGACATATCTTACATTTCCCAGAAAGTCCTCAGCCAAGCATTGTCTTTGGTTTAGCAATGCATGCAGCTCTGCACTCGGCCCATATCGGACTTATGAGAAACGGCAAACTACCTTCCTTATCTAATCTCCGTGAAGAGCTTACTGCCTACATCCTATCCAGCGCCGTGGATACAGCAGACAAGCAGCGTCTGATTGCGCGCGGAAATGAAGCAATAGGACTCTATATGAAACACAGGCGTCATTCATTCCAATCCAGCGATAAAAGTGAGTACAGTTTTGCAAATGAAGGGGTAACGGTAGAAGGGGTACCCTTATCTGGCAAAATTGATGTGATAAAAAGAGTTGGCCCTAGTGATTATCACATTGTTGACTACAAAACTGGTGCGGCACTAACAGACTGGCAACCAAAAAAGAATGATTACACACAGCTACGGGCATATCTTTACCAAAAACAATTAATCTTTTACCGTTTACTGATGACTGAATCAACAACCTATAAACGTGCTGATATTACCGAAGCTCGCTTACAATTTATCGAACCGACTGAAGATAATAACTTTCCCACTTTTGTATATGACATTAAAGAAACGGATCTTAGCCGCATGCGACAACTTATTAAAATTATCTGGCGCCACATAATGGCACTAGACTTTCCCGACACTACAAAATACCCGCTTACCTTAAAAGGCTTGAAACAATTTGAAGCTGATCTACTCGCCGGAGAGAAATAAAAGCCGCGCTACTAGCGACGTTTACTTCGTGTACGTGCAGTTTGCGTAGTAGAAGAGCGGCGCTTTGCAGGAGATATTTGCTTTTTCCTGTCGGAGGCAGCCGGCCCTGGCTTTAGCGAAGTACCCAATGAACGGATATTAGTTGACTTCACAAATATCGCTTCGGGATTAAAGACAACTCCGTATAGGTTCATACCAATAATTGCTCCTAGCAACGGACCGGTGGCGTAAGCCCAGTTCCAAGATTGTATGCCGACGGCAACCGCTGGATTTACGACGGCATTGGAAGCGAGAGATGCTACCATAACACCAAGCAACAGTGATCCGCCGATAGTAAACGCCAGTTTCCCTGCACGTAGTTTTTCCAGCACAGCAGCCGCTACTCCAAAGGTAAAGACAGCCGTACCCACTGCTTCGGCCACGAACACCTTCCACTCAAACTTATTGCCAGCAAGACTTTCTAAACTGTGTCCCATAAAATATTTAATCAACGCCCACGCGGCCAAGCCCCCTAGCATTTGGCAGGCAATGTATACAATAGCCTTGGAAGTTCGTACCTTATTGAGCGACCAAAGCCCCAGGGTTACGGCCGGGTTGAGGTGTGCGCCAGAGACCAAGCCAACCGTTAGTATAAATACCGCTACCGTGCTGCCAGCCGCTAAGCCTGAAAACAAGGGAAACGAGGTACGCGCTGCCATTGAATATACTGTTATTGCCAAAATCATGGTACCCAGCAGCTCGGCAACCATCATAGCTATTTTTTGCCGTCCAAACATTTTAGAATCTCCTCAGTTTATCTCTTTATGCATTTAGCATAATATACGATGGAGCATTTATAAATAGCTTATGCTTACTTATGCGGCAGATTGGATAACTGCCACGGGCATACCGGGTGCAAGTAACTCATCACTCACATCAACGGTTACTACATCACCAGCAAGCAACAAACGAGCTGCTTCTTCCGGGTTTGAAGACATCTTATTAGCAATCTCTTGCCGCATCCATCGATCGTCTACAAACGGAGCAAAGCCGTCACGTTTGTTTAACGCGTCTCGGTCTATCGTAGTACCTATTCTCATGTTTACTACAAATAATGGCTCGCGATGTCCATGTGTGAGATGTGACGGATCTGATTTTAGAAATTCAAGTCCATCGGCATTATCTTTCGCCATTCTATTACGGCTGGCAATTGGGTCGTAGCTGCCGAAAAAATCACTCTCAGCCAGTTTTTGTTGCTGGCGGCGTACGATTTGATAATGTTTATTACTAACGAGATTCCTCGGATTAAAATCATTGAGACCGGCGACTGCCTCATCAAGCGGGCTCACGGAATGTTGACGCAATGATTCTTTGCTGACTTCAGCACCCTTCGCCATAGACTGCCTCTTCTTCATCCAGGCGCCACATTCAGTTGTTTTGGTACTTTGAAATGCATGGTCAGAGGTATGTGCCGCATCTTTATAGTCATGATCTGCAAGAAACTGACCGACGATTTCATGTGCCTGGTCATAGTTTTGTACGTCAGACGGTAAACCAGACCAACCAGCGAGTAGTGCCATCATCGTCGCCATATCATAAAGACCACCTGCCATTTTAGGTCGAATAGGTGGAGTGCTCTGTTCCGAAAGCGATAAGGAATTACCGCCCACACCTATGACCGGCATTGCATCAGATGCCAAACAGAGAGCTTCCCGACCGTCCATACAAACAGCACTTTTCGCATCCTCCGCTTCGACAATGTATGGTCTGATTGATTCCACATACAACCCCACTTCCTCCTGATTCTGAAACGGAGATCGAATCCTGTCATACCCCTTGGCACCGATAGTAAGCTGGCCTGCTTGTATAATTTCCGCTCTAGACTCTGCTTCTTTGTTTTGCTGCATATGAATATTTTCCATAAACCCCTTGAAATTTAAAAATACATAGTAATGGTTTCCCTAAAAAAATGCAAAGTACCATATATATGGTGTAGGATAGGCACATTATTGCACTAATTATCGAATTACCCTATACTTGGTGCTATCTTAGCAGGAGGGATCATGGAAAAAACTCCGTCACCAAACGAAGATGAGTTACATAATATCCCTTCTGAGTCGTACCAGGCCACAATTGCCGACCTCAACGACGCCGAGCAGGCTGATGCCTTTTGGCAGAATGCCCGCGACATGAACGACACCTTTGTTCGAGAAACCATCAAACAAGCCAACCAGGAAGAGCTAGTAGGGAAGTCACCAAAAGACGCTTTTTTAGACGGCGTAAGATGGTTCTCGCATACCCTTGAACATAGCCGCTTTATACAAGTGTGGGAGAAAGTTGCTCAGTTGTCGGAAACAGAACTGGACACTGAGGATGCAGATGAAAACCATCGAACGCACAGAGAAGGCGATGCAGGATCCGGGCTTTTGCCAGACTACTAATGTCGAATTTTTCGGTGGCGCCGAATTTCGGCAACTTTTAGCCTTGTTGCATGGAGATCTGCGAGCTGCACAGCGCGGCTTAGCTCTTCTTTACCTTTAGCTGTTTGCTGCAACTGCCGCGCCCGCTCCAGTGCCTGTCGGGCTTCACGTTCGTCTACTTCATCAATATGGTCAGCCTCGTCAACTAGTAAGCGGACTAGATTATCGAGTATTTCGATAACTCCACCATTGCTCGCGTAGTAGATTAACTTATCATCACTGTCAGTAGATTTTCGTCTAATTGCAATTACACCGGTGCTGGCAATACTTACTAAAGGTATGTGATGGGGAAAGACAGCGATCTGGCCAAGCGGCGTCGGCAGCAAGACTTCATAAACTTCCTCACCAAACTTGACGCCATTCATAGTCACAAGTTCAAACCTTAACATCATCACATCAATCAACCTGATCCGATGCCTCAGTTTGGTTACCTGAGTGCACCTCATAAAGCACGCAGGCCGATTGCAGTATAGCCCGGGCCATTTCAACAGGCTGGGCAGATAATTCTCTCAACCAATCTATATTTACTTCAGTACATTCAATAGCGCTATTAATAATATTCCGCGCAAATTCCACTGGCGCATTCGCGAGCGCACCAAGAGGAAATTTGTCGGCAGATTGCTGCTGCTCCATTATTTTTTTCCTTTGACACTTTTTCGTACATCATCAATTTTTCCGACCATGTAGAAACTCTGTTCAGGTTTGTCATCATGTTTGCCATCAAGTATCTCCCGGAAACCCGCAATAGTATCTTTGAGCGGTACATATACGCCTGGTATGCCAGAAAATACTTCTGCGACATGGAAAGGCTGGGTAAGAAAACGTTGTATCCGCCGTGCTCGTGCAACCGTGCGTTTGTCTTCATCAGACAGTTCTTCCATTCCCAGGATCGCGATAATATCCTGCAAATCCTTATATCGTTGCAAAACGCGCTGAATTTCCCGGGCCACCTGATAGTGTTCTTCGCCAACAATTTCCGGATCAAGTATGGTCGAGCTGGAGTCAAGCGGGTCAACCGCCGGATATAAACCAAGTTCCGTTAGCGCCCGGTTCAAAACGATAGTTGAATCTAAGTGGGCAAAAGTAGTCGCCGGTGCTGGGTCAGTTAAGTCGTCCGCAGGTACGTATACCGCCTGAACTGAAGTAATAGAACCTTTGCGCGTGCTGGTGATGCGCTCTTGTAAATCGCCCATTTCCTCCGCAAGATTCGGTTGATAGCCAACGGCTGAAGGTAAACGACCAAGCAGCGCGGAAACTTCAGCACCTGCTTGAGTAAAACGAAAGATATTGTCGATAAACAATAGCACGTCTTTACCTTGGTCACGAAAACCCTCTGCAATAGTGAGGCCTGAGAGGCCAACCCGGAGTCGGGCTCCCGGCGGCTCATTCATCTGACCGAATACCAGGCTGGTTTTATCAAGCACTCCTGACTCTTTCATTTCATAGTAAAGATCATTGCCTTCTCGAGTCCTTTCACCGACACCGGCAAACACACTGGTTCCACCATGTTCTTTGGCAATATTATCGATCAATTCTGTAATCAACACTGTCTTTCCGACACCAGCGCCACCAAACAATCCTACCTTGCCCCCCTTTGTAATAGGACAGATAAGGTCGATAACTTTTATACCCGTCTCGAGAATCTCGGTAGTCTCGGACTGGTCTCTTAGTTCGGGAGGATTCTTGTGTATTGGAGCGCGATCCTTAAAGCTATCTTTACCGCCATCAATTGGCTGGCCAATAACATTAAACATGCGGCCCAAAGTCGCTTCTCCAACCGGCACACTGATTGGTGCACCGCTGCTTTTCACCGACGCTCCCCGGTACAAGCCGTCTGTCGATCCCAAAGCAATCGCCCGGACTTCCGTCTCACTTAAATGTTGCGCCACCTCTAGCACTAATGACCTATCGGCCACATCAACGCTAAGTGCATGATAGATAGCCGGTAAATTGCCTGCTTCAAATTCCACATCTACGACCACGCCGACTACCTGACTTATCTTGCCCGTCGTGCTTTTTTTTCTTTCAGTTATTTGTACCATGCTTACTCCTTCTTGAGATCCTCATTTTATCGCCTCGGCACCACTGGTAATCTCTGCAAGTTCCTGGGTGATGGAAGCTTGACGAGCCGTATTGAATGCCAGCGTCAAATCATCTATAAGTTCTGTGGCATTTTCGGTTGCGTTCTTCATTGCCATCATGCGCATAGAATGTTCACTGGCACCAGCTTCCAGAAACGCCTGATTGAGCTGTGCTTCTACTAATCGCGCGGTAACATTATCAAGGACCTGTTCAGCTGAAGGCTCAAAAGTCGCTCTTTCTAGATCCGGTGGAATATCAATCGCTTCAAAGGCGGCCGGCAAAAGGCGTTCGCAACGCACAACTTGCCGTATACTTGATAAATAATCGGTAAAAATAATATCGACGGCATCAACACGCTTCTTTGTGTAATTTTGCAGCACAAGCTGTAGGATGGGCCGAATATCATTAGCAGTGGGGTGGTCGGGAAAATTCTGATACACCGCCTCGATTTCGACCCCCTTCACACGCGCTGCCAATTTTGCGCCTTGCTTGCCTACCACAACCAGACGGGTTTTTACGTCTGACGTTTTGTCATGCAATATTTCCTGCATTGCATATTTCACAATATTGCCGTTATACGCACCGGCGAGCCCTCGGTCACTGGTAATAATGACTAGTAGACGGGTTTTTAGGGGTCGGTGCACAAACAATGCATGAGTTGATACATCAGTGAGCTCCCTCAGTCGTGTCAGAATGGCTCTGGCTAAATTCCGATATTCGCGTGAGCGGAGACTAAGCGCCTGAGCGCGACGCATTTTGCTGGCAGCTACGAGCTCCATGGCCTTCGTGATCTGTCTCGTGTTCTTGACGCTACCGATCCGCCGTTTTAATTGCTGCGTACTTGCCACTCTTATGCCTCCGCCTTTTTCTGAGCATAGCTCCCGGCGATATTATTAGCTGTCTTGAGTATGGTTTTCTGTATTTCCTGCGTCGGCTTTTCACCTTTTTCTAGTGTACTCATCGCTGGTCCATGTTCAGTTTTGAGCTGGTGCAAGAGATTCTCCTGGGCATGCTTGATGTCTCCTAATGCTACCTTATCAAAACAGCCCTCCGTAGCGGCTAACAACAAAGCGGTTTGTTGCCATATGCTAAGCGGTTGATACTGTGGCTGTTTCAGCAATTCAGTCAAGCGTTGGCCACGTTCAATTCGCTGCTTGGTCTCCTCATCCAAATCAGTAGAAAATTGTGCGAAAGCTGCCAGCTCGCGAAATTGGGCAAGGTCCAGCCGCAAGCTGCCTGCCACACTTTTGATTGCTTTGGTTTGTGCTGAGCCACCAACCCGGGACACCGATAATCCAACTGAAATAGCTGGGCGAATACCTTGGTAGAACAGACTGGTCTCCATAAAAATCTGACCGTCTGTAATAGAGATAACATTGGTTGGGATATAAGCGCTGATGTCACCGGCCTGTGTTTCAATAATTGGTAAAGCGGTCAGACTGCCGCCACCAAGTTTGTCATTTAGTTTAGCGGCACGTTCGAGTAAACGCGAATGCAGGTAAAAGACATCACCCGGATAAGCTTCTCGGCCAGGTGGTCGGCGAAGCAATAACGACATTTGCCGATAAGCTGCCGCGTGTTTGGTCAGATCATCATAAATAATTAAACAATGCTCTCCGCGGTCCCGGAAATATTCACCCATGGCCGTACCTGCATAAGGGGCCAAATATTGCAGGCTGGCGGGAGCAGCAGCAGAGGTTACGACCACTATCGTCTGATCCATTACTCCTTCGCGCTTTAGTCTGTCTATAAGCCTGGCTATCTTGCTTAACTTTTGCCCAACTGCCACATAAATATTAATTACACCCGACTTCTGCTTGCGCTGGTTAATCATCGTATCAACCGCAACAGCCGTTTTACCTGTTTGACGATCACCGATTATTAGTTCCCGCTGGCCCCGTCCAATCGGCACCATGGCATCAATTGCTACAATGCCGGTCATGAGTGGCTCATGAACGCTGCGACGATCCAACACCCCTGGTGCTGGTTTTTCAACTTCACTGGTTTGGGTGGTCCGTAACACTCCCCGGTCATCTAAGGGGCGCCCTAAGGGGTCTACTACGCGTCCGACTAACTCGGGGCCAACCGGAACTGATAACACTTTTCCAGTCAAATGTACTTTTGCGCCCGCCTTTATCTCTGTCTCTTCACCCAGTAATACCGCTCCAATTTCATCAGGGGTCAGATTAAGCGCAAAAGCTGCTACAGAAGTACCATTTTCACTATCAATCTCCAGCATCTCGTTATAGCCGCAATTTCTTAATCCATATATCCAAATAGTGCCGTCACCAACGCGCGTTACAATACCCGTTTGCTCAATCTGGGATGATTTTTTTAGTGTCTCGATAGCCGAGCGGATCTCAGCGGACAAAGTTTGGAGAGGTATCTCGTTTTGCACTTGCTTCCTTTGCTTTAAGTATTAACATTGACAGATCGTGACAACTGCTGCAACCGGGCAGCAATTGTATGTTCCCAGAGTAGCTCATTACTCTCGATCCGAGCACCACCGATTGCTCGCGGGTCACGTTGCATGCTGAAAATTATTTGTTTCGCATTCTTCACTGTGCGCGCCACCACACCCCGTAACAACTCAACAGTGGATACCGGTAAAGAAAAGGCCGTGGTAACACGAAAATCATAAGTTCCTCGTTCTTGCCTAAGTTGCTCTACGTTTCTAAGCACCGCATCCACTTCGGCAGAACGACGCTCCTCAATAAGATAAGCTGCTAGTCCATGAGCAACCCGTCCGGTATCAACACCTTCGCTTAGCAGGTTATCAACAACTACTGCAATATCACGAATAGAAACAGATCTCATTAACGGGAAACCTCCTTAACGGCCGATTCTATCAACTGACGGTCGCGTTCACCGTCTAATTTTTCAGCCAGCACGGCGGCAGTCGCTTCTGCTACAAGCTGCAAGGTTTCCTTTTCAAGTTGCCGCCTTGCACCAGCCAAATCCTCTTCAATTCGACGTGACGCGTCCGCAAACATTTGTTCACTTTTGTGTCGAGCAGCTTCCTCGGCTTCTTTCAACAAGACACCTGCTTCGTGATGTCCGGCAGTAATAATCTTGTCAGCTTCAAGCCGGGCTTTATGAAGGACCTTTTCTACTTTTGCATCAAGCGAAGCTTTTTGGGCTGCCATTTCCTGGCCTAGTTGTACTCCGTCATCTATCGTCTGCCGTCTTTTCTCCAGCGTCGCTACAATCTTATCGAGTGCAAATTTCTTTAACAAAAAGAAAACCACTAAAAAGGTGACTATTTGCAGCAATAAGCCCTTAAGGTCAACACCAAGTGCGCCAATGCCACCTGGTTCCGCCTGTTCTGCGCTGAAAATGTGACTGCTGAACAAAAATTGGAATAGCACTATAAATTATCACTCATAAATTAGCCGATAGTAAAGGTGACGACCAGTACGTAAATGGCAATCGCCTCAACCAATGCTGCCGAAATCAACAGAATCGGTAATATTCGTCCGGCTACTTCCGGATTGCGGCCAATCGCGCGCATCACGTTGCTACCGATCAGTCCCAAGCTGAGGGCAGGCATAATAGTGCCAAGCGCAATGGTCATGCCTTTAATAAAATTTGGGTCAGCAAGGGGTGATGAACTTGCCTCTGCCAGAATGTGAAACATAATATGTTTCTCCTTTATTTAATTAATTATTATCAATCATCCGTTACCTGACGTTGCAGCCGCAGGCGCAGCCTGGACAGCAATGCTACTGGAATGATCTGATACTGCTTCTGATTCCTCATCATGATGGCCAACTGCTAAAGTCAGATAGACAATAACCAACATAGTGAAGACAAATGCCTGGATAAAGCCAACGAAAAGCTCCATCACAATAAAGGGCAGTGTTGCTGCCGGCGAGCCAAAACTCGTTATGGCGGATAATACCACTAGAAGCACCTCTCCGGCAAAAATATTGCCAAACAGCCTTAAGGCCAAGCTCGCCATACGGGTAAACTCACCCAACATTTCAAGTAACCCTACAAAGAAGTTAATCGGATTCCACGGCTTATCGCTAAAGTAATGACGCAGGTGACCTCGAGGCCCAAGCTCTCTAAGTGCATAAACTTGAATGATGACAATAGCGCTAATAGAAAGCGCCAGTGTACCCGTGAGATCTGCCGTCCACGCCCTAAACACCGGCACCCCGTTATATTTAATGGTTCCCACACCAGGTAATAAACCAAACCAGTTATTAAATAAAATAAAAGCGAATAAGGTAATCAAAAATGGGCCATACTTAGCAGCCTTTTTTTTGTCATGCAGGGTATTGCCAGCTAATCCAAGCACTAGCTCGCAGATAAGTTCCATAAGGGTAACACGCACATTGCCGGCTTGAATCCGAATACGTCGGGAAGCCCAGACAAACATCAGTATAAGCACTGTACTCACCAGCCAACCAAGTAGCATGGAATTTGTGATTTTAATGCCGCCCACAGTAAATACTGGCTCAGCATGTAGCACAATATGAAACTGACTATTGGCAAATAGTGATATCATACGTCGTTCCGTTTATTTGATTTTTTTGGCTTACGGAAGAAGTCAGGATACGCGCTTTTTATCTGCACAAATATCAGACTAGTCGATACCAACAGCGCCAAAAAAAAGCCAATCAGCGCTAAAAGAGGCCGAGTTCCTAATCGTCTATCCAAGTATATGCCCAAATATGACAATAAAATGATAGGGAGGGCCACCCGCCATGTAGTGTCGAGAAATTGCAGGCCGATAGTCCAGCCATCAATGGCAGGTTCCCGGTTGTTTTTACTCCCAGTCGTCGTCTTACTGGCAACGGCTTTCTTCATCCGGCAATGATTGTAGCAGGTTACAGAGGTCGGCTCAAGTATTTCATCAGTTCTAGTGTCACTGCTTGCGACTATTGGGCAGTTTTGCCATACTAATTTCCGTGATTAAGGTGTACACTTCTCCGGCTTGCGGTTACTGCCACATGGTCAAGCACTATCTGGACAATAAAAAGGTGGCCTACCAAGAAATCGATATTACCAAAGATGCGGCTGCTTCTTACTGGGTTATATCCCACATTGGCCAAGCAGTGACACCAGTAATTGAAGTTGATGGCACGATAATAGTAGGATTTGACCGTGAAAAACTCGACCTTGCTCTTCGTGGACAGTAAGGCACACGCATAGCAGATATTTGCCTCAATACCTCTAAATCTTTTATAATGTAGTTACTGGAGGTGTTATGGAACAAATGCCCACTGCGCCGCAACAAGAAAACGGACCTTATTTGACCTATGATTTCGCTGCACCTGCTGAGATTCAAACTATCCATGACATAGAAACCCGCATCAACGACGACCCGGCAATATGGAAACTTGCCATTAAAGCTTACGAGTTTTATGGAGCTGATGCGGTGACACAACAACCCCATCTAGCGAAAGTTATGGGCTTGTCGGGTGTCATTGAGACAATCGACGACGTGTTTAAATCGGATCTCGATCACGAATTCGGCTTTGACGACGCCACTATGCAGACAATTGACTCCGACCAACGCCTGACTCAAAATAAAAGGCTCTTAAACGAACAAGTCCGTATCGGTAATGATAAAGGGATCCGACAAATTCGTTTACAAAACCGGATTATCTCTATGGGAATCTATATCCGCAGAGTCAAACAAACCCAACACCTGGCCCAGACAGCAGTAAGCACAGTCGCCGAATAGTACCGCTATCTCTGCTAGGTGCTACACTAATCTACAGGTATGGCGTTCGAGGATTACAAGACAAAACCATCAGTCGTCGTGGTGTTTACTGGTGACGGCAAAGGCAAAACGAGTGCCGGCCTAGGCTTATTGGCTCGCGCCTTAGGTAATCGCCACCGTGTCGCGTTTATTCAGTTCATAAAAAACTGGGGAGTTGGCGAACACGTATTTCTGCGTGATATTGCTGCTATCTATAAAGACAACCTGTATTTTTACAGGGGAGGGAAGGGCTTCTGGCAAGCCGGCGAACTTAGCGAGCCTCACATCAGCGAAAAGCAACATCGTACAGCCGCCGACCAAACTTATCAAGAAGCGTTTTCCCTATGCCATAGCGGTAATTATGACTTGGTGATTTGTGACGAGATCAATAACGCGGTCCATGACGGATTGCTAACTGTTGGCGACTTGGGAAAATTAATAGACAAACGCGCCCCTTCAACCAGCCTTTGCCTCACGGGCAGAAATTTCCCGCCCATATTACGAAAAAAGGCTGATATCGTCACCACTATGACAAAAACCAAGCATCATTTCGATGATAAATACTTAGCCAATCGCGGCATTGATTTTTAACAAACATCCCTGTAAATTAGCACTCTTGACATGTGAGCGCTAATTTTTTAGAGTAGAAGTACGAGGCGATTCGCCTTCGTCTATGTAACAAGTAATTTAATCTAAAAACAGGAGGGCATTATGGCACTTATAAGATTTGATCCATTCGAGGAAATACAAGCATTGCAAAGAGAGTTTTTTGGCAATGACTTACTTTCAGCTACAAGAACCCCGGTCCAATTGCCGGCTACTGACGTTTATACAAAAGACAACCAACTTGTCGTGGAGGCCCATCTGCCGCATTACGACCAAAAAGATGTGGAGGTAAACGTCGATCGTGGTGTACTGGAAATTCGCGCTGAAAAACATGAGAAAGACGAAGACAAAGATAAGAAATATGTGTTACGCGAAAGTTCGTCTAGTTTTTATCGAAGAATGCGTCTGCCGGAACATGCTGACACTAACAAGATAGAGGCTCACATGGATAGCGGCATACTAAAGGTTACTATTCCTTTCAAGCAATTAGCTACTCCGAAGAAGATTGCGATTGGCAGCGGCAAATCATCACGCACTACAAAAAAGAAGTCTTAAAAGGATTACGGTTCCTGTAGCAATAGATGCTTTAAAAGCTATGCTATACCATAATTTTGTGATAAAATAAATACATGGACGAAAAAGAATCCCATATTTATCTTGTGCCAGATGTAGCCTCTCAACCAGTAGAAGGCGAAGAAAGACATGTGAGGCAAGCGTATGTGTCGCGGCATCCTGCCGCCCAAACCGGTGCAGTGAAAGCAGCCGCCGAGAGACTTATTGGCATGCATTCTGGTTCTTATATACAAGAACCAGAAGACGCTGTTCAGGCTGGGGTAGAACAACACTATAGTGATCGTCAGACGTTTGGTGATACTGCGGAAAACTTTAGAGATGCATCAATACTTTTTGGTGCGTTTCAGGAAGCGGTAAATGAGCGTCTTTACAACTTGGAACGTACGGAGCAACCACAAGTAAACCAAACTGATATCGAGGAAGAAATAATAATGAGAGTTGCGTATGGTAAGTTGGATGATGTTGAACGTGAAGTTCTGACCGCAATCTTCAATGGATTGTCCGTCAAGAAAACGGCGGAAAGTTTGCAAGTAAGTGAAGATGGAGTACCTCACCTCTATAATAGCGCTATGCAAAAGATAGCAGCTGAACTACAGAATAATGATAGTAGTGATTACTCTAACGTAGCTTACTTACTGACCGCACCCGACCATGACCAACAAGATTAAGGATAGCTTTGCGGGATGAGACGACGCATTATCGGCACCCTGACCTTTATCATTCTTGTGGGGCTTCTTGCGGCTGCTCTTACTGTCATTCCCAAACAATCAAGCCGATTATGGCAAACGATACATCCATCCTCGTCGCCGAGTTCTCCAACCAACGAAAGTAACGACCCTAGTGATGCTACTGATAAACCCGTTCCTCCGGGTTACTATCGTGTCACCACTTTTTACGACGGCGACACCATTGCGGTGGACATGGACGGAAAAGAGGAGAAAGTGCGATTTATTGGCGTTGACACTCCTGAGACGCATGACCCTCGTAAAAATGTCCAGTGCTATGGGCAGATTGCCGCCGATTTTACCAAGAAACTTATCGGCAATAACCCGGTCAGACTGGAAGCCGATCCACAAAACACAAATCGAGATCGCTACAATCGCCTCTTGCGTTATGCGTATCTGCCAAATGGTGCTCTCGTTAACGCTGAGATAATTAAACAGGGGTACGGGTTTGCCTACATATATTTCCCGTTTGAACAAAAGGACACTTTTAAGCTGTACGAACAGGAAGCACGACAAGAAAAGCTGGGACTATGGGGTAGTTGTCAAATCACTACCAATGCATCTGGCCAGAGCTCAGCAGCAAATTGAACCTAGTGCATAGGGTTTTTCCGCGGCGCATTCCGTCCTCGCAGCAAATGACGGACTGATCGGGTGCCAGTGCGGTCATCATATGATTGCCGCAAAGGCCAAAGCACCACATAGCCAATTGAGTAGATAGCACTCGCCATCGCGCTTCCCAAAGGACGCATATCATGAAGGCGGTAGGACATCTTATATGACTTCATATAGTTGATAAAGTTGCGCGGCGAATCATCATATCGTCGCGAGGACATACCAGCTCGCATATCCCGGTTATACAATATGCGAAGATGGTGGCGGTGCAGATGAATTGCGATATCTAAATCTTCAAAAATGCGCTTGTCACTACAGAGCTCACCGCGTATTTGCTGCCAAGCCGAACGGCGAATAGCCATATTGGTACCGAAAAGCCAGGGAAAATCCTCCGGCAGTTTGGATATCGTCGTCCGTAAAAAATGGTCCAAACGGTAATTCTGTGGCGAGAAGGGCATGTCATACCAATAGGTCGGTCCTGTAGCAGCCGCTACCTTGGGATCGGCAAAAGTATTTTTGACCACGCCACACCATTCGGGCGGTAGGATGCTATCTGCGTCTATTCGACCAATTATCGCGCCCTTTGCGGCATTAAAACCCCGGTTGCGGGCATAGGCCACACCCTGAGTCGGCTCTCGCAATATGCGCACAAACGGGTACTGCTTAGCGATGGCCATGCTGTTGTCGCAGGAATTATTATCTACGAGCAACACTTCATCCGGCATAATTGTTTGGGCACCTATTGCTTCCAAACAAGCCCTTAGGTGGTGTTCCTCGTTATAAACTGGTATAACTAAACTTAAGCTTAATTGATCAGACATAGTAGTACGAATCTATTCCTATTATAAATGAGTAAGGTAAAAACGCATTCACATCGCAAACAACCGACACCTGAATATGGGTTGCAGGAAAAACGCCTGCGTACGCGGTTGCTTCATAAACTACGATTTGAAAAGCCACTTTTTTGGTGGAAAGAGCGCCGTCTGGGCCAAAAAATCCTTCTTGTTATACTGGCCGGGCTTATTACATGGACCGGTGGCATGTACGCTATTGCCAGATGGTATATGGTCCGTCATGAGAATGAACCACTAAACTGGGGAGTTACATTCATTGCCGATTACGCCCGTTCATTTGGCCTAAACCCTCAAGCTACCATGCAAGCCTTGGTGGATGATATGGGCATCCGGCGCTTTCGTTTGGTGAGTTACTGGGATCATATTGAATCAGAACCGGGTACTTATAACTTCAGCGAGCTGGATTGGCAGTTTGAGAAAGCAGCGGCCAGCAATTCCAAAGTCAGCCTTGCAGTTGGGTTGCGGCAACCTCGTTGGCCCGAATGTCACATGCCGGCTTGGGCTTTAGGCCAAACAAAAGCACAGTGGTACCCCCAATTAACCAAGTTTATGACTGCTGTAGTAGAACGGTATAAGAATAATCCGGCGCTGCAAAGTTACCAACTTGAAAATGAATATTTCCTGCGCGTCTTCGGTGAGTGTACAGACTTTAGTCGTCAGCGGCTTATTGAGGAATTTAACTTGGTGAAGCAACTTGACCCCCAGCATCCGGTTATGATCAGCCGCAGTAATAATGCCGTTGGTTTACCAATCGGCCAACCGCGGCCTGACTTCTATGGCGTATCTGTCTACAAACGGGTATGGGACAAAACTATTACCAAACGATATGTTGAATACCCATTTCCAGCGTGGTTTTATGGTTTCCTGGCTGGTGCCGGGGAACTGCTGACTGGCCGCGACATGATTGTACATGAAATGCAGACAGAACCATGGCCACCGACTAGCATTAAGCAGGCAAGTCTTGCCGAGCAGGATAAGTCCCTCAACGCAAAACGACTAAAAGACCGCCTGGAATACGCCCGAGCGACAGGCATGAAGACAATCGACCTCTGGGGAGCTGAGTGGTGGTATTGGCGCAAGATCCGGTTTAATGACCCTTCTATATGGGACACAGTCAAAAGCGAAGTCCAGGCTCAACAATATCCGAATCGTTATGGAGCCAACTAAGGTGATAATATTGCCGACCAGGTGCCAATAAGTTTAAATACTAGCCATGAAGCAAACGAAAACCGGAATAATATCAAACCGACAAGCTCGACGTGATTACAGCTTACAGGACACGTGGATTGCCGGCCTGCAATTGAGTGGTGCGGAGACTAAGTCGTTGCGGCAGGGACACGGCAGTTTACGTGGTGCCCATGTTACCGTCAAGGACGGTGAACTCTGGTTGGTGAATGCAACAATCAGCGGGTCAGCTGGAATACCTATTAGTGAATCCACCCAAACACGAAGCCGCAAATTGTTGGCTAAAAAAAGTGAGATTCAAAAAATGGTCGCCGGCAAACAGCAAGGTCTTACTATTATTCCTTTGGAGTTGTTGGTTAAATCGCGCTATATCAAGCTGAAAGTAGCCCTTGCAAAAGGGAAGAAACAAGTCGATAGAAGACACACGCTAAAACAACGGGACGCTGAGCGACGTATGGCCGCAGCGGTGAAGCAAAACAGGTAATTATTTATGAAAAATGAACTCACGGTTTTAGTGGATGAGCATGATGATATCCTGGGGTACAAGCCACGTCACCAACTAGAAACCAGCGATCGTTTTCGCTCCACAGCTATTTGGCTCGAAAATAGCCAAGGTGAAGTGCTACTTGCAAAAAGACATATAACCAAACAGCCACATCCCGGTCTCTGGGGGCCGGCCGCAACAGGAACCGTTTCCCATCACGAAACTTTCCTACAAAATGCTTACCGAGAACTAAGCGAGGAATTGGGAATGGAGAAAGTGCTACTCGCAGAAGTACACCGCAGTCCTGTCGACCACCCAAACGGTGCAAAACGCTACACCGTTTGGTTTAAAGGTTTCACCGACCAACCTATACATGACTTCCAACTACAGCCTAGTGAAGTATCAGAAGTCAGCTGGGTATCCAAAGTATGGCTAAGAAATGACTTAGCTCAAAATCCTCAACACTACATACCATCAGCTCAGCTGTGGCATGACCTCTTTTTGTAAGGTATTTGTTTACTAATAAGTACTGTTCCGTTTACAAAATGCTTCTTCCCCCGTTATACTAACCCGTAGTAAACGTAGCAAAAGAAACATGAGCCATACGGCCCTAAATGGTGGTAAAGATAATAAGGGTGTAAAGGTTAGTCGTAGCCGATGGCATAATGCCTTTGGGCAACACCGGCGCCTACTGTTCTTTGGAGCAGTGATCGCTTTTTTAATAATCGGCAGTGTTGCATGGTTATACCTAGCTGATATTTCACTCATTCGGGTGAGTGCAGCCGGTATCCCGATAAACGGCACCCCCAAGGATCATCAGCTTCTCTCAGAGGCTGCCAACCACTACCAATGGACAGTACGCTGGCCCGATAACACCCTGAAAAACTTTCGCTTAGCTGATGCTGGACTCGAAGTTGATGCGAGTCAAACCATTACAAAGGCCACAGCTTTGCGTCTTCCTATTAACCCGTTTATCCGCTTTAATTGGCGAAAGCATTACTTTTTACCAATTAGTTTACGCATTAATGAGACAAAGTTTAATCAGTTCATTCATCAGAGCCTAACAGTTACCACGAAACCACCACACAATGCCGAGATCAAAGTGGCTAATGGGAATGTAGAAATATCTCCTGACCAAACAGGGGAGGGATATACATTAAGTGCCGACTTACTCAAATCCTCTGCTGCCCATCTTCAATCCTCTGTCCTAAACATGAATATGCAGCCGCTCACCGCACCACTTAGCAAAGATATACTAAAGCCAGTACAAGCGAAACTTGAGACTGTACTAAGCCAAAAAATTGCCTTTACACTTGGTGATAATGTTTTGTCGCCAAAACGCACTGACATCGGCTCGTGGCTGGAACTCACGCCCGTACCTCAGGAGCAGACCGTAGATGTCACCGTGAACAGCGGCAAAATAGCTGAGTTTATGTCAGGAGCCAGCCGTACTTACATGCAAGTTCCGCAAAGCCAAGTTATCACTCCGCCATCCATGGGCAGCCAGGTCCTTATCCCTGGCAAAAATGGCGTGGAACTCATTAACCGTGAAGAAGCAGCGGCCTCAGTTGCTACCAAATTACTCGATGCCAAAGGACTCGACATAGCCCTACCGGTAAAATTCCGTAATTTTTCCACTGTCGTTGCTCAGCCGCAAGGCAAATGGATCATTATTGACACTACTACCAAACGTTTATATGCCTACGAACAAACTAATCCCGTAAAGACAATGCCGGTGACCGCCGGAGCACCGCAGACGCCGACTGTGTTGGGTACATTCAAAATCTACCGAAAAGTTCGCAAGCAGGACATGCGTGGTTTTAACGCGGATGGCAGTCGGTACTTTCAGCCAAATGTAGAATGGGTAAACTATTTCTACGCCGACTACGCAATTCACGGTAACTACTGGCGGCCCGCCAGTTATTTCGGCAATATCAATAGCTCGCACGGCTGTGTGGGCATTACCAATTCAGAGGCTGCCTGGTTATATGGCTGGGCCACCGAAGGCACTACGGTGATTGTACATAACTGAAAAGCCAGCTTGCAAAGAGCCGGCTTTCAATCTTAGCTGGATTTTTGTTTAGCGTCTGCTACCGCCCTCGAGTTCCTTTTTAAGATCAAGAGACAAGGCGATAACCAGTGGACCAGAGATCAAAGAGTAGAGTCCTAAGACCCATACAAAAGCTACGCCACCTGAAATAGGCTGCCGCAAAATGACAATTCCTGCCAGTACCGCTGCAAGTCCCACGATTACACTCATTGTCTTTGACGTGCTAGTGGAATCCTCCACAAAGATACTGACAATGTCAACAACACCACGTACTATTAATGTGAAGCCAATTAATAGTACGAGCGTACCGAAGCTCACGCCTGGATGGCGTACGAGATATACCCCTACACCCAGTCCGAATAAGCCGAACAACATGGTAAGCCACCACGTACCACGATGCGGGATACTAGTAATACCTCTCAGAATTTCTGCTAAACCCCACACCAGCACGAACGCGCTAAACAAATAGACGAGCGTTACCAGTGTCAAGCCAGGCCAGAAAAGGGCTGCAATACCAAAAAGTACCGCCAACACACCCTCAGCAAGCCAAATCCACCAATTTTCCTGTCCTACCTGTACTGCTGTTTGTGCCATGATGCACCTCCGTAGTTATTTCTGTAAATTTTAGATTTTTCAACTTTCCATAGAATGAGTCAATATATATGGCTTACTGCGTGTCCTCCTTTATTGTTCGATTAAATGTACTTTTGTCTGAAATGCCACCAATAGGCAGGATAATATACAAGAAATAAAAACACCGTACAAGTTTTGTACGGCAATATGAGACGAATGAACAACAAGTTGTTTTGGCCATTTGAAGCCAGACAAGCATGCACCACCCTGATCGCGAACCAATAACTGTGCGGGCACTGCAAGGCCTTGTGTCATATACGGCTCCCTCTACAACCTAATTGTACCACAAACTTGCAGGTATGTCGCTTCTATAGACCCAGCTTTGTTTCACTTGAGTCATCACTTGACAGGCGAGGCTTCTATGGCCACCCGTGCCTTATAACGAACAACTGTATGCGTCAGTAGCTATTTCTAAACTGGTAATAATTCAATAACGAACACCGAACCTTTGTTAGGAGTCGATTCGCGCAAATACAATTTTGCGCCCATCTTTTCGGCTAACAGACGCGCAAGATACAGGCTCAATCCAATCTGCCCTGTCTCTCGTGTAAGGATATCCTGACTTGCTTGGTTAAATTTATGGAACAGCTGCTTCTGTAACTCCTCGGGAATACCTTTACCAGTATCACGCACCAATATTTCTATGTGGTCATCATAGCGGCGTGTAGCAATCTCTACGCTTCCTTGGTCAGTATTCCGTATTGCATTATCAACAAGACTGCCTAGTATTTGCTGGAGGTGTTCATCATCCGTCAAAGCCATAAGTGATGATTGGGTATCCGGATGGAGTAGGAGCTGAACCCCCTTAGATTTAGCACTGTCCGCATATTGGTCTAGCACTATTTGGCATACCGCCGCTATATCGGTCGGCTGTTGGTGTAATTCTATTTGTCCCAGCTCCAATGAAGATACTTGTAATAGCTGATTGACAATATCGATAAGGCGATTAGTAGAATCGTAGGCGTTATTTATCATATGGCTCAGCTCAACATTTTTCAGCTCGTCTAAGAAATGGTCCTTTACCATAGAAATATTGCCCTCCACAATGGTCAGTGGTGTACGCAACTCATGACTGGCTACCAAGAAGAATTCATCGCGAGAACGGGCAATCTGGCGCCTTTCAGTAACATCCTGCAACAACACGATCGCACCAATCACTTCTTTGTCTTTATTAAAGATAATAGGTGCAACCGTTATCTGTAAAAATAATCCTCGATACCTCGCTTCATCAATATCAACCCGTCGTTTATTGTCGATAGCGGTTTTGATCGGTTTTTCTAAGTGTAAGTCGCCGCGCAACACTTCGGCGAAGTTAACATTTTCGCCTAAAATTCGTTTTGCTTCGGCGTTAATATTGGCAATAAAAAGTCCCCCGTCAGTAAGAATAAAACCGACAGGCAAGCTGCCGACCGATGCGTCTAACCGCGCGTGTTCTTTTATAAATGATTGCGTGCGTTCAACTACCTGTTTTTCAACATCAGATTTAGCTACTGCCAACTCTTGGTTAACTTGGTTAAGTTTTTCGTTTTTTTCTGCCAATTCACGTTTGGCTCTTTCATTGATGACTTCAGCTTGGCGGTTAATCTCCTGATAGAAGAACACCACGATCGAAATGGCCACAATTGCATAGACTGCGTGTTGGTACATAACAGCGTTGTATCGTTTATCAGCGTGTCCGCTAAAATACAAACTGCTAATGGTTAGGATTAACAAACTAACCCACCCGATACTGACTTTCCAATCTTCTAGGAAGAATAGTAGAGGAGAAAATATAGGTAACCATAATATACCGGCGCCGTCGCCGCCAGCGGTTATAAATAACATTACCGACAACATAAAAATAGCCAAAATAATAATGTTAATAGCTAATCGGGGCCGACGCAAAAGATGTAAACTTAGCCCAGCTATCAGGAACAATAAACCAGCAAAAAGCTCAATGCTACCCACAAGAAGGTAGTGGCCTATATCGTTCAGTCCAAAAGGTAAACAAACGATAATACCAATTAACACTACGGTATTGATGAACTGAAGCTTTCGGAGTTGGCCGATTGTGGGTTGGACAGGCAAACCACCGCGCACATAGGCACGCCAAACCGCTAGAAGCTTATGCATAATGGTATGGTAACAGATAGGGCATTTTGAGTGAAAACTGTCAGGGAGCAACAACCTACTTGAGCAAGCAGACTAAGAAGCAGTATAGAGTGGCTGATTTCTCGGTTGGTGGAGTTGAAGCACTCACGCCATCCAAGCCGACAGAACTAACCTGTACTTGGTAATTCGCGCCACTGGTCAGATTATAAATTTTATACGAATTTGCACTGGCACCCAGAGTGGCAGACTCTTTTGGTGCCCCACGAGCTAAAACCTGCACTTTGTAGCCGCCCACGTTGCTACTGTCTGAAGGAGCTGCCCATGTAGTATTCATATAAACCTGAAACCGTCCCCAGTCCCAGCTTAGCGACAAGGCTAAATCAGTTGGCGAAGGAACACTGACAGTCTGGGCGTTCACCGTCACGGTTACTGGTGCAATTACTGTTACGGCGCCTTTATCATCATAAGCCCTGGCACTGAAGTTATACGTTCCTGCAGCGACAGCTTGCCAGGTAAAGTTGTATGGAGCACTCGTAGCTTCTCCGATTTTGATCGCGTCACTATAAAACTCAACTTTTGTAACTTGTCCGTCACTGTCACTGGCTGAGGCATTAAAGGTAATCGATGCTGGCGCGGTATAAGTCGCGCCACCTGTCGGGCTGCTAAACGATAGCGATGGCGGTTTGTTTGGGCTGGGTTTTGTTACATTGACGGAAGTCGACGTGCTGACTTTACCTGAAGCGTCATAGGCTTTTGCATAGAGATTATGGCTGCCTGCGCTAATTCCAGAGGTAGGCCATGAATGACTATATGGCGCGGTCGTATCAGATGCCAGCAGACTGCCATCCGCATACATTTCAACCTTGGTGACACCTATATCATCGCTCGCAGATACATCTATTGTAGTAGGATCTGTAACATCCGTACCATCCTTTGGATTAGCAACGCTTACTTGTGGCGCGGAATTATCGGTTGGTGCCGCTACGCAGTTTCTATTATGAAAATCAGAAATCTCTTTTTGCAAGTTTTCCTGGTTGGTATTATCATATCCAAAACTCTCCGTATACACTTCCAAATACGTACCATATAGGGATCCATTATCCAAATTATCATAGAGCTGTGTCCACAGAGTACTGTATCTATTCGTCTGATCAAACATTTGCATACCCCGGTAAGCTTCCCGAGTCGTTGGCGAGGAAGCACCGTTGAGGCCACTATGAACCCCATACCCATTACCCTGGATAAACAGACGGCCGCTGTAATTGGCCCAGAGTGGGTGTACGATCGGATTAACGAGATAACCAATCACTTCATTTGTAACTGTCGGACCAATATTGTAAGGACTGGTGTTGTCTTTAACAAGATTGTTCCAGCCGGAAGCCGGAAATTCGACGGAGATATCAGGATAGTTTTTGACTTTGTTGTAGACGATATCAGCCAAACGCTTGTGGCCTTCGACCCACTTATCAGGTGTAAAATTCGGTTCATCCCATAGCTCAGGGTGATAATTAATCTCGGCCCAATCCCGACCGTACCAGGGCATATGAACTAACTTGATGTTATTTGCCGCCGCATAGTTAATTATATTATCGACTAACTTCGTGTACTCACGCTCAAATCCAGTATTTGGCGCAAACGTCGCACTGTTTGGATTGTACGGCAGAGGCACCGGTTTACCATCATCCTTATGATACAAATACATATCTGGCTGCGAGAATAATCGATCCGGGGATTTACTGCCGGCGATCACCCGAATACTGTAAGATTGGCCAGGATAACCGGCTATGATACTTTTGCCGGCATCTAAGACAGCCGGGTTAAGCGCACCGTTGTTATCAATTGTCTTCCAATTAGTACGCAAGCTTAGGCCTCGCATATCTTGATAATCAAGACCATGCTTAATATTATTCGTAAGATTTGCTGATGGCGCACTATCAACCTGTTGAAGCAGCCAAGTGCCGCAGAATCGGCTGACAAGCGCATTCTTGGGTAGCCCTGTGGCGGCAAAACTCTTAATGATTAGGTAACCCGCCACGCCAAAAATGACGCTAATCAGCGCTAATTTACTCCATTTAAAACGTGACGAATCCTTAAATTTACTAAATGTACTTTTCTTGGCAGAAAGTTTCCTGGTTTGTTTTTTAGCTGGCATAGTTTTTGTATTTAATTGTATATACCTCTAGGCTATCATAAGCACGTTACTTTACAACCTCTTTTCACCGACAATTGTTTTCTTCTAGGGAGAAGGAAGTATAGCGGACGTTCTCCTCCACCTTACAACCAATTTGAAAACCCGCTTTAAAAGTGGGCACATAAATTTGGCGGAGAGGGAGGGATATTCGACTCACCAGTCCAAAAGCTCCTCGCTTTTGGCTGTCGAGCCCGGCTCGCGGTCTCGCTAAAATGACTCGACATCGCTCCGCCTGTTCGAATCCCACGCAAGCCAAGCAGTTGGCTTGCTTTCCTTAGCCAAATTTAATAGCCCACCAATGGTGGGCACATAAATTTGGCGGAGAGGGAGGGATTCGAACCCTCGCGGGAGATTGCTCCCCCCTAACGATTTAGCAAACCGTCCCCTTCAGCCTCTTGGGTACCTCTCCTTGAATAGGCTGTGGCCAGAAGCATTGTGCCATCAATCATATAAAATTTCTAGTCTTCATCTTTTAAGGCAGTCCACATTGAGATACTTGCTTGATAAAAATATTAACCGCGTTAAGATAAATTTATGCCTAAGACAACCGCACTCGACGGTACAGTACATAAAATGCCGACAGACTTAAGGAAAGCTCTTGCATCCAAGCCAGCAGCAGAAGCAGCCTGGGAGAGTCTTACACCACTGGCCCGCAATGAGTGGATTTGTTGGAATATTACCGTCAAACAATCGGAGACAAGAAAAAATCATATCAAGCGGACTGTTACCGAGCTGCAAGAAGGGAAACGACGGCCTTGCTGCTGGATCGGTTGCATTCACCGCACAGACAAGCCGATAAGCCCCTCAGTACAATGGGTACTTAACAAACAATCTAAATCAAAATAAGAAGAACGGAGAATTGCTCCTCAAATGCGGATACTTTAAATCTTCACACTTGAAGAGCAAGTTGACCGGGATTATTTTTAGGCAGATAATTAGACTTAGATTAAAATAAGGAGTTCATAATGTTCGCAACGACAATTTTAGGCGTAACGTTAGGGGCAATTTGGTGGTTTATGATCGCAGTTTTTTGGCTAATACTCGCTTTCTGGCCGGCTATGATTGCCAAAGGCAAGGGTTATAGTTTTCTCTTGTTCTTCATCCTGAGTTTACCATTTTGGTGGATAACGCTGTTTGTAGCTCTATTTATGCCAAACAAATCCGGCCCCACCGCTACACCCACTCCTTCGACATCCTAGCAAGTGACTTGCACTGAGTAGAAGTAAGTCAATAACCTCTGAATACAGGAAGTTCAAAGATATCCTTTTATATGTAGTTGTCTAGTACTTTGTCGTCATACCAACCGCGATAGCTCACGGTTACTTCCTCGCCTTTACTCATTTTCTTGACAGCTATTAATCTTAAATTGTTGCCGTTATCTTTGTATTCGCAATTTGGGTCATCAGAATGATTGACGAAACCGCCCAGCGGCGTTCTTATCAGACCATCTTCATGGTCAGCATTAAAAATGTGAGAAATGCCTAGATCAGTTCCAGGTTCAATGTCTTGTGTTGCGAAAAGCCCAACCCCGTGAATATTTGAACTACCGACAGTTAGATTACTAGGCAACGGTAAATAAGGACTAATCCGATGCATGGTGCAGTAAGTATAACCTAAAAAGAGAACAGAAGCTCTTGACCTCTGCTATTTTATTTCTAAGCGGCTCAATCTGCCATCTTAAAACTATGCATATTAATTAAGATTTGCCGTTTAGGTACTTGCCAGCAACGCTTAGGGCAAACGAGGGCAATATAATAAAACCAGCTACGAATAAAAGTTTTATGAGCGTTTCACTAAGAGCCGAGTCCGGCTTATCTGGACCTGATCCTGTTAATACAGCTAAAATTCCCAGAATACCAAAGGCAACTGATGAATAAATAAACACTCGCGTAGCTATTTTCTGCATGATCTTAGTATAGCAAGACAAGAAGTACTCCTTTCAAAGTTCTCATGCTTGACTCTCCACGCTAGACGAAGTTATAGCTATGATCAAGAGAAATTGTACGATGAGTTATTAATATATAAACGACCTCACACCATCAGGTGGTATCTTGATATTATTGAAAGTATGAAGACAGTTACCTTGCGTGGAAAATACTTGATCAAAGCCCCCAAAGATGAAGTATACGAAGTGATATCAGATTTTGAAGGGAGTATTAAGCTGTTCCCCGATGTAGCGAAATCAATAAAAGTATTAGAGAAAAACGGCAATCACTTGAAGATTAGAGCCAGGACTAAGCCGTCCAGGTTCATTAAATCTTATAAAGTTAGTATGGAAACCGACCTTGATCCACCGAATGGTTTTCACTCAATCAATACATCTTCAGTGGGCATAGAAGACGAAACGGTACGACTTGAAGAAACTGAAGAAGGCACGATTTTTGACTATAAAAACACGATGGCAATTACAAACAAATATTACCGTCCTGTCGCAAACTTTTTTATTGGCAAGCTGGCTCTGAAGTTCTGGGAAAAGAAATACATCAAGAAACTTAAAGAGATACTTGAATCGTAAGTTACCAGTTCTATCTTTATATTTTCTGATTACCCAAAATAAATAACAAAGGCATTCACCTACGTTATTTTTAGTTCTAACCTTGGCTCCGGGGAAAGGATGACATCGTCCGCAGAAGTTGTCCTCGAAGCTAGCTCCTGCGGGCAACATCTTGGCGTCCGCACCTTCGACTTTCGCCAGCCAAAGCTGTCGAGTCGAAGAACCGGATTCTTCTCAGAAAAATGAGTCTGCCCGGAACCGCAAGGGTTTCAAACAGACTCATGGCTCCCCCTACACAACTCAATCAGCAACCTGTCTTTTGAGTATCAAGTTGATGGCGGTTACCTCAAAGATTTGGCTAAACGACTAAGGTTACGGGGCAGTTTGTTGGCTGGTGCTACTGTTTAGTGGACTAACTTATAGCCCCTTAAACAGTTGTTCCAGCGAAATATCTAGCGATTTAGCAATCTTAAAGAGCGTTGATAATGTTGGTTTGCGACGACCTTGCTCAATAAAGCCCATATGTGAGCGGTCAATTCCGCTGTTAGTTGCCAGCTTTTCTTGGCTCATACCCTTAGAGTTGCGAGCTTTTACAATACGCTTACCCAGTTCGGTGTAGATTTGGTCAACAGATGATGCTTTCACATCTTTAGCGTATTGATTACAATTGTAAGTAACCACTGACAAATGTCAGCAAATGGTATACAATGTTATCAACTTAAAATGTAATGAAAGGTTTTGAAATGGCAGATAAAAAGCAAGGTAATTGGTTTGGAAGGCATAAAATCTTGACTGTTATTGGCGTGATTGTTCTTTTGGCAATCATTGGCGGTGCTGCTGGCGGCGGTACTGATACGAATAAATCAACCAGTAGTACCCCAACAGATAGCCAGACTACCCAAACTGCTGAAAGTAAGACAGCTACAAAAGAAGAACCTAAAGTACCAGCTGAATATAAATCGGCATTAGCCCAAGCTGATACATATGCCAATCAACTACACCTGTCAAAGAAAGGTCTATATGACCAACTGGTATCAGAGTATGGCGGTAAATTTAAGCCCGAAGCAGCACAATACGCAGTAGATAATGTTAAAGCTGACTGGAATGCCAACGCTCTTGCCCAAGCAAAAACCTACCAAAACGATTTACATCTCTCGCCAGCTGGTATTCGTGACCAGCTAGTATCTGAACACGGTGGTCAATTTACGGCAGCGGAAGCAGATTACGCTGTTGCACACCTCAACGACTAGGGGGGTAGTCGCCCTTCACATCTGTTGTAGGTACTCCACCGTCTAAATGCCGAATTTTTACGGCTGCAAAAATACCAAGCGTTTTTCGGCTGCGATATTAGCCTAACTTCCTTTTGGTTTTCCGTATTTCAACGCTAACTTTTCAAGCTCCCGTGTTTGTCTTTCCCGTATTTCCTCTAATTCTTGCTGACCAAATCCCGAAGTGAGCATATTGCGTCGTCCAAGGTCGCTCTGCTTATCCTTGTATTCTTTATCAAAGGCATCCCTTACATCCATTTGTTCAAGTTCATAAAATCTATCGCTGTTCTTTTTCTTTGCTACAAGGTCGGCAACTTCTCGGTCTGCTTCAATCTTAACAGCGTGTCCTGCTGCTTGTGCTGCCGATGAACCGCTAAAACGAATTTGAAATGAGCGAGCTGCTTGTGCGTGTTTTGCCAATATCGCTTGCTTTTGCCTAGCAAATTCTTCATCCGTAATTATCTCAACATTGTGAGTATTTACTCTTGGAGTAGGTTGAGCCTTAATATCGTTGATTTGCTGCTGCATATTAGCCATATCTCGCTGAAAATCAGGAAGCAGCTCAGTAAGCACAATCTTAGCGTGATGACTGCCCTTATATTCGGGCAATGCTTCTTCTTGTGAGCCACGGTAGTAACAGGTCAATCCAACATCTTCAACGAATACGAACAAATCTTCGGCAAAACTACCATCTTCTTTGGCATATCTGAAACCAATAGCCATTGACCGATGGTCTTTAATTGATGTTGGAAACGACAGGTTTGCCTGTGCCTTAACATCTTCAAGTCGCTGAACATTTACCTTGTATCGTGCAAGCAAATCAATTACAGACGGACTCCACGGTTCTAATGCACCAGCCTGTGCAGCATCTGTTATAGGCTTTAGCCTAGCATATGCGTCCTCGCTATCAGCTATTGGTTTTACATACTTCGCTTTCACAATTTCATTTCTTCTTTTGTGACTGGCTGAATGCCTGTTTTATGGAACTGTAATGTACCAGCTAAGATGGCTAGTTCAGCCGCCACTTTAATGCTCTTGCCGTCTTGCAACAAGGCACACAAAGCAGCCATTGTTTGGTCACCACAACCTGTTTCGTCTTTATCATCGCCATCTTCAACCTCTGGTATCGGTATATGAGCTTGTGCGTCTTGGCTGAACAAATAAGCACCATTCACGCCTGCCGTTATAAGAACATAAGCAACACCTTGCTCTTGCAGCTTTTCGGCAGCCTGTTTTGCCGTATCAAAATCAGTAACCTCAACACCAGTTAGCATTTTGGCTTCGTGTTCATTTGGTTTTATCAGGTAGATACCAGCAGATATTAGCTCATTCAAATCCGTATCAACCTCAATGCCACCTGGGTCAAACATTACTTTTAAGCCGTGCTTATTGGCTTGCTGAACAGCGTAGGTAGCTGTTCCTAGCGGACACTCTAGAGTTAGAACCAATGTGCCGTTATTCCCTGCGACCTTTTTAAATAACTCAGCAGCAGCATCAATATCTTCTGTGCTAAAGTCGTCACTCACGCCAGGTAATACAAAAATTTGATTGTTACCTTGCTGGTCAACTGGGATTAAGGCAATACCTGGCAGCTTGTTTACTGCCTCGTATTCAAGCACATTTACATAATCAGTATTAACGCCAACTTTGGCTAATGCGTCCATTGGTTGTCGCCACAATCCGTAAGGGTCTTTAACGGTGCGACCAACCATAGCTACACTGTCTTTAGGTGCTAGATTAGCCAACATATCGGCAATGTTGCGTGACTTACCGCCCGGTCCAATGAGCAATTCCTTGCCATAAACGTGTTCACCAGGCTTTGGGAATTGCTTAATACCCGTCGCAACCAGGTCAGTGTTTAGTGAGCCAATGACTATTGTTTTCATTTGTTTGCCTCACTATATGCAGCAGGTAATTCAAAGCCAAATTTATCAGCAAGTGCTTGCACATCCCGTAAATCTTTTTCTTTCGGCTCGTAAGCTGTTTTGAACTTAAACATCCACTGAGGGTCTATGCAGTTTACTTCTTGCCCATTTAGTGTGCCTTTACCAGTAAGTGAACCGTAAGGGTACTCAATACCGTAGATATTCTTACCGTCATCGTCATATGCAAATGCGTGTACATCAATCTGTTTGCCTTCTTCATTTTTCATAACGTACATCCATTCGGAACTATCATTCCGACTTTCTTCTTTGTAGCCATTGCTTTGAAGTAGTGTGCGTAGCTTCGCATTGTCGTTTCGGTGTACAGCAATGTCTAAGTCAGGATGCTCCCTAGTTTGCTTACCCAGCAGTGCATCAACACACCAGCCGCCGTCAACCCAAATGCTAATGCCGTTTTCAGATAACCAAGTATAGATATTTTGTACATCTTCGGCTGTCACGGTTACAATTCCTTGCTTGTCTTTCTGTTAACAATCACTTCGCTTACTTCCATATTTTTCGGCAAGTCTAGTATCTGCTTTATAAACAAAGCCACATCTTCTGGTCGCATCCATTCGCCCTCGCTAGTTGTATTGTCGTCGCCAGTAGCCTTTTCAAATAGCTTGCTCTTGAAGCCACCAGGACAAAAGCTAATTACACGGTTTGGTAAATCCTTAAACTCGGCTTGTAGGTTGGCTGCGAAACCTCGCACTGCCCATTTTGACGCACCGTAAACTGCTTGCTCTACATATCCTTTTGTGCCGACGGTAGATGAAACACAAACAATGTCGGTCCTATCTTTTTTAATTCGGTCTACTAACTTTGAGGTAAGAAGTATCTGCGATTTTACATTGGTAGACATTAAACGTTTTATTTCGTCTTCTGTAATTTCGCCAAGTGGTTGAATTGAAAGTACACCAGCACAGTAAACAATCGCTTCAATCGGCTCATCAATCTCAGCTACCTTGCTAGCAGCTTTTTCTATCTCAGTGCCTTCACGAAGTGACAGCGTAATGTTTATGTCGGCATACTTGCTTTCGTTTCGTGATATGTTGGCTACTTTTTTGCCAGCCTCTTGGTATAGCTTCGCAAGTTGTAAGCCCAAACCATCACTTGCTCCTGTTATTACAATCATATTTACTCCTTTCTATTTGTGTTCCATAAATTTCACTAAATCTTCACGTTTGTAACGGCGTAAGCCACGCTCGCCAATGCGTACTGCTCTCAAAATGCCCTTTTTGTCCCAAGCACGAAGTGTGTTGGGATGAACTTTTAACAGTTCGCTGGCTTGCTTTAAGGTTAGTAATTCTTGCAATGGTTCTTGTGACATATTTACTCACTCTTGATAACATTATTATACAGATATGTAACAGCTTGCGACAGTTGTTATTTGGGAAGATGTAATGAAAGACGATAAGCAACAGACTAACGACCAACCCGATGAAAAGCCAAAGGTAGATTTGGACCTTGATGCTGTTGGCAAAACTGTTGACGCCACGAACAAGCCTGTTAAATACAACCTAGACGAAGAACCGATAGCTGTTATTGACACTTCAAAGTACAGAGGTGGTTTATCAGTTGACGAATGGAGCAAGCTCAAAAAGCAAGACCTCGCCAGCCTTACGCCTGCTCAAAAGAAGTTGATGGAAGCTACTGACGCTAGAGCGAAGGAAGCAATCGAAAGATTAGCCCCACACATCAAAGAGATGACCAAAATTGGCGAAATGGTTAATAAGTCTGTCGGTAAGTTTGACTTTAGCTCGCTTATCCCCAAAATTACACCAACTCTACCAACTCTTCCTGTTGTTGAGCCATATCGCAACGAGCTTCTTGAAGATACTACCTGGATGGAAAATATCACTCCGCCTGCATCATCTGTAGAACAAGCAAAACAAACTGTATTGCTTGAACGGATGGTAGAGGTATTTGAAGGACAAAACGCCGAGCGTGATGCAGACACCCTAAGGCTTATAGAGCCACGCTATGACCGAAAAAAGCGTGTACTTACGTTCGCTAACACGCCAATTAGGCTCACGGCTGACAGCGACGCTGAAATTATATGTAAAAAGTTGTTTTGGGGCGGTCGTCCCGTAAAACACCCTGTTGAAAAAGGCGAAATTATGGAGCTTCTCTATATTCGTGCCACATCAAACACAGAGCGAAAAAAGACCCTCTATAACAAGGTTGCCGCTGTAAATAGGATTGTTGAAAAGAAAACGGGTGTTAATAAACTATTTGATTTTGTAGATAAAAAACTCTGGTTTAATACCAATTACGTAAAATTACCTCTGTAATCTGTCTAAAGACAAGCACTTCCCGATACTAGGAAGTGTGAGTAAGCAATCCAAATCACCAAACAAATCGCATAAGAGCCAGGCAAAACCTTGGTCTGATGCTGAACTGCGGCGAGTTGCCCGTGCATTTGAGCTGCTTATACGAATAGATAAACGTCAGAAGAAAGGTAGCTCCAATGATGGTCAGCGAAGTACAGATAACACCCGTTAAGCCAAAGGACGGGCTTGTTGGCTTTGCCAGCTTTGTATTGGGCAATGGTCTATATTGCGGCTCTGTCGGTATAGTTACCCGCCCAAACGGCGGCTATAGATTGGTATACCCAACTAGGCAGGTCGGCAATCGTCAGCTAAATGTTTATTACCCAATATCAACTAAATTAGGCGGTCTAATTGAACAAGCTGTGATTAACCGCTATGAAGAAGTAGTGAATGAAGACGGTCGGGATAGATACCGTGACGCTTCTTTTGCCAGCTAACAAGGTAGCGTTGCTTGAGCCTGCACGGTTTACGCCTAATGCTACCCGTGTCCTTGGTGCTAGTAATTATGACCTTGGGCGTGGCAAATACCTTACCGCCGTATGTAACCCTTTCAAAAAAGACACCCAAGAGTTTGGCTACTTGCCATACCTAACGCTGTATGTTGGGCTGCGTGGCGGCGGTTTAAGCAAAGGCTTGCGTGTCCAGTATTCTGCACCAAAACTCATACGAGGTAATAATTTTGATGAAACAAGTGAAACGGATTTTGAACCTATCTGCCAGCTTATTTTGGACGGTTTGGCACACTACAAAGTTCGTGTCTGGGGCGGTATTGAAACAATAAAAGATGCCCAGTGTCAGGTCGTCCATTACTCAAAGAACTTTGCACTGCCATATACTATGACCTCAAACCAGGTACTCCGTGAAATACGCAAGTGCGATGTTAATGCCTGGAAAGCCACAAGCGAAGATAAATATTCAAACGGCGGTCACGGTTATAAGACCCACACAAAACATTACGAACTGGCATTTTATGACAAAGTTGCCGAGTACTTTAAGGGCAAACGTGGTCAGCCACACTATGATGAAGATATAACACAGCTTTCCTTTGACCTATTTAATGATATTGAGCGTAAGAAAATACCCGAAGTATTCCGTATGGAAGTGCGTCTTGGTAACCCAAGAACAATAAAAACTGCGTTAAAAAACGCTCGTTTGCCACCAGACGACATTAGTTTTCGTACCTTATTTTCTTCAAGCTATTCGCAACAGATATTGCAACACCAGCTTGATGACTACTATTCACGCTATCCGAAAATAGCAAGTGCAGATGTAGAAAATGAGCTTGAGCTATTGTCTGACCTGTTTGTGCAAAATCCTAACCGTCATATGTCCACGATATTATCGGCAATTGGATTGTATACGCTCAATCAGCAGTCAGGTATGCGTGAGCTAAAGGATGTTGTTGGCGTAAAAGGTGTTGATGCGTTGCATCGCCTATCCAAGAAGGCAGATAAAGAACTACGGTACAAAACAGCCAAACCAGAAGTTTTTGAGTTACTGCGAGCGGAGCTAAAGAAGTTCCGACCCGTTTATCTCGCTGACTTCTTTGAATGATGACAAATGTAATAGTATAATGGAGGTAAGAATTATGCGTAAAGCAGTAATATTAGCTAGAGTATCAACAAAAAAACAAGAAACAGAAGGCTTGTCTTTAGAAGACATACAGCTACCACAGATGCGTGAATACGCAGAAGACAAAGACTTTGAAGTAGTCCACGAATATGTGTTTAGCGAAAGTGCCGATAAAGGCATCCGAAAAAAGTTCAATGAAATGATGGACTTTGTAAAAAAGAACAAAGATGTTCAGGCAATCATTGCCTTTCGTGTTGACCGTGCCACACGTAACTTTGCTGACCACGTCGCTATGGACATATTGCGGTCCGAATACGATAAGGAGCTGCATTTTGTTCACGACAGGCTTGTGATAACAAAGCGGTCCGTAGGTCGTGACATCACTGACTGGGATACAAAAGTGTATCTCGCCAAGCAGCACATCAACAGACTAAAAGAAGACGCCCACAATACCAAGTACGCTAAATTGCGTGATGGCGAGCTGCCTTGGCTTGCTCCGTATGGCTACAAGAATGTAGAAATTGATAAGCGGAATAAAACTGTCACGCCAGTACCATTTAAATCAAAAGTTGCTTTAAAGGCATTTGAACTTTATGCAACTGGCACATTTTCCTACAAGTCGCTTTCAGCACGGATGAAGAAAGACCACGGCGTTGATATACCTTGGAGTACTTGGGGTACGATACTAAAAAATCGCTTCTACATTGGCGAGATATATGACGCTGCCACTGATACCTACTATCCGCATCAATACGACCAATTCGTACCGTATGAGCTGTTCTGGCAGGTCCAGGATGTAATTGCGGGTCACGGCAAGAAAAAGATTAAGTATGCGGGTGTACCTCACACCTACCGTGGAATGATGCACTGTAAGCAATGCGGTTGTGCAATCACAATGGAGCCAAAGACCAAGAAACAAAAGAATGGCAACGAACATCATTACACCTACTACCACTGTACTGGTAAAAGTAACAAGCTAGGCAAGCACAAAGGTATTGAGTGGATTGAAGAAAAAGAGCTAACCAATTTGCTTTCGCAGCTATTCAACGACTGCAAAATACCTGACAGCGAGCTGCCAAGACTTGAACAAACACTAAAGCAAGCTCACGGCGGCAAGGTCCAGTTTAATCGTGAACGGGTTAAATATCATCAGACCGAAAAGGCAAAACTTCAGAACCGCATAGAAACAGCTTATGAAGACAAATGCGACGGTAGTATTACCCAAGCAGAATATGACAAGAAGCGAGCTAAATGGCGTCAGCAACAGAAGCTACACGAACGCAAATTGGCACGGCTCTCGGAAGTTGATGAGCAATACTATGTAACAGTTTCTTATCTGTTGGAAATAGCCGCCCGTGGTAGTGAGCTATTTAAAGCCGCTGAACCAAACGAAAAGCGAGAGTTAATTGGTTTGCTTGGTCAGAACCTGCTTTTGGATGGTAAATCCGTGCAAATAACCCTTTACAAACCGTTTGATACTCTCGCTTCGTGTCTTGATAGTTCTATATGGCTCCGGGGAAAGGATTCGAACCTTCGACCTAGTGGTTAACAGCCACCCGCTCTACCGCTGAGCTACCCCGGAATAACAGCTGTATTCTAGCGGCTTCATAAGTATATGTAAATGACTGGTGGCTGCAGTTGCTTATCATCACGCAAACAAGAGCGTTTTGACAGCGATAATAAACGCGAGCTATAATTGGTCATGGACAATATTGAGCCTGCCTACACATTTGACGATGTGCTACTCAAGCCCCGCTACGCGGGGTTTTCTCGTGCCCAAGTCAGCCTAAGAACTCAGCTCACCAAGAAGATAAAACTCGAGATTCCGCTGGTTGCTTCGCCGATGGATACAGTAACTGAAAGCCGCCTAGCGACTGCTCTAGCACATGCCGGTGGCGTGGGGATAATTCACCGCAATCTAACTATCGACGATCAAACCGCAGAAGTGGCAAAGGTGGTCAAAAAAGGCTTGCTGGTGGGGGCGGCTGTCGGCTCAAGTCCCGGCTATGAAGAAAGGGTCAAGGCACTAGTCCAAGCCGGTGCCAGTGTAATACTCATCGACTCGGCGCACGGGCATACCCAACAAGTTATAAAAGCTACGACTCATGTTAAGAAAAATTATGACGTACAGATTATCAGCGGCAATATTGCCACCGGTGAAGGTGCTGAAGCATTAATTAAAGCTGGCGCTAGCGGCTTGCGAGTAGGGATGGGACCCGGCGCAATTTGCTCAACACGGGTGATTTCTGGTATGGGCGTGCCCCAAATCACTGCAATACGCAGCGTCGCTAAGGTGGCACAAAAATATAAAGTGCCGGTTATTGCCGACGGTGGCATCAACTACTCGGGTGACATCACCAAGGCATTAGCCGCTGGCGCCTCCAGTGTGATGCTGGGGCGGTTATTTGCCGCCACCAAGGAATCAGCCGGGCAAGCAGTACAAGTAGCACGCAAGCACGTACCGCACCGTTTTCAGAGCATCATAAACGGGAATAAGTATTACATATTTAAAAAGTATCGCGGCATGGGATCAGTGGCGGCAATGAAACGGGGCATAAAAGTTAGCTCAGAAGATGAATATCATGGTAAAAGCTACACTGATACCGTTTTGGTGGCGGAGGGCGTTGAAGGAATGGTGCCATTAAGCGGATCGGTCCAGGAATTATGCAACCAAATCTGCGGTGGTATACAGTCAGGTTTCTATTATTGCGGCGCCAAATCCATTCATGATTTATGGGAAACGGCCCAGTTTATGCGTATCAGCCAAGCTTCGCTCACCGAGAGTCACCCCCACAATTTATTCATTACCAACGCAGGCAATAATTACCAATAACTTCGCTAACTATTCCAACCGACTCAGGACTGATACTATTATTGAACTGTGTCATATACATTTAGCACTCATTTAGAGCACTGGCTAAGAAGTCCGGGTAAAAAAACGCTTGCTGGTCTGGAAAATGTCTTTGGCGAAAAGAGTTTTGCTATTGCATTTTTGCTGCTCATGAGCCCAGCCGCTCTACCGTTGCCAACCGGCGGCGTAACTCACTTGTTTGAAATTGTAGTCATATTGCTCGCAATTGAATTAGTGGCCGGACGTGAGACATTATGGTTACCAAAACGCTGGCGCAATCTCACTCTAGGCAGTCGGGCAGAGAAGAAATTCTTACCGTTTTTGGTGCGCCGCATAAGATGGTTTGAGCACTTCTCGCGCCCTCGATGGCAAACATTAGCCAGCAAGCGCTGGTACCGCTCAATAGTAGGGTTAATCGTAATCTTTTTCACCCTTGCTGCTTTCATTGCGCCCCCGTTTTCGGGCTTGGACACGCTGCCGGCACTGGCAGTTGTTGCAATCTCACTCGCCTTGATATTAGAAGACATAGCAATTTTTATTATTGGAATCTTTATCGGCACTGCCGGTGTAGGGTTGATTATCGGGCTGGGCAGCGCAATTACCCAAGGCATCCGACACCTTTTTTAGTAGTCGTATACATACCAACTGCCGCGTTTAGCAGTCGGTTTTTTGTGGGGCAGACGAAACACATAACTGATAAGACATGAGCCGGAGCGCATTTCTTTGGCAGCCTTTTTTTCCAGCTTTGCCATCGAGCGCGGCACCAAAAACGTAATAACAGCATCCGCATCACGCCAATTACTACCCCAAAAATCTCCCCAACGCACCCGTACCCTGGGATAATAGCGGATAGTCCTTAGCCAGGCGAACAGCCACAGCAACGGGTTGATCTCATAACCAACCGCGCTGAAGCCGCGCTTGGCAGCGGCAACCAGCAAGCGCCCGTCACCACAACCGAGTTCAACAATATTAGTATGTTTCGTTTTGGAGTGGTGTAGTGCATCATCCAACACCTTGGCAACATCTGCTTTCCGCATAGGCACCCAAGGTGCTCCGGCAAGACCGCCGACCGCAAAGCCAACCAATATAATACTGCCAATTATGAGCCATAACATGAGACGCATTATACGCGATACCGTGGCTCACTTGTGCCACTGAAGCGTGCAAGGTACTATTAAGGCAGTACCCGTTATGGCAAACCAAAACAACAAAGATATCATCACCAGGGCAGTGGAGGCACCTGCCCACATGCTTGAAGCCACAGTCGAAACCTCCCAAAAAGTTGCCCAAGCCTTGCCCAAAGACAAACTTGTGACAACAGTGAAGCGTACTGGCAGTTACTGGCGGACACTTGGTCCTGGACTTACTACGGGCGCCTCTGATGATGATCCGTCTGGCATCGCTACGTACTCGCAAGCCGGTGCCCAGTTTGGCTACCAGCTTTTGTGGATGGCCGCATTTACATTTCCTTTGATGGCCCTCGTTCAAGAAATGTGTGCTCGTATTGGTTTAGTAACCGGCCGGGGGCTGGCAGGGAACATCCGACTGCACTTTCCGCGCAAAATCCTTTATGCTTGCACCACACTGCTGTTTGTCGCCAACAGTTTTAATATCGGTGCAGACCTTGGCGCCATGGCCAAAGGTGTACAGCTACTTGCGCCACAAGTTAATTTCTACCTAGCGGTTGTTGGATTTGCGATATTAAGCCTGTTGCTACAGGTGTTTACTCCTTATGCTAAGTACGCTAAATACCTTAAATGGCTTGCTATGGTCTTGCTCGCTTATGTTTTTTCTGCTCTACTGGCGCATCTTAACTGGTCAGCGTTGGTGCAGCATGCTTTCATCCCGGCGATTACCTTTAGCCGCGAACAACTACTCCTCATCTGTGCTATCTTGGGTACCACTATTTCGCCGTACCTTTTCTTTTGGCAGACGTCAATGGAAGTTGAAGAAGAGATCCAGCAGGGTAAGACGAATCTTCAGCTGCGCCGTGAAACCTCACTCAAAGAGGTGAAATCCATGCGGGTAGACGTGTGGTCAGGCATGTTGCTTTCAAATTTGGTTATGTTTTTCATCATTGCGGCTTGTGGGGCAATACTGTTTCGCAACGGTATCACCGGTATTACCAGCGCTTCTCAGGCAGCTGAGGCCCTACGCCCATTCGCCGGCAACGCCACTTACTATTTATTCGCCGCCGGAATTATCGGCACCGGTATGCTAGCTATCCCTGTCTTGGCAGGATCAAGCTCATATGCACTTGCCGAAAGCTTGGGGTGGCGACGAGGTCTTAACTATAAGCTAAAGCAAGCTTACGCTTTTTACGGCACTATTATTATTTCAATGCTCGTCGGTTTACTAATTAACTTTATTGGTCTCGATCCAATCAAGGCATTGATCTACTCAGCCGTAGCGAACGGTGTTGTTGCGCCGTTGGTTTTACTACTCATCGTCATGATGAGCAGCAACCGCAAAATCATGGGGGAGTGGGTCAATAAACCGAGTGTCACTGCCTTTGGTTGGCTACTGACCATCGTCATGCTTATTTCTGGCGCAGCCGCAATATTTGCCATGATCTAAGTAAGGGCTGTTCTCTATGCATGCTGAAAAATGGCCGGACAAGATAGAAGAAGAGTTAGACCAATCCGAAAAACTGGCGTGGCAAATTGGTAAGAGTGCGCTGAGCCACCGGCGTTTTAACCGTATTTTACGAATCCTGGGACCTGGTGTGGTCACGGGGGCGGCCGACGATGACCCTTCAGGAATTGCCACATATTCGCAAGCCGGTGCCCAGACAGGCTTTGGATTGCTTTGGGCCTTTCCGCTCATGTTACCACTGCTGATTGCCGTACAGGAAACATGTGCTCGCATCGGAGCGGTTACCGGACGCGGCCTGGCGGCAGTTATTAAAGACCACTACAGCCGAAAAGTCCTTTATTTTGCAGTGGCACTTGTGGTAGTGGCCAACACCATTAATATCGGTGCGGATCTTGGTGCTATGGCCGCCACCTCACAATTATTCATCAACTTACCGTACGCCTTGTGGGCCAGCTTCTATGCTGCTCTCATTCTTTTACTTGTATTGACGGTTAGCTACAAAAACTACGCACGGATATTGAAATGGCTGGCGCTGACGTTACTCGCCTATCCGGCCACAGTATTACTGGTAGGTATACCGTGGCGTGAGGTGCTTATTGCTACTGTCAAGCCCCAGCTGAGCCTGGACTATGACACGCTTTTTATCCTGGTGGGCATGCTTGGTACCACTATTTCGCCGTACCTTTTCTTTTGGGACACTTCAGAAGTGGTCGAAGACGAAATTGCCACCAAGCGCCTCAAATCTTCCGGCACAGCAATACCAACCATCACCCGGCGTTTCATGAAAAATATCCGCCTGGATAATATTATTGGCATGGTCATTGCAAGTGTTGCCGCCTGGTTTATCGTTGTCTTGTGCGGTAGCGTTTTGCACGGCAGTGGCATCCATGAGATCAATAGCGCATCTGACGCTGCAAAAGCGCTCGAACCTTTAGTGCAAAGCTTTCCAAATGCAGGTTTAGTTGCCCGCGTTATCTTTTCGACGGGTATTATCGGCTTAGGGCTCTTGGCCGTACCCGTCCTGGCAGGATCAAGCTCATATGCCATTAGTGAGGTAATCGGATGGAAGGAAGGCTTACACCGCCGTTTCAAACGCGCCGTTGGCTTTTATGCGGTCATTATTGGGGCAACTCTTGTCGGCTTGGCGATTAATTTTGCGGGGATTAATCCCATCAAAGCCCTCATTTTTACAGCAGTGTTTAACGCTATTGCCGCAATCCCTCTGATTATGATGATTGCCAGTATTGGCAATAATCCGCGCATTATGGGCAACTATCGTAACAGCCGGTTATCGAATATATTTTTACGGGCAGCTTTTATCGTCATGCTGGGCAGTGGGCTCTTTTTGCTTGTATCCTCCTTCATGCGTTAGATAGAGACTTCGTTAGAAAGTTTTATGCGAAAAATCTCGTAGAGCAATTGAAGGGATTCGATTTAATCTAAGAGTGTAGGAGATTAAAGAAGGGAGGGGGACATGCAACAAACTTCTAATGCCAGTAACCACACGTTTCTGGCAGTCATGCTTGCCGGCCTAGCTGGTGTAGTTATCGGCATGCTGTTTGCTCCGCGTGAAGGCAAAGAAACACGAAGACGTTTACGTACAGCGGTGACAGAAGCCGAAGACCAGGCAACAAAAGGCTTGGAAAAAGCTCAGCTGTCATTAAAAAAAGGCCTACGGCATACACAAGACTTTAAGGACCGCTTGCAAAACGCATGGCATGAGGGCACCGCTACTGCCCAAGAAGATGAGTTCTTGCCGCCAACTACTTAAGTAGCTGTTCCATCTTCAATTAATAAAGCGCCGGGATATACTTGGCAGGAAGGATAAGAATATGATTTGGAACATCGTATCGTGGATTATTTTCGGAGCATTAGCTGGTTGGCTGGCTTCACTTATTATGCGGACAGATGAGGAGCAAGGTGCAATGGGGAATATTGTGATCGGGATTTTGGGCGCAATAATCGGCGGTGGTATCGCCCGGGCTTTGATTGGCACCAGCGTGACTGGCTTTAATCTGCCCAGCTTGATTATTGCTATACTTGGCGCAATGTTGCTTATCTTTTTGCTCCACTTATTCACTGGCGGCCGACGAAGCGCACTGCACCACTAGACCTTTTTGGCGGGGCGATGCACAGACAGCAACTTGTGAAAATTCTCGTAGCCTGCAGCGTGCATAAACGGCTAAGCTAGAGATGCCTAAACTTGGGAGGGGAGAGGCAAAATGAAATCTTTAATTCGTACGTGGCTGAAAGCTGGCCGTAGACCTGTAGATCCAGACAGTGATACAGGTTTCTGGTGGTTTGAAGCGGACGACAACGAAGAAACGAAGAAGTTCTTCGATCATTACTCTTTGCAAAAAGAGTACGAGTCAGACGATCCGGCCCAGCAGCACCCAATGTACGGCTCTGTGCCACCAATGCACTCTGAGTGTTAAGACTGCAGGCTACTCGTAATGGAGTGCATCAATGGGGTCTTTACGTGCCGCTTTATAAGCAGGAGTTAAGCCAAAGATAATTCCCACTGCCAGAGAAACCCCTGTCGCGATAATTATAATTTGCCAAGTGATGACCGGTTTGATATCTGTCGTTACCCGTATGAGGTAATTGCATATAAACGAGAGTGCGATACCGATAATTGCCCCGCAGACACTAAGAACTGTTGCTTCAGTCAGAAACTGAGCCAGAATTTGTCGGTTGGTAGCACCAATGGCTTTGCGGATACCTATTTCACGCGTCCGTTCCGTCACCGAAACGAGCATAATATTCATTATGCCAATACCGCCCACCAGCAAAGATATAGCCGCCACGCCAGCAATTAAACCGGTCAGTAAATTAAGGATATTCGAAGTTACCGACAAATTCTCGTCTTGCTTGAGAATGGTGAAATCACTATCACCACCCCGTAAGTTGCTCAGTGATTGATTAATACTACTGAGCACCTGGTCAACCTGGCTGGAATCTTTTGGCCTAGCCAAAACTTCAACTATCTGGAGATTGCCTCCGGCAAGTTGCTTGGAAGCCGGATAGGGGATAAACACCGCTTTATTGAAATCATTGTTAGCATTGAGAATATTGGGACTAAACTCCTCAAACACTCCGCGTACGACATAGTCTTCACCGCGGATTCTTAGCGTCATACCAATAGGAGCATTCTCCTGGAACAATTTTTCGGCTACCCGTTTGCCGATCACAGCTACATGACGTTGCGATTCGCCCTCACTAAAAAAGTTACCAAATTCTAACTTTTGCTGGGTTAATGCCGGGTAGTCATGACTGACACCGAGCACAAAGCTGTCATCAAGCTGACCACCTTCAGAACGAGCAGGCGTACTGATAAAGCCAAGGGGGGAGAGAAACTTAATACCCTCAATTTGCTGCATGGCCTGCACGTCCTGGTCGCTGAGGCTCCCGCTGCCAAACCCTAAGTTGCTGCTCAAGTTAACCCGCGTAATTTTGCCGCTGTTATCACGCTCCACAATTTTACCGGGTCGCACTGTCAGCAAATCTTTGCCTAGGACATTGATCTGCCCCACGATTTGCTGCTTGACCCCTTCGCCAAGACTTACCGTGGTCACTACCGACACTATGCCAATAACAATACCAAACATAGTCAGGACGCTCCGCCACTTGGCGCTCCTTAGAGCTGCAAGAGCAGTTTTGACATTGCCACTCCACATTATTTTTTCGCCTTCGTTCTGCTTCGTTTCACTGATGTCTTTTTGGTACGTATCGCGCCACGTCGTGGCTTTTTGCCTGCCGGCTTGTCGGGTATCGCGTTCATAAGTGCCGATATGCCGGCCAGATCGTCTTCTTCGGTTTTGCGGGGATAGAGGTTCATAGTCCGGCGAGCCATGCGTGGCACTTTACCAATAGGCGTTCGTTCTTCATGCACCACAGAGCCATCATGCATATACACTACCCGGTTGGCATAACGAGTGAGTTCCGGGTTATGTGTCACCATTAATATCGTGTTGCCAGTTTTGTGAATTTCGCTCAGCAGCTCCATCACTACCCAGCTCGAGCCACTGTCGAGGTTACCGGTAGGTTCATCGGCAATGATTATTGCTGGGTTATTCACGAGCGCGCGGGCGATAGCAACCCGCTGCAACTGACCGCCGCTAAGTTGTCGAGGCATGAAGTATTCCCGATCCTGCAGACCAACCCGCTCGAGCATTAAGCTCGCTTGCTTAAGACGGCGAGAGACACTGGTACCTTTGTAGGCCAGCGGCTGAGCAACATTTTGCAGTACATTCAGTTTGGGCAGCAGGGCAAATGTCTGAAAAACAAAGCCAATTTTGTCACGGCGTGCCTTAGCCCGTTGGTTCGAGCGCAGCTTTTCAACAGAGCGCCCGCCTAACAAAAAACTACCGTGAGTGGGACGGTCAAGCAAGCCGATGACATTGAGGAGTGTTGATTTGCCGCTACCGCTCGGCCCCATAATCGCCACAAAGTCACCCGCATCGATATGTAAGTTGACTTCGTCTAGTGCCACGGTAGTGGCATCGCCGAAGCCGTACAGTTTACTGACGTCTTTTAGTTCGATGATGGGCATGCTACACCTTAGTTTACGCGTAAATTTGCATATACGGCAAGCACCTAATGTAGTAATAATATCGGCATTATCTGCCACTTGCTCATAAGCTATAATGACAAGGGAAGGAGAGGTCGCATAGTTGGCCTAGTGCGCCGTCTTGGAAAGGCGGTATGGGGGCAACCCCATCGAGGGTTCGAATCCCTCCCTCTCCGCCAGATAGAAACTAGAACTTTTTTCAGAGGTCAAGACAATGAAAGAGGTAGGAAAGCCCCCTTAGGGGCTTTTTGGTTGCCTTATGGTGTCTACTTAAGCTTGACCCCACCAGGGACTGGAACTGCGCAAATACTCCTTAAACTCCTGAGTTTGTTAATCTTCCGGGTCTAACCACGGTGATCAACATTGAGAACGGTCAGACCATCACCACTAATCCATATATCATCAAGGTCAAACCAGAGTCAGACGACGGCATCTCTAAAGTCGAGTTTTATATCGACAACGTTCTCATTTGCACCGACACCACGGCTGACGGTGATGGGGTTTATTCCTGCGCCTGGGATACTTCAAAGTATCACTCTGACGTCAAAGTTATCGCTTACGACACCAATGGCACACCGTCGGCGGCTTTGCTCCGAAGTACCACGGTTGACCCAAAACTCTATCTCACCGTTCTTCCGAAAACTGGGAAAACTGACTAGAAATCAAACAAATCTTTTGACTCAGCCTCTAAAACCTTCGCAATCTTTCCTATGTTCCTCAGTGATGGGTCTTTGATTCCTCGTTCAATTAAGAATATCGCCAGCCGGGAAAAAGAATCCTTTGCTTACGGATACATCTCTGATACCAGGAAGATGACGCAACTATAGCCAAAAACAATATGGTGGGTTATAGTGGGGGAAAACGATTATGCCTGTTATCCTACTACTCTTATCGCTTACCTTTATCGTTGCTTGGGTGGGATTCCTGCTGTGGCTGTTTATTAAAACCGACAAGGGAGCAAAAGAACCGGCTGGTGCCATGTGGGCTGCTTTTGGATTTGGGGTGCTTTCTGTAGGTATCGCATTATTGCTTGAGAAATTACTACTCAAAGACTCAATTTCTACAGGTACAGACATTTTTTTGATGACTATGTCCGTTGGTGTTATCGAAGAAGCAGCCAAGTTTTTACCTCTCGCATTCTTCTTATATAAAAAACCTTACTTCAATGAACACACCGATGGCATCCTTTACTTTGGAATTGTCGGTTTAACCTTCGGGGTGTTAGAGGATTTTATATATTTATACAGTATATTCACGTCCCACAATACAGCCAGTTCAATCGTAGGGGTAGTGCGAGTCAGTATTCTGTTCCTTTTCCACGTAGCAGGTACCGCTATGATTGGTTACTACCTGGCAAAGAGCAAGGTACAGCGCAAGAGTTTGTGGCAACCAGCAATTGCGTTTTCGATTATTGCATTCCTCCATGGATTGTATGACTTTATATTGTTCTACATGAGCTATAAAGCTATTACAGGATCAGGCTCAGATGCAGAAGCCGGTGTCATGGTTTTGCTATTGATTGTGGCATTCATCGTGTCTCTACTCTTTGGAGCTTGCTTTTTCTTATACTATCGCCGCGCTAAACAGTGGGACGCAAGTGTCGGCCTCGCCTATGATTCCCGACTACAGAGCCAAGTTGCGGGCCAACCGGCTCCTCCTGTTCCACAAGGAACAGTGGCGGTCTCTTACGCAACAGGCCCCCAACCAGTACCACCTCAAACTCCACCGACACCAAATCCACAACCAGTCACTGCTGTGAACCCCACACCGACGAATGAAGGCGGGCAACCGCAAACTCCTATACAGGGAAGTTGATAAATTTATACTGTTTACTGTTTGTGCTTATATTAATAGAAAGGAAAAACCAATATTATGCCCCCAACTACAGCTACTAGTCCTCCGCCCGTTGCAGGTCCACCTGTGAGCGCTCCTCCAGCACCATCTTCACCAGGACAATTTCAACCGCCGCCACCCGCTCCCATGCAACTTAACCCAGTGTATACACAGAATAATAAGTTGGCCATTGCGAGCGTCATACTCGGCATAATTTCAATTCCTGCTTCATTGTTAACGTTATTTACGGTTGCAATTCCTATTATTGGTGTAGTGCTCGGCATCTTAAGTATTAAGAAACAACGCGGTTTGGCAATCGCCGGCATCATTCTTTCCTCAATTGGCATTGCACTTACTATTGGACTACTGGTGTTCGGGATAATGCATGTAAAGAAGAACGGCACAAGCACCAGCAAATCAAATTCTACGAGCCAAGCGTCAGCTGCCGCAGGCGAAACTATTGATACAGATTGTTATAGCGTCAATCTACCAAACGGGCTGGAAAAAAGTGATATTCAAGAAAATGAGGGTTGTAAATTAAAAGCTGTTAATAAAAATAGCACGGAAGACTTCGTTGTTTATAAGTTTGAGGACGAGGTAAAGACAGAGGCGCAGGCTAACAAATATTTTGAGAGCGGTATTGAAGGTGGAAAAAGCGGCATTGAAAGTGCAGGAGGACATATCACGAGCGAAAAGTCTGTTACCTTAGATGGTGCAAAAGCTTACCGGATTTCATCCAGCGAAGCAGAAGGGAACTATAAGTATGGGGAAACTATCTACGCTTTACGTACAGAAGCAATCAGTACGGGCGTAAAAGCAACCTTCTATGCGATTGCCTGCGACTCCCAATCAAATAAAAATTGCCTCGATAACGTAGCAGAATCATGGAAATGGAAGTAAAATAAGCCCATGGCACATCATACCGATCATTTACATGCACATTTAGTAGAGAATCACACCGCAAATATTATCCTAGTGAGTGTCATTATATCGCTTTGTCTGTCACTTGGTAGTGCGTTTCTTATGGTACAAAGTGGTAATACCATTACATTCAACCAGCCATCGACTATTCTTAATACTTCTGCCGCCGTGAAGCAGCCGACTTCTCCCGCGACAGTTGAACCTGAATATGGACTTGGTGGTCAGATAGCCCAGCAAGGCGTAGCTGCTCAAAGCGCAAATCTGAATCCTATTAGCCAGTAATCAACTCACTCTGGGTTCGTCCCTGCGGTTCTATCGTAAGCTTTGCTATACTTAAAAATATGGAGTTAATTAAGTACGAACATGCCTGTGTAGAGTTGCGTTCAGAGAACACTAGGCTAGTAGTGGACCCTGGTGTATACACAAAAACACTCACCGACACTTCGGGTATTACTGCCGTAGTGGTCACCCATATGCATCCTGACCACTTTGATCCTAAGCGCTTGAAGGAAATTGCCACGTCAAATCCAAACCTCACTATTTTTGCCCCGGCAGAAGTAACCAGTCAGTTAGCAGACTTGCAAACCAATACGGTAGAGGTAAATAAAGAATATAAAGTTGCAAACTTTACGCTAGAGTTCTTTGGCGGCCAACACGCCTCCATTCGACCAGGACTGCCCGTAATCCAAAATTTTGGCGTACTTATTAACGATACCATGTACTACCCGGGGGATTCTTTTACCCCCTGTCCTAAACCACATGATGTCTTGCTCTTGCCAGTCATGGCGCCATGGCTGAAGTTCTCAGAAACAAATGACTTTATCGCCGCTGATTCAGCTACCAAGCTGATTCCCACCCATAATGGTTTTCTAAACGATGACGGGCAAGATTTATACAAACGTCTCGTGTCCTCAGTTGTTGACTCCACTAACAAGCAACTGTATTACTTAGCACCTGGTGCATCAATGAACATATAGGTTGCTCACAGGTTACAATAACTGGAGATGTTAAAACTCTATTCTTGGAACGTAAACGGTATCCGTGCCGTACATAATAAAGGGTTGTTTTTGCCTTTTATCCAGACACACAACCCTGATATTTTATGCTTGCAAGAAACCAAGGCTGAGCAGGGGCAAGCCGAAATAGATTTGCCCAATTACACCGAATATTGGAATTCAGCCAAAAAAAGAGGCTACAGTGGCACCGCCATATTTACCAAGACTAAACCACTGCGTGTCGTGAGTGGTTTTCCGAAAGATATCATCGAGAAATACAAGGTAACCGGCGATAGTTATGGTAACCCCAATGATGAGGGTCGAGTGATTGCTGCCGAATACGACACATTTTGGGTAGTAACAGTATATACGCCCAACAGCAAGGGGGATCTTTCGCGCCTAGAGTTACGTTACCGGCATTGGGACCCGGCATTTTTAGCCTATGTTAAACAGCTAGAGAAGACCAAACCGGTAATTTTTTGTGGCGACTTAAACGTAGCTCACCAAGAAATTGACCTTGCTAACCCCAAGCCGAATATTGGCAAACATGGTTTTACCAATGAGGAACGTGAATGCTTCCAGAGTTTCCTGGACAGCGGCTTTGTAGATACTTTTCGCAGTCTCCACCCAAATACCACCCAAGCCTATACTTGGTGGACGCATTGGGCAAACGCCAGAGCACGCAACGTTGGATGGAGAATTGATTATGTACTAGTCTCAAATAAATTAAAACCTTTGGTGCAAAAAGCCGAAATTCACCCTGATATTATGGGTTCAGATCACTGTCCTGTTAGTATTGAGCTAATCTAGTTGAATGTAGCCTATCGCTAGCTTCATAGACGGCATTCTGCATTTTTGGCCTTAACTCTTCTATTACCTGGTCTTGGCTAGAATATCCCTCGACAATCATAGGGTTTCCCACGTGAATAAATGGCTTTCGCCACGATTCACTGTCAGAATACTGTAAACCTACTGGAATAATACCCACTGTTGCTTCTGTTAATAGTTTTCCGACAATAATCCCTATTCCGGATTTTAATGGTTGAACTTCAACGCTGTTTACTTTGTTTCTGGTACCCTCGGGGAAAATTGCCATATTGTCATCGTACTCCACTATTCTATAAAGAGCCGTGTCAATAAATCTATCGGCTGCACGCCTTTGCAGCTCAACTTGACCAGGATCGTCGGTTTTTATATCTAGCGCTCGGAATACAGGTATGGCACCCATAACCTCAACCCCGGCTCTAAGGATTTTATTCTGAAACAAACTTTCTTTGGCGGGTATAAATGTTTTGCCGACTAGTGGCTTAAGTGAGGCTTCGCGTCTTGCTAGAGCCGATACAACATACTGGTCTTTATCATTAATATGGTTGGGGGTCACAATAACCTTGGAATTACTACTAATTAACTGCTCGATTGTTTCTTCTGCACCTGAGTCATAGCTAACCTGAGGTTTTGCGATTAAGCTCATAGCTTTAAATCCTATTCTTGTTGCTCGATCGCTAGGCACAAAATCTCTGTAAAAATCATAAACTTGTTCGTAATTCTGCAATTTAACAGGCGGTTTTTTCATACTCAAATTATACTCATATTATATTAAATAAAGATATGTTAACTCGTAATGTAAACTACAAGAGTGAGAAAGTTTGCAGTTTTTGATATAGATGGCACGCTTATACGTTGGCAGCTCTACCATGCGGTCGTGGACGCACTGGGCAAGAGCCACTTGCTTGACGAAACTGCTTACCAAAAAGTTAAGGAAGCCCGGATGCAGTGGAAACGCCGGGAACACACGGATGCTTATAGGGACTATGAGCGATTGCTTATCAAGGTATACGAACAAGCTCTGCCCGCAATTGCCCCGAAACAATTTGATAAAGTCGCTGAGAGCGTAGCACACGAGTATAAGGCGCAGGTGTACACCTTTACCAGAGATTTGATCGGCAAACTCAAGCGACAGAATTACTTCTTGTTAGCTATCTCCGGATCACATCGTGAACTTATCCGCCATGTCGCACATCTGTATGGTTTTGATGATTGGGTAGGAAGTGAGTATGAACGACAGGCAGAACGATTTACAGGCAGGCGGAAACTCGCCAGTGAAGCAAAAGATAAAATATTGCGACACATGGTGAGAACACACAGCTTAACGTATACATCCAGCCTTGGCGTTGGTGACAGTCTGAGTGATGCGGCTTTTCTGCAGCTGGTTGAAACGCCAATTGCTTTTAATCCCACCGAAGAATTGCTTGAAATCGCCCAAAGTAAGCACTGGGCACTGGTGATTGAACGTAAGAATGTAGTGTATGAGTTGAGCTGGAAAAATGGACAATACGTACTGGCATAAACAAATCGCCGGCAAGCCACTGTTTCCTGACTTAATTTGGAGCCGACCAGAGAACCGAAACTACGCTGGCAAGTTGCTAATCATCGGTGGCAACTCGCATGGATTTGCGGCACCTGCCCAAGCTTTCATCGAATCCGAAAAGACAGGCATAGGTAGTCTACGGGTATTATTGCCAGATGCCCTGCAAAAAAGTTTAAGTTCACAGATCGAAAACGCCTACTTTTTGCCTAGCACACCCAGCGGTAGCTTTAGCCAACAAGCATTAGGAGAAATATTAGACCATACCGCGTGGGCCGACGGTACTTTGCTGGCCGGTGATTTCGGGAAGAATAGTGAAACAACAATACTGCTTGAGAAATATGTAAAGGAGAACACTAAGCCACTCATCCTAACACAAGATGCAGTAGACAACTTTGTAAATAATCCCAGTTTATTACAGGCTTCTGGTAACCTCTGTCTTGTTGCAAATATTAGACAGCTCCAAAAAATAGTCACCTCATTGCATATAGACAAGACTGTTACCTCAGATATGGATGTAATGCGCTTAGCTGAGGTGCTGCACCACATCTCAAACAATTTTAATCCTGTAATTGTAGCTATACATAGCAACTATATTTTCGTAGCCTTAAGGGGCCGCATAAGCACTACAATCATGGCAAACACTAAACAAGCTAGTGAAGTACAAGTAGCTGCTTATGCTAGCGTTTGGTATATACAAAACCCCAGCAAACCCTTTGAAGCAATCACTACTTCCTTAATCGACAATTGATTACATTTTGTTGGTTTTCCAGACACAGGCATATAGTGTGTACAGAAATTAACTTGTCATTCTAACACCACGTTGAGTGTCTACCTCACCTGCAAAACCACGCAATGAACCAATCACAGCGGCCATAACGGGACGTAGATTTCTCTGATTCCTGACCGGAGTTGTCGAGTGCGGTAACGGTATAGGTGTAGCCGGTGAAGCCTTTGACGGTGTTATCAAAGGCAACGATCTTACCACTTGTAGCTTTTGTAATATTCGCGGCAGTAAGTTCAGAACCGTTTCGATACAGCTTGTAGTTGGTGGCGCCACTGACCGGATCCCACTGCAAGTTAAAGCCAGTACTGGCGACAAAGTTACGGGACAGCAGCGTAAAGTTACTAGGTGTCTCAACTGGCGGCGGAGGAGGAGGCGGTGGTGGTGGCGGCGTAACCGTACTATTGGCAACGTTTACCGCGACACTGGTACTGGCGTTATTGCCAGCTGCGTCATAGGCTTTGGCCGTGACGGTATGGCTGCCGTTAGACAAGCCCGTGGTATCTAGACCGGTGGTATAGGGATCAGAACTGTCGCTAAAGTTCAGGCTACCGTCGACCAGGAAGTCTACTTTAGTTACAGTTGTATTATCTGAGGCATTGGCAGTAACGGCCAGCGAGGAGCCGGAAACCGTTGCACCGCTGGAGGGAGCAGTGATACTGACCGTGGGTTTAGTGGTGTCGGGGGGAGGGGGTGGGGTAGTGGTAGTAACAGTACTGAATAATTTATCCTGATTAGCTGTCAGTGCAGCTCTAATTTTCTGGCCATCAGCAGTATCATTGGCAATAGCAGCACGCAGCACCGGTTGTTGAACCTCAACATAAGAAGCGTGGTAATTTACAGCATTTTGTATAGAGGTGGCAAATTGATCTGGAGATACAAGCACACCGCCACCACCGATACCGGAAACTCCACCGATCATCTGATAACCGATGATACCTTTATTGACTTTCCCATCAACCGGATTGTAGTTCTCGCCAACCCATCTACTAAAGGTTTCCGGGCCATCGGGTGACGCATTAAGACCATTATATTGAATGAAGAATCCTCGCTTGCTACTGGTACCTTGAGGATAATTACCCCAGTTACTTCTCGACGTTTGAAACTCCTTTGCCAAGAAGGGGTGTCTGTTTATATTTGCCTTGTCAGCATTATATTTTCCATCCGCATCACACAGTCCCAGCCCACCAGCCTTGGCAAGTGGCTGAGTAGGGAAATTATCTGCAAATACTTTGTCATAAAAATTGAGCGAGGCATCATTATAAGCATTTCGCACATCGTCATAATCAGCTTTGCTGTTATTGTTCCAATCTTTATATTGTGCCGATGCCTTATATTGACTTATCCACGCTTGAGCTTCGGTGCCGTTTTCCGGACAGCCTGGCATGTATGGCTCGCCATAATGTTTCCATGGCGCCGTCGGGAATAAGATAAGGTTAGGATACTCCGATAACTTTTTGCCATTTACTGTATGGTTTGCCAATTGACTAACAAATGTCTTCCAGTCAGCTTGGGTCGTTTTATCCCAAAAGACAGGATTGTAGTTATAGCCCGTACTGGCGACGTCAAATTTAATCGTTTCAGCCGCAGGATTGCCGCCGTGCGGGCTGAATAACCAGCTGGGCAGCCCACTTTTCTCATCAGGCTTCGTGCTGCTATATCCAAACATCACCCTAATCATCATAGGTTTATTGCCGGCAGCTACACTTGCATTTATTGCATCATCAAAAACTTTAAAATCATATTGTCCGTAGGTTGGTTCAACGTCAGACCAATTAACCCGTACGCTTAATCCAGCCACCAATGGATTTTTGAGATCTTCTGGGATCGGCTTATATACAGACTTACCGATCATCATATAATAGCCCTTATACTCTGTTGAGGTTTCTGCTTTACCCACAAGCAACAAATATATGCCCAGTGCGGCAAATCCAAAAATAATAATACCAACTAGGGGTAGACTAAAACGCTTTTTTTGACGGAGCTTATTTTTGCTGACACTTACACGATTTTTCATCACTTTTTTAGTTTTTGGTTGTTTTTTCATTTTTAATCTTAAATTTATTTTATTGACTAATTATAGCATTATAGCACGCCAGGCAAATAGCTTAGCTCCGTTGCATTATTATGATTGGATTACGTAGATAAGAGCAGCTCAAAAACACCTAATAACTATACATTTAGTTATTCACTGCTGTGGCTTACTGTTTGCTATATATAGATTTTGCGCAAGACTAAAAGTCGGTAGCAGTAAGCGCATCCGCATGTTGATCTAGCCAAGCATTATCTACTGCGATAATATCTGCATCGTAAGACGAACCATTTGCATTCGTCACAGTTATAATATCGCCAACTTTTCCACCAATGAGTGCCTTACCAAGTGACGCTTCCACGCCTACTACTGTAAGCTCTTCTTCATTGTTTTCATTTTCCCAAGCCTGTTGATATTTATGGGGATTCAAGGAAGCTATACCGACAATAAGCGCATCATATGCATTAGGTGAAAACGTGTCCCTAATCCGCACCAAACTACCAAGTGCAATTTGTTCAGCGTCTATCTCTGGATAATTTTCAACTTCAGAATGAATCAGCGCATCAGATAAGGGTCCGTATGTATTGTCTATCAGTTTCATGCGGTCACGAACTTCATCGTATGCCGCATTGTCGTGCCAGACATTTCCGCTTTCAACAGCATCACCCATATCATGAGCTGCCTGTTGATTGGCAATCCTACCTTCTTCTAACTTATTATTCAACCATTTTAGTTCGTGGGGCAATATATTTGACATGACAGATAGTGTATACAACAGTATTGCTACAGTCAATACGTTATTGTATAATATCTTTACAGTAAACGTTGGGCTTAAAGAGACATACTCGGTAGCTTATTTTCAATTCACAAAATTATGGCCTACTATGAATCCAGTCACGGAGCGATTATAACCTTTAACGGACCAGATGGTTGCGGAAAGAGTACGGTTGCAAAAACAGTAGCTTGCACAATAGACAACGATAATTCAGAAACGCTCTTGATAGGTTCTAGTGAATTTAAGAATTGGTTACACCCGGATATATTTAAACGCTATATTGGCTCTGTTGATAGGCTGGAAAGAGGAACCGCAGTTAACGCGTCGACAAAAGAAAAAACAGCCTTATACGAAGACATAGCTATATGTCTCTACGGTCTCGCTGCACAGCATGCAAAAAATCGTGGTGATGTCATTGTACATTCTGATCCTTATCTAAAACGATTGATCTGGGCGAAAATGCATATGTCAGAAGATAACTTCTGGCAATATGCTACCTATCTGGACGATTATATGAGTGATAAGGTGGGCGATAATTTTGCTTCACATGCAGTAACAATGCACATAAGTGCAGAAGATACTTATGGGCGCATCCTACAAAGAGATACAGTAGACGAATACGATCCTTCCAGCAAAGAAGAGACACTCACGCTTGTGAGTGCGGTTGACTATGTAGAGTCGCATTTTCTTGGAGATACCCGGCCATACCCACGACTCTTTGGTGTTGCTGTACTGCACATTAGCAATCCTTCTGTGCAACCAGATTTTATGCAGACACGCCTGGATGATTTCGCAGCCCAAGTAAATCAGTTTGTAAAAGGTTGCTAGAGATGATGGAAAACAAGAATACAATTCATTATTTAGACAATTCAATAAATCTTCACTGCGACGAAAAGAGTCAGCAGATGACTCAAGCTATTTCCGCGAGACATGAAGGTGCTGTTGTTGTGGAGATAGGACCGGGTGGTGGCGCAGCTCTTATGGGAGTATGTGACCAGAATATTCAAAGAGGAGACCAACAACTAAAAGATATACATATAACCACTGTTGAACTTTTCTCCTCACAATCTTCTACACTTATAGAAGCCAGCCAACGATTACAAGAACAGGGAGCAACTGTTAATCATATTCAAGGCAACGCTACGAATCTACCATTCGCAGACAAGTCTGTAGACATAATAAATTGTTCATCTGTATTACACGAAGTATTTTCATATGAGGGCGGTAGAACAGCACTCGTAAAGACTCTTCAAGAAATAAAGAGAATAACAAAACCAGGAGCTGATTTATTATATCGAGACGTTTATCCCGTTGAAACTAGTTTGCTTACACCGATTAAACAAAGATATGATCAACCGTCATGGATTGAGTTTGTAAATCGATTTATACCGTATTATTTAAAAGATAATAATCTTTATACCAAAAGCTCAGTAGATATCTCAGAGCACGAGGGAGTGTTACTTGCAAATATACCTGCAGGCTTGGCACGAGAAGTCCAACGACACTACATAACCTTTAGAGACCAATTAATTCGTAGCGGCATTCTCGGCACCAAGATTGATACTGATCGTTATGATGAAACAGAGTGGGTCCGTTGCGCTAATGGATTTGAGAAAAAAATATATTTATTGCAACAGAACGGCAATTCATTGCTTGCTCATGATTTGCCTGTACAAGAAGACAGAACGGGTATTTTTGTGCCTGCTTCAGATTTTGATCAGTTTATCGACAATCAACTTGCACGATTTTTCAAAGCATTGCAACGTAAAGATCCAGAAGTAGAAGCCATATACGATTCCTGGCTTAAGCGCGAGGGTCATGAATCGTACATATATGGATCTGTGAGTGAAGTTACTGACATGTTACGTACCTCTGGCCAAGGATGTAATGATGAAGAGCACTTCACGATAACCTCTCCCGGTGCTTACACTATAGCTGAAAGAGATTACTACACTAGTTATTTAAAAAGAGTACTCGGCGAATATGCACTACCAGACAGAAAATTGATAATTTCTCTCGTAAAGAAATAATATAATATAACGATGATAGAACATGAAAAGAAATACAGCATTCGTTTGACAGGAAAATTGCGGCAAAAAATTTTAGATTTTGGCTTTTTTGAAAAAGGCGATTCGCACCAGAGAGATACGTACTATAGTCGAAAAGATGTAGATTTTATGAAGACTAAGGAGTGTCTACGTATTCGCGAAGAAAGTGATACCGCTGAACTTACATATAAGCCACCTACAACTAAACAAATGCTTGAAAGTGATTCAATATGGAAACAAGAGATCAATATAGCTATAAATCTAAAACAAATCGATGATCTAGATAAAATTTTGCAAGCGCTCGGCTGTAAAAAACTATGTACTGTGGACAAAAAGCGTAAAACTTTTGTAAAACAACACATTACTATAGTAATAGATACCATTGCAAATCTTGGTAATTTTGTTGAGATTGAAATTTTAAATGATAAACAGGATGATTCTGCAATAGATCAAATCAATAAAATAGCAAAAGAATTGGGCATTAATCAACAAAAGGTTGTCACTCTACCATATCGTGACTTACTTATGCTGTCACAAGGTTACACCTTTTAGCTGTACTTTAAATTGGTTCATATTAACTTTTAATGAGAACTATACGAATATAAAATCTCAAAGAAGTTATCTGACAGTCTACCTAAGAATCACCAAACCGATCACTAAGACATTCTGAAAGCCCACGTCATCTATGTCGCTAGGACCAGATGGTAGCTAAGCTGAAATTGGTGCCGGGGGAGGGACTCGAACCCTCATGTCGCAAGGACACACGATTTTGAGTCGTGCGCGTCTACCGGTTCCGCCACCCCGGCGAGAATGGGGTATATCTGATAGGATGGGCAGGGCAATTGTACTATACTTAAGTCGCATACTCTAGTTATCCTTATATATCGTAAAAATGGACAATGAAGATAGCCGCACTACTAACTCAGGAACCGAGAAGCCGCATGTGAGCGATGCAGCCGATTTAATCCGGCGTAAACTCGAGGCTATCTATGCGCAGGAACCAAGTGCCAAAGAAGAAATTCAGGAAATTACCCACACCAGCCATCTAACATCGCACCAGCGATATATGGCGCAGCTGACCAAATCCGGCCTCTCTTTGGCTGAAATACAAACCGCGTGGCACGAATACTACTCGCGCCTTTCCGACCAAGGCAAGCATGAGGTCTGGCAAGAATTTTATGAGACCCATAAAAAAGAGAAGGAAAGTGACCAAGCCGCGGTTGTCACCATGCAAAGTCCTGTCCCATCTGAAACTTTAAAATTCCACGGGGCACCCAAGCATAAATCCCGTTTGCATAAATCAAAAACATCTCTGCAAACTGTCGCGCATGTCAAAGACCAGTTACTAAAAAAACCGCGGCACGCTTCACGCAAAGCACTCAGCCGCAAACAGCACGCCCAGTCGCTGATGTTCGGCATTTCTTTTGGTTCCATAGCACTACTGGTATTTCTGTTCGGGTTTTTTAACGAACGGTTCGTGGCTCCCTTTATCACCCCAAGCCGGCAGGTCAGCTCCACGCCAATCATCAACGACCCGAACGATACCAGCGCCGGCCCGGAGACTAAAGTAATTATTCCAAAAATTAACGTTGAGATACCGGTAGTCTATGATGAAACATCTGTTGAGGAAAAAGCTGTCCAAAAAGCTTTGGAGCGTGGCGTATTGCACTATGCCACTACTCCCTCGCCAGGCGAAAAGGGCAACAGTGTTATTTTTGGCCACTCCAGCAACAACATTCTTAATCAAGGCAAGTACAAGTTTGCATTTGTTCTTTTAAGCCGTTTGGAATCAGGGGACACATTTTATTTGACATATGGAGGCACCCGTTACGCCTACAAGGTATATGAGAAAAAAATCGTCAAACCGAACGAACTTGGCGTGCTCGGTGACACCGGTAAACCAGCCACAGTAACACTTATTACATGCGATCCGCCCGGCACTTCGCTAAACCGACTAGTGGTCATTGGAGAGCAAATTAATCCGGATCCAAACGCCAACAAAGCTAGCACGGCAGCAAAAACAGATACACAGCCCGCTATCATTCCAAGCAATGCCCCAAGCCTGTGGCAACGCATTAAAGACTTATTTCATTAAGGCTTCAATTTTAGGGCAGTTTGAGTCAGGGCATATTTCCCTGGCGCCCCCACTGAAGGTCCAACTGTAAAGAGAAATACGCGGTCGCGATCAAACAAGGGAATATGCCCCGGGCTGATAGGTGCCAGAGTCTGTAAATTGATGCCATCATAATCAAACACAATGGTCTTACCCTCCACATTGAGAAGCAGCCTGTGTCCGTCCATCCAAGTCGCAAAGTTGTCAGATGCTACCGGTAACTTTACGTCATATGAAAATCGCCGGTCATACTCAGCGTCATACACGGCAAATTTACTCCCATTTTGGGCTGCAATGAAACGGGCATTGTCCGAAAAACTGATACGTTTCACCTTGTCCAGCCTAAGTATCATAATGGGGGCAATCTCTTGTTGGTTGGCATGTTTGGCCACTTCTATCGGGTCTTTATAGACATAAACCTTATCCTCATTCTTTGAGCCAGCAGCTGCGTACCATTTATTATCAAACTTAGCCAAATCAAGTACGTATTCGGCGCCCGTTTTAAAGTAGTGAATTAAGTGCTCCGCATCACCATCTCTGATCTTCAACGCCAACATGCCAGGCTTCTTGCCATCATCAGTAATATATAGCATGGTATTATCGCCGTGCGGTTTAAATGCAACCACCTTAGTCAAAAATGGTGTTAATGTCTTTGGTTTCACATCGGCCACTTGTAAAAGCTGAGAGATTGCTTGGTACACATATAACTTGTCGAACTGTTTGTCACGCATGGCGACTTCAGTCATTTCCAGACCAAGCGTTCGGTTCACGTTAAACGAAGCGGCTGGGGTCTCGCGGTCAACCATAATGAATTCATACTTGTCGCCAAAAGTGTGCTTGAGTAGCACGTGACGATTATCCGTCGACCACTCAACAAATTGATATGCTTGAGAAGCGGGGGAAGTAGTCAAGAGATTATCCGGTAATGTCAATACTGTCACTGGCAACGTTTCTTTTGATAAATCATATAGGTCAAATTTCTGCAAAGTTGCAGTTTGTTGTATGAGCAACCACTTGCGGTCAGGGCTTTCAGTTGATAGCCCTGGCACGGTGCTATAGAGCTGTGCATCTTTAGTCACCAGTTTTTCAGGGAAAAGGGTAGGATAAATAAACCTCTCTATACTGCCACCCTCCAAGGTGAAGTTACGCTTCCACGGCCGGTACCCATCGCGTTTGAGTTCCAGGCTATACTGACCGACCGGAAGCTCCATTCTGGTGGCAGTCCGATCCTTATATCGTTGTCCATTCAAATAAACATCGGCTGATTCGGGGTGAGCATCAATAAAAACCATCCCATTTTGCACTACTTCACCTGTCTTGCGATCAAAATCATATCCATAGGCGCGGAATAACAAGACAAGCGAACCCAGTGCCAAGGCAACCGCGACCAGAAAATAACCAATATAGAGGCGTATTAGGTGCTGCTTTTTTTTCTTAGGGTCGAGAAAATCCATAGATTCCAGGAGATAGTGTACTCCAATCATGGCCAAAGTTCACGGCCCTGTATATAAATTTGCGAGCTTGTAAAGTAAGCGAATTGCTATTACTATAGACGTATCATAAGCAGTATGTGCTGCGGTGTATGAAAGACCAAAAATGAACAAGGCAACGAAGGCGAACACAATCACTTTCAATGGGCATTTGTATGATGCCAGGACTGGCCAACCCCTCCACCAGCGCTCTACATCACATTTCCGTCGACAAGATAATGCCAGTAAGCAACGCACAGTAGACGGCATTACCAGACGCCAGGCGAGCACATCTCCTACAAAAGGCAGGCAGCAGACTGTTCAGTCTCCTGCCGCTAGCCACGCCAAAGAGCAAATTATTCACCCAAAACATGCTCCTCACCAAAAAGCTGCGCATGCACATGCCATACACCAGCGAACTACCCGGCCGAATACACTCATGCGCACAACAGTTAAGAAGCCAGCAGCGTCCAAGATTCATTCCTTGAATTCACCGCTTCTGTCAAACAGTAACCTTGAAATATCTGCACCTAGCTCGCTCGAACACTCTGCCGATCGGATCATTCATGCTCCACGAGTTGCAAAAAGCAAACTCATCAGCCGGTTCAACATCGTGGAGGCCCCTGCAGTTGCGAAAACACACGCTTCCAGTCTCACGGTCCGGCCACACCCCGAAGAATCTCCCGCCACTGCGCCACATTTGGCAACAGACCCCCCCGCAGCCCGGATTTCTGCCGCCACCGAAATGTTTGAAGCAGCCATGAACAAAGCGGACAGCCACAAGCAAAAATCAATCCCGCACTCACACCGATCAAAGCTAGGCATTAGCAGAAAAGCCCGTAACGTTGGGGCAATCACTGCCGCTAGCGTATTGATTATTGGCTTTATTGTTATCCACAATACACCAAATCTGTCGATGAAGCTTGCGTCTAGTCGCGCAGACGTACATGGCTCGTTACCGGCCTATCGCTTATCCGGTTTTTCGATGCAGCGACCGGCTTACACGCAGGGCGAAATTGTACTGAATTTTCATTCAAACAACCATGACAACCGCAATTTTACGGTAGTGCAGAAGAGCGCCCCTGGTCTACCTTATGACCTCGAACAGCAGTTTCTCCAGCAACAAAGCGTCGCTTACCAACGCCATGAACAGAATGGTAGGACCATCTATCTATACGGCGATAACAATGCAACCTGGGTAGAAAATAGTACATGGTATGATCTGCGCGGAGACGCTCAGCTTACCGCAGACCAGGTTTTGAAATTTGCCGCAAGTTTCTAAATAACTTCCTTGTCGGCCTAAAGCGGGTAAAGCCCGCATTTTTGTGGCATACTTGGGGTAATGAGTACGGCACGCACCAGATTCGCACCCAGCCCAACCGGCTTTATGCATGTTGGCGGAGCCCGCACCGCTTTATTTGCCTGGTTACTCGCAAAACAGAAGGGCGGACAGTTCATCTTACGGATCGAGGACACCGATCGCTCGAGGGAAGTACAGGGCTCAGTTCAACATATTATCGAATCGCTCTCGTGGCTAGGCCTCATTTGGGATGAAGGCCCTGATAAAGGTGGGCCGAATGGCCCCTATCTACAGAGTGAGCGCCTTGCTATATATCATGAATGGGCGCTAAAACTAATCGAAAAGGGCAGGGCTTATGCTGATCCGTATTCGCCCGAGGAACTGCACCAATTCCGAGAACGTGCAAAAGCCCAAAGCAAACCCTTCCTATTTAGGGACTGGCGGCCTACCGAGCCACCTAAGTGGAACGGCAAACTTCCACTCAGGTTTAAGTCGAATCCTCGGGAATTTTCATGGCACGATGAAGTCATGGGCGAATTGCACGCCGGGCCCGAGGCTTGCGATGATTTTATTCTTATAAAGTCAGATGGCTATCCTACCTATAACTTTGCACACATTATCGATGACCACCTCATGAACATTACTCATGTTATCCGCTCACAGGAGTTTATTGCTTCAGTGCCAAAATACCTCGATCTGTATGAAGCGCTTGATCTTAAGCCACCGATATTCGCCACGTTACCTTTTGTCATGGGAGCCGGCGGCAAAAGAAAGCTGAGCAAACGTGATGGAGCAAAGGACATTATGGAATATGCCCGCCTCGGATACCTGCCAGCGGCTATGATGAATTTCTTGGCCAGTCTGGGCTGGAATGATGGTACTGAGCAGGAGCTTTTCACCATCGAAGAGTTACAACAAAAATTCAGCTTAGCAAGGGTGCAGAAGAGTGGGGCAGTGTTTGATGAAGCCCGCCTGCTTTGGATGGACGGTGCCCACATGCGGCGTTTATCACTAGAGGAACTGTCTCAACTAGCAGCACAATTTTGGCCACCCGAAGCCAACAATGCATCCAAAGACTATAAAGACGCCGTACTATCGCTGGTCCACGAAAGATTGAAGTACCTGGCAGAGTTGCCGGATCTGACAAAATTCTTTTTTACCGACCCAGAACTTATGACGGAAAGCTTTGCAAATGCATCGTCAGATAGTATGGATATAGTGGAATTATTGCATGATACGGCGGTCGATCTCCAAAACAGCGAGTTTGATGAAGCCGACCTGGAACAGCGCTTAAGAGCACTTGCCCAAGCAAAAAATATTAAACCCAGTACTCTGTTTCAGACAATTCGCATTAGTATCACCGGATCAAAAGTAGCACCCGGTCTGTTCGAGACTCTTCATGCTCTGGGCAAAGAGACAAGTTTGCGTAGGCTGGAGCAGGCTATACAAGTACTTCGGTCAGCCATTAATAAAGTATAGCCAACCGGTTTTTACTTAAGCACAAGCGCTGTTACAATATCAGGCATGGATGATATCATACCGCCGGAACGAACTACCGGCCCTCTTGAAGAACGGCTCGAATTTTCCGAAGCCCACACCGAAAAAGACCTAAGCACTGAAGCAGAAAGCAGCTTATCTAAAGAATCATCTGATAACACCGATAAAGCCCGGGCTAACGATAATATACAGTCCCAGCCGCCGAAACAAAAAAAACCTCATCGAAAAAATGTGAAAGACTGGTTCCTGGGTTTGAGCCGTAAACAGAAATTTATTTTTGTAGGTATCGTTGCTGGTCTGTTGATAGCCCTAGCAGGCGGATTATTTTTTGTACTACAAAAGCCAAAGCCAACACCAGCCAAAGTGTCACAGGCTCCGGCACCAGCACCGGCGCCCCCAAAAACTACCGAGCCTTCCAAGTTATCCGGGGTAGAAGTGCCACTCGAGAAAAATAAACTGCCTGTCATCGGTATAATGATCGAGAATAGTCCTGACGCCCGACCGCAATCCGGCCTGACGCAAGCAGGGGTTGTTTTTGAAGCAATCGCCGAAGGTGGCATTACCCGCTTCCTGGCCTTGTTCCAGGAAAACCAGGTTGAATATGTCGGGCCTGTCCGCAGTGTTCGGCCTTATTATCTTGACTGGGTCCAAGGGTTCGATGCTCCGATTGCCCATGTGGGTGGCAGCGCCGATGCACTGGCAGCTTTGCGGCGCGGCGGTTATAAGGATCTCGACCAATTTTCCAATAGTGCCGCTTACTGGCGCATAAAAGAGCGTTACGCCCCACACAATATGTACACCAGCTTGCCAAAACTAGTCGATGCAGCCAACCAGAAAAAGTTCGTCCCTACGAACTTTGACAGCTTCCCACGCAAGGCCGAAAAAGCCTCACCAACGCCTAGTGCGAAGTCAATAGACCTGGGATTGTCAGGATTCCTCTATAACGCACACTTCGACTACGATGCTGCTACCAACAGCTACAAACGCAGCGAAGCGAATAAACCGCATGTCGATGAAAAGTCTGGTCAACAGATTGCACCCAAGGTAGTTATTGCTTGTGTGGCACAATATGCCGCCGCTTACAATGGTGTAAATAGCGCCTACAACTCAGTAGGTGAAGGCAAGGTCTATGTCTTCCAAGACGGCATTATGACTGAAGGAACATGGAAAAAGACTAGCGGCAAAAGCCAGATTACTTTTACAGGCACCGACGGCAAACCGATAGCACTCAACCCCGGCCAAACCTGGATCACATTCGTGGGCGGTACAGATAAGGTATCTGCAAAGTAAACTGGTAGAATTAGCTCCAGACACGTACAATCCCAATATGGCTGTGCATGAGGAAAATCCTGACAACGTATCAGTAAACCGCGGCTTTCCTAATGCCGCTCTTGACCATACGCTCTCCGGTCTTGATCTCGGTCAGCTGCTTATAAAGAATCCTGCGGGTACTTTCTTTTGGAGAGTAGAGGGGAACAGCGGCAACGAACACGGCATTTATCACAATGATATTTTAGTGGTCGACCGCACTTTAAAGCCGCTGGCGCATGACCTTGTCCTCTGGTGGCAAGACGATTATTTTTGTATTACTCATTTAAAACAGCTGCCAAAACACACCTCTATATGGGGAGTGATTACCTATAGTATCCACCCACGCCGCCTATCTCGGCCAACGAGCAGCAATTGACAAAACTCTATAGCTTAAGTACAACTTATACTAAAGTTATAAAATAGAAAGGTACCTAAATAATGGTCAAAAACACAAAGAAACTTAAAGAGGCGCCGCGCTTCAATCCCCTGAATGTTTTCTTACTTGTGTCATTTTTCATAGTTGCCGGCATCGCATTTTACCAGCTCACTTTTGCAGCCACCTGTCCAACACTAAAGAGCGGTTCACGGGGTGCGTGTGTGCGTCAACTACAACAAGACCTCAATGCTTTAGGCGCAAATCCCCAGCTCACAGAAGATGGCAGGTTTGGGCCAACCACACGATATGCAGTGGAACAATACCAATCACAAAAAAGCTTAAAGGTGGATGGTATTGTCGGACGTCAGACCAAAAAAGCCATTACAAGTGATATTCAAGTTTCCTGGCAATGCTTCATTTACGCCCAACAGGGAAGACCTTGTAGCACCATTTGACGGCCCTGGCATCTGCTGAACCAGCAGGCTAAGATAGGTGCGTGGGAAATAGCCAAACTCTTTTTGCGCTTATCGATTGCAACAATTTTTTTGTCAGTTGTGAGCGTCTGTTCGCGCCGGCACTCAATAATAAGCCAGTGGTGGTACTGTCGAGTAATGATGGTTGTGTGGTCGCCCGCTCGAACGAAGCAAAGGCAATCGGTATTCCTATGGGAGCACCTGCGTTTAAATTCCAGCAAATATTCAACCAGCATCAAGTAGCAAAGTTTTCAGCCAATTTCGAACTCTATGGCGACATATCGAGGCGAATTATCCAGGTATTGACAACTATCACTCCTCGCCTTGAAGTGTATTCGATAGACGAGGCGTTTTTAGATATCAGCCAGTTAGCGGTAAAAGACCCTGCACGTTGGGGAAGAAAGGTAAGAAATGAGATTTTCAAAACGACTGGCATACCTGTCTCAATCGGTATCGCACCGACGAAAACCCTGGCTAAGCTAGCCAGCGACCGTGCAAAGAAGAATCCGGATTTACAAGGCGTCTTGCATTTGACAGGTAACACCCACTCTATCGATGAGCTTATGCAACAAACACCCGTAGAAGGTGTCTGGGGCATAGGCAGAAAACTTGCCCCGAAGCTTAGAGCAGAGGGAGTAACAAACGCTTTTGAACTCGCGCGCCAACCAACGACACTTGCCCGGCAGCGCATGGGCTTACGCGGCGAACAAGTTGTCAGAGAATTACAAGGCACCAGCTGTTTACCCCTCGCGTCATCCGTCAGTAAATCAAAGAGTATTGCCCGCACCCGCACTTTTGGCGAAGACACCGATCAACTCCATGTCATTGAGGCAGCCATCGCGAATTTCACTACCCGTGCAGCCTTCTGTTTGCGCCAATCAGGGCAACTGACACGCCGTTGCGGTGTATTCCTTATGACAAACCGTCATAAGCCAGGTTTTCGGGTGTGGAGTAGTGAGATTACCTTTGGTCAACCCACTGCTGACAGCGGACTGCTTATTCAGCACTTGGTTGCAGCAGTGGCAAAGCTTTACCAGGATCAATATTGGTACCACCGTGCCGGAATCTGGCTCCATGATTTCGTGGGTGCCACTGTCCTGCAAACCGATCTATTTGGTGGAATAGATACCCGAAAACATGATAGAAGCACCTCTCGAATGCAAGCAATTGATCACCTCAATCACCGCTATGGAAAAAACACCGTGCACTTTGCCGCCGAAGATCTTGCCAATGATTGGGAGCCTAAACATATACTGCGTAGTCCCCGTTACGTCTCAAGATGGGAAGAGTTGCCCACGGCAAAATTCCTAAATTAAAATCCTTGTCAAAAGCCGAGGTCTTCCTAAAAACCTTCGGAGGTTGAACCTTCTAGACAGTGTGGCTTTTATCTGCCTTTGCTTACTTCTAAGCCTAGTGGTGACTTATACCAGTGAACATTTGTCATCAATACTGCTCTATGCTAGATTGATGACACAGGTAAGCTGATAAGGAGTTATTACAATGTCAGAAGGCAAGAAAAGTTGGTTTGCTCGGCATAAAATACTAACCGTCATCATTGCTCTTATTGCGATTGGGGCTGTAGCCACTGCAGCAGGCGGTGGTAAAACAAAAACCACTACCAGTAATAACACAAAGTCCAGCACCTCTAGTAAGACCGAGCCAGCAAAGACTGAAACCAAGGCACCAGAGCCGAGTGTACCAGCAGAGTATAAGTCCGCATTAGCTAAAGCCAAGCAGTATTCCGATACTATGCATATGTCAAAACAAGGTATTTATGATCAGCTAACTTCAGATTATGGAGAGAAGTTTAAGCCGGAAGCCGCACAGTACGCAGTAGATAATCTAAAAACTGACTACAATGCTAATGCTCTAGCTAAAGCTAAGGAATATCAAAAGACGATGAACATGTCGCCAGCCGCTATTCACGACCAGCTAACATCTGCTGCTGGCGAAAAGTTCACGGCAGCAGAGGCGGATTATGCCATCGCTCATCTTAATCAGTAGTGACTGATAAGAATAGGTGCCGGAATTAGCTCAGTATCTGCATGAACCTTACTCAGCATCTAGTGGAATATGTTCGACTAGCATCGGTCTCAATAGCTGCTTCGATAAAGCTTCTAGATATGGGGTTTTTGAGCTCATACATAAAGCCCTCTTGCTCATTTGCAGTCGTTGCGTAAACTATACGGTCAAAGTGTGAGCCCATAGAGCACATGCAAAGCACATTGTGCAGGGTTCGTGACTCGCATAAAGTACAGCGCCATCAATGTGGTTGCTTCTGAGTGCAACGAAAGGTCGTTAGTTTCATGGACGTGATTGTATTCGACAGAAATTATCTTGTTGTCTTTGACTACCACAGCACCAAAATTATATGGTTGTGGCATTTGGTTGCCGACCTCAATCGCCTTTGCAAGAAAATCTTGGTCTGTCATAAGCTAATAATAACAAAAAGATACCGCCTCATTTCTTCTGTGATGCTTGTGCTCGATGTAAAGTGTTTATTAATATTGTCAGTGGCTATTAGAACCTTAATCTAGTGACTACTGGATAGTGATCTGTGAGGACATCGTTAAGTATCTGCATTGAAACGAGTTTAAAGCCACTAAATATAACGTGGTCATACCTTCTTCCTTTAGGTGTGGTGGGTTCTTCAAGCGTTACTTCATTTACCTCGGCTCTAAATAGGTTTGGCAGAACATTAGCAAGCTGCCGGTAATCTAAGTTAAAGTCACCTTGAATAATAAAATCTTTACCTTCAACTCTTAACTTTCTCTGCATATCTTCCAAGACTGGCTTTGCTGCTTCACTGAGCGGATCTACTTCAAAACGCCTGAAAGGAATTGCGTGGAGAGTTATTATAACAACTGGTTTGCCATCAATATTAAGCGTACAAGTTGTAGCACCTTTATTGTGTGAGACAGCTTTGCCTCCATCCTCCCAATCTACTTCGTAATGGGGGTTTGTGAATAGCTGAAAAGAGTGATTTGTTATCCTGGACCGCGAAATAACACCTTGTCCAAGTTTCTGCCCCGCTTCAACGTGTGAGCTTGCATAGAAATCACTCTCGTAATATTCCAGCCCAAGCGCTTTAGCGATTGTCTCTATTTGATTTGAAGTTTCATCGGAGTGGACCTCTTGCAGAGTGATAATGTCTGGAGAAAGTTTTTTTAGCGTCACAATAATATCCTCTAAACCATTAGTGTCGTATGAGGACATAAGATTAATATCACTGTCTGGATGTCTAATTTTGCCGCCACCTATATTCCACTGGACAGTTGTAATTTCAGTCATATACTAATCGTAACAAATTAGTACGGTCTAAGAGTGGTCTCTGCGGGATAGCGGACTTCGTCCTTTTCCGCTGTGGCGTGCTCGAAGCTAGCTTCTGCGCGCGTCCTCGCTCCACCGCACCCGCGTCACGTGTTCCATTCCACTGCGGGATGCGCTTCGCTTGCACGGACTTCGCTTATTCGGAACAAGACTCCTGCACGCTCAGTCCTGTACGAACCCACCCTTCGGGTAACCGGGTTCGAATGCTCGTAGAGCAATCATGAAAACAGACCACCAGAAGGTGATCTGCTTTCATGGTGACCCCTGCGGGATTTGAACCCGCGATCTTCAGGATGAGAACCTGATGTCCTGGACCACTAGACGAAGGGGCCTTCTAGCATATTCCAGCTAAGCGATACTACCATGATTACAGGGGTGAGTCCAGTCGCTACCGGTATTTTGGATTTGCATACTAAAGCGCTAACCTGAGATAATAGCGTAAGCATTAAGACTAAAACGCATTAAATGACAACTCTTATAATCTTAGGCGGGCTGATTGGTGTTTTGATTTGTGCAGCAGGCGTATTCTGGATTATCCGCAAACGGCATAAAGCAAAAACCGGTAATAGCAGCTGGCTAGCCGAGCGGTTACAAACAGAAAAACTACAGTCTGATATCATCTTAAACGCCATTGAGGACGGTGTAGTGGTAATCGATGAACAAAAGACCATTCGCCTCTTTAATCCGGCAGCCGCCCGGCTAACCGGCTGGAACCAAAGTGAGGCTATTGGGCTGGATTCGGCTAACGTATTACAACTTATTGATGACAAAAATAAGCCTTATGATAAGGAACAGAACCTCTTTTACCATGTCTTGCAAAACGGCAAGACCGAGCGTGACAGCAACGCCATACTGCTGTCGCGCAATAAAAAACAGATCTCAATTAACTTAAGCGTGTCACCACTTCTCGATCAGCAACAGCAGATAAGTGGAGCGGTGGGAATTTTTCGTGATGTGAGCGAGGAACGCCAGCAAGAACGCCAGCGCGCCGAGTTCATCAGTACGGCAAGCCATGAAATGCGTACTCCCGTAGCTGCCATCGAAGGCTACCTGGCACTGGCTATGAACGACAAAGTCAGCCGTGTCGACAGCAAGGCTCGCGAATATCTTGAAAAAGCCCACAGCTCCACCCAACATCTAGGCAAGCTCTTCCAGGACCTGTTAACCAGCGCCAAGGCTGAAGACGGCCGTCTTAGCAACCATCCGGCACTATTGGAGATGGGAGCATTCATGGAACAGCTGGCAGAAGACCTGCGCTTTGCTGCTCAGAAAAAGGGCTTATTAATGGAATATATAATCGGGACCGGCAGCGGGGAACACGACGCTACCATCAACGCCGTTAATGAAGGATCGGGAAAAGTAATAAGTCCCCTTTATTATGTGCAGGTCGATCCTGACCGCATCAGAGAAGTCATCACCAACTTGTTTGATAATGCCGTAAAGTATACCGAGTCAGGAAAGATATCCATAGGGCTAACCGGCAATGACCAGATAGTCCAGTTTTATGTCAAAGATACTGGCGCCGGCATAAGCGCTGAAGATATACCCCATCTTTTCCAAAAATTTTATCGTGTTGACAATTCAGCCACTCGTGCCGTGGGTGGAACAGGCCTGGGGCTCTTTATCTGCCGTAAGATTGTCGAGCTATACAATGGGAGAATTTGGGTTGAGAGCGAGCCCGATAAAGGGAGTACTTTTTTTATTAACTTGCCGAGGCTGAGTGCTCAAAAAGCCAACGAACTACAATCCACCCAAGCCCCCTCCATCGTTGATGCCCCCACCGAACCCGTCACTAGTACCCCACAGGCAAATTAACATGGTACAATACGCATAAGCTCAAGCTTTATAAGAAAATACAGGATACATACGTATGGCAAAAGTAATGCTGGTAGAAGATGATAACAATCTTCGTGAGATTTATGAAGCCCGCTTGCTTGCAGAAGGATATGAGATAATATCGGCCAAAGACGGCGAAGAGGCATTGGCTCTCGCGGTCAAAGAACGCCCAAACCTAATTATTTCTGACATTATGATGCCGAACATAAGTGGTTTTGATATGCTCGATATCTTGCGCAGTACCCCGGAAACGAAAAACACCAAAGTTATTATGATGACTGCCCTAAGCCAAGCTGAGGATAAAGTTCGGGCAAATAAGCTCGGGGCCGATCGCTACCTGGTAAAATCCCAAGTCACCCTTGAGGATGTCGTAAAGGTAGCAAAAGAAGTACTCGAGGGTACATCTGATACACCACCAACCGATATTGCCGCTAGTATACCTCCTAGCCCCGCAGCGGCCAGCAAGGGCCCTGCACCATCTGCTGTCGAAAAACCCACCGAACCTGCTGGAGGTAATAAAAGTGAGCAAAAACCACCTCAGCCAGTGGAGGTGAGTACTCCCGAAACGCCCAAACAAGAGAAAGAAACCACAGCAGACAATACTTCAGGGGAGACAACAGGCACCACACCTGTCGATACTACTCCCAAAAAGCCGCTGCAAAATGACCAACCAACTGCTACCGTTCCAACTCCTGCAGAACCAACTACAGCACCAAATAGCAATCTTGAAGAGGATAATTCAACTGGTAATGATACTATCCAGACATTGCCTGTTGTCGAAGTAAATGAGAATTCCAGCGGCGATACTGCCAAGAATCAAACTGAAAATGCAGTAGCCGATAAGCAACCAACATCTAAGCCTGCCGAGAAGGCAACCAACGGTGACACCTCAAAAGAAACGGAAGGGCAGGACTCTAATCTTCCTGATGACATTGCTGCAACCACTACACCACCACCGCTACCCGAACCTGAAGTTGTGAAGCCAAACGAACACAATACGCCCATCAGTACTGCCTCAGAAACTTCGTTGGACGAAGATGACAAGCCACCAACCGTCCTGCATACCAAAGTCATTAAGCCACTCAGCGACTTCAAAAAGCAAAAAACTGATTTTGAGGCACTCGTGGCAAAAGAAGAGGCAAAAGAAACCGGCGCTACTGCTGAACCAGTTGTCCAAGACGTTGAACCAGTAAAAGAAGGTGGTGAGGCGCCCTCACCACAGACTATTACTCCCACGAATGAAAACGTCGACCCCAACTCAGTCGCACTCTAAATAAAAACTTGAAACAGTTATAACTCACCTTTACGCTATAAGACATGCGTATCAATCAGTTCATTGCTCTTGCTACCGGTTTATCACGGCGCCAGGCAGATATTCTTATCACCAAAGGCACCGTGCAGGTAAATGGCCACATAGCAACCCTCGGTACAAAGATTCAACCTGACGACCGAGTAACACTTCAGGACAAACACTTGCGTCCCCTAGAACATCTCACTATTCTTTTGCATAAACCAGTTGGCTATGTATGCAGCCGAAATGGACAGGGAAGTCCAACGATATATGACTTGCTCCCCGGCAAACTCCACAACCTGAAGCCAGTTGGTAGACTCGATAAAGACTCATCCGGACTGCTCCTTATGACAAATGACGGCGCGTTGGCACACCGCCTTACCCATCCGTCTACACATAAGGATAAAGTGTATGAGATAAAGCTGGAGCGCCCTCTGGCTGATAGCGACAAATTAAAAATACTGGAAGGGATAGAGTTTGAGGATGGCTTAAGCAAACTTGGACTTTCTGGAAAAAATAAGCTCTGGACCGTCACTATACACGAAGGCCGCAATCGACAAATCCGCCGCACCTTTGAAGCGCTTGGTTACAAGGTTATCAATCTCCACCGCATTCACTTTGCCGAATTTAATTTAGATACCTTAGAAGTAGGTAAACTAAAAATTATCAGTTAAAAGCGTTTCCTGATCAATCACTTCTTGTTGGGCGTCTTGCAAAGCCTTAAGGGCAATATTTGGAGAATTTAAATTGGCGGGGAAATGTAGCAAAGCCATAGGTGAACCTGCCTTCACCTTTTTGTGCTTATGTACTCTCAGGATAGAAACAAGTGCAAATGGTGCTTCCGATACTGCACACAGATATTCCACGCCCTCATCCTGAAATACATTCTCTCCAAGCTCCTGATAGACATTGCGCTTATGGTCGTTCCAGCGCGTTAATGCGTTACGTGAAAGTCGAAGACTTAAGATTCGGTCACGAACATTTGATACGTTTAATTCGCTTTCGGGTATGTTGGTCGAGGATACCGTAGCAAAGCGAATTCCAGCACCTACCTTATCAGTCAAATGGGGAACTCCACCAGGCCAATAAGAAGAGCCTGTTAGGGGCTGAAGGCTACAATCTTGATCAACGGTATCGTCAAACCCGGGCCCCGCTAGATACAAACTACTATACGAAATGTTATGGTATTGTTCCCAGCGAAATGCTGCATCTTGTACTTTAAGTACTTCATCGGGTGGCTCAATATATTCTCGAAACTCTGACATAAAGTTACCATATTATATAAATGTCTATGTGTCAATTCTCATACCTCTGTTATAATACAGCCAATGGCACAAAAAGTACCGATTGCAGCAATCGTGGGGCGGGCAAATGTAGGCAAGTCTACGTTATTCAATGCGGTTTTAAAAAGACGCGAAGCCATCGTCGCACGGGAGGCCGGTACAACACGCGACAGCCTCACTGCTAAAGCATCTTATAGAGGTAGTGATTTCTGGCTTGTGGATACTGCCGGTATGAAAGACCCCGAAGATGACTTTGAATTGACTATTCAGGAGCAGATCGTGCAAGCGGCAGAGAGCGCTGATGTCATTATTGTAGTCGCACAAGCCAATACCGTATTGACCGAAGAGGACAGACGGGTAGCTCGACTGGCGCTCAGGAGTAGCAAACCGGTACTGCTGGCCATCAATAAGGCAGACAAGGCTAAGCATGCGTCCTTCGACGAGTTTCGAAAGCTAGGCATTAAAACTATTGTGCCAACCAGCGCATTAAATAATAGCGGCATCATTGAACTGCTTGATCAGCTAGTAAAAATTATTCCACATACGAAAGTGAAAGAGGCGCCAGACCGTTTGAGACTGGCAATATTAGGCCGACCAAACGTCGGCAAATCCCAGCTTTTCAATACGCTGGCAAAAAAACAGCAGGCGATAGTCGCCGATAGGGCAGGCACCACACGGGATATTAACCGAACAGTGGTACGCTTTGAGGGACGGGAATTAGAACTGCTGGATACCGCCGGAATTCGTCGTAGTGGCAAAATCGAGCCTGGCGTGGAGCGTTTCAGTGTTCTCAGGGCTCTTAGTGCAATCGAACAAGCCGATGTCTGCTTGCTGCTCATGGAGGTAAACGAGCTGGGCGTACAACTCGACCAAAAAATTGCCGGACTTATTAAAGAAGCTGGCAAAGGGCTCATATTAGTAGTAAGCAAGTGGGACAGCTATGAGGACAAAACCGCTCATTCACGTGATTATCTGGCTGTCCAGATTAAGCAAAATTACGCTTTTGTACCTTGGGCACCCTTGGTATTTACCAGTTCTATAACTGGCCAAAATGTCACCAAGTTATTTGAAATAGCACTTGACATCGACAAACGCCGACATACTTATATTCCTACCAGCGAATTAAACCGCTGGCTTAAAACGGTGCTCCTGGACCATCCGCCTGCCGGGCTGAAAAACCGCAACCCCAGACTCAACTATATAGTGCAGGAAAATGATAATCCGACACCGACCTTCAAAGTATATGGTACCCATTCCCGTCTCCTGCACTGGAGTTACAAAAGGTACCTGGACCGACGTTTGCGTGAAGCGTATGATTTTAGCGGCACTCCACTTGTATTTTGGTTCTTTGATAAGAGCGGAAAAACTCCATCACCAGGAAAGGATAATTAGACCGCATGGGACTGTTTACCAAAAAGCCAGTCAGCCAGTCAGCCGACCAGCCACTCTACACACTTACCAACCAAGAAACGCTGCTGTTTGTGGGTTTAGGCAATCCCGGTCCGGATTACGAAGGCACAAGGCATAATATTGGCTTCGCATGCCTGGACCACTTCATCGACTCTCACAAAGAGATGGATAAATGGCATCACAAGCCAACCTTAAAGTGTACACTGACAAGCGGAACATTCGGCTCAACTCGTGTGTTAGCCATTAAGCCTACCACCTATATGAATTTAAGCGGACAGGCAGTACATGCTGTACAGAAATTTTACAAACTACGTCCCTCACAAATCTATTTAATCCATGATGAACTCGATATAACTTTTGGGCTTATAAGAACAAGATTCGGCGGTAGTTCGGCCGGACACAATGGTGTCCAATCAATTATTGACCAAGCCGGAGATAAATCTAATCGTATTCGGATCGGTATCAAAAATCCCTTGCTGCAAAAAACCGACAGCGCACAATTCGTGCTCAAACGATTTGCCGATGTCGAAAGAAAATACCTGCCAGCACTGCTTAAAGAGATTGACAGTATCTTGGTGGAATGTATCTATAGCCACAAGCTGCCAACCGATACGCGCCAATTTATTGTATAGGCCTTTCAACCTGTGACGCTGCATAATTCATTGCTATACTGAAGAAGAATAAATAGGAGGACGGGATGAAAAAAGTAGCCATCGGCGTGATAGTGGCTATAGTGGTAATTGGTGCAGTTTTATGGGTACTAACGAGTCGAAAGGACAAAAATACTTCTCAGAACACACAGAGCGCACAAAGTCAGCAGCAAACACCGTCCGCATCGACAGATAATTTTAATCCTCAGCCACTTGATAATATGGACTTTACCGCAACGCTTACCACGACGACACCGAATGGCGGCAGCGTCAACGCCAGCGTGGAATACGATAAAGACACGAACGCCTGGCACTACAGCGGACAAAGTAACGGTTCTACCATTGAGGCTATCTACGCTCCCGATGCATACTACCTAAAAATGAACGAGAGCTGGATGAAATTGCCCCTTACACAAGCTTCCCAGTCATTTAATCCCAGCCAATATAAGTACGACCAAGCCAGCCTAAAAGATTTCCAGAATAAAGTACAAAACAAAGGTACCGGAGAGTGCCCAGCCGGCACCTGCCAAATTTGGGAGATAACAGATTATCAAAGCAACGACAAAATTACGTTTTTTGTCGACAAAAAGACCAATCGGATCAGTCAGATTGTGACCGAAGCAGCCGGCGGCAAAAACACTATCACTTATTCATACAAAGACGCCTCTGTTCAAATTCCGGAGAATGCAACCGTTGCGCCGGGTGCATAAGAATTGACCATGCAAAAAAAAGAGGGAATAATCACTGACCATCTCGTGCGGCTTGCACTGGGTTTGTTATTGGTCATTATCTTGTTTGGTGCGACGTTTTATCATCTTGTTGAAAGATGGAACTGGCTTGACAGCATTTACTTCACTGTCATCACCCTTGCAACCGTTGGTTATGGTGACCTTACCCCGAGAACTGACTTAGGCAAAACCTTCACCATATTTTATGTGTTTATTGGTATTGGCTTGTTTGTCACTATTGCTAATTTGTTCCTCAGGCACCGTTTCCAAAAAGGCTTGGCAAAAACTCAACGAAGGAGAGGAGCGCCTAAACTTGATAAGCCCAACTAGACATGGATTTGTCATGAACCGCAAGGCTAGGATTATTGTGTGGTTGTTTGGATTGTGTAGTTTGCTCGGACTTATGGCTCCTCTGAGAGCAAACGCACAAACACAGAATTTCACCATCCAATCCTTTGAGGCGGACTACTATATTTCTGCCAGCAATAACAAAACGAGTCAGTTACGCGTCGAGGAGACCATCCTGGCACAATTTCCAGAATATGATCAAAATCATGGCATTCTACGGGCAGTGCCCAAATCCTACCAAGGGCACACCGTAAGTTTGAATGTGGAGAAGGTAACAAACGAGCGAGGTGAGAATTACCCTTTTAGCACCTCCACACAGAAGGGGAACTTAGTATTAAAAATCGGTGAACAGAACAAATATGTACACGGGCTCACTACCTATAAGGTACGTTACTCATTGCGAAACGTTATTAATTTCCAGCAGGGCGGTGATGAATTCTATTGGGATGTCAACGGGGATGAATGGCAGCAAACTGTGCAGGCGGCTACCGCCCGTTTCCATGTGCCTACAGGGCTAGGGGAAAGGTTCCAAGCCAAGCAGCGCTGCTTGAGCGGAAGTTATGGAAGTCAAAGTTCAAACTGCACCATTAGCCGCACCAGTAACCAGCAAGGTGAACAGCTTGTCACTGTCCAGGCCACCAATCTCCAGCCGCATCAAACCCTTACGTTTGTTACCTCCTTCGATAAGGGAACATTTACCCAGGGTCCAGAAATATCCCAGGAGCGTCGTTGGCGCACTATCAAGCAAATCCTGTCCGCCGGGGCAATTATTATACCCCCTCTAGCCATTGGTATTATTATGCACCGTCGCTGGCGTGCGTATGGTGACGATCCGTCTGGACGTGGGGTAATTATCCCACAGTACCAACCCCCTAAGGAACTTAACGTATTAAGCAGTGGTTTTATTCTCAACGAAAGTATCAACAGTCACACTATGTCTGCATTGATTATTGAGCTTGCCGTAAAACGCTACATCACTATATACGAGACCGAGCAAAAGCAATTTCTCCGCAATAAAAAGTCCTATGAACTTGGGCTGGAGGCAGATCCAAAAGCCCTTAGTGGCGCCCAGCTTGATCTCGTATACGCACTTTTTGGCATAGCGGCAGGCAAGGGGGCAAGAGTAAGGCTCTCAGACCTTAAGAACAAATTGTATAAAGAAGTAACTTCGACTGATAATAAACTCGCTGAGGAGTTATCAAATCAGGGCTATTTTCGCACAAATCCAAAGAAGGTTGGCGCGAAGTACTTCATAGCCGGTCTTGGGCTCACTATTGTCGGCATTGCATTAACAGGAGCTTTTTCAAGAATAATCTGGCCAGTCGGTATTGGTGTTTTGCTAAGTGGTATCGTAGCTTTTATTTTCAGTCGTATCATGCCTGCCCGCAGTGAAAAAGGCGTTACCACCAAAGAGTATCTCCTTGGACTAAGGGACTACATGAAGCTGGCCGAGGCAGACCGGATAAAATTTCTGCAGAGCTTAAAGGGTGCCGAACGACTGCAAGCTGACCCTCAGGACAAACTAGCCAAGATTAAACTATTTGAATCACTCTTACCATACGCTGTGCTCTTTGGCATAGAAAAAAGCTGGGCAAAACAGTTTGAAAATCTTTATACGCAACCGCCACAGTGGTATCAGGGCAACTTCGCCACGTTCCAGATGTCCAACCTAACCTCCTCAATAGGTGGTATGACACAAGCTTCCTCCGTTGCTTTTAGTGCCCCTAGCAGTTCCAGCGGTAGTGGTTTTGGTGGAGGCGGGTTTGCTGGCGGGGGAGGCGGAGGTGGTGGCGGGGGAGGCTGGTAACACAGTACTATCACCATGTCCAGCCGCCCAAGCAAAAGCCAAGCTATATCTAGTAAATCGCCAAATTCTTTTCATTTTAAAATCAGCCGTCGTATAGACGATGGTGCGGGCAGAGCAGGGGTTATTACGACTCCGCACGGGAGGATTCACACGCCTGCCTTCGTTGTAGTAGGGACAAAAGCTAGCGTAAAAGCAATGTCACCCGAACAAGTTGCCGCTTGTGGGGCACAAGCAGTGCTTGCCAACGCCTATCACCTTTATTTGCAACCAGGCCATAAACTGGTCGAAGCAGCGGGTGGTTTGGGAGCGTTCATGAACTGGCCTGGGCCGACATTTAGTGACTCAGGCGGTTTTCAAGTGATGTCGCTAGGCATTGGCTTCAAGAAAATCCTTTCTATGCAGAGTCGCGAACACGAGCCCGAAGACACCATGGCATCAAAGAAGGAACGCCTCGCTCACATTGATGAGCAAGGAGTAACATTTATATCCCATCTTGACGGTAGTAGGCATCGTTTCACTCCGGAACAGTCCATGCGCATCCAGTATGCTATTGGCGCCGATATTATATTTGCTTTTGATGAATGTACTGCCTTACATAATAGCTATGCCTATCAACGTGAAGCACTAGTGAGGACTCATGCCTGGGCAAAGCAATGCCTGCAGGCACATCACTCCTTAAAAGCCGCTCACCCCGAGCGGCCATACCAGGCGCTTTTCGGCGTGCTGCAAGGCGCACAATACGAAGACCTGAGACGTGAAGCCGGCAAGTTTATGGGCGCACTCCCATTCGACGGCTTTGGCATCGGCGGCGCCTTTGAAAAAGCAGACTTGGGTAAAATTTTGTCCTGGGTGCACGATGAGCTGCCAAAGGACAAGCCGAAGCATCTACTTGGCATTAGCGAACCTGACGATATTTTTGCTGCCATTGAACAAGGCATTGACACCTTTGATTGCGTATCGCCTACCAGAGTAGGACGCAATGGCGCCTTGTACACGCCTTCAGGGCGTATCAATATTCTTAATCAGCGATTTACGCGCGATTTTTCGCCTATATACGATACATGCGACTGTTACACTTGTCAGCATTACACAAAAGCTTACCTACGACATTTATTCAAAGCCAATGAGTTATTCGCTTTTACTCTTGCTTCAATCCATAACGAAAGATTCATTATCCGGCTGGTTGACGAGATCCGTCATAGCATCCTGCAAGGCTCGTTTTTCTCATTCAGAGATAACTGGCTACAACGCTACTACGGTTAGCCAAATCAGTTCTCGGTATCGATAGCAAAGGGCGTGAAATCGATTTTTTTGTCATAGGCGTCACGATGTTCACTGCGCTTCAAAAACCCGATGACACGATATGTCACCGGCAGCATAACAACCTCAACAGTAGTCTTAAAACCCCAGCCAACAAGAATGAAATTCACCATGCTAGAAGGTGAAAGAATACCACCAAATGCAACCAGCCCAAAGATTACCGTGTCGAGCCCTTCACCAACCACTGTTGAGCCAATTAACCGCAACCACATTTTTTCACCGCCGTAACGCACTTTTAGTTTGGCTAGAACAAAAGAGTTCATAAACTCGCCAACCAAATATGCCAAAAGGCTTGCTAGGACGATGCGAGGGAAAAAGCCAAGGATGTCTACATAAGCCTGTTGGCCTTGCCATTCAGGACTGGGTGGCAAAAAGCGAACGATAGTAAAAGCAACTACTGCCAGCAGCATAATACCAAAGCCGGTCCAGATAGCTCGCCTGGCATAGGCATAACCATAAACTCCAGTTAAGATATCGCCAAAAATATAGGCTAGGGGGAAAAGAATAGCCCCACCGTCAGTAATGATGGGGCCAATAGTTATTAACTTCACTGCAGCAATATTCGATATTAACAATACGGCCGCAAATAAGGCCAAAATCAGGTCATAATACTTGAGCGAATGGCTAGAGGAGGAGAGAGACACTTTTTTCATGGATATGATTTAACCATGAGGTAAGCCTTCTCGCAAAATTCTTAAAATAAAAGAGCCTCTAGAGGGGGTGGGCACCGCTAGAGGCTCATTATACCCTTCAACCCACCCCAGCAAAGCATCGAAACCCAAAACTCCTTAAAGGTTCGTGCCGCCCTTGAAATCAAGAGCATACTGACGTACTCGCTTTGAAACGGGGTACTGAGGATAGTCCTAAAAGGTCTACCTCAGTAAAGTTAAAGGGATTAGTCTGCTTTAGAGCGCTGCAGACAAACTGCAGGCCAATAGAGAAGTGGAGGGTAACAACTTAGCTTTTGGACACGCTCTAAAACAATCTAACTAGATATCCGCTAATTACGGATATTAGTAATTGGGGGTATAAGGTGCATAAAGACATGAATAGTAAAATAATTACTTTATCATGCTTACGGATTGCGATTTTAGCAAAATAGTGTCATTATGTCAATACTAAAGTATTTATTTGTATGGAAATCAAAAAGCTTACACTTCATGATCCAGCCTACCCGTCATTGCTGCGTGAAATCAGTGATCCGCCCAAAGAGCTATTTTATTTAACAAAAGCTGATCAGCTTGTGGCAACCAAAACCACTATCGCTATCGTTGGTAGTCGCAAACCCAGTAATTACGGACGTCAGATCACTGCCCAGATATCAAGTCGACTTGCCGAGGCGGGAGTACATATAGTGAGCGGTCTTGCATTAGGGGTAGACGCACTTGCACATCAGGCAGCCGTAGAAGCAAATAGTCCAACTATTGCCGTCTTGCCATGTGGACTGGATCGTATTTATCCTGTTACACATCGGGGATTGGCTAGGCGTATTCTTGAAACGGGCGGCATGCTGGTAAGTGAGTATCCTGCCGGGTATGTGCCTTTCAAGCACAGCTTTATCGCCCGCAACAGAATCGTCTCCGGTCTGAGCCAGGGTGTAATTATTACTGAAGCGGCCGAAAAAAGTGGCAGTCTCCACACCGCTAGATTTGCCCTGGAACAGGGACGGGAAGTATTCGCGATACCCGGCAATATTACCAGCCCTAATTCAGCTGGAACTAATAACCTTATTAAGGCTGGAGCAATCCCCGTAACCCGTCATGAAGATATTCTATCCAGTTTTGCAATTAGTATGCCGTCTCTTAGTGAGCGACCCGCGGCGGCCAATAAAGAAGAGGAACTTATTTTGACCCAGTTAGCCGAAGGCGTACAAGACAGCGACATGCTTCTTAAAGCGACGGCGCTCACGCCCGACACATTTAACCGCACCCTCACCATGCTCGAACTAAGCGGCAAGATAAAGGCCCTGGGCGGTGGCCAGTGGCGCCTTGGTTAATGACACAAACTTAGAAAATGCGGGTGTAGTATACTGGTGCCTGCATGAACAAACACCTCGTCATCGTGGAATCACCAGCTAAGGCAAAAACAATCGAGAAATACCTCGGTAAAGATTACCAGGTCAAGAGCAGTTTCGGCCATATCCGTGATCTCCCTAAAAAGGGTATGAGCATAGATACGACCAATAATTTTAAGCCAACTTACGAGATAAGTAATGACAAGAAAAAAGTGGTTGCCGATCTCAAAAAGGCAGCCAAGTCCGCCCAAGAAGTGTGGTTGGCTAGTGACGAAGACCGGGAAGGGGAGGCGATTGCCTGGCATCTTACCCAAGCCCTCAAACTTGATCCGGAGCACACGAAACGCATCGTCTTTCATGAAATTACAAAACCAGCCATAGAACACGCAATCAAAAACCCGCGTACCATTGATCGTAATCTTGTCGATGCTCAACAGGCACGTCGGGTCCTGGACCGACTGGTTGGCTATGAATTATCGCCAGTACTATGGAAAAAAGTACGTACCGGTCTTAGTGCCGGCCGAGTGCAATCAGTCGCCGTGCGCCTAATTGTAGAGCGTGAACGGGAAATCAAGCAATTTGAGCCAGTCTCAAGTTACAAGATAACAGCTACGTTTCTAGCTGGAAAAGAACCATTCCAGGCAGAATTGGACAAAAAGTTTACCTCAGAAAAAGAAGCTGAGAAGTTTTTAGAAGCGAACATTGACGAATCATATATCATCATAGAATTAACCCAAAAACCGTCTGTCCGTAATCCAGGCCCTCCTTTTACTACCAGCAGTCTCCAGCAAGAGGCAGCACGGCGTTTAGGTTTTAGCGTCAAGCAAACTATGACACTGGCACAGCGCCTGTACGAAAACGGGCACATTACTTACATGCGGACAGACAGCACTACTTTATCCACCCAAGCCATTGCGGCAGCCACCACGTACATCACACAAAAGTTTGGAGCAAAGTACCACTATCAGCGGCAATATAAGACAAAAAACGCCTCAGCCCAAGAAGCGCACGAGGCCATCCGACCGACAGATTTCTCGGCAACAGAGGCAGGCGCTGATAATGCGCAGCAAAAGCTTTACCGCTTAATATGGCAACGGGCCACTGCCAGCCAGATGGCAGCTGCTGAACTGATGCGTACCGAAGTAACTATAGGGCTAGCGAAACACACCGAACGTTTCATTGCCAAAGGTGAACAGTTGACATTCGATGGATATTACAAAGTGTACGGCAACGCCAAACCCGATACGCTCCTGCCGCCCATGAAGCAGGATGATCGTTTATCACTTGAGGGTATGCAGGCTACCCAGGTATATTCCCGCTCTCCGGCCCGGTATTCAGAAGCCAGTCTGGTAAAAAAACTTGAGGAACTCGGCATTGGTCGCCCCAGCACCTATGCACCAACCATTAGCACAATTCAAACACGAGGGTATATTGAGAAACGTGATCTAGAGGGTGCACCACGAGACCTTATTGTATTGACATTGAAAAATAGCCATGTCTCTTGCCAAACCACTACTGAAACAGTTGGTGCAGACCGCAACAAACTGCTGCCCACCCACCTAGCAGAAATGACAACAGACTTCCTCCTAAAGTATTTCTCAGAAATCGTGGACTATGACTTTACTGCGAATGCTGAAGCAAGTTTTGACAATATCGCTGACGGCCAAGAGAAGTGGGAAAAAATGATCCATGAGTTCTATGCCCGTTTTCACCCACTTGTGGAGAAATCCGAAAAGGTTAGCCGACAAGAAACATCCCAAGCACGACTACTGGGTAGCGATCCAAAGACCAAACGTCCCGTATATGCGCGTTATGGCCGTTATGGCGCAATGCTGCAGCTCGGCGAGGCCGGTGATGATAAAGAAAAGCCCCAATTTGCTCCGCTGCCTACTGATAAGACGATAGAAGATGTGACACTCGAGCAAGCTATGACCATGTTTAGCTTGCCGCGTAAAGTAGGAAAGACAGCTGAAGGGCGTGAAATTCTGGCGAACATTGGTCGATTTGGACCATATATACAAGTCGACAAAATATTTGTTTCCATTAAACCACGTGACCCCTTTACGATAACCGAAGAAGAAGCCCGTCGACTCTATGAAGAGAAAAAGTCACAGTTGGCATCAAAACATATTAAGGAATTTCCTCTCGGTCTAAAGGTGTTAAACGGACCTTACGGACCTTACGTCACTAATGGGCGCAAAAACGCCCGTATCCCGAAAGATAAAGATCCGGCTGCTCTCTCAGAAAAGGAGGCCCTTAAGTTACTGCAAACAGCGCCCGCAAAGCGTGCATCAGTACGCGCCACTACCCGGAAGAAAAAATAACGCGGCAGTTATCTGCCTGAAAAATAAGTAGACCAGTCCGAACATAATTACTTATCCACAAATTTGTATCTTGCACGAGCTTATCCTGCAGTAATATTGACATATACTTATTATGCTAAAAATGCGACTTAATGCTACAATAAGTACATAAAAACCTAAGTTTGACAATACTAAACTATAGTTTTATAATTAAACTACATAAACGTGTAATGAAGGTTACTTTATGAGCAATAAACAGGTGTCTACCTCAGTTATCGAAAAAAGAATCGAAGATATTCTTGATACCATTGGCCGCGATCGCGAAAGAGAAATTATTTCACGCCGGTTTGGTCTATTTGATCGCAAAGAAACCCTGGAACAAATTGGTGAACTGCTGGGTATTACACGTGAACGCGTCAGACAATTAGAAAAGGCAGTGGTTGCCAGACTCAAGGCTGCTGCCGATGAAGATTTACCGCATATCAAAATTGTCGAAAGGGAACTAAAAGAAATTCTTTCAAGTATTGGGAAAGTAGCTCGGGTGCAAGACTTAAGCACAGTAATGACCGGTTCGCAGGAGCGACTCGACCAATCCCGTATCTTATTTTTAGCTACATTATGTCCAAACCTAGTAGTAATCGATGATAATGATAATTATTACCATGCGGTAGGCATTAATAGCACACAAAACGAGAAGACAATCCGTGATGAAGTCCAAAAGATTATTGACACCATCAAACAGATTGGCGAACCAGTCTCGATTGAAAAATTATCCGAAGCCGTTAAAAAGACTGACATTGCACACGTCAAAGCCCTGGCAAGCATTTCCAAACAAGTTGCCAATCTCAACGATCGCTGGGGGCTCATCAAATGGCCGATGGTGAACCCTAAGAATATTCGCGACAAGATCTACGTAACCTTGCACGACCATGGCAAGCCAATGCACTTCAATGAAATTGCCAGAGCAATTAAAAGCTCTAACTTTAAACGCAAAGACGTCACTACTCAGGCAATCCACAACGAATTAATCAAAGATAATCGGTTCGTATTGATAGGGCGGGGTATTTACGCCTTAAAAGAGTGGGGATTTGAACGAGGCACAGTAGCTGACATTATCGCCGAAGTTCTCAAAAAGGCAAATGAGCCATTGCATCGCGATGAGATTGTAAAACGCGTACTGAAAAGCCGACAGGTCAAAGAAACGACGATTCTGCTTAACTTACAAGGCAAACCTCAATTTAAGCGCGTCGCCAAAGCAACTTACGCTTTAGCCAGCTAAGCGGCTTAAAACTTTCATCTTACGAACATACTTGCCACTTTAGCTAAATATGTACATTTTACGAACATTGAAGCAAAGGTATTAATGGTGGGTTACAAGCTAGACTAGAAATCTATAAATTGTTTGTAGGCAACAAGGAAGAGAGCATGGAAGCTTAAAAAAACCTCGTGGCTTAAAAGCAACTAGGCAGAAGTGCGGGGTGGAAAAAGGCCGAAAGAAAGATCTGTGATGAAACGTCGCACAATGTATATTTTGCGACTCTATAATTGGTTATGGTTTTATAGTCACATACCTTCTATAACGGGGGAGCAGCTGAGTCATTATCAATTTATTAGCTATTCTCGTTTTTACTTACGTGATTTTTATACTGCCATTACGGCTTTATTCATGGCTCCCGGACGATTAAGTTAGTATCACCTAAATACACCTTAGTTTTCCACAACGACTATTTGCATTATTAGTTTTTTGTTAGATTTATTACTTTTTTTCCTCACTGCCCTTTATCCCCCTTTTCCCTATATTTGACTTTGTACTATTAATATTTGTAAATATAGTTTTTCCTGCAAGTCAGCTATTGTGAATAATATGAACAAATTACGAACTACTAGGGGAGAGTGGTGTACTCACAGGTTACTTGGGAAAACGCAGATGCGTATCCCCCACACGAATTGTATTTATTGTGCTGTACAGAGTTCTCCTTGTATATATTGCCGTACAGCTCTTTCCCCTCTTTTAGGGTCGGCAAAAAGTCTATAAGTAAAAGAATCTTTCCTCGATACGAAAGTCAATATACTGGGTGGGGACGATATGCTCAGCTTCGAACTTTCGCAGCACCGCCACCGCATTTCCAGAGGCTTGTTTTGGATCCATCAACACATTGAACTTCAAATAGTATGGTTTGCCTGCGAGTTTTACATGCAAACGGTTCGGTTGAGGTGGCAGACTCATATTCTCTATGGGTATACCTTGCGAAATTAGCTGTGAATGGACTGTAGTTAAAAACTCTACAGTTTGTTTAGGCAATACGTTTTTCCCCTGCCCTAGTGGTAGATTAGACTCATCCGTAACAACTGGCAATCCTTTTAGGGCATCTCCGCTGACCTTATTATTTGTTACCAGCGCCCGCCCTGTATTGTCTATCAGGAAATCCCCACTGCCAGTATTACCTGCCAAAACCATAACAGGACGGTTTGCCTTAATCTCAATGATAGGACGGTGACTTATGAGTGGCAGAATAGTAGTAACACTGGATAGCTCTGGAAATTCCGATTCCATACGCCTACTGATCCGTTCAGTATCAATGGTAACTTTATTTCTGTTTAAAACAGACTCCTGCAATAAGTCATGGGCAGTCTGATAATATTCACTGGAGGGACGTAGATATGACGATACATCATCTGCGCCAATAACTTTAATCCGAGGAGAGGTATCTAAAACTGTCGCATATATAGCACACACTACAACTGCTGCCAGCGCCAATAGCCCTGGAAGCAAGTGCCAGAAACGATGTGTTGGTTTGGTGGCTCTGACAGATTGCGCCTCTTCCCTGCCAAGGACAGCAGGTGATTCCGAGCGACGAGCGTGATAAGAAAACACATCTCGTTTTGGCAGGCGCTCATTATTCAATCGAGCTTGACGGGCAGTTAGACTGGGTTTACGGTTCCCGCGAAATGGCATGGCCCTTCCCCGTTGTAATAATCAATCCTGCCAATTGTTTAGTGGCATCTTTCTTAGTAAAGTCATGTAGCGCTTCACCGTAAGTATGACGTTTCTTTTGGGAGCCTAACAAGCTTGAGATAGTTTCCAGTAAGACGCTTGGGTCGGCCGCTACTTTGTCTTCAGGCAAAATAATCGCTGCTTTCCTCTTTTCTAGAGCCTGGGCATTTTTCAATTGATGCCCACCCGTTAATAGTGGGTTTGGAATAACTACGCAAGCCTTTGCTTGCATGGCAAGTTCAGCTAAGCTTGTAGCTCCCGCACGACACACGACTACGTCAGCAGCTCCACTATAACGATAGGCATCTGTCACAAATCCTTCAATCCTGCATCGAGCGTACTGCGACGCAGATAAAGCTTGTTGATAGCGGCGACGTATCTCGTTTTGGTGGTCACGGCCCGCCAAATGCAGCACATTAACCTCTGAATAGCGTGCAAAAAGTTCATCCAAAACAGCAGTGATGGCTTCGTTGATACGCTGAGCCCCTAGACCGCCACCACTAATGCATACTACCGGGCCGCGTTTTAGGCGCAATTCCCGCTGGTACATTGCCTGTAATTTTGGCGTGACGTATTGATATAGTTCATCAACCGGGACACCGGTTTCAACTACTTTATCGGGTGGATAAGTGTAAAATGTCTTCGGCAAAGCGACGGCATGTGCAACTGCCCAACGGCTTACGATCCGATTTGCCAGCCCCGGTAATGCGTCCGAATCATGGGTAACGAGCGGAATCCTCCGCAAAGCTGCAGCCAGACCGACCGGTACTCCCACATATCCCCCTTTTATAAACACCACTGCTGGCCGGCTATTGCGCAGCAACCAATAACTTTGCCAACTACCTACGATGACATACCAAAAATCCCTTAGGTTTTTACCTACGGTAGATAGGTCAAATATTTGCCGCCAGCCCTCTTGATGATAGCGTCGAAATTTACCAGCTCGAATCGCCCAGACATCATCAAACACCCCTTGCGCATCAGCTACATCTTGCAATTTATCGCCACGTACACCAATATAACAAACCCTTGCGCTAGGATCTCGGTGTTTTATTTCTTTAGCGACCGCCAAAAGTGGGGTGATATGCCCCCCGGAGCCGCCGCCGACCAGGACTATCGTCATATTTGTTCCTTTGTGTGTTTCGTGCAGTGCTGTAGGTAGTATAGCGCGAAATATTAAAGACCACACCAAGAGCACCAGTCACAAATACTAAGCTGGTTCCTCCGTAGCTTATAAAAGGCAGCGTGATACCCTTTAGCGGCAAAAGACCAAGCATGGCACCTATGTTTATTATCGCTTGAGTACTCAACCACGCTAATATGCCACTTGCCAGCAGTCTCGTATAAATATCGGGAGTACGCTCAATAATAAATTTGAGACGCATAAACAATGCAAGAAATAATCCTAGTAATAAGACGCAACCGACAAAGCCGAACTTTTCCGCATAAATCGCAAATATTGAATCATTGGCCGCTTCCGGCAAGTAGCCATAGGCCTGTACACTCCTGGCTAGACCAAGTCCAAACATGCCACCCGAACCAACGGCAATTAATGCCTGACAAGCCTGATAACCCGCCCCCTGACAATCACGCGTCGGATTAAGGAAAGTCGAGAAGCGATCACGTCTATACCCACTCGACGCAATTGCTAAAATTCCACCAATTAAGATAATGCTACCCACCATCGCAATCCGTTTGAGTGGTAAGCCAGCCACAAAGGACATTACCGCCATAATTGCTGCTATGACACCCATGGAGCCAAGGTCACTTTGCACCACAGCTACAATCAAGCTTACCAGTGCCAACGCAATCAGTAAGGGCTTTAGGGTTTTATTTTGATCGGCTAGTTCGTTATTTCGTATCCGGTCAGTCAAAAAGCCCGCCAACCATACCAACAAAGCAAACTTAATCAGTTCAGCCGCCTGGAACGAAAGCCCCCCAATCTGTACCCAGCGGTAAGCACCATTTACCCGTTCGCCTAACAATCGTACTGCAACCGAAGCAATTAATGCCAAAATAATGAGCGGCCTCTCGAGATGTCTCCATGCCCGTATTGGTACATTCGCTGCGATCAAGAATGCTACTGTCCCTAGAGCAATCGCCACCAATTGCTTGCCCACGTAATAGTTTTCGCTGACATGTTTCTGGGCACTAAGGCCCGGACTAATCGCATAGACAACAATCAGTCCCACTACCAGCAGCGCAAGACTCAACAGTATCAGCCAGTAATCCGGCCGGTGTCGCCGCTGCAGGACGGAGCCAACACCCAACGGTCGGCGTGCTTGAGACGGCCTCATAAATACTTCCCTATCAAAAACAGCATCAACCCCAAAAAGCTACAAACCTGGCCGATGACCCAAAATCGCATAGTAACCTTGGCTTCCGGCCAACCGCTGGCTTCAAAGTGATGATGTAACGGTGTGATTTTGAAAATTTTCTTTCCATTGCGAAGTTTCTTGGAAATAATCTGTAGCAGTGTTGAGCCTGCTTCAGCCACAAACACCAAGCCAATAACGGGTAGCAAGGCCACCGTGTCGGTTAGCATAGCAACGACGCCCAAGGCTGTACCAAGGGCAAACGATCCCACATCGCCCATAAAGAAACGTGCTGGATAAATGTTGAACCATGTATAGGACAGTAAGGCGCCGACGATAGTAAGGCAAAAAGCGGAAATCCCAAATCTGTTCTCTAAAAATGCAATGAGCGCATATACGCCGAAAGCTGTCACCGTTAAACCGCCTGCTAGTCCGTCCAGGCCGTCCGACATGTTCACGGCATTTGCTGTCGCAACTACCACCAGAATAAACAATGGAACTATTAGCCAGCCAATGTGCCACGATCCCCATAGTGGGATATGTATGCTGTCTACCTCTAATTTATAATAAAAGAACCAGCCCCCTACCAGTGCAATAAATGTGGTCAGTAACAGTTTTAATTTTGACGGTAAGCCAGCTACCCCTATCCCTGGACCCTTGACATTGATGATGTCATCCAAAAGGCCAACTGCACCAGCGCCCGCAAATGCAGCCAGTGGTAACCATGTCTCGGCTCTGCTAAGATTCGCTACCAATGTCACTATCGCAACCGCACAAACAAAGACTATGCCAGCCATGGTAGGAATATTGCGACGGTGTTTTTCTGCATGAAGTTGTGCAAATACCTTTGCCGGCTCACCTGTCACAGCATTGACCCGCGGCTTTTTCCACCATTGGTAACGATACGCAAAGGTTGTATACAAAGGAGTAATTAACATGCTGGTTAAAAATCCCATAAATCCCAGCAGCAGGATGCGGATAACAGTCGGAGTTTGGACGGTAATGTGGAGCGTACTTGGTTCCATTTGTTCTTTTCTTTTTTATTATACCCTTATGGCATGCTTGGCGCGATGTTAAAATTTTCAATCAACATTGAAGAGAGGCCAGCAAATATTGGGGCCGCCGCCTTCGCACCTGCATAGCCGGCAATATGTGGCTCATTCACTCTCACAACAATTACATACTTCGGTTTTTCACCCCCAACAAAACCCATGAAAGTCCCGTTGAACTTATTATCATAATAGCCGCCATCTGGCTTGGTAATTTCAGCGGTACCCGTCTTGCCGCCGATAATATAACCAGCTGGTGGTTCTTTCATTCCATATGCCTGGTAGTTCTTGTTCACCACGTGTTGCATAAGGGCCCTAATTTCTTCGCTTGTTTTAGCTGATAGTACAGGCCCGCCGACAACCTCGGGTTGTTTTTTTACTTGCTTGCCATCCATATCAGTCAGACTGTCCACTAACCGGGGTCGATAATATGTCCCCCCATTAACCATGGCTGACAGAGCGGCACCGATTTGCAAGGGGGTAGTCGTCATTCCCTGGCCAAATGCCATGTTGGCATACTGAATATTCAAGCCAAAACCATCTTTAGGATCAGGAATGGAGCCAGCTGCTTCATAGCCTTGTTCTATGCCAGTAGCTGAACCAAAGTGGTAATGGTTCACTAAATAATCATGCCAGGTTACCCTTGCCTTTTCATTGATACTACCACCACCCATCTGTTGAAGAAGGTACACGGCACCTGTATTCAGTGAGAGCTGCAATATATCAGCGATACTCCGGGTGCCCGCTCCCCCGTCTTCCTCAATGTTGGTTACCTTTTTGCCATCTACCACCACAAAACTTGGATCATAATAGGTCGTATCCTTCTTGACTGCCCCCTGGTTAAGGGCGGCGGCGGCGGTAAAGGGCTTCATGATCGAGCCGACTTCAAGGGGAGCACTTGCGGCAGCATTATTAAATATGGCTGCATCCTGGACCTTGTAAAATTCAGCTGGATTATACGTTGGGTAGTTTGCCATCGCCTTCACTGCGCCAGTATCAACTTCTATAATCAGCGCGCTACCAGAACTAGATTTGGCAGAATCCAAACCTGTCTTGAGGATGTCCTGGAGCTGTCTTTGCATGGAAATATCAATTGTGAGCAGCGCTCGCTTCCCATTCTGTGGTTGCGTGACAATGTTGTCTTTGTTTGCAACCAACGGGACACCTTGTGCGTCAGTAATTGCCTTCAATTGCCCGGGTGTACCGGCCAGCTCCTTCTGCAATTGCTGCTCTATCCCATACTTACCTTCCCCGTCATCATTAACAAAACCCAGCAGCTGTGCAGCTAAGTCACCTTGGGGATAGGTCCTTAAGCTGGACTCCCTTGTCCCTAAGCCCTTCAACTTTAAGCCATCCAGTTGTTCATGTTGCTTTTTATCGAGTTTCTTTGCCAGTATGGCGTAACGGCTGTTAGTTTTCATTTTACGCTCATACTCAGTCTTATCGCCCCCTATTACGCCCTGCACCGCTGCAGCGGCAGCGGCCGGATCTTTGATATACTTTGGGTCAGCAAATAATACATAGCGGGTCTCGTTGAGCACCAGGGGTACTGTCTTGTCTCCATCATGCACCTCTATAGCGCCACGCTCTGAGGGCACTTGATATTCTTTGATTTGAGCTTGCAGTGCCGCATGACGATAGTAATCATGGCGCAAAACTTGTAGATAAAACAGTCTGAGTAAAAAGGTTGCCAGTACTACCAAAATAAGCGCGTACCACACGCGTACACGCTTGAGCGAACCGATTGCGGCCGGCATTGGTGCTGGCATTTGCATGGTCCTTTATTATACCTTAGTTCTGAACAGTAGCACTGGGCGCAACAGATACAAGTTTTTTAGCCGCTTCGCTGTTTTTAACACGATCAAGGGCTTGCAAACGCGCTGATGCAACTTCAAGCTCTTCATGCTCTTGCTGTAATTTTGCCTGCTGGCGCGTGAGTTCATTGATACGGTAACCATGAGCGTTTGTTTTGGTCACCTGGGTTAGATAAAGTAACCCCAGTACACAGCCCAGCACGATCAGTAACACGATAGTGCTAATTGGACCCAGAGATCGTTCTTGGGTCTGGAAACCGGTAAAGTTTTGGTTGCGTTTTGTAAAACGCTGTCGGCCTAAAGCCAACGAACTTGAGTATGTCATATTGTTTTTTGTGTTTATTTTTTGTTTGGTGGGGGCCGCTTATGCAGGGCCCCCAATATTTTGCCTATCTTCAGTGCGATCAGAGAACTCTGACGCGCACCTTATAGGCGCGGGAGGTGCTTTTTACCTGTATCGGCATGACCTTCCCTTCCGTTTTTATTTTTCACTGCCGCCCTTAGTTTTGCACTGCGGGCGCGCGGATTGATAACTAATTCTTCGGCCGATGGGACTATAGGCTTGGACGTAAGGAGAGTAAGTGACGCATCATACGCATGTTTCGCTCCTGATTGCCCCATGAATTGCTTCACCAAACGGTCTTCGAGACTATGAAAACTTATTACTACCATCCGACCTCCAGGACGTAAAAGTGCATCCCAGAGAGGCAAAGCACGTTCCAGCAAATTCAGTTCGTCATTCACTGCAATCCTCAGCGCCTGAAAGACGCGGGTAGCTGGATGTATCTTGGCATAAAATCGCTGCGGTGCAGCTTTTTTTATTGCTTCAGCTAGCTCACCCGTAGTACGAAATGGACGCTGGTCGACAATAGCACGGGCAAATTTTCGCGACTGCGGTTCTTCACCGTATTGCTGCAATAGCCAAACCAATTCCTCGTAGTCATAGGCATTGACGATGTCTGCCGCGGTGAGCTGCTGCTGCTGATCCATACGCATATCCAGTGGCCCGTCGCGGTTAATGGCAAACCCTCGGCTCGATGTGTTAAGGTGCGGTGACGATACTCCCAAATCAGCCAACAATAAATCAAACTGCTGACCTTCCCGTAATAATTCTTGACTGGCTGTGAGAAAATCCTGGTGACGGAACTCGACCGCCCTGCTTTTAAACTTCTCGCGTAAGCTCGCAATGGCTTCCGCATCACGGTCAACTAACGTTGCCGTACCCAAAGTCCGTGAGAGAACCTCCGTTGCATGGCCGCCATAACCTGCCGTCATGTCAACGTAAGTCTCACGCGGCTGTGGATCAAGTAAGCGCAAGGTCTCTGCCAGTAAGACCGGTTCATGTTTGTTTTTGTTTTTTGGGGACATATCTTTTAATGCTTTTTGTTTTTGCAAGGTCACCTAACCAGCAGCCAGCTTTTTGTTTTTTAGGTTGTTTTTGTTTTTGTTGTTTTTTAGCGATTCCTTCGCTTTGTATGAGCAAAGCATGGGTAAGTCAAGATTTGTAATCTTGAAACACTTCGCTCAAGCAAAAAATCGCATTTGAGAGACTTATGTGTGAGGTGGAGTTTTGGGAGGTGTTTTTTGGGTAAGGTACAAGGGTTTTTAAGGTGGTTACCCTCAAGCCACCTGCTGACTGCCGATTAGCTGACCTCGCACCTGTTTTGCCTGGTCTTTCTATAGCTAATATCTGTTAAGGTGCGACTATGCGGCTATTAAGCGCCAGTATTTTCCGGCCCTTACCGCCTTTATATCCCGGCCTATGCCGGCATAGTCGAGCAAATGTTGCTCTAGTACGACTCTTCCCTGTTTCTTGTCCAAGGGAGCTTCGTATTTTCCGGTGCGGAATTGCACGTTGAGGTCTGCCGTGCGTTCATCGAGAATATTGCCCAACAGCAACGGCTCAACCTCTTGATCCCATACCGATTTTGGGTAAAGGTGCAAGTAATTCTGGTAGCCTTGTGTGACAACCACTCCGCTCGCAAGCTCATCTCTAAGCTCAACGGGTATAGTTAACCGCCGCTTATCGTCAAGCCTACGCTCAAAGTAATCGACCACCTGGCTCTCCTTCTTACTGATAGTGGTTTTTGTTTTTTCGCGGTGTATCCTGAGCTCGCCGCTAGGCTACCCACGATTACCCACTGCCATGAATATACTACCCACAGCTACCCACAAGCAAGCATTTTTTGGTGAAAATAAGCTAATCTTTGTCCAGTTTTCCACAGGGCGCACCTTTCAATGACTCGGCACACAACATGTGGTGTCGGCAGAGGCAATTTACTCACTAGCCGGTGGTCTTTGTGCTTTATCGGGAATGTGTAACTGCTCACCCACTTGTAGACCAGGTTTACCATCCGCTTCTGCTTGTTGGCTTAGTTCTTCGAGCATTGGGTGGATATTTTCCTTGGGACCGACTGCTTCCCTGGCTTTGCCCCACAGTGTATCACCTGGTTTTGCGATAACCGTATGGAAGTTTCTCTTGGCGTTGGGATCGTTGGGCTGATAATGTTCAACCGGCGCGCCGTTTACCCGATCTGACCATCCTGCGGCAGCTTTGCCTGCACCGAGTAGCGCTGCTCCAGCTAGGCCGGCCGCGATTAGGCGACGCACATGGTAATTTGGTTGATTTGAATTTTTGTTTGTTTCTGACATAACATAAGCACTATACCAAGGTTTTTAATTTTTGTCAATTACATTGCCTTCATGTCTTAAACGCTTAATCTTGTCTGCAAACCATTTTGCACTCGGGCGAACTTGCCGAGCCATATTATTCTCGCGCTCTACCGCCACTAAGCCAAACTTCGGCCACCACCCATACGACCACTCAAAATTATCGAGAAGGCTCCAATGAAAGTAGCCCCGCAAATCTACGCCTTCACTGAGCGCTCGCTCCATTGCAACGATAGTCTCTTCTATCCACCATTGCCGATACTGGTCGTGCATGTCAGCAACTCCATTTTCTGTCACAAAAATTGGTTTCTTGTACCTTATCCATATCCGAAGCAATAACGGATATAACCCTTCCGGCTCCATGTACCAGCCAAGATCATTGACCGGTAAAGTCGGGTTTTGCCGTTTAAACAATCCCGTATAGTAATCGGTAAAGTAATAATTAAACCCAACAAAATCCTGCTGCTTACGAATCCGCCGCAAGAACCACCAGTTCCAAAAATACCGCATAAGTTTAGTAGAAATTTCATCAAAAATATTGTGGGGGCGTTTCGCTTGTATATTGGCTAATTGGGCAGCAATACCTACCTGCAGTTTGGGATTTTTGCTTTTAAGAATACGATACGCCTGTCGGTGGGCACGTACCAGATTTAGGTACACAAAGCCAAAACTGAGCCAACTTTTTTCCTGGGGTGGCCACTGACCGCTTAAGAACCCAAAACTGGCATATACATTCGGTTCATTCAGGGTGACGCAATAGCGGACAGATTCTCCGTACTCGTCGGCTATTTTTTGAACAAACCGCCGCCAATCAGACAAGTTAGCACGCTTTTTGAACCCCCCCTTATCCGTGAACCAGGTTGGCAACGTCCAATGCCAAATATTCATGAAGGGTTCAATCTTCAGTTGCTTTAAGTGGCTAATATATTCGTGGTAGTGCTGAATCGCTGACTCATCCCATTTCCCTGGCTCAGGCTCAATCCTTGACCACTCAATACCAAACCGGAAGGCATTAAAGTTGAGCGACTTAACGAGTGCAAAATCGGTTTTGTAACGCTTGAGATGATCGACCGCCCTGCCCGAGACATAATTAGATGGTGACGTGGCTTGCGACTTAACTTCTTCCCAAGTTGGCAGCCAACCAAGCCGTGCATGGGCAGTTTTGGCTAATTCACTGGCATGAGCCAATTCCCATACGGTCCATTGGTTGTCACAGCCACCTTCCACCTGATGGCTGGCGGTACTTACGCCCCAATAAAAATCCTTTGGAAATACGTTTTTTGTCACTTCAGGTTATTATACTTGAGTCCTAAGTTTGCTGTCAGCTTTTCATTATGCTCAAAACGGCAGCGAGGTGAGGCTCACAAAGTTATTATTTATTGGCAGCACTAACTGATCATAGTGACCGGCAATTCCATGCAACTCACTCAACGATTCAGTACGTTCATCAAACAGGTCAGGCAGGAGCGGTTCAAGCATAAGGCCAAGCCCGTGGTCTTGCCATCTGTCTACACTATCAGGATGTGCCTGTAGCTTATTCTCTGGTAATTGATCCAAAAATGGTGTCACGACCACAGTGCGAAGCTCGCCGAATCCGGTTATTTCGTGGACAATTTTAGTATCAGTTGACGCATTTTCCATTGCGTAAAAACCACTAAAGAAAAGTAGTCTCTCGCCGAATTGTCGATAGGCATAGTCAGATGCCCCTCGAACCATGGCTTCTTCTGTTTTTCCCTCTACAAATGGTAAAGAGGCGTAGATCTCAAAGAAATCTCGGGCCATATCTTCTAATTCAGATAAATCATGCGCATCCTGCAAAAGCGCATCTTGCAGTAACATTGGCTCCATCACTCATCGCATTATATCGTACTGTTTAAAATTAGGTAGGACTACCCCTTCCCCATTGAGCTTGTGATCATTTACCCTATTGCACAAAGTACCTGGACCAATTATTCCAGAGTTCTTCTGTCGACGGCAGAAATGAAGCGGCAACGACAAAGGGAAAAATTCCTGGCATTTTATAGTCATAATTTTTTTCAAACCACTGGTACATTGTGGTTTGACGATGAGACGCCTCATCTTTGAAATGGATGTTTTGCATATCAGCAAAAACCGTGCGCTGCATCGAAAATCCATATATTGCCGGTTTATTACCGGAGGGTTTATATAGGCAAAAAGCTGCCATGGTTCGTAACGTTTTCCTTGCTGTGATTTCTGCCATCTGTGTACGCAGCTTTTCAAGAATTATCGGTTGATGAATCTCCATGAGTTTATCTTTGTACGGCATGACAAGCTGGTCATAGCCCCCTATAAAGTCATCTACTTCTGTATGCCGCAGAGGAATAGTCCGGTTGGGCGAATAGATGATCTTCTGTACAATGTCGTCACTGCTATCGTGGTGACCATTGAGGTAGACTGCCCCTATGAGCGGGCGGGGATAAGAGTATAGCAAGGGATATTTTTCAGATGGAACTCCCTCGATCTTAAATTCTTCAACATTACCTGTTTCGGCATAAATCCCCTGTGCATTCCGTCGCTCAAGATTAGGCGTAATGTCAATGATGTTTTCTGACATGTACATCATTATATGACAGCCGCCGCAAATCGAGAGAAACATCCATGAGACAAACGGCTATATACGCTCCAGCATATCGGTATTCCGCCGAATAAAAGTTTCGGCATCCGCCACTAAAGTGGTGCTGTCCAACTCATCGGCCGTTTTCCCGACTTGGGATATGTAAAGCGTCTCCTTAAATATCTCCAAATTATAGCCTTTACAAAAATCAACCAGTCGCTGCATATTTGCCGGTTCTAGGACTTGCCGAAGCTCAACCTGTCTACCTGGCGTACAAAACACCTGAAAATATTTGGGGAAATCACCTTCCAATTCGGCTGGCTCCAGCAAATTATTTGACACTTTTTCTGCTAATAATTTCAAAAGCAGGCTATTTTCCCCTACCGCCACGATGTGCAGGTTGGTATTACGCGGCAATGCTATCAGTAGCATGACATTACCGGCCGAGTTCGTTAATAAATTATAGGAGTGGCCTGCTATTTTCCCTTTGGCCATTGATTGGCTGGAATCATTTAACTGCTGGGAGGAAATCACTGGATCATCATAGTGGTTGGCAACAATTATAGGTGTCACTTTATAATGCCAATAAATTGCCCTCAGCAACAAATATAATCCAAAAATACTGAGAATTATGAGTAACGGAGGTAGATCATTTGAATTGCCATATGAAGGGATATTATTATAGTATCCACTCATTTCTCAGATAGTCAGCACACTTGGTAGCTCATCTACTTTGATGCGTTTTTGCTCGGTAGTGTCACGGTCTCGTACCGTTACGGTATTGTCTTCGAGCGTCTGAAAATCAACAGTCACACAATACGGTGTACCAATTTCATCCTGCCGGCGATACCGTTTCCCAATATTGCCGTTGTCATCCCACATGACAAACGTATGGCTTTTTCGTAGTGCAGCGTAAACTGTCTTAGCCTTAGCAATAAGCTCCGGTTTATTTTTCAGAAGTGGAAACACGGCTATTTTCACTGGCGCTAACTGCCGGGGCAGTTTCAAATAAATCCTCTGCTCCCCATTTACTTCATCGGTCGTATAGGCATTTGAAAGTACCGCTAATATATGACGGTCCAATCCAAATGTCGGTTCAATCACGTGAGGAATAAACGGCTGCGAGCCATCCTTTGGTCGATATTCCATACTTTTACCAGAGTGCTCTTGGTGATTTTTAAGATCAAAATCTGTACGATAAGCCAGCCCTGTAATCTCTTGGAAACCTAAGGATGGAAATTCATAATAGCAATCTATGGTACGTGTGCTGTAGTGAGCGCGATCCTCCGAAGGCACTTCATGCTCTTTGATTTTGTCTTCGTCCAATCCAATTTGCCGAAACCATCTGTGCATATCAATCCGCCATTTTTCAAAGTATTTCTGCCAACTTTCAGGTTGTACAAAATACTCGAATTCCATAATCTCAAGTTCTCGTACTCGAAAGATGAAATTGCCTGGGCTAATCTCATTCCTAAAGCTCCGTCCGATTTGAGCTATACCAAAGGGTATATTCGGATAGAAGCTATCAACGATGTTATTAAAGTTCGTAAACATTCCTTGAGCAGTTTCTGGGCGAAGATATGTCAGCGAGTCCTCGCTCTCCACCGGCCCGATATGTGTTTGAAACATCATATTGAATTGTGCAGGCGCGCCAAGTTCATTACCTTCAGGGCTCTTGATATTTTTGTCTTTAATAACTCGTGCCATTTGCTCCAAACTCAAAGAGTCAACGTTTTGAACGCCGTTTTCTTCGAGCAAATGGTCTAAACGATACCGTCTTTTTGTCTTTACATCTTCAATAAGCGGATCATGAAAGGTTTCGGTGTGTCCAGATGCCCGCCAAACCTCAGAGTTCATTAAGATGGCAGTATCAACTTGATACATATCATCCCAACCGTCGACGAAAAATCGTAGCCACTCATTAACAATATTACGCTTGAGAAGTGTTCCAAGCGGTCCATAATCCCAAGCGCCAGCTAAGCCGCCGTAAATCTCTGATCCTTGATAAATAAAACCGCGTCGCTTTGCGAGACTTACCAAGTCTTCAAGCGTGGTATTTTGTTTTTCCATTCTCTTAAGTATCAGCAATTTGTTTACAAGAATCAAGCCACCGTCGTTACCAACTTAATCTTCTGATTCTTTCTCAGTGCCGTTACGCCTCGCCTTTTTTATTAAACCGTTCATTATACCCTGCAGCTCCTGAGCCTCAATTTCCCCTACTAATCCGTGGAAGAGTTCAGGCGTGACGGTGCTATCATTTGGCCCGGTTGATCTTTTCCAATAGATTTGGGGTTTATCGCTGCTCGTAGTTTCCAGCAGATACATAAGGTATTGTTTACCTTCTTCATGCTTTGCAATCAGTTGAGGCAATCCATCAACTGCAAGTTCAGCCACATCATACTCATCTTCACTGGTAAGCCGCTGAAGCATTAATTTGGCATTCCAGCCATATTCGTATGGGTCGTCCGGCACGTGCAACGCCAGCATGGTATCGTCTTCCGGACCAATATACTCAATCAGTGTACGTATAGGCGAGTCAAAACCCGGTAGATAAATTGGGCTTGCATAGTAGTGGCGTTTTCCCAATAAGACACATGAATCGGCCAGCAAATCGTAAGTCTCCTCTGTCACTGGAGGGGCGAGCTCATTACTGGCATACACAAATAACTCAGATTCTGGCGAGGACATATTATTACCTCATTACAAATAACAATTAATTTTAATATTATTACCCTGTTTTGAAATATTTACAAATTTACAGTCGAACAAACCCTTTGCCCACGTATCGTACTAATTCGAGACAGTCGTTGGCTACAGGTTCTACGTTCTGGATCCGGCAGAGCGTAAATGGTGAAGAAACAGCGGCAGCCATACGCAAAAGCTTGATATGGTTTGGCCTGTACTGTCCGCTGGCATCCGGCCGAAAAGCCATCGCCTCACCTATTTCAAACTTATAGCGGCTAGCGGTTGTTCGGCGCACATGCAAGGAAGGCAAATGTCCGCTGAGTTTTAGGAATTGTAGCCAAAACCACAAACCAATTAAGTCGCTGTCCAACGACTCGTCATTCAGCGCAACAAGCGTTGCATGCAACATATCATAGTACTCTTGTCCACCTGCACCTTCCGTCGCTCGGTCAATAGTTTTTAGAGCCTCATAACCTAGCCGCATACGATCTGTATCCTTAATAATATTGCCAAAATGAGAAGCGAGCCTTGAAGAAATCAGAGTATATATTTCTCCACGTCCTTTCATGAGGGTAATATTACTAACACTGAAAAGCTCGATGCCACCGGCGAGTTTGCTTTTAGTCCTCCTCACCCCTTTTGCAATCAACCTCAACTTGCCAAGGTCTGGGGTGATAGCAACTAATATGCGATCTGCTTCAGCGAAATTAATACGCGATAATACAATCGCCGAGGTAACTATTTTGTTCATGCCGCCTGACACTCAGCTGCTATCATACTAAGCAATTGGCTGAGTTTAGTGCGCGGTTTATAGTAGTAGCTCGCGTTCAGGCGTTGCCACTGTGCATTGCGTGTAATTGTTGCTTTTGGCAAGTGGCCAAGCACAAATACAGGGATATCGCGACAATCACGATATGAACGTAGCTCATAAAGAAATTCAACGCCATTATGCAAGGGTGCATCAAGCTCAACGATAATTACATCTGGTAGTTTTTGGTCAACTGCCGCAATAGCCGGCTGCGCAGTAGTTTCCCACCTCACCCGGTGACCATTAATCTGCAAAGCATGGGTATAAATCTTCCCCAAGATAACATCTGGTTCAACCAGTAACACATCAGCCATGATTCAGACGAGACTTAGTTGGCGGGCCGGTGCAAATGTCGCAGCCAAACCGGTTAATTTTTGGTGTTGTGCTACCCTCAAGCCACCTGACATATGCGCCAGTAATGCATCAGCTAAGTATACTGCTGCACCGCTACTGGCGGAATACTGTGGAAGTGGCCGTCTCACGTTCCCCAGTAGTGCCTTTCCTCTCTGTAACATCTGCATAGCAAGTGGCGTTTCCGTTGCGGTAAATAAACCAGCAACCGTCCCACCCCGACTTCGGTGGGAACCTAATTTAACCGACGGACGCCTTTTACCTGATTCAGTAGCTTGAGCTTCGATGAAGACATTACCAAGTGATAGTAAAGCTGCCTGCAAACTGCGTCGGTGTATTAATACCGGCTCGGTGCGTCCCCTCACATGTAGTTCTATGTCGCAATTATATTGTCGTCCCAAAGGAGACAGTAAATGAGCAGCGTCATTCAATACCGCACCAATTGCCACCGGTTCCAGCGGAAAGCTCTCCTTCATTTGCAGACATAACAAATAACCATCTATCAAATCTTGGGCATTATCCGCAATTGTTTCTATATCTGTTAAAGCCTCTGGTGACGCAACATCAATCCTGGCAAGCTCAGCCTTGCGGGCTATTTGCGTAAACGGATTTCTCAGACCCGCAGCCAGAGCCGACAACAGCCGTTCTTGTAAGTCATTGCTGTCCATCTGATCGGCATGTGCAACTTGCACCAGTAGTAACCCCCTTGTTTGCTATTTTTAGTATAGCAACTTGGCCTACGGCACAAAAGTAAGATTTGCCAGAACAATATTGTCAAGATCTGGCGTAAACTGTGTGGATTCAGTCCATATTTTGAGTGTCTTGTCTCGGGACGGCAGTAAAATCATAGTACCCTGTTTTTTAGGAAAGATCTCTTTCTCTAATCGGGTCCCTGTAACCCCGGGTACTTTTGGAGCTTTATAAGGAGTCGAGGTAACCTTCCCCGTTTTTACAAGCGTTGCGTAAAGCTTTACCTCTTGGTCATAAGTCTTTTCACTTACCTGCACCCTAATGGCAAAATTAGTGCCTGAAGTCACTCCAGGAACATAATTTGGATGGAAGTAGCCATCTACAGGGTTCGCAGTGTTTGGATTTTCGCTAACATAACCACTCCACGTCTTGGGATACTTAATATTCACCGTACCAAACGGCGCAGGTGATATGTAATCACGGTAGGGTTGCTTTTCTTTTTCTTCCCACTCTTTGTCTTTTTCTTTCTTCGTCGTTTCGGTTGCTTCTTCTACAGCCGCACTTACTTTTTGGTCGGTATTATTTTTGTAATCCTGCCTGCTCATAAAAGACCAAACACCAAAACCAGCTGCTCCCAGGAATAGGACTATAAATACGATCATAAACACCAGCGTTAGGCTGACTTCGCCGCGCCGGTCTATTTGCTTCATACCGGTTATGGTAACTGAGAAGCCCGGCCCGCGCAAGTGTACTGTTTGTCACTCCCGCTCATTTTGACTTTCAATTTGTATCTTTTGTATGCTGCTACGGGCATTTTTTAAGTATGCTTGCATAAGTCGAATAACTTCTGCGCCACGCTTATAGCGCACCATGGCCTCCTCTAGCTCAAGTTCCCCCGACTGCAAGCTTTGTATGATCGCTTCTAGCTCTTGACTAAGCTGCGCATAATCGATTTTTTTCACTTTCGTCATAACTCTATTCTAATATAACCTTTTTTACTTCCGCGACAGCCTGCCCATCACGCAATAACGCCTCGATTTCCTGCCCTTTAACAAGCCGCTTGGCACTGCTTAAGGCACGCCCTTTATAGCGAAGTACCGAGTACCCTCTTTGCAGTACCTTAAAAGGACTCAGCGCATCAAGCAACGATTCTCTTGAAGCCAGGCTTTGGTTTTCACCGTGCAGCAGATGATGAAACGCCTGCTGAAGACGTTCGGAATTATTGGTAGTTTCAATTAGTAGGTTTTCAAATGTTTTCTGTAATTGTTGGTCCAGAAGACGCCAGGCAGTAAACAAACGTTCACCTTCATGTTTTTTATCCGGCACCAAAAGTTCAGCCGCATTGCTCGGTGTACTTGCCCTTACGTCAGCTGCCAATTCTGCCAGACTTATATCAACCTCATGCCCAATAGCAACCAGCGTCGGTATACGGCTAGTAGCCACCGCACGCACCACCGCTTCTGTATTAAACGCCGCCAAATCATCCGGACTACCGCCACCACGAACAATTACCAGCACATCTGCCAATTCAATTTGATTATGCGCAGTAGTGATAGCACGAATGATTTGCTCAGGCGCAATGTTTCCTTGCACCTGCACATCAAATACCTGTATATCAAGACCGCCCCACCTTTGGTCAAGTATCTTTATAAAGTCCGCGTACGCTGCTGACCCAACAGACGTCACCAAGGCAATGCGGTTTGGAGGATAGCGTAATTGGCGTTTTCTCTCGGTGTCAAACAAGCCTTCGGCAGCCAGCTTCGCCCGAAGCAATTCCGCGGCTCGTTTGATCGATCCTTGCCCCACCGGCTGGATTGCCCGAAAAGTAAAGCTGAATCCATACATATTGTGCAGCTTGGGAGAGCCAGTAACCTGTACCATCATTCCCTCTTCTAAAGGTCCGGGAAGTTGATACACTGAACCGAAGCAACGAAGGCTTGACTCCTCATCTTTCAAATCAAAATACACCCAGCGGTTCTTACTCACCCGAAAATTGGAAAGTTCGCCTACTACACTCAGTTGAGGATATGCCAAGCTGAACGTTTGGTTCAAAACTGCAACAAAATCACTAACTGAAAGTACCAGTTCAGACGCCATTGACTTCATCGTTATTTAGCGCTTCGTGATAGAAGTAATAACCCGGTGGTAGCTGGATAGCCATGTTTAATATACGGTACATAACCGTAACTGGCAGACTGACACCAGGAGGGATGCCACCAGCCGCCATGACAGCAGTCATCAGGGCTTCATAGACGCCGACTCCTCCTGGTAACACAGAGATTAATCCGGCAATGTTGGCTACAGCGTACGCCAAAATTACCGCACCTGGATTCACCCAATGGCCAAATGCTATGTATACCACATAGATAGTGAGCACCTCACATAAATTGGCTAATAGTGCAAAACCGACCGGTTTATTGAAGTACCGATATTTTCCTTTCAGAGTCATATAATTATTGTGGAATTCAGTAAACAGCTGGCGCACTTGAGCAACTTCAATGGTTTCCGGATGCTTGGGGCGAAACACTTGAATCAATTTGTTTAGCAAGCGTGTAACGAAAGTAAAAAACCCGTTAATCCTTTTTTTACTGCCTATAATAATCCCAAACCCGATGGTAACCACAATCAACAACGTCGCTAGCGAGCCACCAATTAATATCATCAGTTGGCTGGCCTTCCCATCAAGTGCCAATAAAAATAGCCCGACAAACAGGAATGCCTCGAATGACACCCAGAGCATAAGCATTTTCATCATGTGTACCAGTGTGGCGCGGCCAGCACGAACGTCTTGAGTACGCATCCGCATTCCCACATAAGAGAAGCCAGATACTCCGCCGGTCGGAAAGGCATTATTCACTAAGTTAAGTTCGAGTGCCAGGCGGTACAAAAACCGGACATTTATTTTATCACCTAGCAATGCGAATAAGTTTCGATAAAGTTGGGCCTGGCCATAATAATTAAATGCCTGCAGGGGGAGCATCAGCAGTAATACCACTGCATTGACACGAGTGAGATTCTGCATGGTATCAGAGATCTGGTGGCGCAAAGCATAAGCCAGCCCAACTAACGCCAACACAGTCACTATGTTTACCAACAGCTTCCAGCGCCGCCTGAAAAAATGCGATTCACTCATACCAGATGGGTCCTATTATATCTGCTGTTTGCGCGTATACTAAATAGATTATGGCCCAAACAATGTGCATCCTTGGCCGCCAACCGGCGCTAGGAGTAGCCGAATTAGAGGCATTATGCGAGGATGCCAACTTATTGCGAAAAGTCAGTCCTCACGCCGTCATCATCAAGGCAGAGCCTTCGTCCATCAATTTTAGCCGTTTGGGCGGTACCGTAAAGTTCTGTAAGTTACTCGCAGAATTACCGCTCAAGCGCTGGCCCGATATCGAGGCATACCTAGCAGAAGCATTGCCCGCTCATCTCCATACTTTGCCAGCGAGTAAATTACGTCTGGGCGTCAGCACATACGGCATTGATGTGTCTCCTGCTCAAATAAACGCTACCACCCTCCGCTTAAAGAAGCGAATTCGCGAACAAGGAAAGAGTGTTCGTATCATCGCCAACACTAATCCGGCTCTATCCAGTGCCCAGGTACTCCACAATAAGCTTACCGGTGCCGGTGCCTGGGAGTTAGTGCTGGTAGGTGGTGGTAAACATATTTTTTTGGCTCAAAATATCGCTGAACAAGATATAGAAGCATACGCACAGCGTGACCAAAAACGCCCTATGCGTGACAGCCGGGTCGGCATGCTGCCGCCCAAGCTCGCCCAGATAATCATTAACCTGGCAGCAGCCGCTACAAGCTTGGGCACCGAACGAATAGTGCTCGATCCATTCTGTGGCAGCGGCGTTATTCTTCAGGAAGCAACCTTAATGGGGTTCAACGTACATGGTTCTGATATCAATGCAAAAATGATTGAGTACGCCGATCAAAACCTCATGTGGTTGCTCACCCAGCCTAACTGTCCGGTCCAACGTCCACCCGACCCTATTGATCCAAGTTGGCGATACTTTCAAATTGAACAAGCCGATGCCACCCGTGCAAAGTGGGAGCCGCTACCTGATTTTATCGCCAGTGAAACCTATTTGGGCCAACCTTTCGCCTCACCCCCCACACTCGAAGCTTTGCATAAAACTATGCGAGAGACCGATAGTATTCACCGACAGTTCCTTCTGAATCTCGCTAGTCAAACCAAACCCGGATTCCGGTTGTGTGTAGCTGTCCCCGCCTGGCATCTGAATGGCAAGGTGCATCACCTTAAAACGCTTGATTCCCTACCGAAGTTAGGGTATACTCGGCTAAGTTTTGTTCATGCGCCAAACCGGGAGCTTATTTACCGGCGTCCCCATCAAATAGTTGGCCGTGAGCTTGTAGTATTAGTAAGGAAATAAGATGAGTAAGACCAAAGCAGGTGGATCCAGCAAAAACGTCCATGACAGTCCAGGCCAGCGCTTAGGTGTAAAACTATATGGTGGCCAAAAAGTAAAAACTGGCCAGGTGATCGTCCGGCAAGTGGGTATGACTAAACGAGCTGGTGACGGCACAAAATTAAGCCGAAACTACACTATACATGCCGCTCGTGACGGTGTCGTAAGTTACCAAAGTCGAAAAGTTCGCCTTTTTTCCGGTAAAACAGTTCGCCGCACTGAAGTTACGGTGCAATAGCACACAAAGTCAGCCGACACTACAGAAACGGCCGCTATTATCTATTTATTATTGTGACTTTTAGGCTTCTAGATGCTGCTTAATGCGCTCTACGACATCGGCAATAACGACTTGTGACTTTACCAAGTAATCATCAGCGCCAAGCGCTTTGGCTTTTTCTTTGTCGGAGTCTTGGCTTAAGGCGGTCAACATCATGACTTTTACCTTAGAAGTTTCAGGTGTGTTACGTAAAATGTCCAGCACATCAAATCCGCTTACTTTAGGCATCATTACATCTAAGAGTATGAGGTCCGGTTTATACTCAAGAGCAGCAGAAAGTGCATCTTCACCGTTGGGGACACGGCGCACATCAAAATTTTCAGCCTGTAAGCGAGTAAGGTAAACACTCGCTAAGGCGTCATCATCTTCAACTAATAGTATTTTCTTACCGGCGTTCTTGTCACTTGGTTGGAAGCTACTTACATCATTCATAAGGCTCATGCTAAGTGATTATGCCGGTTTTTGCAACAAATGATCAACAAAACCTTGAAAGAGAGGGTGTGGGCGAATCGGCCGTGAGCGGAATTCTGGATGGAATTGACTGGCGACAAAAAATCGGTGTTCTGGAGCTTCAATCATCTCAACCAGTTTATTATCCGGAGAGCTACCAACGGCGTCGATACCCCATTTTTTATATTGCTGCCGATAAACATTATTACATTCATAGCGATGGCGATGACGCTCGGTTATTTTTGAAACGCCATAAAGCTTAGCTACCAAACTATTGTCTTGCAAGGAACAAGGGTAATCCCCTAACCGCATGGTACCACCAGTGTTTTCCTTGCCCTTCTGATCTTCCATTGTCGCGATAACTGGATCTTTACACTTCGGGTCAAATTCTGTCGAGTTAGCCTTAGTAAGGCCAGCCCGGCGGGCAGCAGCAATTACACCAACCTGCAATCCTAAACACAATCCAAGGTAAGGAATATCATGATCGAGTGCATATCGGGCAGCCTTAATCTTGCCCTCTACACCTCGTTCACCAAAACCACCAGGTACCACAATACCGTCTATGCGAGCAAAGATTCTGGAAAGGTCACACTTGTGTTCCAGCTTCTCGGCATCAATCCATTGGATCTTCAGTTTTACGCCCGTTGACCAGGCGGCCGCCCTGAGCGCCTCAAACACTGACATATAGGTATCTTGGTTGTCCAGGTATTTGGCAACTACCCCGACTGTCGCCTTCTTCTGCCGTGCTCCCGTAGCTTTCGCCACTACCTCGCGCCATAACTTCAAATCAGGCGCGGTAGCCGTAGTGAGGCTAAGCCGGCGACACATCACATCAGCAATACCCGTATCTTCTAGTGTAAGCGGCACCTGATAGATGCTGGGCGCATTTGGCAATAAGGCGATAGCTTCTACAGGTACACCACAGAACAAACTGAGCTTATCTTTGACACTAGAAACTGCCGGCTGTTCGCTACGAGCTACCAGTATATCCGGCGAAATACCTAACCCCCTCAACTCGCGTACGGAATTTTGGGCTGGTTTCGTCTTCGTCTCTTTACTTGCGCCTAAAAACGGTAGATAAACTACATGTACATACAGACAGTGCTCGCGCCCTACTCTTAAGCCAAGCTCTCTGATTGCTTCAATAAAGCTCAGGCTTTCGTAATCCCCCACTGTGCCACCTATCTCGACGATATGTACATCGAACCCATCACCTGCAGCAGTAATATATTCCTGAATAGCTGCAGTCAAGTGTGGGATAATCTGTACGTCTTCCCCTTTATATAAGCCCGCCCGTTCGTCCTGGATAACTTTCAGTAAGACACGCCCGCTCATCAGCGAACTGGAGCTTGTCAGTTCCTGGTCAAGAAAACGTTCGTAATGACCAAGATCCAAGTCAGTCTCGGCGCCATCTTTGGTGACAAAACATTCACCATGCTCACGCGGGTTTAGAGTACCGGCATCAATATTGAGGTACGGGTCGCACTTCTGGATGTTTACTTTTAAGCCACGAGCTTTTAGGAGCTTACCGATGGAGGCGGCGGTAATGCCTTTGCCGAGTCCGGATAGCACTCCGCCAGTCACAAAAATGTATTTGGTCGCCTTCTTTGCTCCCACTTGTACCTCTTAACTTTTCTGCTACGATACTACCTTGGACAGGGTTCGAGCGCAAGCATATTATTGACGTAAAATTTTAAGCGCAGCGTCTTTCTGCGGATCCTTATTGTTCTGATAGTCTTCTTCGCTGCGTTCAACTTTTTTATCTGGCTCAATACCTTCTTTGTTAATATTGCGGCCATTAGGCGTAAACCACTTGGCGACTGTCACTTTCAGTTCGCCGCCGTTTTGCAGTTTTTCGACCGTTTGCACGCTTCCCTTACCAAATGTTTTTACTCCAAGCAGCGTAGCCACCTTGTTTTCTTGCAACGCTCCGGCAGTAATTTCACTGGCACTGGCACTGCCTTCGTCGACCAGCACCACAGTCGGTATGCCTTTTAAGACATGCTGGTTACCCGAGGGTTTATAAGTTTTCACTACTGTGGTACCGCGCTTTTCCTGCAGTACTGTTTGCGATGAATCAAGCCACAAACCCGATAGGTTGACTGCTTCGTTCAAAAGACCGCCGGGATTACCACGCAAATCAAGAATAACGCCTTTTACCCGTGCATCTGCAAAGCGTTGAGCTGCATCATGGGCCAGTTGTCCTGTATCCTCTGAAAATCTTGATACTTTTAAGTACCCAATTTGACCATCAATAATCTGTGATTCCACACTGGGTACGGTAATTTCTGCCCGCGTAATTTCCACCTCGAAGTCTTTGTCATTACCACGAACAATTTTAAGTCGAACTTTCGTGTCCTTTGGTCCCCTGATACGGTTTACCGCCTCTGAAACGCTTAAATCAAAAGTACTCTGCCCATCGATGGCAACAACTTGGTCTTTGGGCTTCAAACCGGCTTTTTCTGCAGGAAAACCTGCGAGAGGTGCCACTACCACAATACTGTCAGTTTTAGGATCTTTCGTAAGCTCCGCGCCAATACCCGTAAATGTCCCGCTAAGATCCTCACTAAAGCGCTTGGCCTCTTCGGGATTTAGATATTCGGTGTATGGATCACCGCTAGCTTTTACCAACCCCTGCTTCAAGCCGTCTTGTAGTTTGTTCGCATCCAATTGCCCGTCAAAACTGTCACGTAGTTTGTCATATACTTGTTCTACGCTTGAATAGTCAAGGTTGGCTGGCAGTTGGCTGGCCACTTTTTTATGAAGTAATGCATTAGGTCCGATATTGATCCTGCCGCTGCCAATTGCCCAACCAAATAAAAATACTGCTGCTGTTCCAAACGCTAATTTGGCATATGCCGCAGTATTTTTTTTATCTGTTGCCCCCATTGCTCCAGACATTATTGCATAGTTGCAAGGCTCTACGCTACTTTAACCTTAAAAACTTTTATTATAATTTCAGATTCACCTACGCTTAAAAGTGGACAAACCAGAGTCCGGCAGCGTTAACGGAGTTACTGTCGTATTTGCCGGTACCAGCCCGGTTGTAGTCACTCACGATGATAGTGCCATTTCCGTTGACTGCTTCGACATACATCACATGCCCGAAAGTGCCTGCCGTACTGACTGCAGCTGCGCCAGTCTCAGGAGTCTGATCGACGCGGTAGCCGTAGCCAGGCGCACTACTCACCCAATTCTTGGCATGTCCTAGTCCTGCGGGTACGTACCGACCAGTGCTTCTTACTCGATAAGATACCCAATCAGTGCAGTTGCGGTATCCATAACCACCAGTTTCCCAATTCCAGACAGAACCGTTCACTGCCCAGTCATAATTAGGGCACCAACCATCCACCTGCCCGGTGTGCAAACAAGCGGCATTGCCCCACGGGTATCCACCACCACCAATTACTCCGCCGCTTCCGCCAAACAGGCGGATGTTTTCTAGAGCCTGCTGCCGTTTTAACTCGGTGATACGGTCATAGTTATCCTTGATTTCTTTGTCAGTGGTAGCTTGTTGACTTTGGTTGAGACCAAGTAGGCGATTTTGCTCACCTTGCTGGACAGCCAATTGGTCTTGGAGTTTGGTAAGTTCTTTTATTAACCGCTCGACTTCTTCTTTTTGCCCCTTTAGTTGAAGTTTAAGAGCAGTGACTTTATCAAGTGTTGCCTTGACTTTGTCTCGAACTGCGTTACGGTATTGTTGCTTATCAACAAACTCACTCAGATCTTTGCTTGAAGCCAGCATCTCCAAAGTAGTGATTTGGCCTTCCAGGTACATTTCTCGAATATTTTCTCCGAGGACTCTCTTCTGCTTCGCCAATTCAGCTTCAGCCTCTGCGATTTGCTTTTGAAGCTCATCATTACGGGCCCGGTTGGCATTAATTTGGACTTGTAGCCCATTAATCTGTTCCTGCAATGCGCTTATCGTTGCCTGCAAACCAGTTGCTTCAACTTTTAATCCGTTTAAAACTTCCTTTTTTTGGTTGTTTTCCTGAGAAAGCGCATTTATCTGGTCTTGATATCTGTCAGCATTAGCTTTTGAGAAGCTTACGGCTGCGTTTAAGGCTAATACACTACTCAGCAGCACTGCTGCTACAGGTAATAATTTCAATCGTACAATTTTAAGTTTTTGTTTTACCATAAACATTTTTACTATACCATACTTAGCCACAAGTTGTAAATATCTCCTTTATATGTTACTGCACATTAAATAACAGATGAATGTCATGCAAAATGAGCTTAACTTTATTTTGCAGTTTTAAACTTTAGATACCGCCGGGTCGCGATAAAGGAAGAAGCGGCTCCGATGAATATACCAATCGTAAGCTGCATTGTCAAAAATAACCAGAAGTGCTTTGCAAAGTAATCATTGGCATAGCCTATATCCAATAGACCTAGGCTACTTGCCTCAAAAGCTGACGAAGATACAATGAACAGTGTATTCAGAAATGCTATGGATATAACCGCCGAGACTATCCCGTAAATCATGGTTTCTACAATAAACGGGCCACGAATATAGTTTGTACTGGCGCCAAGTAAGCGCATTATGGTTAGCTCGTCACGACGGTTAAAGATAGCCATTCGTATAGTATTGAAGATAATTAGCATTGAGATAAAGGCGAATGTTAAAACGCCTGCGATACCAAAGCGCCGTATAAAGGCAGTCGCACTGGTGATCTTATCAATTGCCACTTTGCGCTCTCCCGAATAAGATGTCTCCTCGGACTGAAGCTCTTTAATCTCTTTTTTCTCTAAAAATGCTTTGATTTCATTAATTCGATTAGGATCTTTTGGCTTGATCTGTAAACTGGCCGGTAATGGATTTTCGGTTTGTGAAATTGCCACCAGGAGGTCAGGGTTATCGGCATTTTCTTTCTTGTATGACTCAAGCGCCTCATCTTTTGATATAAAACGGACGGACTTTACATTCTCAAGTCCCCTTATTTGGCTAATTAACTGCTCCCGCTTTTCAGGCTTGACATCATCTTTTAAGTAAACTGACACGTCAATCCGGTCTGTAATCTGAGCAATGGTATGAGCAAAGGTGGCATTTGCAATTACTGAAAACAAGACAATAGTAAGAGTTATCACCATGACAGCCATTGCAGCAATTCCTAGCCAGGCGTTGCGAAAGAAATTAACTCCGCCGCCCTTGATGATGCGCCTTAACGTTATGACTCGTCGTTTGAAGCCCGATTTATTCATTACTTTCTTCTTGGGCATACTCCGCGTTTGCGCGGTCACTAATTACTTTTCCATCACGTATCGTCACGACCCGTCGTTTCAGCCGATTCACAATATCCTGGTTATGAGTCGTCAACAGTACAGTGGTGCCAAAACGGTTAATCTTTTCAAGTACTTTAATGACATCCCACGCATGTTTCGGGTCGAGGTTACCGGTTGGTTCATCCGCAATCAATATCTTCGGCTGACGTACGATCGCCCGAGCAATGGCAACACGCTGACGTTCGCCGCCAGATAGTTCCCTTGGCATACTTTTTTCTTTGCCCCTTAAGCCAACTATATCTAGCACCCGCGGAACAGTATGCTGGATTTCATGGTTACTCATGCCCGCAATCTCCAATGCAAATGCCACATTTTCAAAGACATTCTTATTCGCAAGCAATTTGAAATCCTGAAACACCACACCTATTTTTCGCCTGAGGAGTGGTATTTCTCTATCTTTTAAACTGTCATAGTCGATGCCGCCGACAATAATTTTGCCGCTTGTTGGCTTTTCTTCCCGTGTCAATAGTTTTAGCAAGGTTGATTTACCTGCTCCACTTGGCCCGATGATTATGACAAATTCCTTCGGTTCAACGTGCAGACTGACACGATCCAATGCCGATCCGGTCGTGCGGCCGTAGGTCTTTGTTACCCTGTCCAATAAAATCATTAGCACTATTATAGCAAGCTGCAAAAAGTGCGCTAGCCGTTTGCCCGCTTTGTTTTTCGTTCTTCCAGCCAGGCTGCAATGAAAGGGTCAAGTTCGCCTTTGAGCACTGCGTCAACATCAGAGGTTTCATATTTAGTACGCAGATCCTTCACCATCCTATAGGGGTGTAGCACATAACTTCGGATTTGATTGCCCCACTCGGCTGATTGGTTGGGGCCTTTGATCTTTTCTAGTGAAGATTGATGCTGATCGGCTTGCAGGCGCGCAAGCTTAGAACGCAAGATGGTTAGGGCAGTTTCCTTGTTTTGTAATTGCGAACGCTCATTTTGAATAGCCACCTGTATACCCGAAGGAATATGGGTAACACGAATGGCCGAATCGGTAGTATTTACGCTTTGCCCGCCATGTCCACCAGACCGGAACACGTCGATTTTTAAGTCTTTTTTATCGATTTCAACCTCTTTTGGAGTATCTATCTTAGGCAGAACTTCGACCTTCGCAAAACTGGTTTGTCGTAAGTTATCTGCATTGAACGGACTAAGCCGCACGAGACGATGTACGCCGTGCTCGCTCTGGAGTTTTCCATACGCGTATGGCAAGGACACTACGCACACCACTCTTTTTAGGCCTGCCTCCTCACCACTAGATTGATCTAAAACTTCTAATTTTCCCCCAGCTTTTTCAACCCAACGAGAGTACATAGTGAATAACATTTGTGTCCAATCCTGCGCATCGGTCCCTCCTGCACCAGCATGGATACTAATTATAGCGCCGTGTGTGTCGTAAGGACCATCGAAAAGCAGGTCACGCTTTTGTCGGCTAAACTGCTGACTGATACGATCTAGCTGAGCGGTTATTTCACTCTCAAGCGCTACATCAGCCAACGCATGCAGTTCCCGTATTTCTTTTAGGTTTTCCTGCAATTCCAGCCAAGGCGTAACCTGTGCTTTTAATTGCTGGTACTGCTCTACCACTGTTTGTGCTTTCTGATTGTCTTTCCAAAAGTCCACTCCAGACATCTGCTGCTGCAAATCCTGCATCTTTGTCTGCAGACTTGGAAGGTCTAATTTGCGCGCAGCTTCCTGGAATTCCTGTTCAAGTGTCTCCAGCTGGTTTTGTATATTCTCTTTTGCCATACCCTTATTATAAACTGGCGACCTGATTAGTAACTAATTCGAGAGGTTAGGCTGCTCCTGGACCGCTCGTCCTTTATTGCCATAAAGGAAAAATTTTAGAGCGAAGTTTTTGAATAAATTCTGTATTCGCGTTGCCAAGGATACCTAGCCCCCAGATATTATCCTGAAACATTTTCCGGCTAGTTCGAATGATACTTTCTCTCGTGATAGCATCTATGCGAGCAGGTATCTTATAGTAGTCATCAATTACATCATCAAAAAAATACCGATAACTGTAGCCATTAGCCGTGCCTCCTACTGTTTGTCCACTTCGCTGGTAACGCCCAAGAGCGTACTGCTTTGCTGCTTTAATATCATCTACCTCGATATTGCCACGAAAAATCTCTTGCAGCTCCTGTGTAATAATATCGAAAAGTTCTGGCGCATTTCGTGGCAGTACCTGGCTGCCAAACCACCAGTTAGTGCTTGCTTTCGTCTGACCTATGCCAGAACTCATGCTATACACTAATCCTCGCTCACGTGCACGTCCAAGTATTTTTGAATAAAGTGTCTCGGTTAACATAGTATTCATAAGACTCAGACTATCCACTTCGTCATCACTGAGACGACGACGCAAAAAAGTATCAATATAAAAATAGACATTCTCAACAGTGGTATTAGATAAATAGAGCGGTTTTGCCAAGCGCTGGGGGGTTTCTGTAGGTAACTGGCGGCGTCCCTCACCCTTTTCTAGCTCAATGCTTCCAATTAATTTCTCTATCTGTCGTCTCCTCGCTGCCGACAAGTTTCCCGCCATCACAAAACGCAAATTAGAAGTTGAGTGCGTCATCTTGTAATGCTGCCGAATATCATAAAGCGAAACATTATCCATTAATTGAAGCCTTTCCTGATCTGTCAAAACGTAAAATCCGTATGCTTCTCTTAGGGCCAAACTGAGGTAACGAAAGTGGTTATTCGAGCGAGCAGTTAACTCCTCTCTTACATTACTGAACTCAGCGTCGAATTCTTCTTTTAAAAAGAGTGGCCGCGTCAACACGACCAACAATAATCCTAAGATGCGATCCCACTCAAAATCAGCGCATTCAGCTTCATATGTAATGTCATAGGTACCCGTACTAGCATTCGAATAAGCGCCATTCTTTTCAAATTCTGCCTGGAAAGCCCTTGATTTGGGAATAAGTTCATTCGCACCAAGCATAAGATGCTCCATAATGTGGGGTGTTTCCCATTTTTCACGCGGCACAAGATACTCGCCGGCGCGAAAGTTGAACTCAAAAGTCATGACACTGGCACCGGGAATATGAATAAGCAGCCCTTTGGCTCCATTTTGCAGTGAAAGTTCTTCTACAGTATGTCTCATATATTCATCAAGCGAAGACTGTGTTATTTGCGCCGCTTACCGCCCATCCGGCGACGTTGGCGCTCCGCTTTACGGGCTTTCTTACGCTGGAGGGAGGTAGTCGACTTTTTGGTGCTGCTAGCAGATAATAAGTCGCCAAAATCCTTTTCTTCAAATTCTTCTGCCTCAATAATTCTATCGGCATTATCGACTGATTGGCGGGCTGCCCTCGTAAGCTCTGTCTCGATCGGTGCTTCAAGTTGCTCTTCATTCACTGCTTCAGCGTGGAACAATGTACGCACGATATCATGCCGCAGCGTCTGCTGCATTGTTTCGAATAGATGCTGTCCCTGACGGCGATATTCTACCAGTGGGTCTCTCTGCCCTACGCTTATCCAGTGAATGCCTTCACGCAAGTGATCCATATTTTCAAGGTGTTGCATCCAAAGGTTATCGAGTATTTGCAGATAGATGTCACGCTCAATCTTGCGCATAATTTCGGCTGTAAAAGCAGTCTCGCGGGCTTCATAAAGCTCTAGTGCTTCTCGAGTAAGTACATCCTTAAATTTCTCTACCTCAGTATCGAACAATCTATCTAAAGTCGCGTCGTCAAAGGCAAAAACTTCATGAACCACCGACTCAAATTCATCACTGGAAACAAGCGGTGAGGTTGCCAGTGTTCCACTTTCTTCTTTAATCAAAGCTTTTATACGACGGCTAATGTCGGATTGAGTCAGAATTTCACGTCGCATAGCATACGTAGCTTTGCGGTGACGATTCATCACATCATCGTACTGCACCACATTTTTTCGCTGATCAAAATTAAATCCCTCCACTTTCTTTTGGGCAGCCTCCAAGCTACGGGATATGATCCGATTTTCTATGGGCGTCTCTGCATCAACTTTTAATCGATCCATGATAGCGGCGATCCTCTCGCCACCAAAAATCCGCATCAGATCATCTTCGGTGCTAACAAAAAACTGAGTGGTACCGGGATCGCCCTGACGTCCGGACCGACCGCGCAATTGGTTGTCTATCCTCCTTGACTCATGTCGTTCACTGCCAAGCACAAACAAACCGCCAATTTCTTTCACGCCCTCACCCAACACGATATCAGTACCGCGTCCAGCAATGTTGGTAGCCAATGTGACAGACCCTTTCTGGCCCGCCCGGGCTATGATACCCGCTTCCCGTTCGTTATTTTTTGCATTCAAAACTTGATGCGGTACGTTCACTTTGCGCAGCAGATTACCGAGCAATTCATTTTTCTCAATAGAGGCTGTGCCGAGCAGAACCGGCTGACCACGTTGATGTAACAGTTTTACTTCTCGCGCAATCGCCTTAAACTTAGCCTGTTCGCTCCTATAAATCCGATCTGCACGGTCAGTGCGATAAATTGGTTTGTTGGGCGGTATTTCCACCACATCCAACTTGTATATCTGGTGAAACTCTTCGCTCTCGGTCATGGCGGTACCTGTCATGCCAGCTAATTTTTGATACAGGCGGAAGTAGTTCTGAAAGCTAATGGTGGCCAAAGTCATGGATTCTTCCTGCACTTCTACGCCTTCCTTGGCTTCAATAGCCTGATGCAAACCTTCATTGTAGCGGCGTCCGCGCAACAAACGACCGGTAAATTCATCCACGATAACCACTTCGCCGTCATTTGTCACCACATAATCTTTATCTCGCTTAAACAAAGCCTCTGCCCGCAAAGCTTGCTCCAAGTGGTAAATGGTGCGGATATTATCAATACCGTAGAGGCTGTCAATTCCTAGCATTCGTTCAACTTGCTCTACCCCGTCATCAGTCAGCACCACTGCTTTACGTTTTTCATCTACTTCGTAATGCTTTTCAGGTTTTAGTTGCCTGGCCACTTTTGCGAACTGGGCATATGCGCTACCACTCGTGACAGCAGGCGCTGAAATAATAAGCGGCGTCCGAGCTTCGTCTATTAAAATAGAGTCTACTTCGTCCACAATGGCATAATGGAGGTCACGTTGACGAAGTTGATCGACTTCACGCACCATATTGTCCCGTAAATAATCAAAACCAAACTCATTGTTTGTGCCATAAGTAACGTCAGCACGATAAGCCTCCATCCGGGTGGCGGGGCGCAGGTGGTGAAAACGGGGATCTTCGTGATTTTTGTTATGATACTGGGGATCAAAAATATATGATTCATCAGCAATAATCACCCCTGTTGATAGACCAAGAAAATTGTAAACTTGGCCCATCCAGCCCGCATCGCGCTGGGCAAGATAGTCGTTCACGGTCACTACATGGACACCTTTTTCAGTTAGGGCATTCAGGTAAACCGCCAGTGTAGCGACCAAGGTTTTTCCTTCCCCTGTCTTCATTTCGGATACACTGCCTTCATGTAACGCCATACCGCCAATTAACTGGACATCAAAATGCCGTTGCCCTAACACTCGTGTAGCGGCTTCCCGAACAACTGCGAAGGCATCAGGCAGGATCTTGTCCAATGACTCTTTTGCCAAACGTTTTTTGAGTTTACTTGTCTGCGCCTTTAAAGTGGCATCAGACATTTTTTTATAGGTAGGCGCTAGAGTATTAATAGTCTGCACTCTCTTGCGCAAGCGTTTCAGAGTTTTTACCTGAGGATCACCCAAAACTCGTTTTAGGACTTTCTTTACAGCCGACAAATCTCTCACCTTTCACGGATTATCTATCAGGTACCTATTGTAGCCTATTTCGAGAGCAGATGTGACGTTATTTTGCCAACAAAGCTATATCTTATTACGTGAAAAGCGTCGTAAAATCCGTCGGTGGAACCGGATGGGACGTTGCTTCTCTTTGTAACGCTTTAATTGGTTCTTAAGTTTCGCCGTCACAATATCAACTGCAGCGAACATGTTGATGGTAGTTTCTTTGGCAGTAATTGTGTCATGTGGCAAATGAAGTATCACCTCACAACTACACTCTTTTTTTGTTTTTACCTTATGCTGTCCCAATTTCACTTCTGCGTGTAGGGATTGCCGAGCATGCCGGGATACATATTGGTCGAGACGGCCAATTTTTTTGGCGACATATTTTCGCACGTCATCATCAAGATCAAAATGGATGCCGCTAATTTCTAATCGTGAAATCATATCTGTTTCCTTCCTCCCATGTATGGGACAAGCACTTTAGGTACCATGACGCTGCCGTCAGATTGTTGAAAATTCTCAATAATAGCGATCAAAGGCCGCTGCGAAAATACCGTCGCATCATTGGTGTGTACTAACTCATTCGTGCCATTCGGTTTTTTGAAACGTATTTTGAGACGCCGCGCTTGGTAGTCTGTCATGTAATCGGCTGTGTGTGTCTCGCGATATTTGTCCTGACCCGGTAGCCACGCTTCAATATCCCAACCCCGTGTGTTCGGTTTGCCGATATCAGCCGTGCACTTATTGATGACACGATACGGCAAATCTAGGGCTTGCATTAGGTGTTCCTGCAGGGCAATCATAAATAAATGTTCCCGGAAAGAAGTCGAACCGGTACTGAGACTCTCCATTTCCAACTTATCAAACTGGTGCATGCGGATAATTCCTTCCGTGTCCTTGCCGTATGTGCCGGCTTCTTTTCGAAATGAAGTTGCAAATCCAATATAGCGTAGCGGCAGTTGATTCTCTTGGAGCATTTCACCCACATGCATGCTTCCCAAAACATGCTCCGCACTTCCCTGTAACCACAGTTCTTCTCCCTCAATTTTATAGCGATCATCGCGAGGCTCTAAGCGATCCATCGCCTCATAAACTTCCGTCTTCAACATAAGCGGGGGTAAGACGGGGGTAAATGGTGTATCGCTTATTTTAAGATCGTTTTTGCTGATAACATCAGCGAGTACCTCCCGATTAGTAAGCTGGTCCAATGCAAACTGCATCAATGCCCATTGCAGGCGGACAAAATCACCTTTGAGGTAAGCAAAGCGTGACCCACTCACCTTCGCTGCCCGTTTTTTGTCTATCCACATCCTGCCTTCGGCCAGTTCCCAATGGTTCTTGGGTGTGAAGTTAAATTGAGGAAGTTCACCCACTGTTTTCGCCACCACATTATCTGCTTCACTCCTGCCGACTGGCACGTCATTCCATGGCATATTCGGAACTTTTTTGAGAAGCGTCTCATACTCACGTTCCAAAGAAGCTAATCTATGCTCAGCGTCAGTGAGTTCGATTTTGAGCTGACGGGCATCCTGGGTTTGGTGAGAGTCAGTAACGGAACTATTCGGAGAAGCTTTAGCTAATTGTTTTCGTTTGCGGCGTAATTCTTCAACTTTTTGTAGCATCTCGCGCCGAGCCTGATCAAAACCTAAAAGTTGTTTGATATCGACTGAATAACCTTTTTGGCTCGATTTCTGTGTTACTTCCTCGGGGTTGTCACGGATAAATTGGATATCAAGCATGACACTATTATAGCGGATTTATCAGCACTAAATATGTCGATCTGAGGCATATATTCACTGGAATAGCTCAAGGGCCGAGGCAGAATGCTTTTGGTCAGACGGCTTTATGCCTCGTTGGTAATGTTGTATGCCAAGCTGGGTGCGGCTTCTGGCATAGGCACAGTATTCACACTCGCCTCCCATGGCTGCATTACCAATTGGTGGCATATCGCCCTCCATACAGGCTTTCATATCCTGTAGAGCCGGCTCTACCCAAGTATCACTACCTGTGTAAGAAATGATTTTCGTTTCAAACTCAACTTTATCGTAAAAACCTTTAAGATCAAGACGTCCATTTGTATACACAAAATAGCCAACATTACTAACCTTGAAACCATTTTGCCGAAGCAACCACTGATAGACTTCCAGTTGGCGTTTGTAGCAAATCTGCCATGGCGCATCCAAGGAAACCTCGCCTGCTTTTGCGGTCGCTTTGTAGTCAACTACTATCAACTCGCCTTCTTCATCAACCCAGACATCATCAATCGCCCCAAACACCTGCAAATTGGTAGGAGTATGGAGCGTCCGAACACCGGTAAAATTATGCCGCCAGTCAGATAAGTCCTCATGCGTAAATGGAACCGCCTTAATCTGATTATCGGTCATCCATGGATGTGGTTCCTGTTTTTGACGATAGGAATCAAACTCTTTTTTTAACAATTCGTCTATCGCCTTATTAATCTGAAACGGCGGGGTTGAGGGGCGGGAGATTTTTAGACGCACATCTAACCAGAAACAGCGCGGACACTGTTTGAATAGTTCAATCTTGCTCCGGCTTACCTCAAAGGGTGCCGCCTGGCCCGGTTGATAAGGAGGACGTCGTTTGCGCCGCCACTGGGTTGAATTCGCCATTTCCCTATTGTAGCAGCTTGGCAACTGCGACCGTACAGGCAGTTTCTGCTCGCAGAGTAAAGTCATGCAGATCTAGTGCCCGGACACCGTGTCCAATAAATTGCTCCTTTTCCTCATCAGTCCAACCGCCCTCAGGACCCACAAACACGCCCAAAGGCCCTTCATCGGTAGCTTTTTCCTGAGCTGAATCGGTATTTTTTTCACAATAATAAAGCTTTAATTTAGGATCATACTCCTTGAGCGCTGCTTCTAAAGAGATAGGTGGACGGATAGCCGGCAAGTCGCTGCGACCGCACTGTTCTGCAGCTTCGATAGCTATTTTGCGCCAACGATCCATACGAATCTGGGACAAATCTTTCTTCTCACTTCGCTGAGACAGTATCGGAATCAGATGGCTCACACCCAGTTCGGTGCATTTCTGCACTACCCACTCATTCTTGTCTCTTTTCAGGAGCGTCCAAAAAAGAGATATCTCTTTTTTCGGCGTAAGCGACACCATTTCTGTTACGAGCGTAAGCTCGGCCTCTTTATCATTAAGACTTATGAGGCGATAAATCTTTTCCTGGCGCCTGGCGTCAAATAAGATAATCTGCTGTCCTGCCTGCAAGCGGAGCACATGGTGCCATTGATGCAATAAATCATGGTCATGAACCCACACTAATTGGTCGAGTCTTATGGCAGTACCAACGTAAAAACGATGAAGCTTCATGAGTAGCGTATTACCTATTTATATTGACTGCCGCAATGTCTGTAGGCACTTCTTAGGGGCGCAAGGCACCAAAGAAAATTTGCCAAGCAAGAGCGGTCTTAGCTACAAGACTTAATATCATATACACCCGTTCTCCATAAAGATAATTCGCCCATTTTCCCTGCCGACGATACTGAAGAAACATATTAACCGCAAAGCTCATAAAGAATACAAGTAGACTTACGTAAATCCAGTAGACAAAAGCGGGAATTTTACCAGAACCATACACTTTGGCTCCCCACAGGTAGATAGTAAAGACAATCCACGGCACGACTCCAGCCAACCAGCCCACCTTGTAGCTCAACCAGTTGGTTGTTTTTTGGCCCAGATTCTGTGTTTCCATGAGCAGTCCTAAAAGACTCATAACCGCACAAAGGGTAAATATCATAATCAAACTGGAAAGATCGTACACGCCAGTCAGCAAACCAATAGCTACAAGCATGGTGCTTGCGCTGAAGGCATACTCGAACCATCGCGCTCGGTTAATACCTTGGCGTAATCCCGCTTCATACCTTTGGCGATAGACAGTTGCCAGCAGTCCATGTGCAATCGCTGACATAAAGAAGAAGACTGCAGTCAGCCACGCCATGCGCACATCAAACAAGTGACGCATTGCTGGCGCAAGGACTGGTTTGCCGCCGGCTTGAGTTGCTAAGGTATTTGAAGTCAAATAACTAGTAGTGACAGGAAAAGTAGTTGCTTTACTCAAGATAAGAATTGCAATACCTTGGACCCCATGCAGCAAAGCTAGGCTGACATTCCACTTATAGAAGTTGGGAGCTTTGGTATTTGCGGTAGATTTTTTGTGTTTTTTGACTGATTGCTTTTTTGCCATGGCACCACTATAGCATGATTTACCTCGCAAAAATCATTTTGCCTGCAGCTCATTAGACAAAAACTAAGTTACGCCTGAAGCCGAAGACGCGTAATGAGCCAATCGCGAGGCAAAATACTCAAGAACCATCCGGCTCTCGGTCCAGATTGTTGAGCGATTAATACTTCATAAAGAGTCTGGAACAATTCCTGCGGCGGCAAGCCACTCTTGTCCTTTAACTCGTAGATAGTTTGATGAAACCATTCGCCGTCTGCGTCTGTCGGAGCCGCCTCTACCTTAGCCGCCAGCTGGGTGAGGTAATCCTTTTGTTGGTCAGTAAGCTGCAGGCTCTCCAGTGACTTGCGTAGCTCAAACTTCACATCTTCTGGTGCCCATTTATTAAGCCAGGCATCAATAAAATCAAGTTCCTTGATAATGACTTCTTCTTGCTGGTGAACGGTACTGGCATGCTCTGTGCGACGGATGATATCCAGTGTTTTGGCTTTATCTCGCAGTGCTGCCTGGTAGCTTGCCACCAGGTGCGAAAATGGCACATTACTGATAGTGTTGCCACCCTTAATGGTACTTGTGCAAACATACAGCAACAGCTCGTCTTTTTCCGTTTTATTGGGCTTTGCTAAGAGCTCGGCGTATTCGTCAATGAGACGCACCACCCCACTCGTTTCATCGAAAAACAGCTGCTTGCTTGGCTGATAACGTAATACAAAGTAACGCACGATTTCTGGCGGCAAAACTTCTAGGAGTTCTGAAATAGTCACCGTATTGCCTGCACTCTTACTCATCTTTTTTGTCTCACCCGACCGATTAATAAACTGGTACGGGACCGGTAGGGGCGCTTCGCCGCCAAACACGCTTTTTACCAGCGCGGCACCGGTATCATAACTGCCTCCCTTCGTTGCATGGTCACGTCCGAACGGCTCTACATCTACCTCTAGTTGCCACCATCGCGCCGGCCAATCGAGCCGCCAATCGAGCTTCACGTCGCCTTTATCATATCCAATGGTTTGCTCTTGCCCCTCCACATCTTTGTATACCACCTGTTTCGCAGTAGTGTTGAGGCTGACAAACGGACGCTTTTTAAGGTACCCGTCTTCGTTCACCTGGATCGGGGACCACTCTTCACCCAAACGTCGGCCAGAGACCTCCTCAAGCACACGACGGGCGTTCGTGATATTCATAAGAGCCTTCTCGATTGACGGTATAAAATAACCGCTACGATACTTCTCATGGCTGCGTACAATCTCCATATCAATACCGAGCACATCAACATTATTAATAAAATCACTCAGGTAATAATTTGCGTATGAGTCAGCGTCCGGCTCTGGCGACGGTACATCGCAAACCGGTTTACCAAGATACTTTGAAAACTCCTCTGGCACACCAGCAGGCACTTTGCGCAGACCATCGAGGTCATCAACAAAATGTACATGATGCACCTCACGACCCCGCTTACGCAAAATAAGTAGTACCGCATCGGCAGTTAAAACTTCGCGGAGTGTGCCGATATGATACTTTCCCGAGGGGGATACTCCAGAGGACACCAAAATAGCACCGCTTGGGTGTACGCGCTCTAATTCGTCAGCAATTTGGTGAAGCCAATGCATCTCTATCTCAAGATTAACCGATTTTCGAGTAAGCTACTAGGTCTCTAGCCAATATCTACAATTGTATACGTCACGGTATCGGCTGGTGTTTTGATTTCAACTTCATCACCAACTTTCTTGCCCAGTAATGCCTGACCTATAGGCGATTCATCAGAAATCTTACCATTTAAAGGATCAGCTTCTACCGTGCCTACTACTTGAAACTCTTTGGATTGGCCCTTTTTTGCTTTTAGTTTTACTACTGAACCAAGCTGCACTTTGCTGTCACCACGGGGTTTACTAATGATTGCGACATTTTTCAGTATATGATCGATTTCGGCAATACGGCTCTCAACTCTTTCTTGTTCCTGTCGAGCAGCACTGTATTCGGCATTCTCATTCAAATCACCGAATTCTCGGGCAGCTTTGATTCTTTCAGCTATCGGTGCTCTTTGAGCAACCAGATCATCATACTCTGCCTGCAGTTCGGCAACACCTGATTTTGTTAATCGGAATTGTTTTTTCATAAACTCGTACAATTGCTCCTTTGTCCCACCTCGCTCAAGAAGTTGCTTTGCTGATTATTATAGCAAGCCCCGAATGCCTTCGCCAGCTAGTTGTTTGCAGTGGTTAGGCGCCAATAATGGCGACTAATTCACCTGGATTGACCAGCTTTACCTCTTCCGAGGCGCGGGCTTTTAATTCTATCATACTTTTTTGGACAGTTTTATCACTAACCACTACACGCCAAGGAACACCGAGTAAATCGGCATCAGCAAACTTCTCACCTGGCCGAATATGCCGGTCATCGTATAACACCTCGACACCGGCAGTTTGTAACTTATCGTAGAGTTCGTCAGCAGCTTGAATGACGTGATCCTCAACACCAAGACGAGCTAAATAAATTTTCGCGGGTGCAATACTGTGGGGCCAATTTAACCCTTTATCGTCGGCAAAATGTTCAGCCAGCAGTCCCATAAGCCGACTGATACCCACACCATAGCAACCCATAATAATCGAATGTCGCTTACCGGATTCATTAGTATAGTGCACCCCAAGAGTATCCGTATATTTGGTTTCCAGTGGAAAAATGTTTCCTACTTCTACCCCGCGCTTTTCCACCAGGTCAGCTTTGTTTAAACCAAGTTTACGTAAATTCTCATCGGTATAGATCTCTTTATTAATGGCAAGCTTCTTTTGTTCGTCTATATAGATGGTATCTTCACCAATAGGGCTGATCGTCTGGAATTCATCACTGAACCTCTCAGTAAAAATACCACCGTCGGCAGCTGTCCGATACGTAATATCACCAATACCAAGTCGGTCGTAGATGCGAACGTACGCGTTGGCAGCCTTTTCATAGAGTGCATCATGTTCCTCTTGGCTACGCGCCAATGAGTACATATCCTTCATGATAAATTCACGTCCGCGCAGGAGTCCGCTTTTTGCACGGAGTTCGTTGCGAAACTTGTTTTGTATCTGATAAACGTAGATTGGCAGATCTTTGTATGAATTTATAAAACTACTAAGCGCATCGACTATCGGCTCCTCATGCGTTAATCCCATGCCGAGCTCTGTTCCATTGATAAGCTTTGTTTTAAACCAATTATCGACTTTTTTATCATCCCAGCGATCGGTTTTTTCAAAAATATCGCGTGGTTGTAGCACTGTCATCTGGACTTCTTGCCCGTCAATTGCATTCATCTCTTCACGTACAATATTTGCGATTTTGTCGAGCACGATTTTCCCGAGCGGCAGATAAGCATACACGCCAGCCATCTCTTTGTGTATATAGCCAGCTTGAATCAGCAACTGAGCGTTTTTTGCCTGCTCATCAGCGGGGATGGTTTTGCTGGTTTTAGTAAATAGCTTGGATAGCCGCATTGGAGATCATTGTAGCTTTAGCGCCCGTGGAATACAAACAGGGTAAGAAATGCTATCGTGTTCTTCAGCATATGCAAGCCAATCGGTGCCGCAAGTCCGCCCGTTTTTTCTTTAAGGTAAATGAGTACCATAGACAAAGTAAAGGTATCTAAAGCTGCCACCCATAGTAACGGCGCATCAGATCCAGCCTGTAAGTGCGCTAAACCAAAAAGTACACTAGTGAGAAGCGCCGCCCAAAAATACCGCATGCCACTTCTCAATCCTGTATATAAGAAGCCCCTTACCAGGATTTCTTCTACAAACGCTGGCATCAGCACAAGACTGGCAAATACTGCTACAAGCCCGATCCCAGATGCATTATCGAATCCAATTTGTTGCTGTTGGTCAGTGTTCAGTGCTGGAATTAACACTTTGGCAAGGCTCAACAGTGCAATAAACGACACAAAATATATGCCAAATCCTAACGCTACATAACCAAGATCACGCCATCTTGGACGAAACCAGCCCAAAAATTTCAAGGGAGTCCGTCTCTTTTTCAGAAAACCAAGCAACAATGCCACACTGATTGCTTCTATGAGAAGAACGGTTAGAAACTGGCCGTACACTGAACTATCAAGCCACGTAATAACTCTATCGCCGGTAAACCCAAGCACCCGGCTGATTGCTAGGGCTGCCAGCACACCCATAAACTGAGCGCCAAAATAGATAAAAAGCGTCACAGCCACGCTTTCCAGGGGTGTCCAAGCCACGCGATCCGGGTTATGTTGTTGGTAGCTTGCGGGAGATGATGGAGCAGCCTTTTTGGGGACAAAATAACGCACCAATCCATAGATCGCCAGCAAATATAATGGGGTAAACCAACTAAGTCCCGTAAGTATTGAAAGAGCGGCGACCATCAAAAGAACCGCCTTACATCAACAACGGTTATAAGCACAAAGAGGAGCATCAAAGCTGCAAATCCAGTTCCATGAATAAGTTCCTCCATTCGTGGCGTCAATGGTTTACGCAAAAATCGAAACAGCCAGGTTACAAACAAGCGGCCACCGTCCAAAGCGGGAATCGGCAGTGTGTTCATAATCGCGAGCGTCAGCGAGATAATAGCGACAATGAGCAGTACGAATTGCGGACCCATCAGGCTCCCGTCTTTCAAAAGGACAAAAATACCCACCGGGCCCGCTACTTGACTGGTAGCCTGCGCGGTATTCCAGCTCAATAATCCACTCAATGCCAGCCAGAGACCATGTAAAGTAGCTTTGGTGACTTGCACCATAAATCCTACCGCCATAACTGGCGCCGACCACGTGGATCGCTCTAGGGTGTATTCTGTCGGTACCACACCCAAGTAACCTTTGGGGTTATCAGTCTGTTTGCTAGCTTCAACTTCCTGGGCGGAACGAAGTTGGACCTGAACCGTTAATTCATTGCCCTGCCTGTCTAGTTTAAGCTGAATTTTTTGGCCAGCGTACTGCTTGGTCAGGTCCGGAAACATCGCAGCGTTTTCTATCTTTGTCTCCTGTTGGGCAGTAGTCATAAAGCTTCGCAAATTATCACGCGGCTTTATTCCTGCTTGCTGAGCAGGCGAACCTTCTTCTACATAACCCACCAGCACCTGGTTTTTGATAACGCGACTGTCAGAAGTAACAACGAACTGGTTATCAAGCACGCGCGGCATACCAACCCAACCTAAAATTGTTAATATGAGCCACGCTGCCAAGAGATTCATTCCGACACCGGCTAGCATAATCTTTGACTTGGACCGAATGTTTGCGGCACCATAGGTGCCCTTGCCTCGATCTGCATCGTGTTCCCCTTTTAGGCGCACAAATCCACCTAGTGGCAGGTAATTCACGCTGAAAAGTAAGCCGCTTTTTAGACGTTTACTCCAGGCGCGAGGCGGAAAACCGATGGCGAATTCCTCTACATCTACATTATTACGCCGAGCCGCGATGAAATGACCAAATTCGTGCACAATGACAAGACCAACAAAAAGAATAAGCCCGATAATGAGCAAAGCAACTGTCATGTGCCAAATCTCCGCTGACGCAATGAATATTCATGTAGAGCCCGATCAAGCATTTCCACGGTAAAAGCCGGCCAATAAGTTTTGAAGAAAATAAATTCGCTGTAAGCAGCCCGCCACAACATAAAGTTACTTAGACGTTGTTCACCCGATGTACGAATTATTAAATCGATCGGCGGCACGTCTGGTGAATACAAATTTTGTTCAATTTTCTCAGGGGTGATCTGTGGTTTTTCTGATCCACTTTCAATAATTTTTTGACAGGCGTCAGCAATTTCCTGTTGCCCTCCGTAGTTAAAGCACAGCAACATAGTCCCCTTTGTATTATGTTTTGTCATCTCTTCAATACGCCGTATAGCCTCTACTACCGGCTTTGATAAACGATCTGCAGAGCCCAAAAAGCGCACCTGAATCCCTTCTTGATTCAGTTCATCCAACTCGTGTTTACTCACCCACAACAACAGTCTCATCAGATAATTAACTTCTGGCTTGCTGCGGCTCCAGTTTTCAGTAGAAAACATAAAAGCACTAACATATGTGATGCCTCTTTCGAATGCAGCCTTAGCAATCTGCTTTAGTGTCTCATAGCCTTTTTTATGACCCTGGGAAACACCTAGATTATTTAACCGGGCCCAGCGTCGATTACCATCCAGAATAATACCTAAGTGATTAAGTGCTTGTTGATCGATATCCATATTGCTTGTTTTATTATACGGCACTTATCTTCTGTATAGAGTATTGTTCTCAAAAATACTCGACACAGAACCATCAGTACCAATTTCAAAGATTGCCTTACCAATTAATGAGCCTATCTCTTGTACAATTAACCTATCTCCTAAAGCCTCTTGTGCCTGATCTTGGGGAACTGTATCCGTGACGATAATCTTATCTATTTCTGCCTTCTCTAGACGCTCCAATGCCGGATCGGAAAACAAACCATGAGTGGCAGCGAGAATGATTTTATCTGCGCCAGATCGAGATAGAATCTCCGCCGCTGATACAACAGTTCCGGCGGTATCAATCATATCGTCAACTAACACTGCAGTTCGCCCACCAAAACCATCAAGCCGCTGAGCATGATGAGTCGCTGCACCATCCGACTGGCGTGTCTTCTGCATGACAGCTGCTTGCCCATGCTTTATCCTGTCCACATAAAAATTGGGCAACTTCAGGCTGCCGCCATCGGGAGCTACAAAGACAGTATCATCAAGCTCTATACCATTATCTTCAGCATACGTTTGTACTACTTTTGTTAACCGATTTGCTCCTGATAAATTATCGAACCATTGATGCATAGAGCCGATTTGGGGCGAGTGCAGGTCAACGGTGACCAACCTATCCATGCCCACGTTTTGGTATTGCTTCATATGAACAGCCGCCGCTACAGATTCCCTGCCGCTGCTTTTTCTATCTTGGCGTGAGTAAGCGAAGTAAGGTTTTATCACTGTAACTTCCTTGGCAGAAGCACGCGCAGCTGCATCGATTATGATTGCCGTCTCCTGGACCGAATCATTAATAGACCAATAAAGCGGCTTCTCTGCCAGATTATTAATCAATCTCGCACAATCAGTCTGTACGATAAATACCTGCTTACCTCTTACTGATTCATGAAACTCTGCATACAGTTCCCCATTAGGAAAATGCTTGAGAGCTAAATCACCAAGTTCCGTACCTATACTTTCAGCAGCAAGTTGTCCCTGTTCCGGGTAGGTACTGCCCGCAACGATTACAAGCCCTTCTGCCTGCTCAGCCGATAATATTCGTTGGTCCGTTTGGTGAAATAGAAGAAGACATATTAGGAGCCCTCCGTTCAGTTATACAGTCATGATTTCCTGTTCTTTAGCTTTGGCAGCGCTTTCCGCCTCCAGCCTCGTCTTGGACATCAGTTCTTCAACTTGAACCGCCAAACGTTTTGCCTCGTCTTCGCCAATTTCTTTAGCTTTTTTGGCCTGATCGATAACACTGATCGCCTCATGGCGAATATTACGCATTATGATCATAGTATCCTCAAGCTTGGCGCCCACTTGTTTGCTAATTTCACGGCGTCGTTCTTCTGTTAAGGGTGGAATTGACACGCGCACTACCCGACCATCGTCTGTCGGGTTTAAACCAAGAGACTGATTGTCGCGTATGGCGGCACTAATTGCCTGCAGATTATTTGGGTCAAACGGCGTAATCTGAAGTAATTGAGCCTCTGGAGCAGTCACATTTGCTACTTGGTTCAATGGTAATGACGAACCATATACTTCTACCGTAATACCATCAAGCATGGCAGCGTTCGCTCGGCCAGTACGTAATTTTTTAAGTTCTTCTTTGAAGTGAGTTATCGCGGCAGCGAGTTTTTGTTTAGTCTTTTCTGCGACTTGGCTTACGTCCATATCCTCCCTTTGTTTATATTTCTATTGTAACAAAAGTGGGGACATATATAGTTACAGGTGTTTATCGACGACTGCGCAAGTGCTACTTCTCACCAAGTTGCATGCGGTTCATGCGACGAACTACAATATTCTCGCCTAATTTCGCAATATGCTCTTTGACAAGCTCGCCAACTGTTTGATCAGGGTTCTTAATAAACGGCTGATCCATCAAACAACGTTCTGCAAAGTGTTTCTTTACCATACCATCAACGATTTTTTCAATTATATCGGCTGGTTTACCTTCGCTTTTCGCCTTTTCAGCAAATTCATCCCTTACCTTTTGTAGTGCATCCGAAGGCACATCTTCGGTACTTACATACTGTGGGTTACTCGCCGCAATGTGCATACTAATGTCTTTGACAAGCCCAGTAAAGATCTCGTTGCGGGCTACAAAGTCAGTCTCACAATTCACCTCTACCGTCACACCAATACGGCCATCATGGTTGTACGTACCAATTACTCCAGCCCGAGCTTCGCGTTCGCCACGCTTTTCAGCTTTAGTAAGGCCTTTCTTGCGCATCGCATCCAAAGCCTTGTCAAAGTTGCCATTAGCGTCTTCAAGTGCTTTCTTTGCATCTGTAATACCCACACCAGTGAGTTCACGAAGACGCTTTATTTCTTCGATGGGCACTGTCATTTTTGTGACTCCTCGGTTTGCTTTTTGGCCGCGGTGGCTGTCTGAGAGCTGTTAGCTTGTTCCTTGTCAGCACTTTTTTCGTTCTTTTGGTGCTTGGCTTTACCAGTAAGTATTGCTGCTTCAACATACCCTGCAATCAATTGCAGAGTTTTAATCGCGTCGTCGTTAGCCGGAATAGGATAGTTTATGTCGGTCGGATCCGCATTGGTATCAACAATAGCGACTAAAGGCAAACCGAGTTTCTTGGCTTCCCTTACTGCGTTAGCATCATGTAAAACATCGAATACTAGAACTGCTCCTGGACGCGGTGCAAGGTTTTTTACTCCTCCATACAAAAAGTTCATCTGGTCGATTTCTTCTTGGAAACGCTGAATTTCGAGCTTGTTATACTTTGCCGCCAGCTCGCCACTCTCCATCTTTGTCTCTAGTCCTTTAAGATACTTGATGCGGCCACCGATGGTTTTATGATTGGTTAGCATGCCACCTAGCCAGCGTTCAGACACATATGGCATACCTGTATCTTCCCCAAGCTTCTGTACAATTTCTTTCGCTTGTCGCTTGGTACCCACAAATAATATTTGCTTGCCTTGCGACGTTGCCTCAGTAATAAAAGCAAGTGCCACCTGCAGACCCTCAACCGTCTGATTCAGATCAATAATATGTGCGTCACCACGTTTACTGTGAATATACGGAGCCATCTTGGGGTGCCAACGGCTGGTTTTATGGCCAAAGTGGGCTCCGGCTTCCAATAACTTTTTGATATCTACATCTGCTGATGCCATCTATAATCCTTTCTCTTCGGTGGCAAGTTGCCCTCACTTGCCCTGCATGGGCTAAGCGAGGAGGATTCGTCTTACCACCTGCTTTATTTTAATTAACATCAATAATAACAGATTAGCGCGCAGAGCACAACTGCCCTTGACCCACAAGTAACAGGGGTGTATACTTACCAGCTGATTATGAAAAAAGGGTTACATCCAGACAATTACCGGCCAGTTGTGTTTCAAGACCTTAATAACAACACAACTTTCTTGACTCGTTCCACGGCAGCGAGTGAGGAAACCATCAAACTTGATGGCGTGGAATATCCATTGGTCAAGGTACATATTTCTAGTGCCTCTCATCCCTTCTTTACCGGCCAAGAAAAGTTAGTTGATGTCGAAGGTAGAGTTGACCGGTTTAAAGCGAAGGCTAAAGCAGCAGAGGCCGCAAAAGCTCAGCGCGCAAAATCTGCTGCTAAAAAGACAGCTCGAAAAAGTAACCAAGAAGCCAAACAGGCAGCGAAAGCCAAATAACACCTTCAACTTTGATTAAGAACTGCCTACGGCAGTATCTGTTTTTCTAGTTTTGTATACTAAGGTTAAGCTATGGATGAAAAAGAAGCCCAATTAAGGAAAGAATACCGCGAGATCCAAGAAGATCTATCTGATCCTAACGTATTCTCTTCAACACAATACCCTGCTCTCGCAAAGCGTCAGACTGAACTTGAACAGCTTATCGGACTATTTGATGAACGCAAAAAACTTCAGTCGGCACGGCAGCAAGCCAGTGAACTAGCTAATAATAATGACGAGCTCGCTGCACTTGCTCAAGATGAATTGCGCCAAACCGAAGCAGCCCTCGCAATTAATGAAACTCGCTTGATTGAGGTACTTACACCCAAAGATCCCAATGATAGCCGAAATGCCATTATAGAGATACGGGCGGCAGCCGGGGGTGACGAGGCCAGTCTGTTTGCGGGCAATTTATACCGTATGTATAGTCGCTGGGCCGAAGAACATAACTTTAGGGTAGAGCTGGTCAGTCAGAGTCCTTCCGAAGCTGGCGGCTTCAAAGAGATTATCTTTGAGATTCATGGCGCAGATGCCTACAAAAATCTTAAGTTCGAAGCTGGCGTACACCGCGTACAGCGCATTCCGACTACCGAAAGTCAGGGACGCATCCATACCAGCACTGTCACTGTGGCGGTGATGCCAGAAGCTGAAGAGACGGATATAGAGATTAAAGATGCAGATCTGCGAATTGACGTCTTCCGCTCCGGCGGACATGGCGGACAATCAGTCAATACTACTGACTCAGCCGTTCGTATTACCCACTTGCCCACTGGTTTGGTGGTGGCCAACCAAGACGAAAAATCCCAAATTAAAAATAAAGCAAAAGCTCTGAGTGTGCTTCGTTCCCGATTATTGCAACGTAAAATCGAAGAAGAACAAAAAGAACTGTCTGATGCTCGCCGCAAGCTTATTGGTTCGGGTGACCGCAGCGAAAAAATCCGCACCTACAACTTTCCGCAAGACCGCATTACTGATCACCGCATAGGATATTCGCGCAGCAACATTCCGAGTGCCCTAAACGGTGAAATCGACGACATTCTAGAGAAATTACAGGCCACCGAACACGAACTGCTTAGCCAAGAATAAAACCACCCATGGTTTGTGCGGATGGCCTTATTGACTGCAAAGCACATACTAGTTTAATGCATAAATAAAATACCGTTAAATCTTCTGCAAACTTTATAGCACTAATGACCTTCGACAATTCCAAAATGTCAGAGCCTTAATAACGAAGTTTCCATAAATTTACTCGTCCGTTATGCTTTTCCTCACGATCCGCAATAGCTTCGCAGTAGGCATAGTAGGATCTCATGGTGCTATTTACGCTATCGTCGTCGGTTCCACCTATAAACACTCTTAGCAAAAAACTTCCGTGATCCAGATAACGCCTTGTGCTTGACTCCGTAGAATCGCGAAACCGCTGTTTTTGCTCTTCAGAATATATATTTGTACCAGGATCTAAGGTCAATGAATCCCAATGATCACTCTGATCCTCCCTATACTGCACATACTGTTTTACTGCGTCTTCAAGCACTTTAGGATCTGAGTCTCGAGAAATAACTTCGACAGATACACTGGGAAAATCTTCTGCAGCAGCTGTTCTATCATCAATTATGAAACTCGTTCCAGGATTAATCATCTCAAAAGAAGCTTTTGTAACTGGATACTGATTTTGATTAGCCATAATCTATGTCCTTTCGTTTTTCGAAATTTAAACATTACTATAATACTCTCTCTCTCTCTGAATTTGTCAATACTTTTCAATGTTTATAGCTAGTCGTCAAGATATAGCATTTTATACATGCTATACTTGCACGATGAAAATTAGCGATTGGCTGCATGAAGCTACTCAAACCCTGGAAACTCATGACATAGAAACAGCTCGGCTGGACTGTTTGATTCTTTTGGAAGATATTTTGGGCAAAGACAAGGCCTTCTTATTAGCTCACTCTGAGTTTGAAATTTCCAAGGCACAGCAACATAGGCTGGAAATGCAGATAAAACAGCGTCAAGATCACACTCCGTTGGCCTACATTCGCGGTAAGACAGAATTTTACGGCCGAGAATTTTTTGTAAACAAAGATGTTCTGGTGCCAAGACCCGAGTCGGAAACTATGGTTGAACTATTACTGCAGAGTGCCGTTAAAGACCAAGAAGTCCAAATCATCGACATTGGAACCGGCAGCGGGGCGCTGGCGATTTCTGCCAAATTGGAACTACCAAAAAGTACAGTTATTGGTATAGATATAGACAAAAAATGCCTTACAGTTGCTAAGAAAAATGCCCTGCAGCTACAGGCCAACGTAACATTCATGCATGGAGACCTGCTTGAACCTATCAAAAATAACACGCAAGCTAACGTATTATTATGCAATCTACCTTATATACCCGATAATTTTACCCTCAATCAGGCAGCCATGAATGAGCCACGACTGGCTATTTTTGGCGGAAAAGACGGTTTGGACTACTATCGTAAATTATTTGGTCAAATCAAGCAGCTTACCACGGTGCCTCAGCTTGTCCTTACCGAAGCCCTCCCCCTTCAGCACACAGCTCTCATGAGTATTGCTACTCATTACCAATACAAACAACTAACTTCCCAAGATTTTATTCAAGTTTTTACCCTAAGCCACTAGTTTTCAGGAGCAGCTTCGAGTGTTGTCTGAAGCGTCTGCTCTTTACCGTCACGTACAACGGTAATACTTACCTTATCGCCCACACTGAGTCTACCGAGTACCGAAGTAAGGCTATTATTTTCGTCGATCGGTGTATCGTTAATTTTTACGATAATATCCTTCTCTTTCAGGCCAGCTTTTTCAGCAGGACTACCACTTACCACCACCGGTTGGCCAGTACGGCCAGGGGCGAGATAGGCTCCTCGTTTTGTGTTGAGGTTATATTGATATGCAATATCATCCGTCAATGATATATAGCGAACCCCTAAGTATGGTCGAAGCAACTTACCCTGCTCCAGCACACTTTTAATCAGTCCCTTGACGTCATTAATAGGTATCGCGAAGCCGATATTTTCGGCGTTGCCTGCCACAGCGGTGTTAATGCCGATAACTTCGCCGCCCATATTCATCAAGGGTCCACCCGAGTTACCCCGGTTGATAGCCGTGTCGGTCTGGAATAGATTCTGCAAGGTTTCGGAAGAGCTGCCACTATCGTCGCCAGCCTCAACACTGCGCCCATAACCAGAGATTATTCCTGAGGTCACCGTATTTTGAAACTGGCCGAGCGCATTGCCGATGGCAATTACCTTATCACCTACTCTTACCTTACTAGAGTCACCCAGTTTAATTGGTGTGAGGGTTTTACCCTTTTTATCTTTAATCTTAAGGAAGGCAATATCAAGGGAGTCATTCTCACTTGTCCGGCCAATTACCTCTACATTATCAAGTTGGGTGCCATCAGAGAGAATAACACTGACACTACTGGTACCTTGGGGTACTACATGACGATTCGTAACAACTACACCGTCAGCACTAATGATAAAACCGGTACCAGCACCTTGCTGAACACTCTCTTGCCCAAACATGGTCGTACCACCCGACGCCGTTACATTGATCGACACGACACTTGGTCCGGTATTACGAGCAATATCACTGATTAGCTGGCTCTCGCTGGATACAACCAGTTTTTGGGTATCATTATTCTGTAATGAATTATTGTTTCGCCGTGCCGCGGCACCAAGCCAACCTCCCAGAAAACCGACACTCAACACTGCAAGGAGTGCGAGTAGTATTGTGGCCACTTTTTTACGGCTTTCTTGCGTCATATAAGCATTAAAGCGAACTTTTTTGCGCCCCCCCGACGAAGTCAGTTTCATAACTACCCCCTTACCTATTTAATCTTACACGGCTTTGTCACCCCAATCTGAAAAGACCAACACAATAATGACAATAGCAAACATCACAAAGATAAGCTGACGCCTCAGTAATAAAGACAATCGGTCGGTTTCTTCCAAGTAATAGATGCCTCCGAGCCCAAAACTGATTACAGCTAACAGCAATGCTGGTTGGGCAATTACACCGTAAAATAGTAGCCAGTGTGATAATACCCATACTAGTGAAGCACCAAAGTATGCCCAAGTATATGAGAGGAACCGGCTATATGTCTCCTCAAAACTAGTAAAAAAGTGCCGGGCTGCTGAATAACAGACCAACCAGGTGAGTAGCACCAGCAGCCATGTTCCCATGCCGCCGTACTGAAGAAATATTGCCACCAAACCTGCCAGTTGGCCAAGCAAAGCCTGCAAGGACACCCCCAACACGCCAGTTTGTCGCTTGATTACCAGTAGCCATACGCCATAGGCGACTGCCCACGCCAACTGTATCATCATCGAAGCGCTATGGGTCATGAAAAGCACTATCGAGAGGCCGACAATAATATCAATGGCGTTTGCCCGAATATTCGCTGGCCAGTGGCGTGGTTTTACCGCAAACATCCGCCATTTACTAAGGATTATCACCACAACGGCTAAAGGTACGAAATTGGTGCGCACAAATACAAACACCAACGCCGGCAATAAGCTGGTTAAGGCAATATGGACGAAATGCGAAAATCCGCTGGCCGGTTTAATTTTGGCCGCTAGTTGTCTCATTAGCACCAACTATTATAACAAAATCAGCTGTCCCCGAAGCGATGGCGTTATCCGGCAATTTATCGATTGCGGTAACACCAAGCCTCTTCTCCAAATAATGCTTGGTGTATTTCTTATTGCCGCCACGCAAATCAATCAAAACAGTCTGGCGATAGCTTTTGGTTGGTGCATCGCCAACTTGTGCTACGTAATAACCATAAGATTTCAATAAATCAGCTTTAGCGGTTGCTAAGCCTGGTCGGGTCGTACCATTCAATACTAAAATGCTGGCATTTTCCTTCTTTAGGTAGCTGTCACGTAAGGTATTACGGACATACGACTGGATTTCCTGATAATTGCCTATGCCGGCTTTCGGCACCACCACTGAGAGCCCACTGATAGAACTTGTCCGTACATATTCGTTTGGTGGATCAGCTAAACCAAGCGAGGTTACCTTATCCGAGCCAACCTGTTTCGCAAGCTCATAGAGGCTTTTAACCTCATTTGAGCCAATATTTGTCTGAATATGATCGCCAAAGGCATCCATAAGTTGAGATATTTTGATTGGGTTAGCAAAAGTACCTACACTAAAGATTTTTTGTTTAAGACCAACGAGAATTGCCCGCTGTCGCTCAGTCCGATCAAAATCTCCCCGTGGGCTGGTATGGCGCGAACGGGCATAGAATAACGCCCGTGTACCATCAAAATGCTGTTGCCCTGGCTGAACATTCAAGACGTAATTTCGGTGTGTCGATTCGTCCCAAAGGTTTTCATACACGGCTTGTTTAACGTTGAGATCAATACCGCCAACTGCGTTCACCCCATCCTTGAAAGCCTTAAAGTCGACAATAACATGTCTATGGATCGGGATACCTATCACCTGCTCCACCGTCTTATCAATAGCGCTCAGTCCTGCTTCTTCAGCTTTGGCAGCCTGGTTGGGTGTCTTTTTCCCGCTCAGGGCAGCATATTTCGCGTTGGCATAGATGGAATTTATCTTTGTATACCCTCCGCCATTGGACGGTTTGACCCAAAGGTCCCGCGGTATACTCAATAGGCCAGCTTCCTTATGGACAGGATCAATGCTTGCCACCAGTATTGTATCTGTTAAATCAGGGGCTTCGTGACCATCACCGCCCTTGCCCAGCAGCAAGACATTGTAACGACCATCGCCCTCTACCTTAAGTGAATTCGGATCAACATCACCCTGCAACGCAGCTACCTCTTCGCCACCGCCCTTCAAGACCTTGCGCCATTTGAGATAGCCTTTGGTAAACAGTAAACCACCGGTGATAGCTATCGCCAAACATAAAACCAGCGCACTACGTTTCGCAACTTTACGCCATCCTAATTTTTTGGACTCCTTTTTTTTCACATCATCATACAGTTTGGACCGCTTACGTGGGCCACGGCTTAAGGAAGCTGCTTTCCCCGGGGGTCCAATCAATGGATTACCAGCCGGATTAAAACCATCCTTCCGCTTAAAGTTATCGATGTGTTTTGCCACCACATCACCTGAAGCTGCCGATGCCGGCCGCCCAAAGTTAATACTGCCGGATCGCTTTGGCGTCCGATCTTTAGTGACGATTCCGTCTACTGAAGCATGTCTAAGTGGCGATCTACGACGCCTGAAATTATCCATAATCGCGTCTGTTTAGTATATCGTTTCATGACCAAAACGTAAATGTGTAAACATGTGCATAATCGTGCCTTTTGAGCTATAGTTGAACCGAAATGAGAACACAACAGGAATTCAACTCATCCGTCTCTTCTAACGCAGACGACGACCGCAACACTAGCGACAAGTCCTTGGCGAAGGAGCGGCTGCGCAGCATTATTTCTACAGTTGCAATTATTGTTATTGCCCCCTTAATCGCCCTTAGCCTCACCGCGTATGTATTCCAATCTTATGAAGTTGACGGCCCAAGTATGGAAACCACCCTGCAACACCAAGACCGGTTGATCGTTTATAAGACTCCTCGAACTGTTGCGCGCATTACACATCATCCTTACATCCCTCATCGCGGCGATATTATTATCTTTAACACTTCAGAGGTAGGCGGTGAAGAAAAGCAATTGATTAAACGGGTAATCGGTCTGCCGGGTGAAAAAGTCGTGGTAAAAGATGGCACCGTGACGGTTTATAACAAAGAACATCCCCAAGGCTTTGAACCGGACAATACTTTGCCCTACGGCAAAGTCATCGTGACAACCCCGGGCGAATATACTGGAGTGATCGGTGAAAACGAAGTTTTTGTGATGGGTGATAACCGTAATAACTCATTGGACTCCAGGATAATCGGCCCCGTCCCAGTCCAAGATATAGTCGGTAAACTGGTCCTGCGGCTCTTTCCTTTCGGCAAAGCCCAAAAATTTTAATTAGCCCTTGGTAAGACGCTGGATGATTCGGCGCAAATCTGTATCATTTTGAAAGGTAATCTCCAGTTTGCCACCCTTGGCAGTCCGGCGAAGCGTTACCGGTGTTTTGAGTAATGAGCTTAGCTTTTCTGTCTGAGGAGTCTTCTCCAGCACCCGACGTTTTGCGACTGCTTCCGATTTGGCGCCATGTTTATGAGCTAATACATACCGCTCTGCCTGGCGAACGGTCCACCCATGAGTTCGTATTTGCTCAAGAAGATTTTCCTGCAGTTCTGGCGTTTTGAGAGCCAGGATTGCCCGTGCGTGACCCTCGCTGATTTCTTTAGAATGCAAAGCCTGTTGGGCACGCGGCGATAGCTTCAATAAACGAACTATATTCATGACGGTCGAGAGAGCTTTGCCTAATCGTTTGGCGATTACTGAGTACTCCTGGCTGAACTGTTCGTGCAGACGCTGAATAGAGGCAGCCTGTTCTAGGGGTGAGAGGTCGACTCGCTGGACGTTTTCAACCAGAGCAACTTCTAACTGTTGTAGCTCTTCAGTTGTCCGCACCACTGCCGGCACTGTATCCAAGCCTGCCAGTTGAGCTGCTCGCCACCGTCTCTCCCCGGCAACAATTTGAAAATTATCACCCTGAGCCGGTGTTACCACAAGGGGTTGCAAAATGCCGTGCCGCTTTATCGACTCTGAAAGCTCGATTAAGAATTCTTCGTCAAAATGACGTCGTGGCTGATGCGGGTTTGGCGCTAATTTTGCCACTGGCAATTTCCTAATACGTTCCTCTTTACTGGTTAATGCACTGACATCCAAATTCTCAGGAATAAGTGCATCGAACCCTTTACCTAATCCTACATGCTTACGTGACACGAGCTTCAACCTCCTTCGCTAATTGCTTGTAACTGCGGGCGCCTTTGGACCATTTGTCATGCTCTGCAATCGTCTTACCAAAACTTGGTGCTTCAGCAAGACGCACATTTCTAGGGATAAAGGTTGGCAGTACTTTATCATCAAAATGCTTACGTAGTTCCGTGACTACCTGGTCAGATAATGCAGTCCGGCGATCATACATCGTCACCACCAGTCCCAAGATTGACAGATCAGGGTTCAGTCCCCCCTTGACTCGTTTTATTACTTCTAACAGTTGTCCCAAGCCCTCAAGCGCGTAGTATTCTGCTTGCACCGGTATGAGTACATGTTGTGCAGCGGTAAGTGCATTGACAGTCAATAGCCCCAACGCCGGAGGACAATCAATGATTATGTAATCGTGTGCAGAAGCCGCTAAGGCCCGCTGAAGCTTATACTCACGTTTTGTTTCTCCAGCGAGGTCTAATTCTGCGGCAGCAAGCGAAGAATTGCTGGGGAGCAAGCTTAAACCCGGAGTAGCGGACGAAAGAATAGCCTGATCTAGTGAGCACTTACCAAACAGGATGTCGTACATTGTGTGGTCTAGTTCGTATTTATTGGGTCCAAGACCGCTCGTGGCATTACCCTGCGGATCCATATCAACCAATAAAACGCTTCGGTCTTTTTTTGCTAAATATGCAGCCAAGTTGATGGCGGTAGTGGTTTTACCGACCCCGCCTTTCTGGTTGATGACCGCGATGATATGGCTCATTTTGTTTTTGACTTCCGTACCTTAACAAACATAAGCCTACCACTAAGCAAGCAGATAGTAAATCAACCACCAAGGTAGCCATTTAGTAATAGTATTAAACGGCTAGTACTGTTACTCTTGTGTTATTTTGGATATTTTTATCCGAGTATGGATTTGCCGGTGTCCGTGTATTTTGCGAACCCGCTTTTTGGCCTTATAGCGGATAGCAGTTACCTTCTCCGCTTTGACTTCTGGTACCACTACCTCAGCGGTAACAGTTGCTGCCTGCACTTCAGGTGTGCCAATTGATATCTTTTTGTCGATTATGGTTAACAGAGGAGTGAAAGAAACCTTCTTTTGGTCGCTCACTCGCTCGATTTCTAATTCCTCACCTTCGGTAACAAGATATTGTTTGCCTCCGGTGACAATGACCGCTTTTTTCACAGTTCGTACTCTTCTTTTAGAATGTTTACCGATAGATGGTAACAGAGAAGGACCTCTCTGTAAAGGGCACTCTAGGACTTACCAAGGCTAATTTGTAGAGCTTTTTTGTCAACCACAACGGTTGTTTGGTGCGGCAAATGGGCCTTATGAGCCACATTGAGCGTGGTAGCCAGTGTTTCTTGGCTTATAACAGCTGTATGCTGCTCTATGGCCGTAGTTAACTCTGGATCGTCTGTATGCAGCTGCAATGTAATACGATCATCCACATGAAGCCCAGCTTTTTTGCGAGCATTTTGGACTTGGCGTATCACTTCACGCGCCACCCCTTCCCTTTTCAACGCAGGGGTAAGCGTAGTGTCGAGTAAAACATGCGGGAGGACAATAGCCCCATTAGCCGCCGAGCTTGCTTGCACGCTAATATGTTTCACGTTCAGCTCTTCTTTTGCAATCTCTAAGAGATCCTGATTCAGGGTATTGCCTGGGATGTTCACTAGTGTCACTGAAGCGAGCGGCTGACGCACTTTGATACCTTGCTCAGCTCGCTTAGATAGACCGTCGTTGATAGCCTGGCGTACTACTACCATCTCCTTTAAGGCCAATTCATTTATGTGACCATATTGGGGCCAATCAAGCAGATGTACGGACTCTCTTCCAGTAAGCTTTTGATAAAGTTCCTCCGCCAAAAACGGGGTAAACGGTGCCATAACCATAGCAAGCTGTACTAGGACATAATGAAGGGTCTTATAGGCGTCATGCTTATCTTTATCGCTACCTGACTTCCAAAAACGACGCCGGGAACGGCGAACGTACCAGTTCGACGCATCGTCAATGAACGGTAATATCGGCTTCATGGCATTCGGAATGTCATACGCATCCATGTGTCTTTCCACCTCACCGGTCAACTGATGGACACGACTGATAATCCAGTGGTCTAGTGGGTTTGTGCAGCTGGGGTAAGGATCTTCATGACGACCATCCCACTCCCACCCATCCACCTCAGCGTACATAGTAAAGAAATCATACATATTCCAGATCATATCGAGTTTGCGGGCCACGTCGCCGACATCTTTGTCGTGCAAGGCAAAATCTTCGCCGTTTAACAGCGGGCTTGAAAGCAGCAGGAAGCGTAAGGAGTCGGCGGAGAACTTGTCCATCAGCTCATTCGGATCGGTGTAATTTCCATAGCTTTTGCTCATTTTACGACCATCATTGCCAGCTACGTTACCGGTAACAATAACGTTCTTGAACGAATTTTCACCGAACAACGCCACCGCCATGGCGTGCATATAGTAAAACCACGCCCGCACCTGGCCGATGTATTCAACAATGAAATCACCCGGAAAGTTTTCTTCAAATTTCTCTTTGTTCTCAAAGGGGTAATGAAACTGCGCGAATGGCATGGAACCGGCCTCAAACCAGCTGTCTATCACCTTGTCGATACGACGGTAATGTACGCCATCCAGGTCAAACTCGATTTTATCTATCCAAGGACGATGATAATCTTCTAGCTCAATTCCTGAAAGTTCTTTTAATTCCGCGTAACTACCTATTACTTTGGTATGTTCCTGTCCGTTGCCATCAACACCTTTCCACACCGGCATAGCCGTCGCCCAAAAGCGATCACGCGAGATGTTCCAATCTGGCGCCTGCTCAATGTTCTTGGCGAAACGGCCGTTCTTTACATGCTCTGGAAACCAGTTAATCGGACCGTTCTTCTCGAGCATCAGCTCGCGTTGACCATCGATATCTATAAACCAACTTGGGTGAGCACGGTACATCAGTCGTGTCCCACAGCGATGACAGTGAGGATAGCTGTGAAGCATGTAGTCAATTTTCCAGACAATGCCCCGTTCTTTTAGATCTTTGGCAATCTGCTTATTAACTTCCCAAACATTATTGCCCTTCCAGGGACCTTCAGTAAAATAGCCGTTTTCGTCAATGGTATGTACCACCGGTATACCATTCTCCCGAGCCAGCTGGAAGTCCTCTTCGCCGTAAGCCGGCGCAAGGTGCACAATACCGGTACCGTCTTCGTGACTTACGTAATCAGCAGCCCAGACCTTATGGGCTCCGCTGCCGCGATCAACCCCAAGCAACGGCTCATATGAGGCCCCCACGAGATCTTTTCCCTTCAGCTCATTGACTGTCTCATATGTGAGCAGCTGGTGTTTCTCATCCACCAATACCTTGTTCAGGAGTTCCTTGGCGATAATGAACTGCTCGCCAGCTACTTTGACTTCCACGTAGGTTAGTTTTTTATTGACCGCCAGTGCCGTATTGGCCGGTAATGTCCAGGGTGTGGTTGTCCACGCGAGTAGCGTCCGTCCATCAGTTAGCTTAAACTTCACGTATACGCTCGGATCAGTTACATCCTGGTACGCACCGGCATCCATGGTGACCTCTGCTTTACTGAGAGGTGTAGCATCGAGGGTGCAGTACATCAGCACCTTTTCCCCTTCGAAAATCTTGCCTCTTTCGTATAGAGTCTTAAACGCCCACCAGATACTTTCCATATAGTCTTTGTCCATGGTCTTGTAAGCACCTTTGAAATCTACCCAGCGGCCTATGCGATCAACCACGTCCTCCCATTCGCTCGATGTCTGCACCATGTTGTCCCGACAGGCTAGGATGTATTTTTCAATGCCGTACTCGAGCACTTCTTCACGACTATGGATACCAAGTTTTTGCTCAGTGTAACGTTCGGCCGGCAGACCGTGGCAGTCCCATCCCCACACGCGCTCGACTCTTTTACCTTTCATGGTCTGGTAACGCGGCACCGCATCTTTTACGATAGAGCTCAGCAGTGTACCGTGATGAGGCACACCCGAAATAAATGGTGGACCATCATAAAATACATAGCTGTTGTCCTTGGGGCGATTTTCGATTGACCTCTCAAATGTCTTCTTGGCTTTCCACTGCTGTACTAAGTCATTTTCATATTCAAGCGGGGATCGGCGTGTTCTGGATCGATATTTCATATTTCTTCCTTAATAAGTCAATTGGGACAAAAAAAGTCCCTCTATTCAGCCGGAATCCCTGTGTGCAGTTTTCTTGACTAAACTGCGCTTGGGGACGGTACCATCCGGCTTCCTAAAGAGACGCTTTCTCTAGAGGCCCTTGATTTTCGCTGTGACGGGCGGCCCGTCGGGTTCTACTTGGGAATATCCCGTTCTTCCCGCTCCTTCGTGGATGATAGCCACTTTTGCTTTACCACTACAGTAGTAAACAGACGGATTTACAGTTATGACTATACGCTACAGATACGCTGCGTGCAACTCAGGTTGCGCGTAACTGGCTACTTCGCTTACAAGGGGTAATTGCTCGCCTTCCCACGAACGAATAAGCTGTCCATCGTCCGATAGGGCGAGAAGTGCAGGATAGCGGACAATGTCATATAGAGAAGCAGTAGCGGCACCGTCACGGGTATCAAGGTTCACGAGTTCCACTTTTCTGTCAGGATATAAATGACGGAACTCATGCAAGAACTCCTCGATGCTCCGCGCATGTTCAGAATCTGGTCGGTACAAAACACACACCTTCATTATGGTGAGTAGTGTAACACAGCTCGTGCTTAGCTGCAGCCTGTTGTTGAGCCGCAGGCAGTACAGACGTAGCAGCTACCTGCCCGTTGCGTTTGATTACCACAGTTATAGCAAATGGGGGCAGTGTCATCCTGGTTCTGCGTGGTTTTTAGAGCTTCTACCTGCTCTGCACCACTGACTGGCACCACATCAGACGGAACAGCAGCGGCACTCTGTGCAGCCCCCTCATCAATAGGTAGTTCAGCTTGTTCGCCAGGCATATCTTCTATAGAGGACAAGCCGAGTTCAAGCCGATCATCGAATGGCAAATAAGTCAGAGCAAGCCGGCGCGACAGATAGTCGACAAGTGACGATGCAGTTCGTATATCAGGATCGTCAGTAATACCAGCCGGTGCAAATGACATACTGGTAAATGACTTTACGTAGCTCTTCAGCGGAACACCATACTGTAAGCCATGACTCATACTGATGGCAAACGCATCCATAATACCACGCAAAGTGGATCCCTGTTTGGCGATACTAACAAAGATCTCACCCGGGCTGCCGTCTTCATACTCGCCTACGGTCATATACCCATGACTATCGGCTACATGAAAGGAGAAGGTTTTGGCGGCGCGGACTTTCGGCAGCTCGCGACGGACTGCACCTTTGACAATAATTTTGTCATTCACACGCTGAGCTTCATCTACAGGTGTCTTATCATCTTCTTTCTTTGCCATAGAGAGAGGCTGAGCAACTTTGCAGTTATCCCGATAAATCGCTACTGCCTTGAGTCCCATTTTCCACGCATCGATATGAAGTTGCTCTACGTCTTCCACGCTCGCATCTTCTGGCATATTGACAGTCTTACTAATAGCACCTGAGAGAAATGGTTGCACTGCCGCCATCATTTTGACGTGGCCCAAATAATGGATAGCGTTATCGCCCATCGAACAGGCAAACACCGGAACATGCTCGGCACGAAGATGCGGCGCGCCCTGAATGGTTTTTTCTTGATCGATGTGTCGGACGATATCAGTGATTTGGTTGGCGGTATAGCCAAGCGCTGCCAGTGCCCGTGGTACTGTTTGGTTGACGATACTCATCGTGCCGCCACCCACCAGTTTTTTCACTTTCACCAGCCCCAAATCCGGTTCGATACCAGTGGTATCACAATCCATCATTAAACCTATGGTACCTGTGGGTGCCAATACACTGGCTTGTGCATTGCGAACTCCATACAAAGTGCCAAGTTCCACCGCCTCATCCCATGACGTCGCAGCTGCACTCAGCAATTCCTCTGCCACCAAGCCGGCATCTATATGTGATACTGCTTCGCGATGCATCTTCAGTACATTAATCATGCCAGCTTTGTCTTTGTGGAAGCCAGCGAAGGGCCCTACCCGACTGGCAATTCGGGCACTTGTAGTGTAAGCATGGCCGGTCATTAACGCAGTAATAGCAGCAGCCTGGGCGCGTCCTTCATCAGAATCATATGGCAATCCCTGAGCCATAAGCAATGCGCCAAGGTTTGCGTAGCCCAAGCCTAATTCTCTGTAGGCACGGGCATTTTTGGCAATGTTCTTCGTAGGATAATCCGAGTATCCCACCAATATCTCCTGAGCAGTAAATACCAACTCAACCGTATGCTTAAACGCTTCAATATCAAAGGTCGCGTCATCTTTGAGATATTTTAATAGATTGATCGAGGCAAGATTACAAGCACTGTTATCGAGGTGCATGTATTCGCTACAAGGATTCGAGGCGTTAATGCGGCCAGCATTTGGTGTAGTGTGCCAATGATTAATCGTCGTATCGAACTGCATGCCTGGGTCGGCACATTCCCAGGCAGCCTCAGCAATCTGTCTAAATAGGTCTCTCGCCTTGATACGTTTAACCGCCTTACCGGTCTTCATCTCTTTGAGTTCCCAATCAGCATCGTCTTCAACGGCTTGCATAAATTCGTCGGTGACACGTACCGAGTTATTGGCATTTTGATATTGCACTGAGTATGCGTCTCTCCCATCCAAACTCATATCAAAACCAGCCTCTTGTAATACGCGTGCCTTACGTTCTTCACGTGCTTTGCACCAGATAAATTCCTCAATATCAGGGTGGTCAGCATTCAGTATGACCATCTTGGCAGCTCGTCGTGTCTTACCACCACTTTTGATGGCACCGGCGGAAGCGTCTGCACCACGCATAAAGCTTAAGGGTCCGGAGGCAGTTCCGGCACTCTTACCTAGTTTTTCCATCGAGCCACGAAGAGTACTTAGGTTAATACCGGAGCCTGAGCCGCCCTTAAAAATCATGCCTTCTTCTGTGTACCAGTTAAGAATAGAGGGCATGGTGTCTTCAACGGCAAGGATAAAACAGGCGCTGGCCTGTTGAGAGCGCGTAGGTACACCGATGTTAAACCATACCGGTGAGTTAAAAGCGGCCCTTTGTGTTGCCAGGATGTATTTTAGCTCTTCCTTAAAGTCTGCAGTTTCGGTAGCTGATTCGAAATACCCTTCTTGTTGGCCTTGTCTGGCAATGGTATCGACAATACGGTCAATTAGATCTTTGAGTGAGGCTTCACGCTCAGAAGTACCAGGAGTACCGGTAAAATACTTTTGAGCTACGATATTAATGGCATTCTGAGACCAACCTTCAGGAAATTCCACATCTTGCTGCGCAAAGACAGGTTTACCAGTCATCGGATTGGTGATCAGGGCATCTTGCTTTGCCCATTTAAGCTTGTCATACGCTTTTGTTTTAGGAGGAGTGAATAGCCTCCTGCGCCCCAGGATTGTTGTCTGTCCCATACTTTACCCCCATACTTTCCCTGCCTCATCTCTCAATTGGCAAGAAGTTTTTATTAATGTTTATTGTTTATTTAGAGTCACCCAGCCTGATGGCCGGGAAAGCTCCCCCGGAGTCTAAGCCTTAGGCCCCGGGGGAACTGTCAAACAGTTCTGGTATTTGACGTACGACTGGTTTTGAGTTCACGGATCTGAGAAAGTTCACGTTCGAATCCGGCAATATCCTTAAAGCGACGATAGACACTGGCGAACCGTACGTAGGCTACCTCATTGAGACGAGCAAGCCGATCCATTACCATCTGACCTATCTGCGTCGAGGTAACTTCAGCATCACCGCAACCGTAAAGCTGTTCCTCAATATCTGATACTAACCGCTCAAGCTGTACATTAGTAAGAGATGTTTTTTCGCTTGCACGGTACAAACCACCTAACAATTTTTGCCGGCTAAACAACTCGCGTGTACCGTTGTGTTTAATCACGACAAGTTGAGGCCGCTCTACCCTTTCATAGGTAGTAAACCGATGGCTGCATTTCAGGCATACCCGTCGGCGGCGAATAGACTCACCGTCGGCGACATCGCGCGATTCAATTACTTTAGTATCTGCTTTTTGGCAGTGACTACATTTCATGAGGTTTCTCTTTTTGCCTCCTTCCTCACTCTGAATGTACCAGGGCTATATCCCTACATATAGCGTCTATGATAGGTAGAATAACTCTATCACTAGCGCTTTTGCAAGAAATTTGTGGTGTATTATTTATGACGAACTTGCCCAATTTACACCTTAAGAAGCATCGTCTGACTCAGAAGTGGACTTGTCTTTTTCTTGTTTTTGGTCAGAACGCCGTTTTTTGAGCCGACGTAAAAAGGAGGGTTTTTCTAATTCTTGGGCCGCAGCTTCTTCGGTGCCGGTCTCATCTGTCAATTCATCATTATGCTCGTGATCAAGCGCCCATATGTTGGGGATAGTCGGTTCTTTGTGGAACTCTTCCGAACCGGAAACCTGGGCCTTCTCGTCTAATTGCATATCGATATTGTCCATGTCGGCCTCTTCTGTCGGTGTCTCAGATTCCTGATGTTTAGAAGGTTTTTCCTCCTTAAGGAGCTTCGACCGGTTAGCAAAATACGATGCATCAAAACCAGTTGCCACCACAGTAATAATGATTTCCCCTTCCAGTTCTGGGTTGATAGTTGCTCCAAAAATAATATTGGCATCTGGATCCGCCGCCGCAGTAATCGTTTCGGCGGCAGCATTAATTTCGTGCATTGACATATCATTGCCACCAATAACGTTAAAGAGAATTCCTCGTGCACCATCAATGGATACTTCAAGCAATGGCGATTCGATCGCCTGTTGTGCAGCCTGGATAGCCCGATTCTCTCCACTAGCACGGCCAATCCCCATCAACGCGGAACCCGCCTCACTCATCACTGTTTTAACATCCGCAAAGTCAAGGTTAATAAGCCCATGCACGGTTATAAGATCTGATATTCCCTGCACTCCTTGACGTAATACGTCATCCGCCACCTTAAAGGCTTCCAGAAGAGGGGTTTGCCGATCGATAGTTTGCAGCAAGCGGTCGTTCGGAATAATAATCAATGTATCCACGGCATCACGCAATCTCTCAATAGCAACCTCAGCATTCTTGCGTCGTTTATCACCCTCGAATGCGAACGGTTTAGTTGCAAATCCTACAACAAGAATTCCCTGTGACTGGGCCGCCTGGGCAACGACATGCCCTGCGCCACTACCGGTACCTCCGCCAGCGCCAATAGTCACGAAAACCATGTCAGCGCCTTCAACGGCCTTTTTAATGTCGTCAATTGATTCTTGAGCAGCCTTTTGTCCTACTGCTGGATCCGCGCCCGCACCTAGTCCTCTCGTAGCTTCTTTGCCAATATGGATCTTGGTTTGCGCTTTCGAATGATGCAGGGCTTGGGCGTCAGTATTAATCGCAACGAACTCCACACCTTCTATACCTGCTTCTATCATGCGATTGATGGCGGCGCCGCCAGCGCCCCCGACACCAATAACTTTGATACGTGCAAATGTTTCTATCGCCGGATCTACCTGTGGCATACTGTAAATTTCCTTAAAATATCACCTAAATTTATAGACGGAAGTATACCGCAATACTGATTAGCCTTCAATGAACAATTTATAGGAGCTGATAAATTGTCGTATATTTCTGACGAGCAAAATATGTGCACGAAAGTCAGTTACGCTTGAAGCGACGAAGTATCCCGTCGAGTAGACCGAACACACCGGGATTCGGCACTCCCCGTTGCACCAATCCAGTTGCCCCTGGCATCAATAACATGTCTAACAGCATCAATCCTACCACCGTACAATAAGCCGGATCCTGGACGGTATCAATTAAGCCTTCCAGCGGTTGCAATTTACCTATCCTGGCAGCCAGCTCTAACTTTTCTTTGGCAATTTCTGCAATACCCGGTAGTTTGGCGCTGCCACCCACCAGAACCACACCGCCCGGCAGTTTCCTTGAACGCTGAATTTTTTTCAATTCCTTATCGACAAAATCAAACAGCTCCTCTACTCTGGCCTCAACAATCATATGAATCTCTTCACCTGAAAATTCATGGCGTTGTTGACTCACTACCACTGAGGTTTTACCAGCCTTAGCCCGTTTCCCAAGACCACCGTGATGCAATTTCACAGCTTCAGCAACGTCCAAGTCAGTCTTCAGCCCAATTGCCAAATCGTTGGTGATATGGATGCCACCAATCGGTATGACAGCAATATGCTGCACTTCTCCATCTTCAATCACTACCAGGTTAGTGGTGCCAGCGCCAATGTCGAGTAAAACAGTGCCTGATTCTTTTTGCTGTCGGCTTAAAACAGCTTCGGCGGCAGCCAAGCTTGCTACCGTATGATGAGAGGGCGCAACACGGGCTTTTTCGAGTGCAAGATCGAGATTCCGTAAGTTCGGTGTCGCAGCAGTAACGATATGGGTATCTACTTCTAGACGTACACCTTGCATGCCAACAGGGTTTTTTATGTTATCCTGGCCGTCTAAACGATAATTTTTGGCGAAAACCTGGATCATCTCCCGGTTAGGCGGCATTTTCACAATGGTAGCCGCTTCTTCGACCCGCAACCTGTCGTCCCCTGTAATCTCCCGATTGGCATTGCTGATCGCGATAACACCTCTTGAGTTCATGCCGCTCACATGAGAGCCGTTGACGTTCACGGTAGCGTGAGGTATTTGCAGACCAGATACACGTTCAGCCTCCGTCACTGCTTGAACGATTGCTTCTACTACATCGTTCACATGCACTACAATTCCACGGCGCATACCTACATTCGGCGCGCTGCCATGACCGATAATAGATAGCCGTTGCTTGTCTACGTCCAACACACCAGCCACACAGCGCACCATGCTTGTGCCAATATCAAGACCAAAGAAAGCAGCTTGTGCTTGTTCGCGCATGGTGGCAGTATAGCATATGGACTTTGAGGAGACTGCGCTTCAAACGGTGGTAAGAATTTCTGCCCCGCCCCCTGTCACCAGCACCGTATGCTCAAAATGAGCAGCTATCGAACCATCCCGTGTACGAACTGTCCATCGATCCTTGTCGATATAGACGGCATAGTCCCCGAGGGTCGCCATAGGTTCAATTGCTATTGTCATGCCACTGCTCAGTCGAAAACCCTTACCGCGCCGTCCATAATTGGGAATGTCCGGCTCTTCATGTAGGTGGTGACCTACCCCATGACCAACTAAATCACGCACCACTCCAAGCTGTGCACTAGTCAGATGCCGTTCAATTGCATAGCCAATATCACCTGTCATTGCACCGTCCCGCACCATCTCTATACCTTTCATAAGGCTGCGTTGGGTCGCATCGACAAGCTCTCGGTGTTTTCTCTCTCGTTCCTTGCCTATAATTACAGTGATGGCACCGTCCGTAATCATGCCGTTCACTATTACGCCAAAATCCAATCCTACTACATCCCCTTCTTGAAGAATTTGCTGGTGCGAAGGTATGCCATGTACCACCGCATCATTAATTGAGGTACACAATACATCGGGAAAGCCCTGATATCCCAAGAAAGCTGGTTCGCCCCCCAAAGCCTGCAACTCTTTAGCGGCAATATCTGCAAGCTCTTTGGTAGTACTGCCAACCGCTGCCTGTCGGCGAAGCAAATCAAGTACTGTTGCCAACATCTTTCCACTTACACGCATAGCATCAATCTCTGTGGCACTCTTCACAACAGTTACCATTTGCTTTCTCCTATTCGTTCAGATTGTCCAAGACAGTTTGATGCACTGAATCGACTGGTTTCTCACCATCAACGTCAAGCACCGGTATCCCCGCTTGCTTGAAATGATCAAGGATAGGCTTGAGGGTGGTTTCGAACTCCTGAAAACGTTCCGCCATAGCCTCCTGAGTGTCGTCTGGTCGCCCCCGTTGTAATAACCGCTTTGTAACCGTTTCTTGTGACGCGACTAGATGAATGACTTTTGCAGGACTGATTTGTTGATGTTTGACCTGAGTAACCAGCCAATCGGCCTGGGCTGTGCTACGCGGGAACCCATCAAGAACAAATTCTTCTTTAGGATTAATGATACCCATGATGCGCTGCACCAGGTTAATTATTTCTTCATCAGGCAATAACTTACCGGCAATCATTTCCTTGCGGCGTTCGCCAGAAACCAGCATGCGCAAGAATTCTCCGGTAGATAACCAGGGTAATGCCAACTCGTCGGCTAAAAGTCTCCCCTGAATACTCTTTCCTGAACCAGCAACGCCCATGAATATTATCATTTGGCTAGTTCCTCTTTTACTATCTGCGCGATCCGGGCTCCATCCGCACGTGCTCCTACTTCTTTCTTGACCTGTCCGATTGCTCTTCCCAAGGCGCTTGGTCCCTCCTCATTAATTGTATCTACTACTCTGTTCACTACCTGACGAAGTTCCTCGTCAGTTAACTGTTTAGGTAAATATCCTTCTATCACCTCTTTTTCAGCCAGTTCTGCCTGTTCCTTTTCCTTATTACCGCCTTGGGCATATAAATCAGCGCTTTCCTGACGCTTTTTCGCCTCTTTCTGTAAGAGTGAGACAAGTTCCCCTTCGTCTAATCCTTGCTCACGTTTACCAGCCGCCACTTCAGCATAGAGGATGGCACTTTTTAGGCCCCTTAATGTAGTTACCAATTGGCTATCGCGCGCCAACATCGCGGATTTAAGATCCTGGTCTATCTGTTTTTTTAGCTCTGCCATATCAGAGATAAGTGTAGCAGAGCTACCAGTTTCCATCAAAAGCCGTTTCAGACTGCAATTGCTAACGCAAACCGAGCTTAATGCGCTTGAGCTTCACGGCTTTGCGTTGCCGCCGCAGTATTGCTTTATGACGCCGCTCGCGCTTGCTTATCGGCTTTTCGAAGTACTGCTTCTGTTTCACCACTGCCAAAGCCCCGGATTGTTGAACTTTCCTGTTAAAACGACGTAACAGGCTTTCCAGTGATTCTTTCGGGTCTTTTTTCGTAACTACTATCATTCTTAAAAAGTTATTATACGCTGCTATTACTTATCTGGCAAGTTACTGGGAACCCTGCTGGCGTTTTTGGTTTAATCGTTGTGATTTTAATACTATGCTTTGGAGTTCTTTAAAAATCGCAAAGTGCTTATTGGTATAGTAAACTTTCGTATTTCCCTGTTTTTCAGAAATTAAAAAGCCTATTTTCTCCAAGCGCTTCAGTTCGCGCTGGATATTGCCAGCATCTTCTTTAATCAGTTTCGCCAAACCACGCACATGCGTTTTGAAGTCTGGATATTTGGCGTAAACTACAATTATTTTCCGTCGTACGCGTGAAGTGATAAATACGTCTAACATAAGCTCTTATTGTTATTCGAACAACGTAAAGTATAAAGACTTGGCCAGCATATTTCAAACTTTTTCGCTAAATAAGAATATACTAAGGCTCGTGCAGTATTACGAAGTGGGGGTGAACAGCTCGAAATATCAAGGCCGCGATGCTTTAACCTACGCGTCTTCTCAGCCGCTCAAAGAAGGTGCAGTGGTAGTCGTTCCTTTGCGTCAGGCGCATGTACTCGGTGTCGTGCTGCACAAAACCAGTCGGACAGGTACTTTTCGGACCAAACCGATCAGTCGTATTTTGCCCATACAGTTGCCCAGCAGAAGTTTGGAATTACTCAATTGGTGCCGGCAATATTACCCAGCAGGGATCAGTTCACATGTGTCGCTCTTTTTGCCGCAAGCCCTAATGACTGCTCCACGAATCAAAGCACGGGAAACACGAACTGCTCAACCGTCAACACTGACAGAAAAACCTTACGCCCTACCCCATTTAACTACCGAGCAACAGACCGCCCTCAAGACAATAAATAAGCACATCCAGAGTCATGAACGTACCACTATCATGTTGCACGGAAGAACAGGAAGCGGCAAAACAAGAATATATTTAGAACTAGCCAAACAGACTTTAGCAGACAACCGGAGTGTTTTAGTCCTTACTCCAGAAATTGGGTTGACTTCACCGCTTGCCACCTTTTTTCGAGCGCATATACAACAAAAAGTTATTCTTATCCACTCAGGCATTACACCTGCCGTACGCCGTGACCGTTGGCTGGAAGCACTTGACGGTGATAATCCTAAAGTTATTATCGGGCCACGTTCTGCCCTTTTTACACCGTTACGTAACATTGGTCTAATTGTCATCGATGAAGCGCATGACGGTGCTTACAAGCAAGACCAACTACCTCGGTACCAAACTTTGCGTGTAGCAGGTACCCTTGCAGCTATCCACTCAGCGACACTCATTATGGGTTCGGCAACACCCCTAGTAAGTGATTATTACCTAATGGAGGCGAAAGGCCTCCCAATTATTCGCTTGCTGGAATTAGCTGCCGGCACCGCCGCTCCGCCCCAGATCGAAATCGTCTCTAGTCGGGACAGAGACCACTTTAGTACCCATCCCTACTTGTCCAACCAGCTTATTACCGCTGTTCATCAAGCACTCAAAGAGAAGCGCCAGGTACTGCTATTTCTCAACCGACGCGGAACTGCACAATTAGTTGTCTGCCAGAACTGCGGATGGCAAGCCCTTTGTCCCCGCTGTGACATTCCGCTCACCTATCATGGAGATACTCATCACATGCAATGCCATACTTGCGGGCTTAGGCAAGAAGCTCCAGCTGGCTGCCCGAAATGTAGCAGTGCCGACATACTCTTTAAAAGCGCCGGCACAAAAGCAATCGAGACTTATGCACAAAAATTATTTCCAGAAGCCACCATACGCCGTTTTGACACAGATAATCGCCGTGTAGAAAGCCTAGAGCAATCCTTTGAGGAGATCAAATCGGGAAAGATTAATATCCTCATAGGCACCCAGATACTTGCTAAAGGCCTTGACTTACCGCTACTAGGGACAGTGGGTGTCCTGGCTGCTGACACTGGCCTGTATTTTCCTGACTATACTGCTGAAGAACAAACTTATCAGCTACTCTCCCAAGTTATTGGCCGGGTTAATCGCGGACATACACCAGGTAAAGTGGTCATTCAAACTTTCATGCCCGACAATTCGATTCTATCTGCAGCAATCAAGGACAACTGGCAGTCCTTTTATAAAGCTCAGATTGATGAACGAAAACGTTTCTTATTTCCACCTTTCTGCTTCATCTTAAAACTTAGCGTTGCCAGAAAGTCCAAACCGGCCGCCGCTCGTGCTTGCCAAGCTATGGTCGTTATTCTGCAAGACTTGCACCTCAAGCAAACGGTTATCCAGGGCCCGGCGCCACGTTTCATCGAGCGAGCCGGTGGCAAATACCACCAGCAAATTATCGTGAAAGCAAAAGATCGGAGCGAATTACTAAAGATTATTCCCCGCCTTCCGAGCGGTTGGCATTATGATCTTGACCCCCTGCATTTACTTTAACCATACGCCTGGAAGGTGTTTTGCTTTATACTATCTCGTAAATGGCCCTAAAGAAAAGTGACATCATCACTCTGCCCCACCCGGATTTGCGAAAAAGGTCACAAAAAGTCGGCCTTGTTACGCCAAAAATCCGACAGCTTGTGAAAGATATGGAGACAGCAACTCTTGATTGGGAGGACAGCCGCAAACATGAAATTGGTGTAGCCTTGGCTGCAGTGCAAATTGATCATTTACTTCGTATTATCATCATCCGCAACAACCTGGAAAATAAGCAGGACCGCAGTTTCGCAACTTTTATTAACCCGGTGATTACCAAGCGTGAGGGCAAGATCAGCTCTGACTTTGAAGGCTGTCTCAGTATCAAAGATATTTACGGAAAAGTCCCTCGGTATGAAACGGTAAGAGTCAAGGCACTTGACCTGAAGGGCCAAGAGTTCCGGGTTACTGCTCAAGGCTTCCTTGCCCGTGTCTTTCAGCATGAAATTGATCATATGAATGGCAAGGTGTTTATTGATCATATTAAGGATGATCCGGAGGCATTTTTTCGACTCGAAAAAGACGGTAAATTAACTCAACTGGACTATGAAAAAAATATCCGAGACAATCGTATTCTTTGGTAGCGGACCCGTAGCCGCCCAATCACTTGAACTTCTCTCGAGAGACTTCAATGTGGAGGCAGTAATTACAAAACCGAAACCTCCGCACCATCGCGGGGAATTTCCGGTGTTAAAGGTAGCTGATAAACTCGGTTTGCCTATGCTGCTTGCCGAAGATAAGCGCAGTCTTGACGACCTCATGGCGAACCAACAACTCAAAAGTAAAGTCGCGGTTTTGGTTGACTTCGGCATCATTGTGAGCCGTAAGGTTATCAACTATTTTCCTGGAGGTATTGTAAATAGTCACTTTTCGCTTCTGCCTCGCTGGCGAGGCGCGGATCCAATATCGTTTACTATTCTTGCAGGTGATAAGAAAACAGGTGTCAGCCTGATGCTGATTGACGAGGGCATGGATACCGGCAAACTTATCGGGCAGAAAAACCTGCCTATTGCCCCTGATGCTACCACACCGTCGTTAACTCATGAACTTATCAATCTTAGCCAGGCAATGCTTATTGACTACCTACCACGTTATCTTGAGGGTGAGATTACGCCTCGCAGCCAGCCCCACCCTTCCAGAGCTACGTATTCACGTAAACTTACCAAAGCTGATGGTGTTATCGACTGGGAAAAACCTGCCGAGCAAATCGAGCGGGAAATCCGTGCCTTTATTGAGTGGCCGAAAAGCCGGACTGTGTTCGGTGGCAAAGAAGTGATTATCACCCAAGCTCACGCGATACCCTCTAATCATCCAGAGAAACAACCTGGTGATATCGAAGTTATAGAAGATACGGGAATACTCATGGTTGAAAACAGCGAGGGCTACTTATGTATTGATAAGATCAAACCAGCCGGCAAGCGCGAGATGTCGGCACGTGAATTTCTGACCGGTTATGGCCACCTATTGGGCTGACGGTGGCTGTTGTGAGCGCTGACTCTCTGCCACTATCTGGGGTGCAGCAGCCTTTATCTCACTCTTTAGCCGATCGAGTTCATCACTCACTACCTGCTTGTAGTCAGGAAAATTAGTTTCAAGCCATTTGAGTGAACCTGCGTCGTCGTTCCGCTCTACAAACCCTTCGAATTCTTCAAGTTGCTGCGGGCTCATCTGAGAAGCTAGACGTTTTCCAACCCGCATCTCAAGTGAGTCATAGATATGTCTGAGCATCACATTCTTCTCTTGGGGTGGGAGTGCTCCCAGGCCAAGTTCCTTAAGCAAATTATCATCAAGCTTAAACATGTAGACATTCCTCCTAATACTTCTTGAGTTATTGTAGCAAAAGCCAGGCAATTCCTGCTAATCCCATAACTATAAGCGCCACTACTGATCCGGCTATTGCCGATCGCCTATACAGTGCAGAGCGAGCACTCTGGCGAAATAGTTGGCTCACACGGGACTGGCTGCCTGTCTTGCTATCTGTTCCTTCCTCCGCCGCTTCCACCGTCGCTAGTGTCCACTTTTCGGCTAAACGCCTCTTATGTTCTGCCAGCTCCTGTTGCTTGATCTGCAACTCATCTGCACTTCTGTTATTTGGCCCCAAGGACGAAGGTACGCCCATTTCAGGTGACACCTCCGGTTCATTAGCAATTTCGTATCGCATTACTTGGTTAATGCCTGCCTCAGGGTCAGATGTAACCTGCTCCAAAGCAACAAACTGATCCAGCATCCTTTTTAATGCTGCTCGTAGAAAAAGCGCTACATTTTGGGCATAGTCAGGCAAATATTTATCATACGAAACTTGATTAAGTCGGGAACGCGAAAGCCAGGATTGAAAAAAACTAGGCTTTTGTTCATCACTAGAGTTCTGCTGGCCATTACCATCCATCTTAGGCTACCCTGCCTGCTAGAGTTTGCGTTCTACCATCTCCGTGGTAAATAACTCTACTTGGTCACCCTCAAGAATCTCTAACTTTCCTTCGGTAGTAAGGCTTAGGCCACATAGCTCACCTTCAACTGCCTCTTTTACATCTTGTGGCCCTTTTTTCAAATTGGTCAGTTCGGCTTGCGCTATCACCTCTCCGTCTCTGACAATCCGGGCATTAGTCGGCACGCGCAACTTCCCTGAGATAACTTCACCCCCACAAATAACTTGGGTCTTTGTTGTCTTAAATACACCTTTAACCACCAGTTTTCCCTGTTCTGTTTCGACAATCTCAGGAGCTAATAAATTGCTCAGCTCTTTCTTGACGTCATCAATAAGCTCATAAATTACGGTAAACAACCTGACCGACACCTTATCCCGACTCGCTAGCCGCTTAATATTTGGTGGTAATTGCACGTGGAAACCATAGACAATAGCCCCACTTGTATGCGCCATACGGATGTCATTTTCGGTGAGTGCACCGACTCCTGTTGACACGACACGTGTAGTCACCTCGTCAGTATCAAGCGTACGTAAACTGTCAACTACTGATGTAACCGAACCCTGTACATCAGCGCGGATAATGACTGGTAATTCACTTACTTCCCGTTTGCGGTTAATAAGCTTTAGTAATTCACTGCTACCCAGATCGCTACGGCTGCCTGACTGCGCAGCTTGTCGTTGCGCTTCAGAGGCTTGTTGTCTAGCTGACTTTTCATCTTTTACAACATTAAAGGCATCACCAAACGACGGTAAAGACTTAAAACCGGTAACTATAACTGGGGTAGAAGGACCTGCTTGTGTAACTGGTTCCCTTTGTGTGGATTCAAGGTTACGGATTTTAGCATATGTAGTACCTGTAACTACAAAATCACCATTATGAAGCGTGCCTTCTTCTACCAGTGCAATGGCGACTGGTCCCCGCCCTTTTTCCATGTGGGCTTCAATGATTAAGCCACGCGGAGAGGCCTTCTCGTCGGCAGTAAGCTCTTCTACATCAGTTACTAACAGCACCATATCAAGTAGCTTATCGATGCCCTGATTATTTTTAGCCGATACTTCAACTACTACAATATCGCCGCCCCATTCCTCTACCAGCAAACCTTCTTCAGACAACTCTTGTTTGACGCGGTTAGGGTCAGCGCCTTCCTTGTCCATCTTGTTAATTGCAACCACCATTTTAACTCCGGCCTTCTTGGCGAATCGGATAGCCTCTTTAGTTTGTGGCTTTACCCCGTCGTCAGCTGCGACAACTACTATTACCAAATCCGTAAGTTGCGCGCCATGCTCACGCAGCGCAGCGAATGCTTCATGGCCCGGTGTATCCAAAAAAGTGATAGCCCGCTCACCATGCGTTACTTGATAGGCAGAAATATGCTGGGTAATACCGCCAGCTTCCTTCTTGGCCACACCAGCACCTCTGATAGCATCCAGTAAAGAGGTTTTGCCATGGTCAACATGACCCATGACGGCCACCACAGGTGGTCTTGGCGATCCGCCACTGGTTTTCTCGGTACGACGACGTGGGATAGATTCAGTACTTTGAGCTGTTTTACGGGTAAGCTCCACATCAAGGCCCAACTCGCCGACAATTATCTGGGCAGTATCGAAATCAATCCGCTCATTGACTGTGGCCATTACCCCGTTTTTCATTAACTCTCCGATAAGTCGAGTGACCGGAATCATAAGCTTCTCGGCAAGTATCCCAACGGTCACATGTTCATCGATTTCTATGGTCTGTGCCATGTTCCCGTTCTCCTTTCCTGCTGCCGCTCATCTGTGAGAGGTTTAACGCTCTAAAGCAACTGTTACTTCTTGGTATCCTTGAGGCTTAGTGCAATTTTGCGGGCTTCCGTATCGATGTCGATAACCTTGAATTGCTTCTTCTCATTCAACTGGAAGATTTTTTCTGGATCGGCACTGTCATCGTCGCTCATTTCAGATACATGGACAAGTGCTTCGACACTAGGCGACAACTGAACGAAAGCGCCAAAAGGTGTAATGCGAGTTACCTTTCCTTCGACCATCTCGCCTTTCTTGAATGCTTTGACCTCTTTGAGCCAGGGATCTTCGCTCATTTGTTTTATTGACAAACTGAGACGGTCCTTATCAATCGCGATAATCTTTGCCTTGATCTTCTGGCCGGTCTTGACGTAATCACGCGGATTTTCAACTCGCTCCCATGATATCTCCGAGATATGCACTAATCCTTCAATGCCATCGACGTTTACGAAAGCGCCGAAATCGATTACACCGGTGACAATTCCTTCGACATTGTCGCCTACATGCAACTCGGCAAACCGTGCCTGCATATCATCTTTAACAGCCTCTTTCTCTGAGAAAATCAGCTTGTTATCCTTGCGGCTTAGGTCAAGGATCCTAACACGCAAATCCGTATTGGTAAGCGCATTTAACTTCTGGAGTATTTCATCTTTATCCGCCCCTGAGACTCGGGGATAATGCGCAGGCGCTAACTGGGACACTGGCAGAAAGCCTCTAATTCCTTCTAATTCGATTAGTAGACCACCCCTGTTGGCATCATAAGGTGCCACCTCTATAATTTCATGGCTATCGAATACCCTCTGTAGTTCGTCCCAACCACGATCCTTTACCGCCCGTTTCATGCTGAGTAAGGCGTAACCCTCTTCAATTTCCGGGTCGACCACGCTAGTGGTTACCTTCTGTCCGGATTCCAGCTTTTGGCCATGACCGATTTCGCGGCGCAGCACCACTCCGATGCCATTGGCTCCCAGATCAATCCAAACCTCATGTTTCTTTACGGACGTTATCGTCCCTTCGATGACATCGCCGGCTTTCAGTGGCTTCACATCGAAAGCTGCGAGCAAATCATCCATACTTACTGTTGTGTTTGACATGTTCTTGCATGCCTCCTTCTAAAAAGTATTTCTATCACACGCTGCGGCGCGTTAAGCACAGGCCACCTCCACGCATATGAAAGATTACTCGCCATTATATCTGTTATTACCCAAGGAGTAAAGGGGGTCAGACTGTGGTACACTTGAGCCTAGATATGTACGTCGGAATTGATATCGGAGGGACGAAAGTGCTCATGGCCGCATTCACCAATGATGGCCAGATACGCGAACAGATAAAACTGCCCACACCAAAGATATATGATGACCTCATAGCCCTGCTACATACACACACGACCAAGTTAAGTGATCAACGCTTTCAGGCAGCTGGCGTGGCGATTCCTGGCATTGTTGAACGAGAAACGCGCACGGGTGTTTCATTCGGTAATTTAGGCTGGCACAATGTGCCAATAGGACGTGACCTGGAAAAACGATTAGGGTGTCCTGTAGCAATCGAAAATGATGCCAAAGCCGGTGCCCTTTCAGAAGCACTATATATCAAGAATGAGTTTAAGCACGTGCTTTATGTAGCTATTGGTACAGGCATCGGCATAGGTTATGTGTCTAATGGTAAGATCGAGACAAGCTTCGCCGACCGTGGCGGCAACCAACTCCTCCTTGAGTATAAAGGCCATCTAAAGCCTTGGGAGTCCTTCGCATCCGGAAAAGCTATAGTGGGGCGTTTTGGCAAAAGGGCCAGTGAAATAACCGACGCAGCGACTTGGAGGAGCATTGCGCACGACTTAGCTTTGGGTATTGTTGAACTCATCGCGCTCGTCGAAACGGATGCAGTAATTATCGGTGGAGGCGTTGGATCTTATTTTGATCGCTATGCAAAATATCTGGAAGCAGAAATGCAGAAATATACCACTCCTGTCTTGCCGACACCAGTCATTCGACAAGCCAGACATCCCGAAGAAGCAGTTGTGTATGGATGTTACCAACTTGCGAAGGCACTGGTGTGAAAGTTCTTCTTTCAAAACTGCAACGAGACTTCCCTGACCTCTCTTTCAGAGACGGTGCTACTTTTTTGTGGTCACCAAGGCACCACGTCGTGACATACAAACAAGCCGCTACCAACTCCGTTGTGGCTCAGTGGTCACTCCTTCATGAGGTCGGACATGCGCTTTTATCTCATCGACACTATGATTCTGATTTTGAGCTCTTAATGCTCGAGGTTGATGCCTGGGCCAAGGCAGAAGAACTTGCCGAGCAATACGGCCTCGAGATTGATGCCGGCCATATACAAGACTGTCTGGATACCTACCGCGATTGGCTTTACCAGCGGAGCACCTGTCCCACCTGCACTCACTGCAGTCTTCAGGAGGACCGCCGAACCTATCTCTGTTTCAACTGCGGCACCTCTTGGCAGGTATCTAACTCCCGACTTTGCCGCCCTTATCGGCGCACACAAAAAAGAGCCCCAATTTTATAAGGGCCCTTTTTTCGCTTTAGTAGCCTAGAGCTATTTAGACAGCACGTTTTGTGCGTCGGCTAATACGACCACCTTTGGCGCCAGCAATACGTGCCAATTCACGATTGGCGAAGAAGCCACCTGTGCGGCCTTTTTTGCCGCCCATTGCGCCAATCCGTGCATAAAAATCTGCACCGTATTTAGTCTTGTTGGTTGAGGCAGCAGCTTTGCCGCCAGCTTTGGTACCTGCCATAAGATTATCTCCTTAAGCAATACCCCACCCGGTTAATAAAATCCCACCCCTTCTCACCTTAGAAACAAAAAAGGCCCCGTATTACCGGAACCCTCTTTGCATTCTTGCGAATATGCTTATGATAGCACTGATTAATGTTTATGTCAATACTTATTCTCCCTGTAGTTGGCCATCTCCGTACCGTCATATTACAATACGTAAAGTATGGGTATGCTTTTTATAGCTGGTTATATATTACTAGTGGGTATGGCCACTTTTCTTATGAAAGTCGGCCTAAAAACCCTTACTCCCTACCAATTAAACTTCTTGATGGGAATCGGCATGCTTGTTACTGGCATCCCAGCCTTACTGCTTGCTCAGAAGTCATTTAAAATACCAGCTAAAGAGCTACCTCTTGGTATTATCATTGGCATTATGATGGCCGGCGGCTCAATTTTTTTTGTGCTGGCAGTCAATAAGATGTCGGTAAGTGTCGCCTCTGTTTTGGCAGCTACCTACGTAGCTGTTGTTGTCCTTCTTTCATGGCTATTCTTAAAAGAGAGTTTTGATACGGTCAAGTTACTTGGCCTCATACTGACCTTCGCTGGTGCCCTGGTGCTCACATACAAGTCGTAACACTCACGTGATATGGAGGAGCCGCAAAACCGCATGGATGATATATGCTGGCCACACAATGCTCTTGAGAAACGCAACCACGAAGCCCCAAAAACCCTCTGATAACTGCACAAAGTAGACCAGCGCCCCAATCCAGCCCAAAAAGAACACAAAGCCCGTTGGTCCACTTTTATCGATAACTTTCGTAGTATTGCCTTTTACCTTTGCCATAACCGCCCCCTTTCTATCTTATTTAAGCATAACCACAGCAATAAAACGCACAATGTATAATTTTAGGCATGCAGAGCTATAAAGATATCGATGAATACATCGGCAATTTTCCAGCTGACGTGCGAGCAAATTTACAAAGAATACGCCAAACTATTCAAAAAGCAGCACCCCAAGCTAAGGAAAATATTAGCTATGGTATTCCAACCTTCACTTTTCATGGTAATCTAGTCCATTTTGCTGCCTATGAGACGCACTATGGCTTTTACCCGGGGTCAGGACCTATCAAAGAGTTTGCCAATGAGCTTAAACCATACAAAACGTCTAAAGGCACTGTCCGCTTCCCTCTAGATAAGCCGGTTCCATATGATCTGATCGAAAATATGACTCTCACTGCAGTAAAGCGCAACTTATCTAAAGTGAAATAACCTACGATTCCTCAGCATCCAAGCTGCGGAGCGCCAGCGCACCTAAAGGAAATATCCATGTCTCATTTGAGCCATGCCCGTCTCTCTCTTCATGGTTGGGGCTACTTCTTCTCTCAAGTGCTTGTGTAAGTTTACTGTCTTGACCCCTTTGTCCCTGTGCGGCACGTAATAACTCTACTGTACCTGTCGCAATACCTGGTTCACCAAAAGCCAAGTTCACCACACTGCGCCGTTGAGCTATTCCTATCGCTTCATCGTGAAGGATAATTGACTGGTCAAATCCAACTGTTAAGCCACCCAATAACTTAAGAGGTATCTGTCCATTAATCTCTTCTGCGTTGTAATTATTATACGACCATATGGCAGAGCTCTTCGTGGCTACCTCTGTAGCCCACACTTCATTAATTTCCCCAACTAAGGTTTCTCTTGCCTCTTCCATGCTTACCTCCTTGAAATCTAGATTTATTCTAAGTTTTATCTAGGCAGCAAGCAAGCATAGGCTCTTTTGTTATTTTATCTTTTGAAAGAAAACCAGTTTGTAGCCATCAGGGTCGCGCAGAATAAATTCTCGCCTACCTACCGGTCTATCGTCCGGCATACCATCTGGTTTTAGACCTTTTTTAATCACCTCAGCGTGGAAATCATCTACGTCATCAACGCTGATACAAAGCCACTCACCTGCTCCACGATTACTTAAGGCTGCTTCTTTTTGGATCTCGACATTATCCTCTCTACTAACGGTCACAAAATCTACCCAAAACCAGTTTAAGCGAATCGTGAGACGGTCTGATTCGCGGTTTGCAACCAAAAAACCTAACTTTTCATAAAATTCCTTAGTTCTATCTAGATCTTTAACAATAAAGACGAGCCCTGAGATGCTTACTAATTTAGTCATGGTCTTATTCTACACTCCCGAGTTTTAGAGCGTATAATTAATCCCATAACAAAGGAGGATTTATGAGCAAGAACCCAGTAGTACACTTTGAGATGCCGTATAAAGACGCCAAAAGAGTGTCGGAATTTTATGAAAAAGCCTTTGGTTGGAAGATGAACAAGTTCGGTGAGGAAATGGGTAATTATATCACCGCGCACACCGCTGAAACAGATGAAAACAGTATGGTCAAAACTCCCGGTAACATCAACGGCGGATTTTACGACCTCAATATGCCAAATACTACCAAGGAGCCTTCGGTGGTTATTTCTGTACCCGATATAGAGGCCGCCATGAAGGATGTCGAAGCAGCAGGCGGCAAAATATTGCGCAAGCCAGACATGATTCCTGGCGTTGGTCTGTGGACGGCATTTATAGACTCCGAAGGCAACCGCGTTAGCATCCTCCAGGCTAACAATAGTTAGTACAAGTAATTCTTTTACCTGATTTAGTTAGTATGAATAGCATGAAAATGAGTGGGAGTATATCCCGGTATCGTAACAATTGGTAATCGTAGGAGTGTGGGCAATAGGCGCAGGCGTGTAATTATAAGTTGGGTTTGGTGCTGTATCAGCTAACCCCGTCATGTGTCCCTGACCGTTTTGAGCACAGTAATCATCACTCTTGTGCGTAAAGCCAGTATATGAGTTTTTGAACTGATCGTTAGTGTAATACCGATAGGACCCATTTGAGCACCACATGTATTGGTATCTTTTCGTACCTTGTGCTTTAGTTTCGTTTACGGGGCTCTTGACCGTCTTATCAGAAACTATAGTCTCACTGACTTTTCGTCCAGAAAGCGTTTTTCTGATATGGATAGTTGTTGCTTTTATACCATTTTCGCCATGCTGCCGAGTCTGCTGCTCACCTAATTCTAAGCTAGAGTCCTGTATATATTCGACATCATAAGGAATATCACTGTTGCGAATCTCAGTCCGTGTAAAGGGTACGCGATAATACATCATTGCTCCACTAAACACGAATATAACTAGAGCCAAGAGAGCTATTTCCAGCGGTTTCGTTGGTAGTAATGACTTAAGTAGAGGCCTGGGGAAAGACTTCCTAGTTTTGCTCTTAGTTGCAGCTTTTTTCGTTTTGCTACGTCTCAGTAGTTTCATGTCCTCATTTTAGCAGCAAGTGCTGGACTACGCTTCCCTCAATTAAGCTCTGGGAAACCAGTAGCAAATTGCAAAAAAGCAGAAATTTATTTCACTACTTTTTGCTTTCGTTTCTGGAAAAGAGCAGCCGAAGACATCTTCTTAGCCTCTTCCAAGCAAGTAACCGCTAGCTACAAGCAATTTCCTTTATTATTTTTCGGTTGTTAGGAATATGTGTGTAAACGGAAAAGAATATCCGTCTTCTGTTTTATACGTTGTTTCAAGAATCTCGGTGATTTTGTGTCTTGAAGCCATAAACTGATTAAACAATTCCTTGTATCCTGCCGAAGCTACAAAAGCCAACGCAGCAACCAGTGCATCGGCAGTTGATGCTGTCGCACTCGTTACAACACGGCGTATTGAGGTTTGTCCTTTGCTTTTCAGATTATCAACTATTTCGTCGTAAATATCTTCGTATTCGCTTGTTTTGCCCATGCCAACTTTATCGAGAAGATTACTCCAATCGTTCTTCTCACCTCTGTGAGTAACTATCAGGATATGCCCGTTCCTGGCAATTAACTCCCAGGCAGCGTCAATCATGACATTGTGGTTCCTTTTTTCGTACGAAAGACAGTGACACAGTAATGCGAGATCAAATAGTCCATCAATTTTAGTTGGAAATGTACTCTCAACTACAGAAAGACCGTACTCTGTAAGATGGGCGGCATGTTTGGGGCTGTACTCGACCGCGAGATAGCGAGACGCCATTGCGGCAATTGGTACTGCAATCTCACCATTCCCTGCCCCTATATCAAGAATAGACTTTGGTTTAAATCGCCGTATGTCTTTCTGTAATTCTGCAAGAAGAACCTGCTTTTCATTAGTATGCGTCCGAAATATCTGATAGCTTCGCGCATACAAATCAAAGTACTCATCTCCTCGACTCGCCTTCATGCCGCCATTATATGTGACTTGTTTACAAAATTTAAACTAGTGCCGGACTTGACGCGCAATCGTTAAGTCAATATGCCCCTGGGGCTCTTTTCCTTGTAACCGAGAAAAGGCCCGCGTGATGGAAAACGGACGAATAAGAATAGCGCTAACGGCTACCTGTTCGCCATCGAACTCAACATTTTTACTATTAAAGACAGATACATGTGGTACGTCATTTCCTATCGCTG
>JAYRIP010000005.1:0-174996 GCA_041906765.1 Saccharimonadales bacterium (SeqCode)
CCCTCCACGAAAGGAGTCGAGTCATAGGCTCGGCTTTTTTCGTGGTTGACTCAGGTGAAACTTGAGTTGAACCCAGGAATCTTGGGTTCGTTCATAAGGAACTGTCGCAGAAGCTTGCTTCGAGAAAGTGACGCAATGGGCCGGAGGCCGCCCCCAGTGTGGCGACGGGGCCGCAGAATGTGGCCGAGTCTCAGCGAAAGAGTGTTTTTAGCTAAAGCCAAAGGTGTGCGACGCACCAGTGAGTTTCAAGTATCGATTGAAGTCCATTTGTTGGTCTTTTTTGTCTGTAGTTAAATTAGGGTATGGCAAAAGATATATATCTGGCAGGAAAGATAAATGCTGGCGAGTTATCTATTGGTGAATTTGCTAATGAGTTAGAGCAACGCGGTCATACGGTGCTTGAAAAGTGGTGGCAATTAGGTAAATTACCTACACCTTATATGGACCACCTTGAGACCTCATCGCCAGCTGCTCAAGCTATGGTAGACGCAGCGTATATTAGCGATATAGCAGTTCTTTTTCCTGGTGATAACATTTTAGGAGCGGCTGTTGAATTTGGTACTGCTATCGCTAGCAGTAAGACAAACGCCGAAAAACAAATAATTGTCGTTAATCCGTATGAGGTGAGGCAATCTGTTTTCTATGCCCATCCGGCAGTCATTGCAGTTCAGGGTATAGCCCAAGTACGCGACATGGACTGGTACTAATTCTAGTTGCTACAGCGTCTAAGATGCTCCAGTGGAACCTTCCAAATATAGATGCACCAAGGCACTTCTTAGAGAAGTGATTTTTGTTTACAATGAGTTACATGAAGAGTCTTCCTAAGAAAGCTACTCTGCTGTTTCTTATTGAAGAAAACAAAATACTTCTTGCTATGAAAAAGAGGGGATTTGGAGCAGGTAGATGGAACGGTGTTGGTGGTAAGCCCGAAAAGAACGAATCAATAGAGCAAACAGCTATCCGAGAATGCCGTGAGGAGATAAATGTTAAACCGGTTACTATACAACAAGTCGCAACTCTGAACTTTTACTTTCCAAGTGATAAGTCTGATTGGAACCAGCAGGTTTGGGTATATCTTTGTAAAGATTGGGAAGGTGAGCCATCAGAGACGGAAGAAATGAAGCCTAAGTGGTACAAGATGGACAGTATTCCCTATGAGTCTATGTGGAAGGATGACAAGTTCTGGCTACCTAAAGTCTTGGAGGGTAATAGCGTAGAGGCTGAATTCACTTTTGACGAAAATGATAATGTTTTAAGTCATACTATTAGCGCAAAGCCGTTTTATACGTAGGTTTGGTTACAATAAGTATCACGATAGTTCTCCAATTTACCTATATCAATATGGTAAACTTTAAATTGTTATGGCTACAAAAAGAAAAACAAAGTCACATAGAAAGCCGGATGTCTGGTTCGTGAAAGTACGGGGTAGTTATCTGCCCGCAAGCGTACAAGGCAAACTTACCTATATTCCCTATCTAGCATATTTGGGATTCGCATTGGTAGTAGGTCTTAATACAACCGATTCACTCGCACAAGCTGCGCTGTTCATTGTGCCCAACTGGGTCGCAGCAGCTGTTGTGATGACATACGTTGCCTCACACAATTGTTAAGCTTTCGGTGAAAATCTAACAAATATCCCAGGAGTAACTGGGACTACTGTTACTTGTAATTTACACCAGAATATTGTACTATATTCCTCTATGTTAGAGATCCCCAACCTTACTGAGCTGAGATTAAGTAAATCTGGGTACGACACTAGGTATGAAATTGATGTTACCCATCCGTTACATAACGACCCCTTAGTGGACCCACGGGAGCCTGAATTCGGATTCGAGGATGCAAGTAGCTATTACTCGAAGCCAAATGCCATGACAGGCGAAACTTTACCTGGTGTACCTGACGCACCATTGTTGCGCTTAGATGTTGCCAAAAGAATAGTACAGGCCGAGCATTTCCTGCGAACCGATCCGGAAGTCCGAGAAGTTTTGGGATCACCAGCCCGTTTACGAATAGATGATGCATTGCGCCCATATCAAGTACAAAAATTTGCCTTCGAAGTAGCTTGGCCAATGGTAATAAAGGCTAAAAATCCTGATATGCCAGACGAAGAAGTAGTAAAACAAGTTCCTAATTACTGTGCCAGACCTAACGAAAACCTCACACCCACACCTCATTTAACCGGAGGTGCGGTGGATGTAGCCTTAGTGAATCTACAGACTAACGAAGCTTTTGATAGAGGCCATAGAGGGGGTACGATTAAAGGAACGGCATACCCTGACTTCCACGAAGGCTACCATCTGACAGAAGGCCAAAGCGACATAGAGGACTCACCCGAACAAGCGGCAGTAGCACCTAGAAATAAAGAAATAGTAATGGCACGAAGAATCTTATATTACGCGATGACTGAGGTTGCAGGTTTATCTGTAAACCCACAAGAAATTTGGCATTACGGCAAAGGTGATCCTCTGTCTGAGTATGTATCAGGTAGTCACCATCCATATTATGGTATTGCCGAACTTCCTGAATGGTACGCGCAAGAAATGCAACGACTTCAAGCTGACTAAGAACTAAGCCACCTGCACTTCGGTTGTTCTCCAATAACCATAAACAGCATAGATCCTTTTAAGAGATCTTTTGTTATACTCGGCATGTGTACTTAGCCTTTTTCGGTACAGGGCCATGCGACCCCAGCAAAAAGCTAAAAGAATTCTTAGCTTTTGTCGTAACAGTAGCCGGGTGGCTCATTATAATACTTTTATTACGCAAGATTAATGGATCAAAGCCTACGGCAAAGATAGGCTTGTCAATGTTACTGATCATATCTGGCGTAATAGGGACCGCACTAATATTTTTAGTAACGTGGCTCGGTTTAGCTTGTTCGGGTTATAGATAAGCCTAATGAGATTACTGATATGATAGTTATATGCAGAGGAAGCGGATCGGGGTACTAGGTTCAGGTGTCGTCGGCCAAACTTTAGCCAATGGGCTGAAGGACGCAGGTTTTGAGGTAAAAATTGGCCGTCGGACTGCTGGCAAAGTAGACAATTGGGAAGGTTCTGTCGTCACATCTGCGGAATGTACAGGCTGGGCTGAAATAGTTATCTTGGTAGTGAAAGGCATGGCCGCCGAAGAAGTTGTCAGCAACTTAAAAAGTGAGTTGGCCGGTAAGACAGTAATTGATACCACGAACCCGATCGCCGATGAACCTCCAGACGACGGAGTGTTGCGCTACTTTACTGATATGCACGAATCACTCATGGAACGGTTGCAGCGAAAATGTCCCGCTGCACGGTTTGTGAAGGCTTTTAACAGCGTAGGGAATGCTCTTATGGTGAAGCCGCAACTTGCCAACGGGCCACCAACTATGTTTATTTGTGGCAACGATCAAGCCTCGAAAAAAGAAGTCACTGATATCCTTGAGAAATTTGGCTGGGAGGCCGCTGATATGGGCAGCGCAAAATCAGCCCGGGCTATAGAACCCCTTTGCATACTGTGGTGCCTGCCCGGATTCTTACGCAACGATTGGCAGCACGCTTTTAAACTAATCACTCAATAAATCTCCTTCCCCCATTAGAGCCGCTAAAAAGATAATAATGTTTGGTATTCACGCCAACAACTATTATGCTTAAGTTAATTAAATGAGGAGAGTAACATGCAAACGAGTGGTAAACCTGTACAATTTCAGGGTGATGCAAGCGGATATTTTATCGCTACACTAGTCGGTATACTGACGATGTACATAATAATTGTCGGTTGGCCAATCGGATTCAATTACATGGCCAATTGGATAATCTCCAACACCATCGTTGACGGCAAAAGATTGAAGTACTCAGCTACCTATAGTGAAACTCTTGGATTTCTTACTCTAAACATGCTGCTGGTTATAGTTACTTTTGGTATATATTCATTCTGGTTTGTGCCTAAAGCTTACAGATTCGCATTGGACCACACCACCTATTTAGGTGCACCCACTACGCCAGCGCCTGCAACCGCAAAAAGTGCCCCTACACCAACGCCAGCTGCCTAGTGATGCTTGCCGTGGTGTTTGCCGCCTTTACGGTGACCTGACCATAAGAGCAAGAAACTCAATAATGCGCCACCAGCAAAAATAAGTGCTTGGTATTGGTTAAGAAGTGTCCATAATTTTTCGCTCTCCGCCAAGGATTTTGCTCCGTATGGCAAAAGAGGCACCGCCAACACTGCTACCGCCAGTCCACATATGGCCGCAGGTATGATATTGAGCAGCATTTTGGCGCCGCTTACATGTTGACGCAATAGTAAAGCAGTAATAATTGCCGGCAATAATATGATGCCTATCTCAACATAATTCTGTGAGGTTGGGCCAAGCTTAGTAACTAGGCTATTTAAGGTTTCATTGGAGCTGCTACCAACGTACTTCGCTACTACGCTGCCAGTACAAAGAGCAAGAAATACTACTGCAGCATTACTTCGCAACCAAAACAATAATATTATTGGTGCGCCTATGAGTAATGCAATGAGTATAGTGCCTGTCATTCAGCCCATAATAGCATGAGCGTATTAAAAGCTCAGCTTTTGGCCATCCGTAATACCGGCTTCATCGCTCACGCCTGCAGAAACTTCTATGACATATTTAGCTGGCACATCCGGGCAAAACTCTTGCGGATAGGTCTCCGGCTTAAGATTCCTCTCGATGTGGAGCACTTTCTTATCCCTGTCTATCCATATGATATCAAGTGGAAATTTCATCCCTTTCATCCAAAAACATTGCGTGCCGGATTTGCTAAATACAAAGAGCATACCCTTATCGTGGTTAAGAGTGGTATATTTCGACAATCCAATGGCTCGAGCCTCGGGTGTACGAACAATCTCAAGATTTATCCGGTTCTTTCCTAAAACCACCGCCACACCTGTGCGCCGGTTCATCACCCACAATGAGACAGCCAAGATAATAATTACAGAGACAGCTATCGCTAAATTGCGTCGGGATTTATGCGCCCACACGATCCTTACGCCTTTTGCCGCGGGCATTTTGCTCGATGTATTCTATCACTTTTTCAGCCACGTTTTTTCCAGTTACCTGTTCGGGCGAACTAAAACTTGCAGAAGAATTAACTTCCAGAACAAGTGGCCCGTGATTAGAACGGAGCATATCTACTCCACAAATTGGTAATCCCATGGATCGGGCAGCCTTTATAGCCGCTTTTTCCTCATCCGGTTTTAGTCTCACTTTTCTGCCAACCCCCCCTTGATGAGTATTGGAGCGGAAATCATCATCTAAACTCTGTCTTTTTATACTTGCCACTACCCTTCCACCAACCACTAACACCCGAAGGTCCATGCCGGCCGATTCAGCAATATATTCCTGCACCAAAAAGCTTACACCTTCTACATAAAAAGCTTGCATTACAGCTTGAGCTGCCTTTTTGGTTTCGGCGAGTACCACACCGTTCCCATGTGTTCCTCGGGCTACCTTTATTATTACCGGAACACCTCCGGCTTGTTCTATAACATCGTTGAAGTCTGCAGTCTCACGAGCAAAAACTGTTTTCGGCACCCCGATGCCACTTTTTGCCATAAGTTGATAGGAACGTAATTTATCACGCGAACGCGTAATGGCTATAGAGCTTGCTGTTGTAAATACCCCCCTCATTTCAAATTGCCGTACTATTGAGCTACCGTATTTCGTTAAGCTGGTAGCAATCCGGGGAATGACTGCATCTATATCACTTAAGTCTTCACCCTCATAACGGACCACCGGGTTATTACGCTCAACAGTGACATAACACTTGGCATAATTAATAACCCACACCGTATGTCCGCGCTTTTCCGCTTCTTCTTTAAGGCGTCTCGTAGAATAATTCCCTGGTCCCTGAGATAAAATAGCTATTTTCATAATTTGTATCCTACCCTTTCAGCTTATTCTGTAAAAACCTGGCCATTGCGGTATATTTCTCTGTTAAAAATGTCCCTGTTGCAAGTTGTGGTCCGTCGTTTACTTCAAAACAATACCACGAACCAGTTTTCTTGTCCTGTACCATATCGATACCTGCAATCTCGCGGTCTAAAAGCAAAGCTGCTTGAATACTGTCTCGTTGTACTTTGGTGGCAATATCCTCAATATTGATAAGCTTCGCGTTGCCACCCTTTGAAGTGTTGTTCAGGTGCGAAGTATCTTTACTTTGACGATGAATTATCAGTCCGACTCTTTTACCAAACACGAGCAACCTGTAATCACCGTCATTTGGTATAAATTTTTGACCAATAAGCCGAACCTCGGCTTTGGTGGCTTTTTTTATCGCTTGTCTAAATGACTTCTCGTCTTTCACCAAAAAGTTATAATCGCCTTTTTTGCCATGAATGTCCTTCAGCACAAATGGTAGACCCAAAGCAGTAGAAAAGTCATGATACATTTGCTTTAAGCGCGGGCCAGCCACAAACAAACTATCTGGTACCGTAATCCCATTCGGACTTAATATAAAGTACTGATACAGCTTGCTGCTAGCTTGGAAGTGCAGAACAGCTTGATCGAAAAAAGGTATGTGCCGTGCAGTTAAATAGCGAGCAATCGTGGCTGCAAGGTCTTGGTAATTGGCTGTGGTTTTAAAGTACACCAGGTCGAACGTAGCCACATCCTGTCCGCTGTCATTGGTGGTTATGGAAGCTCGATTATTTTTAATCTGAAAATTAAGATCCTCGTAGGTATACACAGTAAAGCTTACGTTATTAGCAGCACTTCCTAGATTTTTTGCATACCGCTCAAGGGTCTTTGTTTTCTTCATCGACAGTATGAGTACGCGGTAGTTATCTTTAAGAGCTGACTTCGTCACATCAACCAGAAACTTACCATGCAACGTGCGACGTCCGATAAGGATAGGAAAGCGATTATTGGCACGGTTCGCAAGCGTAAACCGAACCCAGATAGTCCGTCCGCCTATGATCGTTTTGAGACGAACTTTGTAGCGGAATTCTGTCTCACCGAAGGAGTTTTTGACTGAGCGGATTTGAAAATGTCGGGTCTTCAGCTTTTTGCCGTTATAAAAAGGGGATGGTCGATCAAATAATCGAAAGGTTAACAAGCCATCTTTCTCATGAATGTCACTAGCCCAAATAGCGGATCCATCCGCTCCGGTGTCAACCTTGGCGGGCACAGCTTTAATACCATCATTGGGCAATGAGACAAGTTCAACGTTACCGATATGTTGTAGTTGAGGCATTGTTACTTTTCCACGTCTTTAGGCAAAATAGCATAAATTTCGTAGTCTTTTAGTTAATTATAAACTATTTGATACTTATAGTCAATCTACGGAGCAGCTCTTTTGACTCGTATATAAACAAGTATAATTGCCGCTATCAAGACCGCCAAAAGCGTCAACATAAGAGGAATAAAGCCATTCTGACCAAGACGCTTTAGTTTCATATATACCTATTGTAAAAGACATGCGTATAAACACAACCAGTTGACTGACATAGGCTTTTTATGCTATAATATACACATGAATGAAGGTTTTGCCTCCGAGCGTGATTTGCATCAGCGTGCCCGTCAAGCTTCCCGCGAACGCTTAGCGAATTCTACTAAAGATATACGAGCCTTGACTACAGCTAACGCAGGTCTAAAAGCTGCGGTGCAATATCAGCAGACAGTACTTAACTGGGTAAACGCCGAGAGAGACTATTGGCATGAACAGGCTACACACGACTCCCTTACAAATCTTCTTAACAAACGTGGTCTTGATGAGCAGTTATCCAAAAAGCTTGAGCAAGCAACCGAAGAAGATAATATTGGCCTGTTTTATATAGACCTGACTAATTTTAAGCGTGTCAATGACGAACAAGGACATCAAATGGGTGATGCAGTTTTAGTAAGTGTTGCAAATATTTTGAAATATACTTTCCGAAAAGATGATGCGCTCTCTTATGTGGGCAGGACAGGCGGCGATGAATTCATTGCACTATGCGACCTGCAACCTCGACCAGACCGAGATAATGCACTATCGGCAGAAGAAAGGATGCAGCATATTAAAGATAGGTTAGCCACCGAGTTTAATCATTTCCGTCAAGGGATAATTGAAGGGGGGCCATCTTTGGAGTCAATGAAGTTCGACGTTTCCATCGGACAGGCAATCTGGACGCCTGGCGCAAATGCCGAAGATTTTATAGCGCTAGCCGAGCATGATATGTACGAACACAAGAACCAGCAACACGAGGCACACGGATCATATCGCTAACCGGACTTTGGTGGCGAAGGCTTTTCGTCATTCCCATGCTTTAGGAGCAAGTAAATTGCAATGCCGATTATTGTAAGCCCCACTAATGCGAGCGCGATAAACGTTAATTCCCGCAATTGGTAGAGTACTGCCAAAATAGAAGCAACCAAACCCCACTTTATTACCAATCGTCTGCCAATAGCCATACCGAGTAATACCAAACAAATTTGTTCGGCAATAAGTAGCCAACCATAACCTCCGCCTGCACTATCCAGTGCCATTATGGCGGTAGGCAGAGTGAAGGCAACCAAGGCAAGAATAGTATAAGATTCTTCTTCGTTCTTTTGGCGACGACGGGTAGCCACATACGCATAAAAGGCAAATAATGCCGCCCACAGGTGACTATAGACAAGTACATTGTGCACTCCCCAAAAACCGATAAGCCACTGGAAAGCTGCCATGCCCAACATGCCAGCGACATACTGTGAGGCAATATTTTTTCGTTCCTTTGCATACACGAATAGCAGCGCCGCGGTTAGCGCAAGATCGGCAATCATTGGTACCGTTGTGTCGCCAAATACCACAACACTGGCTGCACCGGCCGCCGCACCGAATATTGCAACCTCTTGCCACTGGGCAAAATACCGGACCTTTTTAAGTTGCACCGCAACCCAGTACATAAGAAGTGCAAGCAGACCAAAACACGAGGGGACAATCAAAGGGAAATCAACATGTGACAGACTAAGAAAAGTTATAGTCGAAACAAAAATCAGCACACCAGAAGCAATCCAAAGCTCTTTTACTCTTTCATACAGGCCCAATAGGCCTACAATGAGCGCAAAACAACTACTCATTAGTGCGGCATAAAACCGCCCTCCGTTCAGAGCCACTGCATAGGATATTGATAAGCCAATTGCATATGTTGCCTGGATAGTTTGTATGAAAAACTTGTTACTCGATCCTATCCGTAAACACAGTGCCAAGCTTGCAGTGCCAAGATACAACAGGGCAAGTTGCGCTGCCTGCATGGCTGGATGCAACCAATACACACCAACCACAGCCGGTAGCATTGTCCAGGCGATGGCCGCAACCATTGCAGGAAATAGCTCTGCAGTCAGCCAATACACCACTAATTGCTGAAGGACAAGTACGCCCAATGAGATGCTGAAGTAGGCAGCGTCATCAACGAAAAACAAACAGGAGAGGAGTATTGCTGCCTGTACTACCACATATACTGCCCATTCTGTTTCTAATAATGCTGCAGGTTGTTGACGAGGTTTTGCACGCAATGCATAAATAATGCCGGTCTGTAGCAATGCAATACCACCCAGGATTGCTCCAACCACATGCGTGTTTCTCGAAATATCCCAACAAACTAAGCTTGCAGCTGTTATCGCGCAAACATCACCAAAAACAATGAACCACATCGTCGTTAAGGAGCCGGAAGTTTTGCGGTCAGTATAGCTAAGGACAAAGTAGTATACAGACGCCAATGTAAAAGCAGCGCTTGCCTGCAAAAACCCAAACTGCTCAATGGACATTAATGCAAAAACTAACGAAACAGGTATTAAAATGGTTGACGCAAACTCCAGTGGTCCTTGTGACTCTCTGGGCACTTTTCCAAACCGCGGCAAAAGCATAAACAAAGTGCCGCAAAGTGACATCACAATTCCGAAATAATAGACTGGTAACTCTACTATCGCCACGCCTGACATAAACAGCGACAAAAAAGCAGCCAACAAAAAGTAGACACTAAACGTATGTCGGGTACGTAGTAGTGCGTGGACGTATATACCCATTGCAACAGCCGAGGTCATACACCACACGGCGGCCGCGTGAGTACGTCCAAACATGAATACATATGACGCAAAGCCAACAAACGGGATGAGTATCATGCCGATCGCAATAAATGAAAGTCCAGCGGGCTTCAACCGGTGAATGTGACGGAATAAATACATGCCAAGGACATAAAACCCAGTAGCTACTAGCGCAGTTAGTACTGTCCTGGTCGTACCACCAAGGCCTGCAAATGCGATAAACAGACCAACTGCAGATGTAAACAGAAAGGCCCCCAAATAGAGAAGGATGGTTGCATTATCCACAGGTTTTGGCGGTGGGGGAGGCGCTATGCCTGCAACAACGGCAGTATTAGCTGATATTGGACTTGCAGCTGTTACCGCAGCATTAGAGGCAGCCTGGTCTTGTCCGCCGCTGCCATATAGCATTGTGCGCAAATTCGCGTTTTCATCGTATAGTTCACGAAGGCGCTTTTTGGAGCTGTGACTCCCTACATAAGCCCCAAGTAAAAAAATTAGAATAACAAGCAAAAACATATTTGTTCTCTGTTGGAACTATACAGCCGCCAGACAAAACGCACAAGCTTACTTCTAGGTAATAAGGGTTTATCCCTTAGTGATCGTTGTGTAATTCTTCTAAAAGCTCACGTTGTTTTCTGCTCAGCTTTGTCGGGGTATCTACTAATACGGTGACAATGTGAGCTCCGCGACTCCCGCCTCGCATGTGTGGTACACCGTGATGGGACAATTTAAAATCCGTTCCACTTTGGGTGCCAGCTGGAATCTTCATAGTCACTGGACCATCCACAGTTTCTACTTCTATATGAGTGCCCAAGGCTGCGCCTACCATATCGACATGTTCCTCACTTAAAATAAGATCGCCCTCCCTGGTAAAACGTTTGTGAGGTTTTACCCGAATATTCACGTACATGTCTCCTTTCGGTCCATTTGCGACCGCCTCGCCATGTTCCCTGAGCCGAATAGTTGCACCGTCATCAATGCCAGCCGGAATCTTTAACCCAATTGTTTGAGACTTCATCTTTGTGCCCTTACCATGACACACGGTACAGGCTTTTTCAGGAATTTTTCCTCGGCCATGACACTTAGGACAAATGGTGGCCTGCTGTATATTGCCAAATATCGTACGTGTTACATTGACTACCTGCCCACTCCCCTTACAGGTGTCACATGTTTTAAGTTCGTACCCTGGCTCAACAGTCGTGCCTTTACAATGTTCGCAAGTATCTTCTAGGTTGAGTTTCACATCAACTTCCGTACCAAAAACTGCTTGCTCAAATGTAAGTTCTACGCTTGTTTCGACGTCTCGCCCTCGAGCTGAGTGAGAGCGTGCCCGCGCATTATTGCCATTAAATCCACCGCCAAAAAAACTTCCTAAAATATCGCCAAGCCCGAGGTCACCAAAGTCAAAGTGGATCTCTTGCCCTTGCGCACCTCCAAAACCAGCAAATGGATTACCATCGCTCGCCGCACTACTGCCAATGCCAGCATGCCCAAATTGATCGTAACGTTTCCGTTTGGATTCATCCTTCAGTACTTCATACGCTTCATTGACCTCTTTGAACTTCGCTTCGTCTCCACCCTCTTTATCGGGATGGTACTGCACAGCTAAACGCCGAAACGCCTTTTTAATCTCATCAGCGCTCGCATTTTTATTTACGCCCAGTACTTCGTAGTAATCGCGTTTAGCCATTGATTATTTCCTTTTCTAGCCACTTTGTAGCATCTTTGGAAATCTTTAGTATAGGAATTGCTTCTAAGACAAAAGTGTCGTAGCTATGAAGTTCAGTAATTTCGGCCTCAATTTTACCAACTAAATCCACTCTGGACTCCATAACTAAAAGTATTTCCTTGTCATTTTCTATCTTACCCTTCCACCAATAGTTGGCTACAATTGGAAGCTGTTTCGCGCAGGCTACTAGACGTTTCTTAAGTAACTGGGAAGTGATTGTATCGGCCTCAGTTTCATCCTTACATGTAAGCCAAAGCTGACAAAAATCAGCCATTATTTTTCCTTATCGTCTACAACTTCACCTTCTACCGGCTCGTTTTTATCTGTGTCACTACCTTCCGTGTCTTTGTTCGTATCTTCTGGTGACTTTGCTTCATTTTCTTTGTTCGCTTGCTCGTACATTTTGGCACCAATAGGCATAATCTTATCATTCAAGGTCTTTGTAGCACTCTCAAGGGTAGCCTTATCTGATTTCTCGTCTTTCGCAACCTTCTTTGCCTCGTCAATTGCCTCGTTCAAGGTTTTCATATCCTCATCGGCCAGTTTGTCCTTGTGATCATTCTTCATTTTCTCAGCGTTATAAATAGTACTGTCTAAGATATTGCGAACTTCGACAGCTTCACGCTTACTCTTGTCTTCTTCGGCATGGGCTTCAGCTTCCTTGGCCATTTTTTCGACTTCTGACTTGTCCAAATTACCACTGTTTTGAATGGTTATACTTTGTTCCTTACCCGAGCCTTTGTCTTTGGCGGTAACATTAAGGATGCCGTTGGCATCGATGTTAAATGTCACTTCGATTTGCGGAACGCCACGCGGCGCTGGTGGAATGCCGTCCAATACAAACCGTCCCAGGCTTTTATTGTCAGCTACCATTTCGCGCTCACCCTGCACCACATGGATCTCAACCTGCGGCTGGTTGTCGGCAGCTGTACTAAAGACTTCGCTTTTGCTTGTGGGGATTGTCGTGTTGCGTTCAATTAATTTTGTGGCGACACCACCGAGTGTTTCAATGCCTAAGCTTAACGGAGTTACATCAAGTAACAACACATCTTTGACGTCACCTTGCAGCACGCCACCTTGAATGGCTGCACCGATTGCAACTACCTCGTCAGGGTTGACCCCTTTGAGTGGTTCTTTGCCAAAAATTTGTTTCACCTTTTTCTGAACCACTGGCATACGAGTCATGCCGCCAACCAATACAATTGCATCGATATCAGCTGCTTTTAATCCTGCATCGTTCAGCGCCTTCTCGCACGGTCCAGCTGTCTTTTCGATAAGATCGGCTACTAATTGTTCTAGTTTTGCACGAGTGAGCTTGTGTTCAAAATGCTTCGGCCCTTCTGCATCGGCAGTTAGGAATGGCAAATTAATATCAACTTCATTGGTTGTACTCAGTTCAATTTTGGCCTTTTCAGCTTCATCGCGTAATCGCTGCATAGCTGCTTTGTCGTTCTTGACGTCAATACCTTGTTCCTTTTTGAACTCATCAGCAAAGTAATTCACCAGCACACGATCAAAGTCAGCACCGCCTAAGTGAGTATCACCATTCGTGCTCTTCACTTCAAAGACACCATCACCAAGTTCAAGAATTGAAACATCGAACGTCCCGCCGCCAAGGTCAAAGACAGCGATCTTTTCATCTTTCTTTTCTGCTTTGTCTAATCCGTAAGCCAGGGCTGCAGCCGTAGGCTCGTTGATAATACGCTTCACTTCCAGTCCGGCAATCTTGCCTGCATCTTTTGTTGCCTGGCGCTGACTATCGTCAAAATACGCGGGGACGGTAATTACTGCTTCGGTGACAGGGCTACCCAAAAAACTCTCTGCGTCGCTTTTAAGCTTGCCGAGTATCATGGCGCTGATTTCTTCGGAGCTGTATTCTTTGTCACCCATTTTTACCTTGACACCACTGCCACTTTTGACGATTTCGTATCCCATCAGACTAAGGTCCCGTTGGACTTCTTTGTCTTCCCAGCGGCGGCCGATAAGACGCTTTACTTCATAGACTGTATTTTTTGGATTCGTAACCTGTTGTCGGCGAGCTACCTGTCCGACTAAACGCTCGCCATTCTTATTAATAGCCACGACACTTGGGGTAGTCCGAGCGCCCTCGCTGTTAGCAATAATTTCTGGCTTTCCTGACTGCATTGCAGCCATCGCGCTGTTTGTTGTTCCTAAATCGATTCCGATAATTTTTCCCATGTTTACATCTCCTCTTTATTCTTTTCGTTAATTATTCTCTGCATCTTTACTCTTACCATTGCATGGCGGATTACTTCATCACCCAACTGATACCCGGCTTGGAGTTCTTCACTGACTACCTCCGTATCACCATCCTCATTGTCATCCATACTGACTGCCTCGTGCAGGCGCGGATCAAAGACCTTACCCACCGTCTCTATCCGCGTCACACCAATGTCGCTTAGTGTCTTGCCGAATTGCTTAACCACCCCCTCCACTCCTTTTACATACCCATTACCTTCCAACTCCTTTGGCACATGTGTGAGAGCACGCTCTAAATTGTCGATAACTGGCAGAAGTTCCCGTACTACGTTTGCTTTTACAAGGGTTTTAAGATTGGCAAACTGCTCATCATGACGGCGACGCATATTGTTCGCATCAGCCCGTTCACGCTGTAATGCTTCAGTTAGCTCATCAATTTGTTGTTGCAGCTTTGCTAATTTATCAGCTGATTTGGGTTTCGCAGCTTTAGGCATATAGCACCTCCTCTAACGCCTCGCCTGCCCTACGAACGAGCAACATCACATCACGGTAACTCTGTCTCGTTGGACCTAACACTCCTATATAGCTTCGGTCTGAGTAAGGACTATGGAACTTACTCACAATCAGAGAGCAGCCTGCACCTGCCCCAACTGGATTCTCGCTGCCAATATACACATTTAAAGGTTGATTCGGCGCAGCTTCACGCAGCCAAGGTTCCAAGTTATCGAGCAAACTAGCCACTTCACGTACCTGTTGGGGATGCATGAATTCCGGCTGTCCAAAAAGATTAGAAAGCCCGCTCATGTACAGTTGGTTGCCTATCGTAGCCAACCCCAAATTATGCGTTAATTCCACAAGTGTATCCACCGCATTACGAATGGTGCGCTCAGGTAGTCCGGCTCTTTCAACCCGGGCGGTTAAGGCCCGCTCAGCACGTCGCTCTGCCGGTGTCTCATCAAGATTTTCCGGTAAATTATTCACATAATACCGATACCCCTTGTCTGTGGGCACACGGCCCGCACTGGTATGCGGCTGCTTAATCAGACCTTGGCGTTCTAGTTCGGCCATTTCGGCCCGCACGGTGGCAGAAGAAACCCCAAAAGCTTTCGCCAGCAAACTTGAGCCCACCGGGCTCGCAACTTCGGCATATTGCTCAACGATTGCCTGTAATATCTTCTGCTGTCTTTCTGACAAATGTTCATTCATATAGCACTTCAACCTACTAAGTGCTAGTGTAGCGTCCTAGCACTCTATAGTCAAGAGTGCTAGTTCGGAGCTAAATTATCTATAAATCTTAGGGTTTGTTGGTAGAGTTCCTCTGCTAAGGTACGTGCTTTTGTTTCAGTGGTTCTGTCACGGACACTTTGATGCGCGATTCTGTGTATCATCTGCACACAATTATCAAGGTTATCATTGATAACATATACATAATGATCATGAGAAAGTGCATCTTTGAACTCATTCGCCGCACTACGGAGGCGTCGCTGAAATTCATGCGGCTCCATCACTCCTCGCTCATGGATACGACGTTGCCACTCATCAAAGGATGGAGGTAAAACAAATATAGCCAGCGTATCAGGCTTTAGACGCATAATATTACCAACACCAACAACTTCAATATCAGTAATAGGGATTTTATCCTGTTCTTGGGCTTTCTCCAGTTCACATATGCTGATACCCGAAACTTGTTGTCCATGGATAATAGCTGCTTCCAGGTATCTGCCTTGCCGTAAGCCTTCTAAAAACTCATCCTCTGTCCGGAACCAATATTCTACGCCATTTTTTTCTGCCACACCGTCATTTATCCGTGGTTGACGCGTGGTGTCTGAGACGATGTAGTGATATTGGCCAGTGGCCAACAAACCCCGTATTAATGTGTTTCTGCCGCTGGAGGTAGGCGCCGCTAATAGCACTAACTTTGTCGCAGCCAGTACCTTTTTAGTTCCTTCCGAGAGATGATAATCCTGAAGTATTCGTTGAAACTCATCGAGACGATGTAAAACATTGCCGGTTTCCATGACACATTTATAGCAGATAAATGTGTGTACTGGGAGCAAAATTAGAAATTATCTACTCTTTCTTCGTTGTCTTGCGTTCTACCGTGCAAAAGAGTTAGATTAAAGTGTAGCAAAAAATCGGAGAGCTAAATGACTGTGGAAATTAATTACCTGGCAATTATCGCTGCAGCGGCAGTCAGTATGGCTATTGGCTTTGCATGGTATGGGCCATTATTTGGCAAAGTGTGGGTAAAATTAGTTGGCATATCTGAAAAAGATATGCAGCAAAGTAGCACCATGCCAATGGTATTAATGGTAATCTTCAGTTTGCTTCGAGCATTTATCCTACGCCATTTTGTAGTCTACTCTACTTATTTCTACCCCTCATACTCCAAGCTCTCAGTGGGATTGATTACCGGTTTCTGGGTCTGGTTAGGGTTCGTGTTCACCGCAATAGCCGGAGCGTATGTGTTTGCCCAGCGACGGAAGAAACTCATCATTATTGATACCGGTTATAACCTCGTCAACTTGCTTGCCATTGGTGCCTTGCTGGCAGTTTGGAGTTAGTCTTTTTTTAATAACACGGTGAACGCTTCAGCAGGGATATCTACTTTACCGAATCGTTTCAAACGAGTTTTACCCTTCTTTTGTTTTGCAAGTACTTTCTTTTTACGCGTCACGTCACCGCCATAAAGTCCAGTAGTTACATCCTTGCGGTATGCGCTGAGGTCTTCCCGGGCGATGAACTTACCGCCAATAGCGGCCTGCAAACTCACCTTAAACTGCTGGCGAGGTATGACCTCTTTGAGTTTTTCAACGGTTCTGCGACCAAACGATTGTGCCTCTGTGCGGTGAACCATGACACTTAAGGCATCTACTCGTTCACCAGCTACATAAAAATCAACCCGCACTAAATCTTCCGCCCGATATTCCGCAAGCTCATAATTAAACGAACCATACCCACTAGTAATACTCTTCAATTGGTCATAAAAATCAGTGAGAAGATTGGCGAGCGGCGCCTCAAAGTCAATCACTGCAAGCCGGGCATCCACATAAGAAAGGTTTTTCTGTACACCCCGTTTTCCGACGATAAGCTGCAAGACTGCACCTACATAATTTTTGGGTGTCACCACTTCGCCCTTAATCCATGGCTCTTGTATCTCTCTCACTAAAGCGGCATCAGGCATGTCGGATGCGGATTTAATATCTTTGTGTATGCCACTCGTCAAACTCAAGTGATAATCGGTAGAAGGATTGGTGACAATAAGGCTTAAATCATACTCTCTTTCCAGTCGTTCCTTAATTATATCCATGTGAAGTAGTCCCAAAAAACCAATCCGTACGCCAAACCCTAATACCGGTGAATTTTCCGGCTCATACTGCAGAGCAGAATCACTCAAGCTAAGCTTTTCGATAGCGTCCTTCAGTTCCTGGTAAAACTCATTGCTTTCCGGAAAAAAGCCGGCGTACACGAACGGTTTCACTTCTTTATAGCCCGGTAGTGGCACATGAGAAGCATGGGCAGCTAGAGTAACCGTATCACCTACTTTTGCTTCCCTCGTACTCTTGAGATTAGTGACGATATAGCCAATTTCCCCTGTCTGAATTGAATCAGTCGGGGACATATCTGGTCTGAGTGCCCCGACTTCCAGTGCCAAGCCGTGTGCCCCAGTCGCCATCATAGCTAACTGTTCGTTCTTGCTGATCTGTCCATCCACCAAACGAACATATAGGATAACACCACGATAATCATCATAATAACTGTCGAAAATCAACGCCCTTGTCGGCTGATCCGTTCCCCCCTTAGGCGCAGGAATATCTCTGACAATAGCTTCGAGAACTGCTTCCACGCCTTCGCCGGTTTTGGCAGAAATCAGCAGAATGTCCTCTTTTTTGCAGCCAAGTAAACTCATCACTTCAGCACTGACACGTTCCACGTCTGCCGCCGGTAAGTCAATTTTATTAAGCACCGGGATAATCTTTAGATCAGCGGCCATAGCCAAATACACATTGGCCAATGTCTGGGCTTGAATGCCTTGGGAAGCATCCACCACCAGCAGCGCACCTTCACACGCCTCTAAGCTTCTGGAAACTTCATAACTAAAATCCACATGACCAGGAGTATCAATAAGGTTTAGTTGATAATCCCTATAGACCATTCGGACTGGTTGCAATTTGATGGTAATACCTTTTTCGCGTTCCAGGTCCATCCGGTCTAACAGTTGATCCTTCATCAACCGTTTTTCTACCGTGCCGGTTAATTCCAGCAACCTGTCAGCAAGGGTAGATTTCCCATGGTCAATATGCGCAATAATGCAAAAATTACGTATCTTCAGATTCATAATATCCTTTTGGTGGAATATGCGTGGCTATTATAACAGAGAAGCAATCTGACGGCTGCCGCACTAAAACGGAATGCGGACAGGTTTAAGAATAATACGTTTGATACGGGCAAATACCGGCCTTGCTTCTTCAAGTCCAAATATTGATGACAAACACAGGTATACAGAGAGAGTGACGCCAGTGATAATACCCAATTTTGTGCCCAACGTCACAAAACCCTTGTCCCCAATAGTCAGTGGCAATATCGAAACCATAATGAATCCCGCCACCACTGCGAACCCAGTCACCGATAGTATTTTGGCACAGCCTCCCCAAAAAGCACGGTCTAATAGTTTATGGTCTTTGATGATCATGATAGTCAGCAAAATAGCTACCTCGCTCATCGCAACGATTGACTGCGCCATAGCGAGTCCCGCCACCCCGTAAGCGGTTGGTCGTGAAAGCACATAGGCCAAAAACACATTCAAACAAATAGCGAATAGGGACACAAACAAGGGTGTGCGGGTATCTTTCTGTGCATAAAACCACCTTGAAATCATGGTATACAGTGTGCGAAATAGAATTGCCACAACGAGATAACCAAAGATCATGGCAATTTCGGGAGCATCCCGCGAGAAGATAAGTCGAGCTAAATAACCACGTGCAAAGTAGCTAATTACAACCACAGGAGCTACTATCCAAATCATTGCCCGCAAAATTCGCAAAAAGTCACGTCGGAACAAGTCTGGACGCCCCTGCGCAAGCCGTTCAGTCAAGCGGGGAAAAGCAGCTGTAGATATAGCAGTACCAATTAGAAGTGTCGGTGCCGTATGCAAAGTATAGGCGTTCTCATAATAACTCAAATAGCCCTCACCTAAACGACGGGCTAAATTAGTCTCAACGATACTATTCAATGAATCAATTCCCTGATCTAATGATCGGGGAGGCAATTGACGCAGGATAAGTTTGAAATCCTTATTGCGCCAACTAATTCGCGGCCAATAGCGGAATCCTGACCCAAAAAGACCGAGACCTGCCACACCAAGCTGCAATATTGCCCCAATCAATGCCCCGACACCAATACCGACAATACCGAGGTTATTTTTAAATACAAAAATGCTAATAATTATAGAAAGGTTATAGAACAATGGAGCAATCGCATAAAAAAAGAACCGGCCAAAGGTTTGCTGCACACTTGTAATAATTCCTGATACTGTGAATAAGAGCGGGTTTATTGCAATCATACGCATAATGGTTGCGGCATTATGAAGCTGTTCAGGTGATAGATCAGGTGCCACTATATAGTGCAGCAATGGCTCTGCAAAAATCAGTATTATCACTGATACTATGCCCATGATAATAGAGAGTAAGTTAAGCAAACTGTCAGACAATTCCCATACACCTTTGCGATCACCCCGTTCTAAGTGTTCTGCGAGTATCGGCATAAAGGCCACGCCCAGTGCACCAGCTGCTAAGGTGAAAAAGAAGAAATCCGGTATTTTGAAAGCCGCAAAATACGCATCGGTACTTTGTGGACCTGTAGCTGCAAAGTTTGCATTAACAATCTTGGTTCGCAAAAAACCAAGGATTTGCCCGATCATAGACGTACCAATAAGGAGGGCAGCCGCGCCGCCTAGAGAAACGCGTTTATTAGCTCGTCTAAGAAACCGGTTCATTCAGAGGTAATTATAATGGGCTCTGCAGAGACTATCTAGTATAAAGTCTCAATATCCATCATTTTCAATATTGAAATTGTTATAATTACGGATAACATGAGCCTAAAACTATTTAAGAAGAAACTAGTAATTTTATTGGTTGCGTTGGCGCTTATTGTCATCGGGCTGATTCTTTACATTAAAAGTATGTCACCTGTGAGTAAGAATGAGCTCCCTTGTGAGACTGGCATAGGACCGACAAAAAAGCTGGCCCCTCCAGAAGCGTGCATATAGCAGACTTAGGACATAGGGGAGCGCCTCGACATTTCAGGAAGAGAAGCACCGGTTCGCATTAGCGAATCCGAATTCACTTCGGAAGGTGCGATGAGAAACCCGAACCTCTAGGATCCTGAGCCTGCGAAAGGGAAGAGGTTGGGGTGTCTCATTTTAGTAAAGTGTTGCTGCTTTTGGCAACACAGACCCTTTGAGAATACTTTCTACCTCGTCAGCTTCGACGGTCTCTTTTTGAAGTAATCGGTCCTTCAGTTTCTCTAACAAATGCTGGTTGGATTTCACAACAGCGCGGGCACGTTGGGCCGCTTCAGTAATCAAGTTTTCCACTTCATCGTCAATTATCTTGGCAGTTTCATCGGAATATTGTCGTTCATGTACGAGACGGTCAAGCATTAATCCTTCATCAACATGGAACACCTGATCCCGCAGTTTTTTACCCATACCTTGATTAATCACCATATCCCTGGCAAGTTCGGCCGCTTTTTGCAAATCGTTACCCGCACCTGTAGTAATACGATCTTTGCCATATACTACTTCTTCGGCAATTCGGCCTCCTAACATACGCGCTAAGATGTCCTTGTACTCAATTACTGAGTGGTAGCTCTTGTCATCGGGTGGAATAAACCATGTAACCCCACCTGTTCCGCCACGCGGAATGATTGTCACTTTGTGCACCATATCACTATCAGGTAAGACGTGTCCGACCACTGCGTGTCCAGCTTCATGATATGCGGTCAACTCTTTTTCTTTGTCGCTCATAATCTTACTCTTTCGTTCAGGGCCCAGTGCCACTTTCTCGAATGCATTTGTCACGTCTTCTTGCGTAATTTCACGCCGGCTATTTCGGGCAGCGATAATTGCTGCTTCATTTGCAATATTCGCGAGATCCGCACCAGATGAGCCCGCGCTCTTGCCGGCCAGTGCGTCCAAATCTACATTTTTTGCTACCGGTTTTTTGGCAAAGTGGACTTTTAGTATGGCTTTTCGATCCTTGCGATCTGGTAAGCCAATATTGACTCGGCGATCAAACCGTCCAGGCCGCAACAGTGCTGGATCGAGTACATCTGAACGGTTTGTAGCAGCCAACACAATCACATTGGTACCTTGCTCAAAACCGTCCATCTCAACGAGTATCTGGTTTAAGGTCTGTTCACGCTCATCATGTCCACCACCCATACCTGAGCCTCGCCGACGGCCAACTGCATCAATTTCGTCGATAAAAATAATACACGGGGCGTTTTTTTTCGCTTTGGCGAAAAGATCTCTCACGCGACTTGCGCCTACCCCGACAAACATTTCTACGAATTCTGAGCCTGAGATGCTAAAGAACGGCGCATTTGCCTCACCGGCAACTGCACGAGCCAACATGGTCTTACCAGTCCCCGGCGGGCCAACCAATAACACTCCCTTTGGCACCTTTGCGCCGACACTCTCAAACTTTTTAGGGAAACGCAAAAACTCTACTACTTCTTGAAGGTCAATCTTTGCCTCATCACTGCCAGCAATATCCCTAAAGGTAATCTTGTCTTTCTCATTACCGTAAAGGCGTGCTCTACTTTTTCCGAAACTCAGAGCTTGATTGCCTTGACCCTGCGCGCTTCTTAACATAAAGAACAATACGAGACTAATCAGTAACACCGGTAATATAGAAATGCCTATGTTTGCCCAGGTTGAACCAGCATTTGACTCTGGTTTGACAACAACTTCAACTTCACGGTTTGTCAGCCCCTGTTCGTAAATACTCGAACCAGGTTCTTTGCGGGATTTTTCTGAAGGCTTGTCTTCGTTCTTCTTGGTTATCTCCAGACTGTCACCTTTTACAATGATCTGCTTAATTTCGCCATTATTGGCCCGATGGATGACATCCGAAAAAGCAGTTTCTTTAAGGTTAGATTGCTGACCCATGGCAGCAAAAATCACAAGGCCAATTAATATAACCAAAGCAATAAAGCCGAAGTTCTTAAAGCTACGTCGGCCGTTTCCTCCCTGTGACTGGTTAACACGAAACGGTTTCTTATCCATGTAACGATGTATATTATACAGACCGTGTTTTAAGAATACTATTCAGGCTTATCACTCAAGCACTAAACTGTTATGAGTAATTTTCAAATGGTGCTGTCCGTCAATATCCATAGATTTACCTGGAGCATACGTTTTTGCCGCTGACACCAGACGTTCAATCATTGGTCGATTTAGTCCGCCTACACTTAGATTACGTAGCCAACCTGCCATTACTTCACGAGCAACAGCATGCGGCAGCATAATGAATGTATGGCGGTCCAACACTCTAATACCCGGCTGAAGATGGAGATAGTGGGTAATCTGTTCATCAATCATGCCGTTTGTTTTGGTAATTGCATCAACGTGTCGTGTCAGCTCTTTTTTTGCCTCATCATTAAACATGGGCAATATGACATGACGCACATAATTACGTAAATACCGCGTATCAGTATTTGTCGGATCTTCTCTCCACACGAGTCCTTGTATTTTTGCGTAATCCACTAACTGTTTTTTGGTGATACGTAATAGTGGACGCATGACACTTGCCCGAGACTGCATTGGGCTCAATCCTTTACGACCGGTTCCTCGGATGAGATTAAGGACAACTGTCTCCAGCACATCATCATAATGATGTGCAGTTAGTATATGCGAGGCACCCGTTGCACGACGAACTGTTTGCAAGAACTCATAACGTGCTTGGCGAGCCACTGCCTCACTTGTTCCCAGACCTAATTTGCCTTCATGATACACAAAAGGCAGCCCTATATTTCGAACAGTTTCTTGCACAAACAAGCGGTCTTTCTTTGAGTCAGAACGCATGCCATGATCAAAATGTGCAACAGTAAGTTTCAGTTTTGAGTCATTACGCAGCATATGCAATAAAGCCATCGAGTCTACTCCACCCGATACTGCCACCACATGCCTGCCTGGTGGAACCGTAAAGTTCATCTTATAATTTTAACAGTATGCGTAAGCTGTATTTTATTCGACACGGACAGAGCACCTTAAATGCCCTTGGATTATTCTCGGGGCATTCTGATCCACCCCTGACACCACTCGGACGTGATCAAGCGAAGAAAGCCGGACAGGAAGCTATAGCTCTTAATATTGATCTTATTGTTAGCTCGCCACTTTCCCGCGCTTTAACTACGGCACAGATTATTGCGACTGAAGTCAGGTATCCTCACGAAAAAATTATCACGCATGAGGCACTTATGGAAAGAAACTTTGGAACACTCGAGAAACAACCTTACCGGCCACAAATGCACGTAAAACATACCGAGTTTGAAGCAGAGACTGATGATCTGTTAATAGAACGTGCAAAAGCAGTACATAAGTGGCTGCAAGAACAACCGGCAGAGATTATTTTAGTAGTCGGCCATGGAGGAATTGGCCGAGCGTTACGATATACCGTTAAACCAGAGGCTGATTTTTATGAGCCGCTCGCCAACGCGTCCCTCGTAAGGTGGCTCTAAATAATATATCTTCATTATTTTGACAAATTAGTGTAAAACATTAATTGATGAGTGAAGAGTTCCCTTCTAACTATTTAATGGAAGAATTGGCTTGCCCTAGTGAACTTCCGGATATCACATACACGAAGCAAGTAGCCAGTTACGTAATAGGAATGCACGAAGAACTTCCACAGATAACTTCCACTACCGAAGTTAAACTTGCTCAAAACGCACTACGACTAATCACATCCGACCCCAACAATGTCCATGACCAAAGAGGTGTATCGAGAATCGAGAAAAACAAAACCATGAAAACCCGTTTCCAGGAAGTGAATGAAAATATCACCAATGCTGGTAGTCCAGTTTACCGAAGACTCAAGTTTGACCTAACCAAGCATCGTATTAGCACACAACCATTAGACGAATCGTGGAGAGAGTCTGCTGCCTGTAAGGGAATGGATGTAGAGATCTTCTATGATTCCGATAATAGAGAGAAAATAAAAGAAGCACTAAAGGCATGCAAAGCCTGTGAGGTACGCGCGGAGTGTCGCAAGTATGCAGAAGATGCAGATATAGAATGGGGTATTTGGGCCGGGGATTTAAAGGTACCAGATGGTAAGATACCAAAAAACTTTACTCGAATTAAAGAAGAAGTAGAAAAAGATCAAGAGTAAGCCTTAAATCCTAGGCTTCTGAATTAAACGCCAGAAAATAATATAAATAAACAGGGCTTTCATTCAGGGTATCTCATAGCAAAAATGACTCAGTGAGATTCAATTAGTAAATTAGCGTGCCTTTGACGAGATGAAACTAAAGTTAAATGTACACTAATAGCCTTCTGGCCGTTTAAGCGGCAGAACTTGAACCGCGGTGTCTTAGTGACAATAAGGTCATGCTTCCGTCAAAAAACATGAAGTAAATTGGGAAGATTATTAGCTTAGCAGGTTGGCTGCCACTGGCCATGACACTAAGAATGCTTGCAATAAAGAATAATGACCAGAAACCTGTACTCTCGCTACTAGGCTTTTCCCAAACACGTTTATATGTTGGTACAGCACCTACGAAGTGAGCGAATAGGCTTATAGCTACGCTTACAAGCGGAGCTTTAAACGTAATCCATACAAGTCCACTAATTACCAGAATTGCTAAGCAAATATACTCTAATTTACCTATATCCCTAGTGCCTTTCCAGAAGCTTGTTAGACAAATTGTTGCGTTTCCAAGTAAGAATATGCCCGCCAACAACATCGAAGGCTTTGTACTATTGCTGACAACCACACCTGCGAAACTTATAACAGCAAGGAGTAACCAAACAACTCTACTAAAAACACTCGGAGCATACTTGCCGTTTAGCATTTCTTTCAAACCGACCAAGTAAGAAGCACAACCAAATAGCACGATGAGAATATAAAGAGTCTTTTCCATTAGCTATATCATAATCATAACAAAAGAGTTGTTCTGTTCTGCGAGAGGATTCGCAGAACAGGAGAGGAAGAAACATGCAGAACCAACCTAAAAAGGCGCCACTGGATTGCGCGTTTTTATAGGTTGGTAGTAATGATTTCTGACGTGGTAGCAGCGGCAGGGATTGCCCACGTTCCGCGGGCCCGAAACTTCACTATTGAAAACAAGTTTTCATCGGAAGGTTTCCTTGCGGAATGCCACAGGCATTCCTCACCTGGCGACCTCTACTCGGTCGCAGAACCAGTCCTACTTATGAAAACAGGGCCCAGTGACAACTATAAAAGTTGTCTTCGGGCCCTGGTAGCAGCGGCAGGGATTGAACCTGCGACCTCGGGCTTATGAGTCCCGCGCTCTAACCGACTGAGCTACGCTGCCTTAAGGTTGAATCGCATCGGAGATGCCATCAGGTTGGGAATATAGCATACTTCGGACTGCGGTTTCCAGTGCAGGCAGTTTAGCTGCGCTCTGCACTACCGCTGCAGCCATTTCATGATATGCAGGCTTCGTTGGAGGTTCGATGCGCCGATCTGCATGAAGACGACGGTGGCTGGCTTCACATAGTATCTGCTTATTCTCGGGGAGCTCCCTATAGGCAACTTCTACGGGTTGACGATAGTCATTTCTCGGCCAGTATTCATGATGCTCGGTTAAACATTCTGGCATTCGTTCGCAGCCATCACAACCGATGTTCCTACTTTCGCCCTGCTCCGCCACCAGTTTTTTTGCAACCGGTGTTACGCGTATTGTTCCTTTTTTCATTAAAAAACGGCCTAAATGTGAGGCCGCGTCTTTGGTGGGGAGTCTTCCTTCTTCATTGAGCCGCAAAAGGCGCCGCGCAAGCCCGACAAATTCTTCATGTCGGCGCTGAAATGGCGGTCCACCTTGTTTACGAGCTCTTTCCATACTTCCCCCGTAACTTGTGGTCGTCATAGGAGTGCTGCTCAGTGGCGCACACCCCTGTTAATAGTGTAAATTATTATGCTCTATACTTCAATCACAATAGAACACAGGCCAAGTCGGCCTGTGTCACTTTATCTGCAGTTTATCTTTATGCTAGTTATTTATTAGCTCATCAAACTGAGATATTTCTTTATTGGTAGTAGGTATGAACTCATATGCCATACCCGATAACCCGTGCATAGTTTTTTATTCCTTTTTATAAACTTATTGTTTGTTTTGCTGATCAACTAAAACATGTATTATTATACATACTTTTTTGTTATTGTCAATAATATTTTGAATTAATGTTGTGTAATTGTGCTGTGAATGTTTTAATAAGTCTGCAGGTTCTTATTGGTTCTTAACTCACTAGATGCGGCAAACGTATTTTTTCAAAAAGTATCGTTCTTTAGTCCGGATAGGCAGAGAGAGACAGATAAGTCGGGTCGTACTTGCTAGGTAAAAGTAAAGGAAACGATACATGTACAAACTATTCGTAGGCGGTTTGCCGTTCAGCACTACTGATGAGGAACTCTCTGATGTATTTGCACCCCATGGGACGGTAAGCTCTGCGGTCGTTATCAAAGACCGTGAGACAGGCCGCAGCAAAGGGTTTGGCTTTGTAGAGTTCGAGAATGATGAAGAAGGCAAAGCCGCTGAAAAGGCATTGCATAATTCTGATCTCGGTGGCCGTACCATTACGGTAAACGAAGCCCGTCCCCGGGAAGATCGTCCGCGTCGCGATGCAGACGGCGGCGGATCTTTCCGTCAACGCAGCTGGTAAGTTACTTTCCAAATGCGAAAATACCCCTCTTAGTATTGAGGGGTATTTTTTACGAAATATTGTGCCCTATTTCTGTCGTTTGTCCGTGGCTCGTGCTCCCCGCTTACCGTGCCGTTCACGCACAACTCTTTTCTCTAATTTCTTATCACTTTTTTCTTCGGCAGCAATTAAGTCTGTCTCGCGGATACCCATTTTCTTCATCATAGCGTCAAGTTTAATATTGATAGCCAGGTTGTCGCGGTTCTGTGTGTTTTGGATAATAAACACCATCAGGAAGGTAATGATGGTGGTACTGGTGTTAATAATCAGCTGCCAAGTGTCAGAAAATCCTAATAAGGGACCGCTTAACACCCACAACACCAACACCCCTAGAGCACTCACAAAAATCCAGGGGCGACCAAGAATTGATGAAGTGCGAGTAGTAAACCGGTTAAATATATCTTCATGCTTTTCACTCATGGCTACCCCCTTGTGCTATTGAATGATATTCGGTAAGCGAATTATGTACCTGTCAAGTAATCCAAGCAGTAAGAAATATTACATTTTTCCTATGCCGAGGTTGTATCGTAAAATAAGTAGCATAAAGCAAAAGGAGGGTGTATGAGAGGACCAATTGACTATATTATCGTTGGTTTCGAGGGAAATAAATTTAATGGCAGCATCCTTAAAGCCCTCGGGGATGCAATAGACAGTAAAGTTATTGACTTAGTAGCCCTGGCATTGATCAGCAAAGATGCAAAAGGCAACGTGACAAAAATGGATATTGCTAACCTTGGCGATAGTTATGCTGTCGAGTTTGCCGGCAAATACCAATCAAACAACCAACTTATCTCGGATGAAGATGTAGATGAAATGTCAGATTTGCTTGAGAATAATACCTCAGCCGGCCTATTAGTGATAGAACAACTCTGGGCAAAACCGCTCAAAAAGGCCCTATTAGACGCAAACGGAGTATTAGTAGCAGAGGGTCGGATTCACCCCGACGCTGCAGCGGAACTATAATCTAAGAAGGAGGGAAATATGCCAGGTTTATTAAGAGGAATGGCACGTACCGCAGTAATAGCAGGAACTGCAACGGCAGTTTCTAATAATGTAAGCCGACGCCAAGCACGACGTTGGTCTGCGCAAGAGCAAGAGGCGCAACCATATCAACAAGCCGAACCCGCCAACGATATGACTGCCCAACTGCAACAACTTGCACAGTTAAAAGATCAGGGGATTCTCACCCAGGAAGAATTCGACGCCAAAAAGAAGCAATTACTTGGAATATAAATTTTGCTTTCTTTCTTGCTTGTGCTAGAGTAACCGGTTAGAGTATGAAAAAACAAAGGTTTTACGCCTGGATAACACCTCCCGAAAGGGAGGTTTTTTCTTATCTGGAGGAGGCAACTTGAAAATGAGCTTTCTCTGTCACCCATTCACATAACGGAAAGCGCCAAGAGGGCGCTTTTTTAAAATTAAACCATAAAGGAGAACTGATGCAGCAAGAAAAGGACCAACCGATACCCCCTACAGAAGCCCAAAAAATGCAACTATGTCTAGATTATTTTTCGGCACCGGAAGCATACGAGGTTGCGCAAAGGTTTTATGGAAAATATATAGACGAGATAGAGCAGCTTGATGGTGTAGCACAGCAGGTACAGCAACACGAGAAAAAGCACCAGGAAATGAAGAGATACTACTCAAACCTGGACTCAGTCATTAACGCGGCCGAAATTAAATATATCCAAAAGGTAGATATCCAAGGTTATCCTCTAGAATTAAAAAAATTTAAAGAATGCCACCTGGGCAATAAGCACCACCTTGGCGGTGTTGCACTTGGCGCAGTATACGCTGAGATTCGTCAACACAAACAAGAATTGCATAAGACAAAAGAAGAGATGGAAGAATCCGGCGAAATTATCTCGCATGCATTTTCTACCTATATGCAAAACAGAGTATCGGGATATACCAAGGCATCTCTGGCTGGCACAACGTATGAGTGGGATCAGGGCATCGCCATTCGCCGCAGTAAGCAAGATAAGAGTGATGTATGGCATCTCTATTGCGCGCTGCCGCTCCATCACGAATTTGCCTACAAGCATCGAACCGGCCAACTTAAAAACGCCCTGTATCCGCGGCTTGCCAATACCAAGGACTGGCGACACTTTGTAGGTAACCTATCTTTGCTTGGTACACTTTGAATACGTATGAATACTTGATGTTATTTATCAATTTTTAACTTCTTTTTCTATCTTGCCATCTCTCATGTGAATGATCCGTTGGCAACGATTAGCAACTTCCGGGTTATGAGTTACAACCACAAATGTTTGCCCGGTTTTATTCAGTTTGATAATTAAGGTCATTATCTCCTTGGTCATTTTTGTATCAAGCTCGCCAGTAAGTTCGTCGCCAAATACAATTGCCGGATTATTGACGATCGAACGAGCAATGGCGACGCGTTGTTGCTGTCCGCCGGAAAGTTCATTTGGCATATGATGCAATCTGTTATCTAGGCCGACTTGCTCCAAGGCTTGTCGAGCCATGGTGCGACGCTTTTTAAGACTGATACCGGCATATTTAAGAGGTAGCATTACATTTTCTAGTGCAGATAATGTAGTAACGAGATTGAATGACTGGAATACAAAGCCAAGCTCATGTGAGCGGATGTCGGGAATTTCATGCCTCCTAATGGCAGTAATGTTTCGGCCTTTTATAAATATTTGTCCGGCTGTCGGTTCATCCAATAGTCCCAGCATGTTGAGGAGAGTTGACTTGCCGCTGCCCGAAGGACCAACTACCGCCACCAAATCTCCCTTTTGAATTGTTAAGTCGACGCCGTTCAGCGCATGGACCACCACACCACGATCCCTTGGTCTAGCCCGCAACCGTTTGCCTGTAACTGTTTTATAACTTTCTTCAAATTTTTCTTGGGCGAACAAAAGCTGGGCTTTCTTAAGTATTTTTTCGTCCTTTATTACCTTTTCTTGATCATGGCGTTCGCTTGCCTTTTCGTATTTGTCCTGCAGTTTTTGAATAGCTTTCTGAGCTTTTTTAGCATTTTTCCGGTTACCCATAATAAAGGTTTTGGTGAGGTTCTTTAGCTTCAAAATATCTTCCGCCATTTAACCCTCCCTCAGCGCTTTCACAATGTTCACTCGCACCGCGTAATAGGCAGGGTAGATACCCGCAATGATTCCAAGCACGACTGAAAACACTATGGCAAATACCGATATCCGAGCAGTCAGTAAGAATATAACATTGCCGCTGTCCGCCATTGCCCGATTGATTATCAATATGGTTAAGGCGCCGAGCGACCAGCCAACAAGACCACCGATTAGGCCAATTAAGCCGGCTTCGGTGAGGTATTCTTGCATAATATTTCTGGTTTTTGCACCTACTGCCTTTTTAATGCCTATCTCACGAATACGTTCAGAAATTGACATAGTCATAGTGTTGATAATAGACAATCCGCCTACAATCAAAGAGATGAGCGCCACTCCAAACAAGATGGCATTAAAGATACCCGTTGCGCTGGCAATTTGGTCCTGGAATGCTTTGGGGCCAGTTGCTTTGATACCCTTTACTTGCTGATTAATTTTTGTGGCCAATGCATCAGGGTCAACTCCAGGTTTGATGTATACGGTAAAGCCAGTGGCTATTTGATCGGGATTGGTCTGGGTTTTAATAATCTCCGGCAACGAACCATAGAGTATTTTTTGAGCATCCGATAGCATCATTTCTACCGTACTATCTGGCGCAGTCAATGTCTTATTCATAATACCTACAACTTCATAATCTTTGCCTTTAATACGTACTGTCTTACCTACTTCAGCATTCAGTTTTTTGACCAGGTCCGCACCAATGGTAACTTTGCCTTCATCGCCAGCTTGCAGGGCTCGCCCACTGCTGTAGGTGATCTTGAAGGACTCATACTGCCGGGTATTTAAATTTTCTCCGGTAATTGAGGGAGGCGGTCCAAAGTTTACCGCATCGACTCCATCAAAAAGCGTTGTATAGACAACTGCCGAAACAGCATTGACTCCTTCTACCTTGGCAATTTCCTCGGCCTTGTTTACATTAACGGGCGTAGGTAAGCTCGCTAGCGATGAATGTTCTTCTGCAACAGTAACTTTGTCGGAGTAATATTTTGTGCCACCGTTCACGAGCAAACTGATGCGTTCAGCCATAGAGCCCATTACCGTAAATGCAAAAATGCCAATCGTAATGCCAAAAATGGTCAATAAGGTCCTGGCTTTCCGGCGAAACATATTTTTGAATACTTCAGTCATTACCTGGTCACTCCAACTTAACTTCTATTGTAACTGAACTAGAAAGGTTAGTTCTAATTTGCTGGACTGTAAAGTATATGGACTACCAAAAACGGAAGATAATCATGCCAGCGAATAGCAATACCCACAGTACAGCTACAAAGAGATCGCCGCCATTTTTAACAAAATTTGCAAGCTTAGCGGCTTTTTGTTTACTGAGCGGGAGCTCACGATAATGAAGCCGGAACCAGGCCCAATTCATGGCAATTACCGCAGCGTAGCAAAACAGGCAAAAGATGCAAATATAGCCGATCCGATAAGTACTTTGCCATAAGTACCAAGCTCCGAAACCCAAGAAAAAAACTGAAAAGAAATGGAATATATAGCGTAGGCTGCGATTTAAAACGCTACCTGTGGCGCCTGCTAATGCGATTCCGGCCGTAAGCGCAAAAAACATCATGCAGACAAGAGAATTGGAAAAGCCAAAAACCCGTGATTGCCAGGCATTAAAGACATTGCTACAACTAAAAATCGCGTTAATATCGCACGTTAATGCCACCTTCGGATGCAGGGCATAATTTATACGCTCAATGGTTTGGATCAAAGAAGATGCCAACCCTGCAAACGATGCTCCGGCGATAATCCACCACAATGATCGTTCCCGAATCCTCATACCTAAACTTTACCATAATCATTCTAAATAGGATGATATAGGATCAAGTAAACCGGTTAATTTGGCATTCTAATTTGTAAGGATCCAGCGCACCGTAAGATCTTTTAGTCTCTTATATTCAGCTTCGTCATATTGCATATTCGCAACGCAGTAGCGCTTCCCTTGCATGTTGGTACAGAACATACTATCCTGCATATCGCCAGTATCGTGCATAAAGAAACAATTGGTAACATTTCCAGACCAAGAAACGTTAAAGCAGTTCGTGCAGTTTCCACTATCCTCAAGCCGCATACAAAAAGTTGAATCGCCCGACCTTTGGCTGGCAGCTATAAATTCACAACCATTGAGGCCATCAGAAAATAATATGTTCTTGCTCTTACGGATATCTTGGGATCTATATACGTTTTCCGAGTAATAAACGTTGTCAGATTCAGATACGTTTACACTCTCTTTATAACGTTCAGTTGTCGTGAGATTCATTTCATTCCATGCCGCTAAAATGTCTTCCATAGAATGCAAAGCTCGTGCGGGCCGGAGATTATCGGTTTTTGGACTCGCACCGGCCAATTCAAGCCCTCGAGCATTTTGTAGCTTCACAAATCGAGTCGGGTTAGTCGACTGGGCCCAAGTAGTAGACCCATCTGTAATATCCGTAACAGGTTGAGGCAAGCGAATATCAAAAGTAAACTTCTGCATAAACTGTTCGAGACTCAATGGGTTTTGGTATCCAAAGACCTGGCCCACAATCTTATCCAGTAATTGTTGAGCTTCACTTTTTTTCATTGTTCACCCTTCTTTTTATTAACTTTAGCCCTACTTGATGAATGCTGGGCCAGCAAATCACGCACACTACCAAAAATGGATGATGGAGCTTGATAAGGTTCCTGCGGATGTTCCGTTTCTTCTTGAAGAATTTTATCCATCAATTCCTTGCTAAAGGCAATCTGTCGCTTCGGCTTTTCCGCAATTTCTACGAATTTCTCGGGCAACACCTGTTCTGTACGTTTCAAATCTTCAGCTTTATGCATCTTTATCACGGGTGCATCCACCGTTCTTGCCTTAAGCGCCGGTGCAACTTGACCGTTCGACATTAACCGTACGAGGCATTCCCTTGGATGCAGTTCCGTCATCATTTTAATTTTTATATCAGATTCTTTCGTGCCTTTAGCATGTTCGGCTTCAATGAGTTCACTGGGTAATTCAATATTTAAATTACCCTCAAGACCGCGCGCATCTTCTTCCGAGACTTTAAAAGTGTAGTAATTAAATACATTGGAGAATATTGCATCACGCAAATCCTTTTCAACCTGTCCAAAATACTGCTGAGTAAGAATAACGGTTAAATTAAACTTGCGGGCCTCTGCCAATATTTGGGCAAGTGCAGGATTTTGGACCACGGATACTTCGTCAATAATTAAAATGACTTTCTGACCAAATGCGCGGGCTTGCGCGAGTAGAAAGATCTGCTGGATAAGCAATCCGGCAACCGTCCTCACGACCTTGTCGCCCATGCTGACTTTATTGAGAGAAAATACTGTCAGGAAATTTTCTTGGATAGTCCTGGCTAAAGAGATTTCACTTTCGCCGACGAGTGAGGGCTGCAACTGCATTTCATCAACCATAGAAACTAAAGGCAAAATTGTTTCATTATAATATTGGGTTCTTAACTCGTTATAATCTGCCCCAAAAAACTTAGTAACATTTGGAGGAACATAACCTTCCGTGTGTGCAACGACTTGGTTTCGATACTCAACATCTGCTAAGAATCGCTTGAGATTTTCCAGCGACATAGCCTGAGCTGTCATTAATGTAAATAAGCTGAAACGTAATAGTCTATCAAGCCGGGGGTTAAACTGATCCGCAAGAATCGACTTAAATAATGTAGCAGTCAGTTCCGTGGCTGATGTTAAATCCGTTCCAGCGCCAGGGAATAGTTCCGCGCTGTCTTGCTTATCGAACGTAATAACCTTCGTATCAGCTATATGGGTAAGATCGTCAGAAATCGATGCATGAGGGTCAATCACAATAACTCTATAGTTCATCCTTAATGCAGTTCTACTGAGACGATCTATAAAAAGACTTATGAATTTAGATTTACCACTGCCGCTCGCGCCGATAATAAAGGAGTGCTTATCGAATTCATAATTAGTCAGGCTCAAATAGCGATCCTCAGAAAAATATGGAAAGGCGTCTATTTGGAATAAAGCGTCTGCTTTTTCGCTTGTAAGCATATGTAAGGATTTCTCTATATTCAGGTATTTTGGTGTGGTCTTCTTTAGGTAACGGGTATTGGCCGCAAAATTAATTGATAAGAGTTTTGCAGGAAATATAGTGAGCGTTTTAGTTGCTTTCGACCATCTGTCACCGGCACTTTTGAGATAAAAAGTGCTCCGTACAATAGACTTCTCAATATTCACCGTTCTTACTCTAAAAACAACGTATTGCAAGTCTTTCGATTTTTTAACGGCAAGTTTTTCTTTTAGATCCAGCAAATTTCCCCCGGTGACGAATTGAAAAAATCTTTCCTTTGAATTGGCTTGCGGTGGTTCCAATTCTTTTTCATGGACAGGCCGCAGCACAATTCCTTCGAGATTATTGGAAATCGAACTCAGATCTTTGGTAGAAGTGATAAAAAAGCGAAGTACATTATCTGTGCACTTAAATGTAATTTCAAACTTACCAAAAGTGCCTAAGTAGGAAAGGAGCGATTTATATAACTTTGTCCATTGCTCGGCATTTAGCTCGTCTGTAAGGATATAGATTTCAAAGTGTTGTTTCATGTATGTAGTGCTTGTGCCAACTGTTCAAGTGTACACTTTATAACTCCGCAGCGGAAGTTGCATAGGAGGGGATTATTACAAACCGCTGCCGCGATCTTTGAATTGTAAAATCTCTGGGTCAGCTCGTTCTGCTAGTTTGTAATAATCCATGACCAAAGCCCCAAGTTGCTCAGGAGAAGCAGGTCGGAACCCTTCCATTTCGTAGATTTTATGTCGAACGAAATCGTCAGTCGTCACTGCTGCCGTAGTGGTATCTCTCCAGGACTGATAGCCTCGAGCTCTACGATCTGCATAACGCTCTAGCGCTGCCATGAAACATCCTATTAACAAGTCTCTCGTGAGTAACCCACCATCCACATCACTTACATACCGCAGTCTATCGTTCTCGAAACAATCAATATAATAGGCAAGCATATGAGCATCAGCGGAATCTACTTCCCAAATAAGCTTAACGGGGTGTCCCCATAATTGTTCGTTGAGCTCCTCATCATCGCTCGTTATGCGATCACCTGGCACGTCAAGGCATTCAATAAACCTCTCGAAACCCGAATCATGTACTACTGGACGTGCCCACATCGGAAAGTTATCTCGTTCCCATTCTGCTTCATTACGAAGAAAAAAATCCTCTGGTAAATCTTCAACGGGTATTCGCTGAAGATCAACAGGATAGCCCATTTGCTTTAGTACTGCGAACTGAATAACACGATCCTCGTAGGGGTCAAGAGGCGAGGCATTGATAATACTTTCACTTTCGGGATCAAAATAACGTTTCTCAAATGGAATATTCGCATCAGTCAACTCACTCATTTTAATATTGTTAAATATTTTCGTATTTTTCGCAATATAATCGTTCTTTATCTCTAGCCTTTAGTGTCGGTGTCGCAGATTCGAGCCTAACCCAGCATAAAAAAAAGACCGACAAAAGTCGGTCCTTTTTTATGGTAGCGGGGGGAGGACTCGAACCTCCGACCTTGTGGTTATGAGCCACACGAGCTGCCGCTGCTCTACCCCGCGATACTACGCATAAAGCGAATAAACTATACCAATCACGGTAACACTTGTCAATTAAGCTGGAGGTGCAGGGGGAAACTGATTATTGTTTGGTGGAGGCGGTGGTGACCCTACCGTAGGCGGTGCCTGTGAAGGAACCTGCGTATTTGGAGGTGATGGATATGCTGTACCCGGAGCAACTACATTAGGAGCAGGGGGAACAGGCGGTTGTGGTTGCAGGTAGGGATTAGCCTGCTGCGGCATAACGTTTTGTTGTGGATATGCGTTTGGATAGCCAGCCAGTGGTGCAGGAGTAGGGTAAGGAACCGTGTAGCCCATTTGTTTGCCGTGTTTGCGATGGCGGATCAATAGCACAACGACCACCACAATAGTAGCGGCTAGAATTCCAAATACAACGGCTAATACAATAAATGAGCTGCTTTTGGCACTTGCGTCCTCTCCCTTGCCAATTTTCTGTTGCGCAACATCGGCAAACTGAGCCGCTAAGTAGTGAGCAGGATAAGCTGCCTGCACTTTCTTAAATAATCCCAGCGAAGCTTTATAGTGAGCTTGGGCAAATTCATCTATAGCCTTATCCCAGTTGTCACTTATTTCACTTTTTGTATCCAGAGTTACTTTGTTATTTGCTAAGAGTTTTTTATAGTCAGCAATATCACGTATTATCCCGTTATCCGAGAACTTATCATCAGCCTCATCTTTACCTCGCATGGCATATGTAGTCAGTCCAATTACGTGGCCGTTTTCATCAAAAGCCGGACCGCCGCTATTGCCTCCTGCTATAGGCACCGACGTAGCAACCAGTTTCCGTGCACCTTCATCCTTCGAATCATCTACTATCTCTTCAACTTCGCCTTGCGTTGCAGACGGCACAGTTTTTTCCTTTTTGGTTTCTATCCCTCCGTCTACAAATGCCGGGAAGCCGATAGCAGTTATGAGCGAACCACTTTTTAGATTATCTATGCTCCCGAGATTTACAACAGGAAATTGTTTATTGCCTTCCATTTTAAGGATCGCGACATCAGAAGTTTTTGAGTCAATCAGGTTGGAGGTTCCTTCTTTACCACTGAAGGGGTCAAAGTCGGCGGCAATAAACTTAGCTTTTACAACTTTATCATCATACTTAAAGTTTACTTTAGAACTATTGGAAACCCTTTCGACTTTTATGGGCTCATTGCCAAGTTGAATGGCATATTCTGGATTAGTAGCTGTCACTTGATACCTGTCTGCAGGAATTAGTTCGGCAGTATAGATTAACTTCATTATGGCTGTCTCATCTTTATTTTGAACTGCTTGAAGCAATGCATCGATTTCTTTGGCACTCATGACACCTGAATCAATAAGGTAGTTAAAATAGGCCTGTAAAGGACCCTTGTCTCCTGCTTGAAGTTTTACAAACAAGTAGTTCACAAGAGTATCGGACGGCTTAAAAGTAGTGACGTGCCCATTTGTACTCACATAACCATCCTTGGATACAATGGAACCGCTACCGGAAGAGGCCATACATGCTTCTTTGGCAGCTATAGCTACTTTGTTGTTTGGTAATAATAAGTTGTAATCAAAGCATGTTTGTGTACCGACGCGAACCACGGCTGGCTGGTTCTTGGCAACGATTTTTAATGCCGTTCCATCAGCAAGTTTCGAAGGAGCATTCACTGAGTTATCTGGCAGTTCACCATTCTCGTTTTTATTTTGACCGCTATTTTCACTTGTACTTGTACCCAACACATGCGAGGCCAGTACCTTTAGCGTGGCAAACGTAAACTTGGCGCTAGAGTCTGGGGCCGTATAGCTTATACTCCGGATAGTTTGTTCTAATGGTACAAGGTCGCCATGTGAAGTTTGCTTGGTGGAATCTAGTTTTACCTGGTATGGCCGGCCATTCTGGACTGTAGTATAGACAACCGTAAGCTCATTCTTGGTGGTGATAAATTCCGTATCTGTAATTTCATAGGTCGACTTTTTGTACTTCACATTATTTATGGTCACATCTTCTTGTTTAATTAGCGTCGGGGTTGAAGTATCCGTCTTCTGAGGAGCATAGTAGGTGGCTGCGACGTCTTCATCAGACTTGTCTTTGCCGTATTTCTGTCGCCCTTTTTCAAAAAAATCTTTGTTAGTCGTCGTGGTAACCCATAATTTTGGCCCCGAAAGACTACCAAAGCGCGCCATTGACTCTTCAGTGTTCCCTTCATTTTTGAGTACGAACGTGAATATTAAGTAACCATCCTTTGCTTTATTCTTAAGTCCATCACCATAGACCACGTTGAAAGACCCGTCATCATAGCGAGTATGGCCCTCTGCTTCCAGAAGATCGGCATTATATTTCACCTTCATTCCATAGGTAGATTCTAGTGTTTGCTGGCTATCCTCAACCCGTTTTGTCGTTATAATATCTTGCAGGCTCTGTGTGGCATTATTGGTTTGTTTTTTTGTCTGTCTATACAAATAGAACGCTGTACCACCCACAATAACTGTACTCAGTACGAGAAACACTAGAAGTAGAGAAAGCTTTTTGGACTTTTTGTGGTGACGCAACGCTTGTTGGTGATGAGCCTGTTCTTGAGCAACATCCGTACGATTGCCCGAGTGACCCCTTCGGAAGCGGGTTTTCATAATTATCTAAAGCTTATCATAAGCGTTATAAATCCGCTATGCTACCTGTAAATTTATGAATCGTTTGTCTGGCGGTGAAGGAAAAAATTAATCCATCCTTCAAAGTTCTTTCGATATGCAGCTTTGTGCGAAGAAGTTTTTGCCTCAGTTGCCGCCTTTTTTTCTGCCGATGGCAAATAATGGCTAAGGCCAACATTTTTGGGTATAATTATCACTTTTTCACCCGGGGCAGCTTTGCCGAATTGTCGCCGTGCAGCTAGCTCCAGAAATTCATCTGTACCAAGATACTGGTTCTTGAGCTTCAAGTTGTTATTTTCCAGTTCCTGCAATTTATTTTGCTGCTCGAGCTTAGCAATTTGTCGCTGTAGTTCGTAATTGGTCTGTATTGCCTTTATGCCACTCCAACTCACTAGCAAAGCAACAACGGCGAACACTATCATACCCAGTACCCGCACATCTTTAAGTTGGTGCGTATATGGGTGACGGATTAGAGTTTTTATTTTTTGCAGCACAGTTGTAATTATATAACTTTCTTTACAATCTGCTATACTCATCCCTGTTACGCACAGCCGGCGTGGGGCAGTAGCTCACCGGTTAGAGCAGGCGGCTCATAACCGCTTGGTAGTTGGTTCGATTCCAACCTGCCCCACCATTTTGCAACAATCCGTGACCACACAAATGGTATAGTTCTATTTCCGTTGCAACTAAAGTTTACACAGTGACGTGCCGGTTGGGGAGAGTAAGTAAGCGTACTAATCCCCAAGTAAGAAGGGCATAGACGAGCATCGCAATGAGCGTCTCGAACTCAAAGCGTGAAACCCCAATCTGTTCATGATAGTTGAACATACCGAAGAACGGCTTGACGAATGGCAAGCTGGCACTATAGATAAAATCTACCAGTACATTTCCTCTGTTTGCACCGAGCAACATAAGCAAAAACCTTAGCCCCAGTAAGGCGACTATAATCCCACCGATGAGAGATATAATTCTTGCTAACAATGTGGAACCACTCACAAAATCTGTATCTGGTTCACGAACCTCCGGCTCGTGTGTCACACGGGTTGTTTTCGTCGTGTAAGCCATAATAGAATCCCCCCCCATTTATCACTTCCAGCTTAGTCTGATACGTGGAGTTTCCGCAGTAAGATTTATCGCTTTACATATCAGTCATCTACCAAGAGTGACTGCATCTCAAGTTCAAGACGAGAACAGTTGTCAACTTCATCTCTCATGATCTCCCTAGTTGAGGCATGAGTAAGTAACTGTCGGGCTGCCCTGATTGGGCCACCATGTGTCACGATGACAATATGTCCTTTGGGATAGCGTTTAAAAGTCTTGTTGAGAAACTGGTGCACCCTTACACACAAACTTCCCCAAGATTCGCCACCCGGAGCCCGGAGGTTCAATAAAGATCCGATACGACGGCCCCATGACACAAAAAACACCGGCAAGCCTTCGAATCGACCGAAGCTTAACTCACGCAAGTCTTGATCGTAATGAAACGGTACATCGGGATGGCTTTGATGCAGCGGAATAGCAGTATCCTTGCATCTTTTAAGATCAGAAGAATAGATTACGTCGATTTTTTCCGCTGCCATAGCTTTTACAAGCTCGCGGACCTGCTCCTGGCCACGTCGAGATAGTGTGCCCGGACGCTGGCCCTGAATGATGCCACGCCGGTTTTCTTCTGTCTCTCCGTGCCTTATAAGTGTTATCTTCACCCTCCCAGCATAGCAAAACTCATCTCTTTACCTAAGCAAGTCTAGAAGCTCATCTGCCGATTTCGCCTGCATCAAATGTTCACGCAATTCTTTTGCACCATCGAAACCGTTAATGTAGACTTTGCAAAATTTGTTAAGAGTGTGTAATTTTCGCTCCCCTCCATGCCAGGTGCGGGCAAATAATTCAACGTGATGGCGGTATAAAGCTATCCGCTCTGCTTTGCTCATGTTCGCCCAAGGGCTTTTTGCGGCAAACACAAAAGGATCATCAAATACGCCCCTCCCGATCATCACCCCATCTACTCCATATTTTTGCGCCCAAGTTTCCCCTTCGGCTCGGCTATTTACGTCACCGTTGCCAACTATTGAGATAGCAGGGGAGAGAACATCCCGGAGTTTGCGTATCTCACCAATCATGTCCCATTGTGCCGGAACCACACTGCGTTCAAAAGCTGTGCGACCATGTATAGTTAACATGTTAAGTTTGTACTCAAGCAAATATTCGTGCCAGGATAAATCTATCGTATTAAGTCCCAGTCTAGTTTTAACACTGACAGGGAAGTGGGGGCCAACCCCTTCCCTAACCGCCGTAATGATTTCTCCTGCCAGGCTACGATTATTGATTAGTGCTATACAACACCCGTTCTTTACTACCGCTTTATCAGGACAGCCCATATTAATGTCTACCCCGTCATAGCCCATTTGTACTAACTCACGGGCTACCTTGAAATAATGCTCTGGGTCTTTCCCCCATAATTGGGCAAATATTGGTCTTTGTCTGTTATCAAGCCGCAGTTTAGGCAGCAGTTTCTCCCTGCCCTGGCTACAAAGCCCATCCACATTCACAAACTCGGTAAAAAATAAATCCGGTCGCGCACAATCTGTCACAATCTGCCGGAAGACTACATCAGTTACATCATCCATGGGAGCAAGCACAAAAAATGGCTTGGGAAGCTTGGTCAGTATATTCATATCAACTATTGCTTTGCTACTCATTAAAAAGAGCCGCCGGATCACCGGCGGCCCCCTAAAGTAGCATCTGATCTGCTTATTTGCGCTTTACGGTCAAAAAGCCGTTGCGTGGGTTTTCGTTTACAACAAAACCATTTGGCAAGTCGGAAGCCTCAGGCCTCTGGTCTTTGCTGAAGTAGTAAATTGTTTGCTCTTTGCCGCCGCGAAGAGTTACTTTCTTCGAATTTAAGTGATATGTTACCCCTTTAGAGTTTGTGTGCTTGTAAGCCATAGTAACAACTTCTCCCTCTCTTCATTAGTTATGGTACCCCTAACATACTCTGAGGGCTTTTGTCTTGTCAACCGTATTCAGGAGAAAAAACGGCGCTTACAGAGAATAATTTTTTCCTCCATCAAGCTTTTAAACAGATGTAATTTATGTAATTTGCTTCTTAATATGCTTATGCATTACACTGGATTGGAGTTACAACATGTTTAAACTCTAGGGAGTACGAATGGATTTTTCACGCAAAAGTAACGCCGGGAGCGGGCTAGAACCGGTAAATAAGCCCGTTCACAGTGTACCTAATATAACCCCCACAAAAGAAACGAAAAGGGCAAAACGCGAACCTCGCTGGTTACGTTTGACGAGTGTGCTCGAGTTGTTCGCCGCTACTTTATTAATAGTTTCTGTGATTGCCTTTCTAGTAGTCAACGGCAAAGACCGCAGCGAAGGAAAATATGTAGACAAATCAAAATACCAAGCCGTTTTTATGAACAGAGGAGACGTATATTTTGGCAAGATTACCCAGATGAATAGTTCATATATCCATCTGCAAGATGTATTTTCACTCAACCAGCCACAAACTGACCAAACTAAAACAGCTACTTCCCAGAAAAGCTATGACCTTATTAGCATTACTCGACAGGTCCATTGCCCCACGAGTGAAATGGTCATTTATAAAGATCAAACTAGTTATTGGGAGAATATTCAGCCCGAAGGACAGGTGGTCAAATTAATCAACGAATATAAGCAGCAAAACCCCGAGCAGAAATGTATCGAACCATCAGCTGACTCTAGCCAGTCTAATGCTACCCAAAGCAACGCCTCGCCAACAACCACGCAGCAAACTACTACTCCCAATACACAAACCAACCAAACGACACCAAAAACCAATTCGAACAGTACGCAGCGCTAACGACAGGAATAGCGCGCATGGTGCATACCAGCCATGAGGAATTCAATCAAATTGTCGCCAATGCTATTGATGCGATACCTGAAAAGTATGCAAAGCATATCAACAATCTGGCATTTGTAGTCGAAGATTATCCGACGGATGAACAACGCCGCAAGCTACGTCTGCGCTCAGGAGAAACTCTATTTGGTTTGTATGAGGGCATACCGCTCACTAGTCGTAATAACGGCTACAACCTGGTTTTACCGGACAAAATTACCGTCTTTAAGCAGCCTCTAGAAGCAGTAAGTCAAAATTTGTCTGATTTAAATACCAGAGTGCGTAAGACTATTTGGCATGAAGTCGCTCACTATTATGGTTTAGGCCACACCGACATGGATGCATTGGAGGCAAAGAAGCACCCAAAGAAACCATAATGTCCTGCCCTTAAGATAATGACTTTAACTCAGCTCTCACCCAACGCTCAAGCCCATAACGAAAGGCAAACAACAAGAAAAGTATTGCCGACAAAACCATGCTCCAACCGGCTAAATCAGGTGACCAAAAGGGAGAAACAAAATCAAATTTATAGAGGCTATCAGGTATTGGCTGCTCTTGTGCCCCACCATGTGTGGTGACATATTCTTGGATACAAGGTATACGCCCGCCGCCGGATAAGCCCTGGGGGAAACGCCGCTCACAATCAGCCTGAGCTTCAGTATACAACTTCGCATTGAGCGCACTTACCCGCTCCTTCTCGGCGTTTGCCAACCTTTCGTAGCGATATTTGAGCTGAACTGGTGGACGGATGGCGTTTGGACCACTGGCAAGATTAGTGTTCATATGTGCATAGACATATTTTCGTAGTTTTTGCAGAGCTGCTTCTACATCCTGGTTTTGCTGGTCAGCCTTTAGTACCTCATCCCGCAGCTTTATGGCAGTCAAGTTATTGTGCCTCAACGCAGACGCACAAATAAAGGCAACTATAATACCCGCTACTAACAACGCCCAATGATTCATGGGTTTCATTATCTTATGTAATCGTGCTAGTGCCATAGTGCTTACTTAATTGTAGCTTGTTTTGTCCCCCACAGGCATTGACTAGGGTAATTTTTCCCATGTTAGACTGAAACCATGCATATTTTCTTCTCCGGCATCGGTGGCACCGCTATTGGTCCCTTAGCTCTTATTGCTCAGCAAGCTGGCTACACTGTTTCTGGTTCTGACAAACAGGACTCTCTTTACATTGCATATCTTAAGAAGCGCGGCATAGAGACTATTCATATTGGGCAGGATACGCAGCAGATGGCCTCCGTACATGAAAAAAATCCGATTGATTGGTACGTATATTCCTCTGCGGTGGAAAAAGAGAATCCTCACGCGCCAGAGTTACAATTTGTCCGCGATCAAAGGATTAAGATGAGTAAACGAGATGAATTGCTCAATCTGATTTTGAAAGATCAAGGTTTGAAGCTTATCGCTGTGGCTGGCACGCATGGCAAAACTACTACCACCGCGATGATCGTTTGGCTTTTTAAGCAACTTGATCTTCCTCTCTCCTATTCAGTTGGTGCCAAAATAAGCTTTGGTGATATGGGTCACTTTGACCAAAAAAGCCAATATTTCGCTTACGAATGCGATGAGTTCGACCGCAATTTCTTAGCCTTCACTCCCTATTTAAGCCTCATCAGCGGCGTAAGTTGGGACCATCACGAAATTTTTCCAACTCGCGAAGATTATCAACAAGCCTTCAAAGAATTTATCAGCCAAAGCCATCATACAATTGTGTGGCAAGAAGATTTTGATTATTTGAGCCTGGCTGTCCAAAGCAGTTGTACGGTCCTAGACAGTGGAAACCCGCACATTAACCAACTAAAACTTAAAGGCCAGTACAATCGATTGGATGCCTGGTTGGCCATTCAAGCTTTACACCGTGTCAGTGGTAAACCAGTTGATAAACTCATCACGCTAATGAATCAATTCCCTGGCCTGCAGCGCCGGATGGAAGCAATTATCCCCAATCTTTATAGTGACTATGCACACACTCCAGAGAAAATCCGTGGTGCTATGAGCGTTGCGGTAGAAATGGCAACTGAGCGAGGTCAAAACCTTGTGGTAATTTATGAACCACTCACCAACCGCAGGCAGCACTATATGATGGACGATTATGGTGATTGTTTTTCAGGAGCTAAGCAAGTCTACTGGATACCAAGCTACCTAGCCCGTGAAGACCCAGCGCAACGTATCCTTGCACCTGCAGAACTTATTAGCCACTTGGTAGATCCAAAAATAGCGAAGCCTATGAAGCGAGATGAGAAGCTGAAGGAAATAATCCAAAAACATCTCAGCGACGGAGATATGGTAGTTGGCATGGCCGGCGGTGGCGGAGACAGTCTAGACGAATGGCTACGTCAAGAATTTGCCTGAAGCCCTGATACAAATACGATATCTTCAATTCTACAGGCAACATTAGCATACGAAACCCTTATGCTATAGTGGAAGTTATATGGAAAGGCGAGCGCCGGCAAAAGTGCAAATACGACGCCGGATAAATCTTTTACTAATTCTCATTGCAATAGCCGGATTAGTCGGATCTGCCCTTGTGGGCTATATGGTGAATAACCGCAACAAACATTCACTATTGAAGCGCGCCCAGACAGTAGCCGATGCTTTACCGGCTGAAGAAATACTAGAGCTGAACGGTTCAGAGCAAGATCTGCAGAAACCAGCCTACCAACGCCTTAAAAGCCGCCTGGAACACATTCGCGCCGACAATAATGACATTCGTTTTGCCTATATTACTGGCCAATCCCAAGAGAACGTATTTTTCTATGCCGACTCAGAGGATCCTTCAAGTGACGATTATTCCCCACCTGGGCAGACTTACCCCGAAGCATCCGAAAAGTTTATTGCCTCATTTAGTAAAGGTGAGGCGTTCGTGGAAGGCCCTTACCGCGACCGTTGGGGCACCTGGATTTCTGCTTTGGCACCCATGAAAGATCCAAAAACAAACAAGGTAATTGCAATCGCAGGGATTGATAGCCCTGCGCAAAATTACTTTCTGCAAATTGGATTTTTAAGTTTGTTCCCCTTATTGTTAGCCGGAATTCCTTTCGTGGTGTTATGGCGGGCACGTGAATTAGAAAAGCGACAGCGTGAAATATCTGAGCTAAAGACGCATTTTTCTGCCATAATTTCTGACGAACTCAGAACCCCTTTGGGCGGTATTTTATGGGCATCACGACAACTTGATAAAGAAGGATCAAAAGAATTTGCACCTCAGCACTTAGAGACCCTTACGCACATCAGCGAAAGTACTGAGTTATGCATTTCTACCCTGAACGAACTCACCGACAGTTCAATCTTTAATCGGCTACATTCTAGCAAGGACTTTGACACACCTGTCGATATAACCAGCCTCGTGGCCGATGTACAGAATATGTTGAGGTTAGCGGCGGCCGAAAAAGATATCAGCCTGACACAGACTGGTAGCTGGCCGAAGCAGGCACTTATCCTCGGTGATAAAGCCCTGCTAAAAGAAGCCCTTATGAGTATTGTGAACAATGCAATCCGTTACAGTTTAGAAAGTGGCGAAGTTACCCTTAATTATTCGCACACCAAATCACAGCACATCATTGGGATAAGCGATTTTGGCACAGGCATTACTACGGCTGATCAGGCCAAAGTGTTATCTGGCGAGCTTGAATCGACATCTTCGAGTCCGGCCTCCAGTGGCGTAGTAAGCCTAAGTATCGCAAAACTTATCTTTGAGCGACATAAAGGCAAACTCTGGTTTGAAAACCAGGACAACTACGGCACAGTGGTATTGGTTTCCCTGCCAGTCAGCACCAAACATCCAAGCTCAATTGAATCGGACAAGTTTTAATTTAACCGCCACTCTTGCCGTGGCTGCTGTGGAAAGTTTACCTGATCAAATAAAACGAATGAGGTAGGTTTAAGCTGATAAAGATGGCGTGGATTCCGACCCGAAATGATGTCTTGTAATTTCGCATGTGCAGTATACCTCTCAGCATAAGCATCAGAGATGATTTCAAGTTCTTTTGGATCTGTTACCTCTCTAGCCGTTCCAGTTACCTGTACGCCTGCTAAGGTTGTAGTTGCCTTATCCGAAGGTACTACAATGGCAGCAGACACGTATGGATTGCGTGCAATGTGCTGGGAATGGTGGGTTTGAGGGTGAGACAACCAATATAAATGGTGGAGATTATCATGGGCAAAATACACCGTACACGCCCAAGGTCGATTATTATCGCACGTTGCTAATTGCATTAATCGTCCTTTATCCAGATAAGAAATAACTAAATCCTGCACTTTCATCGGTTATCTCCACTTCCGCCCGTCTTGCCGCGAGCCTTTCTGCTTAAGACCTTCTCGAGGTTGCCGGTTGCAATTTGTTGAAAGGGAATCTCAAGCCAGTTAGCAATCGCCTGGAGGTACCAAAGTACGTCGCCGAGCTCTTTTACTAGTTCCTGTCTGTCTGAATCGTCCAATTGACCATCTTTGTCCCGCAGTATCTTTTTGATTTTTTCAGCTACTTCGCCGGCCTCACCAACCAAACCGAGCGTTCTATACGTCAGACTCTCGAGATTACGAACCGGCTTGAGGGCTGTGCTCATAGCCTGCTGTTGGTATTCATCAAATGTCATCTCACTACTTCTCCTTTATCGTTAATATTTACTGCGCCTTTTCTCAACACTACAACCGCATCATCTATAATCCGAATAAGTGTCGAAGGTAAATGTCCAGCTAGATCTCCGCCATCCACGTAAAAGTCTACTTGCTCATTAAATATTTTCTCAGCTTCAGCAATGGTGCCAGCTGGTGCTTCACCCGGCCAGTTCGCACTGGTTGTCAGCAATGGTCCGGTCTGGTCAAGTACACGCGACAGTAACGCATGTTCAGGCACCCGTACCGCGAGAGTTTGCAACTCTTGATGCAAATACACTAGTTTAGTTTTATCCACGGGCAGCAAAATACTTATAGCCGAAGGCCAATAATGAGTAACAGGCACAAGGTATGCATGTCGAATGCCTAACTCTTCAAGCTGCCGGGGATTAACTGCAATTACCGTACCCGGCTTTCGCTCGCGGTTTTTAAGACCGTAAAGGCGTTTCACGGCCTCTTGATCCATTGCCCGGCACGCCAATCCATATACTGTGTCAGTAGGTATCACGCCTATCATTCCTTGCAACAAACACTGCACAACTGCTTGATCTTTCAGAGAGTCAAACTTTAGCGCCATACCTGATATACTAGCATCAATGTGGGTATATGTAGCAGCTGAAGCAACTGGTGATCTTCTGATTTCTGATCTGGTGCGGTCATGGCTTACACTACACGGTCTGAATATACTCATAATCCTTGTCGGTGCCTGGGTACTCCGACGAATTGGCACGTTGTTTTTCAGTCAATTATTCCGTCATACCGTACGGCGCGACCTTTTCCCCAGTGAAGCCGAACGGAAAAAGCGCATAGACACTCTCAATAGTTTAGTCGGTGCTACCGTGAGAATTAGTGTGACGTTAATCGCCGCCATAATGATCATAGGTGAACTGGGCATTAATACTGCTCCGCTTCTTGCCAGTGCCGGGGTCTTAGGTGTTGCGCTTGGCTTTGGAGCCCAAAGTCTGATAAAAGATTTCGTCACTGGCATATTTATTATCACTGAAAACCAATACCGTGTCGGTGATATTGTGCAGATAGGCACCGTCAGTGGCATGCTCGGTACCGTAACGGGTACTATAGAAGCCATTAGTATCCGCACCACTGTGCTGAGAGATATGGATGGCAATTTGCTCCATGTGCCAAACGGGTCTATCAACGTTACCGTTAATAAGACTATCGGCCATAGTCAGATTAATGAAGATATAGTGGTCGGCCTAAACACAGATGTCGGTCAGCTCGAACACATAGTTAATCATGTGGGTGAGGAGCTAGCTACTATGCCTCAACTGCAAAGCAAAATAAAAATACCCCCTTACCTTGCACGCGTAGAAGGATTTGGTGATGATGGGCTGATAATTAAAATACAAGGCCGAACAACACCAGGCGACCAGTGGCGAGTAAAAAGTGAACTATACAAAAAGCTATTGAGCGCCTTTGCTCAACACCATATCACGGTAGCAAGCCACGACTTTACTACCTCCACACCTAAAAAAGCAAAAAACAAATAATCCACTGACTACAGCTGTAGAGCGCTATCTGACAGATCGGTATTGATATCAGCAGCGCCATCAGCTGCTTTTAAGCTATTATCGACTTCCTGATCTGTTTTTGTCACATCACTGGCGCTTACCTGAGGAGCTGGCTGACTACTGGTAGCTGACTGAGAAGCATTTTTGGTTGTGCTGGTTTTACCTTTAGAAAGGTAGAGAAAAACAGCGGCACCAATAAGCAGAATGGCTATAAGAGTTATTAGCACCACAAGCGCCTTTTTACTTTTATGAGGGGTGGTCGTGGAAGGCACCGGTACATCAACTTGAGGCTCCGATGATTCAGGAGAATGAGTAGCACTTTCTTGATCTTTCTCATCAGTTTCATCAGGAGTTGTTTTGGCTTCTTTTTCGACAGCAATTTCTGATGTGGAAGGCTCTATCTCTGGTTGAGAGGGTTTGCTGTCAACTGGCTCATCACCAATCGTTGGTGCTCCTGCCGGCAACTCGTCTACTACCGACGCTGCAGTCGGTTTATCCTCTTTTGTGGCTTTGACGGCTGGCTTTATGTCATTAAAAATTTTATCATCCATAATTTAGTTTCCTGACGTCGTATTACTTGATGAGTTGTTGCCCTCTAGTTGCTGACGAATAGTCTTTAACGTTGGCTTGATACTATTTTGCACGTAATTCTTAATATCTAACGCCGCCTGAATGACTGCATCTCGCTTAGTCCGGGCAGTCTCCAAAGCCGCCTTAAAGCCAGCGGGGTCTGTTTTGCAATCCATTGCCCGAACATCGCTGAGCGCTTGTTGGTAATCAGACTGAGTCGTATTAAAGCTGGCAATTTTTCCGTCGAGCACTGTTTTCTGCTGGCTCAGAGTGGTCGTATCAATCCCTTTCGTCTTTAATTTTTCAATTAACTTGGAAAGGTGGTCTTGTAATTCGTTATAGGCTTTCACGCGCTTCGGGACATTGGCTTTCAGTCTGTCCTCACCGAGCTTAACAATGCCCTGGGCACCAATGCACCGGGCTTTCAGGCGGGCTTCCTGCACTGCAGTAAGTTTTATCTTCAGCTCAGCCTTGTGTTTTTCCACTCTCTCTTTAATTTTCTGCAAATCAACTTCAGGCTCTTTCTTAGGAGTGGTACTAGCAGTGTCACTATTATTAGAAGAAGTGGTGTCTTCAGCTATTTGTGACCCTTGGGTTGATCCCTCATGAGCCAGTGCTACTGGCGATAAAACGAGCACCGCAAAAATCAAAGCAGCGCTTATGGTTCGTGCAAAATTTCTCATATTCCTTACGCTTTTATTAAATTCCTTAATAAATCCCATTTTATCACAAGCGTTTAGGGCAGACAGTACACACCCTTTTCACACGTTAACAACCCCTCTGTTTCTAATGCCTGCAAAACAGTGCCCAGCCGCTTGTCATTTATTTGAGTATGCAGCTCTTCCGCTGAATAAGAACTATTGAGCAGTAAACGCAAGACTTGGCCACGCAGTTGTCGTGTCGACCCTACAAACGGACTCTGTCGGCGATAGTGCCGACTCTGTCGATGCAAAATGGGTGTAACAGACTTGAGGTAAGTGCCATAATCCATTAACGCCCAGTACCATTGCCGAATATTTTTTGTTGGTAGCGTTTGCTTGACGTAAATCTTAATATTCCTATCGGGCACATCTATTTTGTCTTGAAAAAAGTGATGAAAAAACACCGTGCGAATATTAGTCTCAACAAAGATACAAGGCTCATCAAACGCATAGACACATACTGCTGCTGCCGTATTTTCGCCTATGCCTGGTAGTTTCTGAAGAGCTTTTACATTGTTAGGTATTCGCCCGCTATGGTCTTTTACAATCATATACGCTGCATCATGCAGAAATTTGGCTCGACGGTTATAGCCAAGCCCGCTCCAGGCAGCTAATACCTCAGATAGAGGTGCCTTAGAAAGTGTATATACATCTGGAAAAAGTTGCAGGAATTGGCTGTATTTCACCTTAACGCGCTCTACCTGGGTCTGCTGCAACATATACTCTGAAACTAAGATATGGTACGGATCAATTGTTCCGTCAGACTCGGTGTACCGCCAAGGTAGTTGGCGAGAATGATGACGGTAATACGACCACACAGCCTTCCTGAATTTGTTGATAGTAGCCGGCGTCATAGACACACCTCTTACCCTACCATAACTCCGAGAATCAAGGGCTAGTAGTAATACCACCGTTCTGATGAATTCGTATTGGTTACATCACGGATCTTGCGTGGCTCTCCTCCATCAACATTGACTACATAATCCGCGGTTTCTTGATCTGTATGGACACGATACACAAATGTACTATTGTTGAGCCACCGGGCTGGTGTCGACAAGCCGCTTTGGCTCTTTAAGACTTTCTCGCTCTTTTGGCTCACGTCCAATAGTACCGCCACACCTTTACCGTCTCGTTGATCCATCCACAAGCTTCGTTTTTTATCGGGACTATCCACGTAAATCCGGTTTTTCGCCTCTACAGGCGCATGGCTAAGCTTCGACAGCTTGGTATCGCCCACCTTCAATTCATACCAATCCTGCTGCACCGATATTGAGAACTTGTCATAGTCTGACCTGAAGAGATTCCAGGTTTCTTTGTCCAATAACGTTTGCTTTTTTGATCCGTCTGGTGAAATTTTGAACAACCCCGTCGCCTGATTTCCCTGGTAAGTTGCAGACGGTGCATAATAAATATCATCGCCAATTTGCACGACATCATTGAATGAATTGCTTGCAGCAAGCTCCTTTGCGTCCGCACGAGATTTGTAATCATAGGTCATAAGCCGTTGGCGCTTGGGATTGCTAGCACTGGCACCAGCCGCAATTTGGACATACGTTATCCTGTCGCCTGACCATCCCACTACCTGAATACGTTCGGACTGCACCAAGTTCGTCACCTCATTATTTGAGAGGTTAATCAATAGTAATGCACTAAGCAGAAAACCGTCTTTATTACGAGTTCCATCACGAGTTGAAACGAGTGCTACCCAATCTGAGTCTGGGCTGGGAAAAATATCAATGTCATCTCGTTCTTTTTCTGTACCTGCCAGTACCACGGATTCATTTTTGCCGTCTGCATCGATTTTGTATACGTCAAATTTACCTGAACGTTTTGATACAAAAGCGTGTTTGCGGGCAGGTACCATTTTTACTTGTTGTTCTATTTTGCTGGCAAGATCATAAGTGAAGCTCTCATCACGGTAGTTATCAGCTTTTACCGTCACTGTCATCTCAGCTTTATCGCTTGCTTCAACGGTAAGCACAATTTTGCCGTCTTTATCTGCAAGTGCTGAAGCTTCGCCGCTCGATGCTTCCGCCCCCTCCACTGCTTTGTCAGATAGAAAATCCTTTGCAAAAAACACATAGCGAGCTCCTACCGCCTTAAGCGGATAACCACCCAGTGGGTTGCTACCCAGACCAATCGTCACAGATTTATTGAATTCAGCAAAAGCCCTTTTTTGGACAGTTAATTGTGAGCGACCAAGTTTTAATTTTTGGAACTGTACTTTACCTTCTTTGTCCGTCACTCCCGACTGATTCCCAAGTGTAACCTGAACATTTTTCAGCGGTAATTGGGTTCCTTCATCTACTACCTTCAGGGAAGCCTTGGCTCGCACACCCACGCTGTTCAAAAGAAAATATCGGCTATTTGGTATTGCCATCAGCCCGACAAGCAGAACTACCCCACCAATAATGGTGGTCCAGCGAGCAATCGGGTTGTTCCACCAACGCCGAATTAGATCCTTTATCTTTGCTTTTAATCCTTGCGGCTCAGATTTCTGGAAGGCTTTTTGCAGTTCAGCGTCTTCAGCCTCTAACAAGGCGTCACCCTCTTTAGCTGCAATATCATCAACTGCATCCTCTGCTACCGGATCTTCTGGAATGTCATCTTCAGTCTTGCTCTCGACAGTATCATTTAAAGGAGCTTCTGCGCTTTGGGTGGGATCTATTACCTGCCCCGGAGATGGTTGCACGCCACCACCTGTAGCCGCCTCTTCTACTGTAGGTCCCATTAAGGACTCTACCCGCTTCTCTACCTCGGTTTTATCAGACGATGACGATTTATTTTTTTTATTTGGCATGTGCTTATTATAGGTCTTTACGATACCATAAAACCCGTAAAAAAGCCCGTTTTACAGGTTCATTTGTTTGGCTATTGTGCGCCTTTATACGCGGCGCTTATATCGCCAAATTGCTAATGGTATAAAAACAGCTAGAATGCCAGCAACCCATAGAAGTAATTTCCAGATTGCCCCGTTACTAGGTATGCCAAGCGCTAACTCCCGAGCCGCTTGTACAGCAAAAGTAACTGGCTGGTTACGAGCAAAAGCCTGTAGCCAAGCCGGCATTGTTTGCAGTGGCACAAAAGCAGCACTTGCAAATGTCATGGGGAAAATAAACACAAAACCTGCCAATTGAGCGGTTTCCGAATCACTCGTCGTCATACCGATAAATGCAAATGCCCATGAAAGTGAGAAACTAAAAGCCAGTAAAAGTGCCACCATCCCGATTGCATTTAATACCCCATTTTGGAAACGAAAACCTAGCAGTGTACCCACAGTGAGCATTATTCCGGCAACAGAGAGATTTCGTATCATGTCAGAGAAGGTACGGCCTGCCATCACCGCGCTGCGGCTCATCGGCAGACTACGGAAGCGGTCGATAATACCTTTGCCCATGTCTTCTGCCAGACCAATACCCGTTTGGATAGCACCAAACATCATAGTTTGGGTTAATATGCCGGGCAATAAGAAATTGATATATTTTCCGCCCGGTACACCTGTGGCGGCACCAATTGCTCCCCCAAATACATAATTAAACAACACCAAAAAAATAATCGGTTGAACTGAAGAAAAGAATAATAGCAGCGGCAAACGTAAGTAGCGAAATAAATTACGTTTTGTAATCGCCCATGTGTCGCTAGCCTGGAAATATGCTCCTTTGATAACGCTCATTGCCGACGACCTTTCTTTTCATTCTTGGGCGGCTTTTCTTTTGGCTTTTCGCCAGTTACGCTCAAAAATACATCATCAAGGGTAGGGCGGTGAAGCGAAATCGATTCGGGATTCAGCTTTGCCTCATCTAGCGCTCTTACCACTTCCACTAATTTTTTTCGGCCATCTTTGACAGACAGAGTAATGTTGCCCATTTCATCAACCGAGGGGTTTTTGGTGGTAAATTTACGAACTACTTCGATAGCTTTGGCCTGTTGTTTTTCGTTGACCTCAAATTCAATCACATCGCCACCCAAATGGCTTTTCAGTTGATCGCTCGTCCCCTCAATAATCAGTTTCCCTTGATCAATAACTGCGATATGATCAGCTAACTCATCCGCTTCTTCTAAATATTGTGTCGTCAAGAGGATACTAGTCCCATCCGCAACCAGCTGGCGAATAATGTGCCATAGCTCGAGGCGGGTACGCGGATCAAGGCCAGTGGTCGGTTCATCCAAAAACAATATCTTGGGTCGGCCAACCAAACTTGCGCCAAGGTCGAGTCGCCGACGCATGCCACCTGAATATGTTTTTACTTGACGCGAGGCAGCATCTTCGAGATTAAGTTCTTTTAACAATTCGAGTGCCCGCTGTTTGGATTGAGTGTGGTTCAGGTGATAAAGTCGCCCAACCATATAGATATTTTCATAGCCTGTCAGAAACTCATCTACTGCGGCAAATTGGCCAGCCAAACCGATAACTTGCCGTACCTCACCCGGTTGCTTAACCACATCCAAGCCCAGAACTTTAGCCGATCCTTTCGTCGGCTCAAGTAATGTACTCAACATTCTTACAAGGGTAGTTTTGCCAGCACCGTTTGGACCAAGCAAGCCATATACCTTGCCCTGATCCGCTTTTAGGCTAACGCCGTCCAGTGCCTTTACCTCGCCGTAATACTTTGCGGCACGAGAGACTTCAAATGCATAATTTTTTGCCATTGCCAAATAATGTACGCCATAAAACTTAACATGTAAAGTTTAGACAGTTATTAATTCTTCCAAGGAAGGCTTTACTAGACTCGTAAGTAATACATGGCCAGCTTCATTTGGATGTAGGCCATCCGCAAATAATTCCGGGTGGTTTTTGAAATGTTCAAATACAGGTACATGTGATATATGGGTTTCCCGGCAAAACTCTCGAAGCCTTGTTTCAAATTCCCATATCCTTTTGCTGTCATAGGATTTCTTCGTGCTACTAAACGCCCATGGATTACAAAGTTGATCATCAACAGCCGGCAACCCTACAACCAGCAACCTTTTTGTTAGTGAAAGAGCCGTATCGGCAATAGCACGCATAGTTTCTTGATACTGTTGAGGAGAAGAACGAGTAACTTCTCGGTTCATTACCGTATCATTCGTGCCAATTGCAACCACGATAGCCGTTTCTTCAGGATAGATCTGGCGAAAGTTAAACTCAGGTTCCAGCCGCTTTAACACTCCTGCAGCTGTATCTCCGGAAATACCGAGATTAAAGCCTTCTATCCATCGTGCATCTGGTTTGTCGCGGTCCAGATGTGATTGCCAGTGGTAATGATTAAGCAAACGAGTTGCCCACCCCCCTTGCGGATCAAAAAATCCATGCGTAATGCTGTCGCCATAAATTAAAATCCTCATGATCCCCATTATAGCTCTTCACCGAGGAAGCAAAGAGCTATTTGCAATAATCGCTGGTCGAGCCGGCTGACTGATCGCCAGGTGGCAAGGATTTTATAAGTCTAGCATCATTTGCAGATAATAAATCAAACCAACAAACTGCATAGGCTGCCTGGGAAAGTTCATTTTGGTGCCTCGCGACATATGATTGATCTTTAGAAGCTCCATTACGCTGGCGAAGGTCATAAACTCCGAGATCGAATGACACATTATGAGTGTTCTTGAAGCCAACAGCTGTCGCAATGGTGTCACCTTTCTTTAGGGTGATAGGTTTCTCAAAATTTGTCGTGCGCGAGTCGTCGGGCTTGGCTACAGGTAACTTGTCGGCTTCGGCTTGCATAGCAGGGGAAAGTGTTAGTAAGTGGTCGAACCGCACCGACAATCCACATGGATGAGTAATACGAAGCATATATTGCACCTCACCCTGTTCAATATATCGGCTGCCTTCGACTAATTGTCCATCAATTGGAGCTTTTACTGTTATATCGCTGTTATTTGAGTTTCGAAAAATAAAACCGCCATGAGGTTTGTAATTATTGCCTCGAACTTGCCCAGGATAAAGCACCGCGGTTGCCTTACTAATATCGGCCGGTGAGTCTATTTTCAGAGGATCGTCACAGCTAGGTGGCGTTCCACTTGCCTGCCACTTTTCACCGCCCCACATCCAGGTTACGTTTGCGTTGCTATTTGTTTGTTGGTTTGCTCTTTGACCGCTGCCGTCATTAACACTTTTTACGTCATCTTTTTTCTTGTCGTTGTTCAGCACCCGCCAACCTACAAAGCCAATTGCGGCAAAAACAACGAACGCCATTACGACTGCTACGACGTGCGAGCCTTTGGCATCCAATTTCTTCATGATTTTTTCCTTTTATTTTTAGGATTCTCTTACTAAATCTAATCCAGTTTTTTGAAATTGTAAACTGTACTTTATGGAGTGAGCCGGTTGATATCACGAGGAAATAGAGTCGCTTCTTTGACGTTGTTAAAGCCCACGAGTTTTTGGGTTAATCGCTCCAGGCCAAGTCCAAATCCTCCATGTGGTGGCATGCCATACTTCATAGCAGTGAGTAGTGGCCTAAAACCAGGATCTTCTGGATCACCTTTAGCCAAGGCCTTGAGTTGTGCTATTACTTTTTCGTATCTGTGCTCACGCATACTTCCAGTCGTAATCTCAACACCACGGAATAATAGATCAACGCGATCGGCAACTTCTGAATTCCTTTCATTAGCCTTATGGTAAAACTTCATCTCGCTGGCTGGCCATTCGCTTACGAAGACAGCTTCACTATCCAAGTTCTTTTTAGCATATTCGCAAATCCAACGCTCTTCATCGGGTCGTAGATCTTTTTCACCAACACTGTTTTCACCTGTAGCTTTGCTATATTTTTCATGAATCTCGGCCATGGAAATAGTAGGGATTTCTTTGGGAAGTACTGGCTTGGTAGCATTCCATCGCTTTAGTTCAGGTTCGTGTTCTGCCCAAACGGTTTCACAAACCCGATTTAGTAGCTCTGACAAGAGAGCTTGTAAATCAGATAATGAAATAAATCCAAGCTCACCGTCTACAGATGTATACTCAGTCATATGCCTAGTAGTAGCACTAGGTTCAGCCCTATACACTGGTGCAATCTCAAATACTCGTTCAAAAACACCAACCATCATTTGCTTATAGAACTGCGGACTTTGTGCGAGAGTAGCGACTTTACCAAAATAGTCCATTTGGAATACTTCAGCACCACCTTCGGTTGGTTCGGCGAGTAGCTTTGGTGAGTGTATTTCAGTAAAACCTCGTTCATCAAAGTACTGACGCAGTTCTCGGCAAATAGTTGCTTGAATTTTAAAGATTGCGGCTTCTTGTAGATTGCGGAGTCCTAGTGCACGATTATCAAGCAGAGTATCTAAATGCTCACTCTTATGGCTTAGGGGTTTATCAATCTCTATAGGTGGTTCGACAGTCACGGGCACTTCGACAGTAATCTCAGGTTGGTGAATTTCTGCTCCTCCTGGCGCCCGATCATCTTGGACTGATTGCCCGCTTACTGTGAGCACCGTACCAACTTGTAATCCTCGTAACTTTTCGACTTCTTCACCCTTCTCTACCAAAATCTGTACTACACCAGAGCGATCACGCAGGTTAATGAAATTTAATCCGCCAAGTAAACGCTTTTTGTGCAACCAGCCTCTTACTTGAACCTGCGTACCTATATGTTTCACAACATCGCTGTTCAGAATTCGCATGCTCGTATTATAAACAGATTAAGGGTGATACAAGAAATTACTCATCAGTTTGAGTAACGTGCTTATGTGTTTTTTGGTCTTGGCGAGCCTCAAGCTTGGCAACTGCGCGCATATCTTCATAGCGATCAAACTCATCAAGAATTGGTTTACCGATAATCTGTTCAAGTACATCCTCGATAGTTATGATACCGACATATTCTTCGAAATTATTCACCACAATAAACAAATGGTGCTTTGTCTTTAGGAATGCCTGCAACGCATGTTGCAAGGGCTTTTCTTCGTTCACATAGTAAACTTTCGGGCTCATGATGTCCTTTACTTTACCGATTGATTTTGCGCCCACCAGATCGTGTAAGTATAATGTGCCAATAATATTTTCCGGTTTGCTGCGATAAACAGGAAATCGTGAGTGGCCACTGTCATGCAGCTCACCCATTAATACGGGCCCTACGCTATCTGCTTCGTTGACTGTTTTAACTACCCGGCGCGGTATCATAACATCACGCACAAGCTTATCGCTGAACGTCAGGGCATGGCGGGCAATACGTACTTCTTCTTCACTTATCCGATTGTCAGCCTGGACTCTCTGTTGATCTATGAGTCCAATCAAATCTTCCTTTTGGTACATGCCAGTGTGGACAGCGATAGGGTGGTGCTTTTTGACAATAACAGCAACCCTGCGTAGCAAGGGATAAAGATGTCTCAGCAACCAGGTAATTCCAGGGGTAAAAATGTGCGCCAGCCATGAGCTGGGGCGGGTCAAGCGCGTACCTGGGATCCAGGCAAAACCAAACCACAACAAAGAGATGCAGCCTAAGATAGCCAGCGGTAAAGGTGCAGCGCGGCTGACAATAACAAAAAAACCACTCGCGCAAATACCAATAATTACCCATAGCAAGATATCCAAGCTCAAATCATAGGCAACCGCACGATACAACATAGTTGCAAAAGCATCACCCTGTTGGGCGCGGCGCTTTAACTCACGCTGAGGGATATGATAGTAAGTTTTTTGTAATGAAATAGCTGCCAAGGTAAAGATTGCAAGGACCAGGATTACAAAAAGCGTAAGCATATATCCATCTTACCAGACAGTTAATTGCGAAAGCCCAAGCAGCTTAATTTAAAGAGTTAACGACCACCTTCTGTTAAAGGCTAAGGACTTAGTGCTATGGACTAAGGAGTTACGACTATGTACTATTATCCTTATGAGTAAACGATTTCTATTGATCTTAGTGGTATGTGCTCTAGCTTTAGGTGGACTATTTTGGTTTACACGAGATAAGTCCAGTGCGCCAAATCAGAACAATCAGACGCAAGTAAAGCCATCAGAGCATGTATTCGGAGAAGGCAAAAAAAACGTAACGTTAGTGGAATATGGTGACTTCCAGTGTCCGGCTTGTAGTGGTTATTTCCCAATAATCAAATATGTGAAAGATAAATATAAATCAGATATTACCTTTCAGTTCCGCCACTTCCCACTAATTCAAATACACCGTAATGCAATGGCTGCTCACAGAGCCGCTGAAGCCGCTGCAAAGCAAGGAAAATTCTGGGAAATGCATGACATGCTTTATCAGCAACAAAAAGATTGGGAGCAAAGCAGTAAGCCAGATATTATCTTTGAAACTTATGCAACACAGCTAGGCCTAAACTTACAAAAATACAAGCAAGACACAGCCAGCAGTGAAGTGAACGCCATCATCAACGCTGATTCAAACGAAGGCAAACGCCTCGGAGTAGAAGCTACGCCTACGTTTTTTCTTAATGGCAAAAAGATAACTGATCCACCACGTGATGTAGAGGGCTTCTCCAAATTAATTGAAGATACAATAAAATCATCCCAGCCCCAAAACAACCAATAGTATAAAGATCTTAATACTTAATGAATTGCTGCCAAACCGGGCGTTTCACGCGAACGGGAACAAGGCTTGGCTTGGAATTAAAAACCTTAACTTTGACGGGCATATTGCTCGTTACCTCCGGGCAAGCAAGCAAACAATCGCTGCTTGTGCCTTTTATGATTTGTTATATTTTTGTTTTGTCTTCGAGGGTGACTAGGGCCACCAAAAAGAAGTAGCATCAGTCTGACATAAGCATAAGTAGCTTGTCAACATAATTTTTGTGCTTTAAAGATATCTTTAGTAAAATGTGCCTTAGTAAAGTAAAACAAAAATGCATTTAAGTATCTTTGCTGAGCTAAGTCTAATAATCGCCCTCGCCGCTTTTATTTCGCTGATTATGCGTCTTATTCGGCAGCCGTTAATTATCGGGCATATCCTAACGGGTATTATCGTTGGCCCGTCAGTTTTGCACTTGATAAAATCGCCCGAAACAATTGAGATTTTTGCAAGTATCGGCATTGCCCTACTGCTTTTTATTATCGGTTTGGGATTAAACCCACAGGTTATTAAAGAAGTCGGCAAAGTATCCACGATTACTGGAGTATTGCAAGTGGCCGGCGTTACGGTGCTCGGTGGGGCTGTCGGTATAGTGCTGGGCTTTGGTAAAACAGAGTCACTCTTTTTCGGTCTTGCGCTTGCCTTCAGTAGCACGATTATCATCCTGAAACTTCTCAGCGATAAAAAGGAACAGTCTCGGCTTTATGGCAAGGTGGTAATTGGTTTGTTATTAGTCCAAGATATTATCGCGGTCTTTGCTTTACTGCTTGTTACCTCCAAAGCAAACGGTGGCATCCAACCCGCACAGCTCGGGGCATTACTGGCAAAAGGAACACTTATTTCTGTGCCCATTTTGTTTTTTGGCGGGGTTCTGCTTCCCAAACTCCATAAACTCATAGCCGGCAGTCCGGAATTTTTATTTCTCTTCGCACTTGGCTGGGGTTTCGGCGCAGCGGCTTTGTTTGAACAAGCCGGCTTTTCTCTAGAGATCGGTGCTTTACTTGCCGGCGTATCACTTGCTTCTTTGCCCTACGCCCAAGAAATCAGTGCGCGGTTACGGCCGTTAAGAGACTTTTTTATTATCGTATTCTTTATTACCTTAGGCGCTCGCCTTACATTTGGCCATATCTCACTGCTCATACCAACTATCCTGATGGGATGTTTTATAGTTATTGTTCTTAAGCCCATAGTAGTGCTGTCAATCATGGGACTGTTGGGCTATACCAAGCGAACAAGTTTTAAGGCAGCATTGTCTACTGCTCAAATTAGTGAATTTTCCTTAGTATTGCTATTGCTGGGTAATAGCCAGCATCTTGTCTCAAACGATTTAGTGGTTATTATTACTGTTATTGCGCTCGTATCGATTGCTTGTTCAGCATATCTGATTATTTATTCGGATGGTTTGTTCAAATTTGCCGACAAATACTTTACCTTATTTGAACGTCGTAAAACCCATTTCGAACAAGATGGGCGACACCATTATGACATGGTACTTTTTGGTTACCGCAAAGGTGGCCATGAGTTTATGAAAGCTTTTCAGGCAATTGGCAGACGGTTTGTCGTGGTTGATTATGACCCCGAGGTTATCGATATGTTGGAGCAACAAAAAGTTAATTATCTATATGGCGACGTAGGTGATATTGAGTTACTCGAAGAAATCGGATTAGAAAAAGTAAGGCTGGTTGTTTCCACTATTACCGACTTCCCCACTACCCATGTGTTAGTGTCGCAACTACTTAATCGAAATCCACATATGGTCATTGTTTGTCACGCCGATTCGCTACAACAAGCCGAACAGCTTTATGATGCCGGCGTCAGCTATGTCATGATGCCACATTATCTTGGTAGTGAAAAAATCAGTGCCTTCATTAAACGCAGTGGCATTAAAAAGAGCGAGTTTAAGAAATTCCGTGAAAAACACCTAGCCTATCTCCATAGTCATTATGAAGCGGATAACGAAGAGTAAAGCCAGTGATCACCTATATATTTTTCGACACTATTGAGTAAACCAGAGGGTTGCTTTCCCTTCTCAACTGATGAACGGATGGACGAAGAAGCTAGGCTCGGATGTCCACTTTCTACTATATGCAATTCCTTTGGCGAGCCGGGCAAGGACTTAGCGGAAGCAAGTACATGAGGGAGTTCGTGATGGCTGCGGATTGCCACTACCAAACCAGTTTGTGCCAACAAACTTTCGATAAAAGCCCACTTATGCAAGTTGGCAAATACATCCGACCCCATCAGCATTACTATACGTGAGTGTGAAAACTTCCGCCGAAGACGTGGTAATGTCACGCCTACTGAAAATTGTTTGTCTGGCAACTCAATGGTAGCAAGGTTCCGATGCGGCTTGACTGCCAATCTTAGCATCGCTATCCGGTGTGCAAAATGGGTAACGTGCGCTTTGCCTCGGGGCATAATATCAGGCAAAAAATATACCTTATCCAGCTCAGCCAGTTCTTTCGCTTTCAGCGCAAAATCAATGTGCCCGATATGCACAGGATCAAATGTTCCAGAATAAACACCGATTTTATTCATTCGCTGGCAAACCCTCGCAACATTTGGTTGGCATATGACACGCCAGGCAAACATAATGCCCATGTAATGGCGTTATAGGATAATGACCACACGAGTCACACAATAATTCCAAACACATATTTATTACTTTGTCGTTTGTGCTTCCCATATATTTATTTTACTTCAGTTTTATGTCACATGCCCGGCAGATCCCACATGGTCCACACATCTTTTTTGATTCATCTTTTTTTGGAGGAGCTTGGCATACTACGCAATGCATATATTTGTTAAAACTATAGCCGCCTTCTTTGTCATCTATTTTATTTCCATAACCCTGCATTTCAAGCTGGTCGGCTAATGAATCAGCTCCTCCACCGCCAAGGCTCATACCGCACCCGCTAAACGTCACGCCACCTAACTTGGCTGCGCGACCGGCGGCAGACATCTCCTTCAGCGCCCTCTCCACATCAGTTAGTTCAGGCAAAGGCAAGCCATGGTTTGAGAATATATCACCTTGATAGCGAGCCTGCAATGCTGCAGCTAATTCATATAAGTGTGACTGTAGCCCTCCCGTGCAGGCAGCAAGCAAATCTCTCTGCGCAAGGACAAACTGGTAAGTATTGTCATCTCTGATAGTTCCTGACTGCCGTCCCGCGAACCACTCACCTTCATAACGAGCCGCGAGCGATTGATCGTACACTTCAGTTAAATGGTCGGTCAGTACGCTTTGCGTCTCTTCGTCAAGATTGAGGTGCATTCGCTGCCCTAATAACTCGGTTTCCTGGGGGCAAACGTTAAGTTCATGATACAGCTCTTCTAAGGCCACACGATCACTGCCATCAAGACTTTGTGTGGTAACCTCCAGCTGTCCCTCCGTGTCTCTCGTGATAATCCTTAACATTGTTTGCTTACGGCGAGCGTTATATCCACCTACGTCTATCGGGCTGTCCATGAGCTCGGCGGGAAAGTCTGATACCACCACCATCGTATTTGGCAACTCTCCGCGTGCCATTGCAAGCATCTCTTCATATTCATTCATTTCGTGGTACCGTCGGCGCAATTCAAAAGCAGTGTTTGGACTAGTCTGGGCAAGCTGCTCGGCTTCCATCAAGGCATTCAAAAATATAGGTTTCAGCGCCCCGCCGTCCTGTGCATACAAATCTTCTCCTGAAAAAGTGTAGGTAAATTTGGTACGCATCGCACCGTCCAATGCCTCAGCCAGCCAGGTGGTAGTATCATCAAATAGACGTTGTTCAGCGTCGAGAGTTGTTTGCATTTCTACTGGCTGGCATGTCTCCAAAACAAAAACCCTGCTTTCTAAAGTCCAAGCAAGGTTCTAAAACGACACGAAATCAGAAGGATCCTGCTCGGGATTTCACTAATTACTGCTGTATCTGGCTTATCCGGTTCTTAATAGAAACGGAATTACAGTTGCGGCACAGCGCCGGAATTTTCTATCGTGGGGCAAATAAACTCCCTAGATAAGAAGCACCGGCTTCCAGCATAAATTGTTAAAAGTGTCCCTATCATAGCACGCCTAGCGGGCTATCGTGAGCAAAACAATAATGGCAAGAACAATCCGGTAGTAGGCAAAAAAAGCTAAGCTATGCCGGGAAAGGTATCGAAGCAAGAATCGAATAGCAAAAATGCCAGACAAAAATGCAGTAGCCACTCCCACAATGAATACAGCCCGTTCACTTTGCACTTGGTGCCATGTACCATGACTCACCATTACTTTCGCAGCCGCACCAAGGGTAATCGGGATAGCCAGTAAAAAAGAGAACCGCGTGGCAGCCACTCGTTCCATGCCACTGAATAAACCTGCGGTAATTGTAACTCCTGAACGTGACACTCCTGGTATCAGTGCAACTGCCTGAGCAGTTCCCATAGTGACAGCTTGCCCAAATCCCACTCGCTCAATTGAAGTTCGTGTCCGGCGGCGGGCACTATACTTTTCAGCAGCAAACATTACGAATGCCATCAAGAGTAGGGCAACACTAACGAGCTTCACTGAGCGAAAGGTTGTCTCAGCTGCAGACTCCAGCAGCATACCAGCAACTACTGCGGGTAATGTCGCAACCACTAATAATATCGCTAAGCGGGTTTGTTGGGATTTTCTAAATAATGCGAGTGCTAGGTTTATGAGATCTTTGTGAAAATAAACGAGGAGGGCAGCAAGTGTCCCTACATGCAATGCCACATCAAAGCCGAGTCCTGTTGTTGAAATGCCCAGCACCCGATGCATAATCACAAGGTGCCCCGAGCTGGAAACTGGAATAAATTCAGTGAGTCCCTGCACCAAGCCTAAAATAAGAGCCTGTAGTATGGTCATTGTTTCCTCCTTGATTTACTTGTTGGTTGCACAAGATGTTTTTTTAGTGCGGAAAGACGTGGAATAAATGATTGGGCAGCACCTTCCAGTCCAAGTACTTTCAGTGCACCAATTAACACATAGAGTCCATCAACCGTTGTTCCATCTAGAGTCGATTGCTGCTCAGCTTGATCAAAGTAAAAATTCACTTGTTCAACCAGCCATTTTTCTTCAGTGGCATCGATTTGATTCGTGGCAATTTTCACTTCACGGTTTGCATCTACTACCTCAAGTGACCGAGCTGAATTATCTCTTTTTATCAGATGGCCACGTTTCACTAAGCTGTTGACATGAAGAGCGACAGTGGCAACAGAATTGTATTGCAACCCAGTCATAATTTCGCGGTAGCTTGGACTGTACCCATGTTGTTGAATGAAATTCTCAATGAATGTCAAAAGCTCACGTTGCTTTTTAGTTGGCCGAATTGTTTCTGTCATATGTTATCCCATCCTATTATACGCACTGTGTCCGTGGGCCCGATGAGCCACGATTCGAGCCGGTGTTACCTTGGCAGCACGACGCGTCGACCGCGTGAACTTCTCTGGAAAAACCCAAAATCGATACCATATATAGTTCCATATGGTAAAGAAACCTGAGGAAATAAACTGTCCAATATATGGTGTAATCCCTAGCCCCTTTAGGAACTTCACTATAGTAAAGTCAAGAACAAAATCAATAAGAGTAATTGTAACGTATCGGCTGGTGACTTCGGTCTGGTGGCGAGCAAGTGCAGGATTGCGGAAGACCCAATAACGTTGTAATAGATAATTTACTATCCATCCAAAAGTGTTGGCAACCAACTTTGCCCACCATAAATTGAAGTGAAAGATTTGGTCGCAAACAAAGAACATCGCGTAACCAGACCAAAAATATGCACCACCACTCAAAAGATATTCAGCGATCCGTTTGACTTCTCGTTGTTGTTTTGATCGTCGCATAGTGAATGCATACGGGCGGATAAAAGCGTGGAAGCCACCGCCAAGTGCTACAATCTAGTATAGCGAAGATGAAAAATAATGCCTCATTTGTATACAATATTTTCTTAGTCGCAGGAGACTTTTTAGCACTTGTGGCGGCTTTTGTGGGGGCTTATGTTTTACGAGTCACCTTAGACGCTCGCCCGCTTATAGAAGCAATACCGGCCCGCACTTACTTAGGTATTTTTCTCACACTGTTGCCGTTTTGGATCATTATTTTTGCGCTTTTAGGACTGTATAACAGTAACGTTTACGAGAAACGATTTTCGGAGCTTAGTCGTTTACTCGTGGGCTCGTTTATAGGGCTATTATTTGTCATTGGTTATGATTTTGTAAGTAAACGCCCAATCTTTCCAGCTCGCTTAGTACCACTATACGGTTTCATTCTTGCCTTCATATTCTTAGTTATATTTCGAAACCTTGCGCGACTAATCAAAACTGTAATGTTTCGTTATAAAGTCGGCCTTACTAATATTTTGATTATTGGCGATACCCCTGTAAGCAAAGAGTTAATTGAGAATCTGCATGATAGTCGCCACTCAGGTTATCGCGTTCTCGGGTATGTAAGTCACTCTGCTTTGTCCGACCAGCTTCACGCGCGCCGTTTCGACACTTACGAAGAAGCCTTCAAACACTTAGGCGCCGACAAAATACATAGTATTGTGCAAACAGAACTGTATCCCCAAAGTGAAAAGAATAATGACATCCTCAGTTTTGCCCAAACACATCATATTGCCTACCGTTTTGTGCCGGGCAATACAGAACTGTTCGTCGGTAAATTGGCTGTGGAGCTTTTTCGCTCCTCGATACCAGTAATTGCCGTGCATCAAACTCCCCTGATCGGATGGGGGCAAGTAGCGAAACGTCTTTTCGATCTTATAGTTTCTGCTTTATTACTGATACTACTCTCGCCGCTGTTACTAATTATCGCTTTAGCAAATAAATTATTTGGTGGCGGTACAGTGTTTTTTCGCCAAACCCGTCTTACTCGTTACAATCAACGTTTTACAGTATTAAAATTCCGCACACAATATCAGCGATATGACGGCACATCACCCGAACAGGCCTTTGCCATAATGGGTAAGCCTGAGTTGGCCGAGCGTTACCGGCAAAATGGTGATTATCTCTCGAAAGATCCACGGGTTACTTCAATTGGTCGTATCTTACGTAAAACCAGCCTCGACGAGTTACCGCAGCTTTTCAACGTATTGAAAGGAAGCCTTAGCTTAGTAGGGCCACGCGCTCTGGTGCCCGAAGAGCTGGAGATGTATGCCAAAAAACATGCTATCTTGAGTGTGAAGTCGGGTCTAACCGGCCTTGCCCAAGTATCCGGCCGACGTGATATCAACTTCGAGGAACGGCGTAAGTTGGATGTATATTACGTACAAAATTGGACGTTTTGGCTGGACATTATCATTCTGCTAAAAACAGTGAAGATTATATTTTCTGGCCAAGGAGCGAAATGAACACCTCGCGCAAGGTCGCAATCGTTTGTGATTGGTTGACTAATATCGGCGGCGCCGAACGCGTGGTGTTAGAGCTGCATCACATGTTCCCTGAGGCTCCGATTTATACATCGCAATACGACCCTATCGCACTACCTTGGTTTAAGAATGCTGACGTCCGAACCACATGGCTGCAAAAGCTACCAAAAAGTTTGCGCAAATTCCTACCAATCCTACGTGCTCGAACTTTTAGCCGCCTCAACTTATCCGATTATGACCTGGTGATTTCTTCCAGTGGCGCTGAAGCGAAGGCGGTAAGAACAGGTCCTCATACTACGCACATATGCTACTGCCACGCCCCAACCCACTACTACTGGGATCGCTACGAAGCCTACTTAAAAGAGCCGGGGTTTGGTTGGCTCAATCCTATTGCCCGCCTGGGCCTAAAAATCTTCGCACGGCCAATGAGACAGTGGGACAAACGAGCAGCTAATCGTCCTGATTTTATGGTGGCGAACTCAACACACACCAAAGAAATGATAAAAAAATACTATGGTCGAAAATCAACTGTCGTATATCCGCCCGTAGAAGTGGACCGATTTCGCGGCAACCAAAATAATTCCCGTCACGGATTTGTCATAGCCGGAAGACAAGTGCCATACAAACGATTCGATCTCGCAGTTGCTGCCTGTACCAAACTAGACATGCCCCTCACTGTTATCGGCAACGGTCCCCAGCATAAGGCCTTACGCGCTTTGGCAGGACCGTCTGTTACCTTTATTACACAAGCAAACGACAAAGAAGTCGCCAACTACTTTAGCCATGCTCAAGGGTTTATCTTCCCCGGTATTGATGATTTCGGTATCGTTGCAGTCGAAGCACTCGCTGCTGGCACGCCGGTAATAGCTTATAAAGGTGGAGGAGCACTTGATTATGTCGTGCCAGGTAAAACCGGTGATTTCTTTGACTCGCTCACTGTAGAAAGTTTATCAACAGCTCTACAAAGATTTAAAACGAGCATATGCACACCTTCACAGATCGCAAAGCATGCCCAACAGTTTTCGGCAGACCACTTTCGCACTCAAATGAGTAAAACCATTGCAGCATTTGAAAAACAACGGTTAAATCAATAACTTATCGAAGAGGCTGAATAGACCTCAAGCTACTACGTGCAATATGGCTTCCAAAGCATTGGCAGTATCTTTCCAGCCTGAAATTTCCAGTGTATCAATACCCATAGCTTTGACGGGGTAATCGTTGCCGCCAGGAGCTACGCGATCACCAAAAAATAGTATTTCATCCTGAGAAACACCTAAAAGTTCAGTCAGCCGTTTCATGCCATACGCTTTATCAATGCCCGGCTTCGTCACGTCAACTGATGTTAGCCCTCCTGTACGCACTTCAAACTCAGGTATTAACTCGGCAGTCCGATCCCTTAGCACAGACTTTTTTGTGTTGTCTGGATCCCACGCCTCTTTTGCCTCTCTGGGTGCTTCTTGGCCAAGTGTTGATAAGGTTATCTGACTGCCACGGTCTTCAACTAACTCTCCCCACACTTTTTTTGGCCAGTACGGACTATCCTTATAAGCTTTCAATAGTGCACGGTGAATTTTTGCTTTTTGGGCATGGTCCAGATCTTCGGCATACACCTTTCGCCAATCTTGCAACGTAATATCAAAAATATAGTAGCTGGTGCCACAAGTTGGCATAAGGTGCAGTCGTTCAAGCTTAGCCGGGGCAACATTTAATCCTGCGATAAACTGCTTTTTGAACTGACCAAAACTGGCGCCCGAAATGACACAGAGGTGAAAATGCTCAAGTAAACGGTTAAAGAGCTCAGACATGCGGTCTTCCATGACAGTTTTACTTTCAGTTAAGGTGCCATCCAGATCAAACGCCAGTACTTTTTTCACAATTTTCCCCGCTTAATACTGTTATGGTACCAGAGCTCACCCAAAAACATAATGCGAAAAGGAAACGCATTATTGATATAATGAACCAGATGAAGTTGCTTGTCACCGGAGGTGCAGGATTTATTGGTTCAAACTTTGTACGTTACGTTTATACTGAGCGTCCGGATTGGCAAATTACTGTACTTGATGCACTCACTTATGCCGGCGATCGCCAGAATCTGGCTGGGCTGGACGAACGTGTCACGCTCGTAGTTGGTAATATATGCGATGAGGAAATGGTAGATAAAGCAGTATCGACAGCTGATACAATCGTGCATTTTGCTGCTGAATCTCATAACGACAACTCACTCGCCACACCATGGCCCTTCGTGGAAACCAATGTTGTCGGCACATACCGTCTTTTGGAGGCGGCCCGAAAGTACCAAAAACGTCTCCACCATATTTCTACTGATGAGGTGTATGGTGATTTAGAGTTCGACGACCCGCGTAAGTTCACACCAGAAACCCCCTACAATCCTTCCAGCCCTTACTCGAGCACTAAAGCCAGCTCTGACATGTTAGTGCGAGCCTGGATACGCAGTTTTGGTGTCCAAGCTACGGTGAGTAATTGTTCAAACAATTATGGGCCGTATCAACATGTTGAGAAATTCATTCCCCGGCAAATTACTGAGATTCTCGAGGGGAGACAGCCGAAGTTATACGGAAGCGGTCAAAATGTGAGAGATTGGATCCATACCGAAGATCACTCTTCCGGAGTATTAAAAATATTAGAAGAGGGTAAAATTGGTGAAACCTATCTGATTGGCGCAAACGGCGAAAAAAATAATAAGGAAGTGGTAGAACTCATTCTGGAACTGATAGGCAAAGACCCTCAAGGCTATGAACATGTCAGCGATCGTCCCGGACATGATTTGCGCTATGCGATTGACGCCTCAAAATTAATGACCGAGCTCGGCTGGCGGCCCAAATACACGGATTTCCGCGCAGGACTACAGAATACAATCCAATGGTATAGCCAAAACCGCTCATGGTGGGAGCCACAAAAATCCGAGACTGAAGCAAAGTATCAAAAATTGGGGAGGTAGTATGGCCGAGTTTGATCCAAACGATTATCAAAAATTAGTTGTCAATGAAACAAAAATTCCTGGTTTGCTAGAAATCGACCTCGCAGTGCATGGTGATAACCGGGGCTGGTTTAAAGAAAACTATCAACAAGAGAAACTTCGTGAACTTGGCTTGCCAGAAGATTTTAAAGTAGTTCAGAACAATATATCTTTCAATGAAAAAGCTGGTGTTACCCGTGGGATACATGCCGAACCATGGGAGAAATTCATATCTATCGGCTTTGGCAGGGTATTTGCCGCTATCGTGGACTTTCGGCAAGGGGATAACTTTGGCACAGTAGAAACTTTCGAACTGGATCCTGGAAAAGCCATATTCGTACCACGCGGATGTGGCAATTCTTTCCAGACATTGGAACCAAATACGGTATATACCTATCTCGTGAATGAACACTGGTACCCTGAGGCGCAATATACACTGGTAAACCTAGGTGATAAGCAACTCGGCATCAACTGGCCCATTCCACTCGACCAAGCTGAGGTATCCGAAAAAGACCGCAACCACCCCTCACTTGCCCAAATTAAGCCAATGGAATCCTAATTCATGAATCACAAACGACTACTTATACTCGGCGCTAATGGGCAGCTCGGTCGAGCCTTGCGAGCCAAATATCCTGATGCCCGCACAGCTGATATTCAGGAACTGGATATTAGTGATCCTCAATCTGTTGCTGCATATGACTGGAGCGCGGTTGGTACTATCCTTAACGCAGCCGCCTATACCAACGTTGACGGCGCGGAAACCCCAGAAGGAAGGCTAACAGCCTGGCAGGTCAATGCGATAGCTGTTGCCCACCTTGCCAAAGCCGCCTCGACGCACAACCTTACGCTTGTGCACATATCAACCGATTACGTATTTGACGGGCAACAAAATCCCCACACCGAGAAAGAAGGTTTTTCTCCGCTGAGTGTGTACGGTGCAAGCAAAGCTGCCGGAGATGTTGCTGCTTCAACGGTACAATCACATTATATTCTGCGCACCTCGTGGGTTATTGGTGAAGGCAAAAACTTTGTCCGCACAATGCTTGATATTGGTACCAAAGGGATATCACCAAAGGTGGTCAATGACCAAATAGGACGACTCACCTTCACATCCGAACTTGTTCGAGCCATTGACCATCTACTCACGCACAAGGTTGAGGCAGGTACATACAATGTATCAAACAGCGGTAAGCCAGCTTCTTGGGCAGAAATTACAAGAATAATTTTTCAGCTGGCTGGATATCACCAGTTATCAGTCACCGATACTTCTACTGACGAGTATTTTGCCGGCAAGGCTAATATTGCTCCGCGCCCTCTCCAGAGTACGCTTGACCTGAACAAAATACACCAAACCGGCTTTGAGAGTCACGATTGGCACGAGGATCTACAAAAATATATCGCTAATCTAAAAAATCTTTAGCGGTACTTGACCAATAGGATCAGCACCTGATGTCCAAAGACCTCCTGCGGTAGTTTGCCAGGTAGAGCTGATATAGCCACTATTATTAGGACCATATTGAGAAGCAGTATTGTTATAGCTTGCCTTCAGCATGCTTGGAGTTCCTATGGCGCTACTACCAATAGGTGAAGAGTACCAACCGCTGCCGACCGCCCATTGCCAACTTGTCATCAGTTGTCCATTCTCCGCTACGTAATAAATGCTCATCTCACCACTGTCCTCAATCATTACTGATACTCCAGAATTAGTCCGCACGGTATTCATAGGCACCCACGGTCGCCATGTACTGCCTGGTGCCCACTGCCAAGTGTGGGAAATTCCTCCACTCGCATCTCGGGCAAACACAACACCAATACCTGATTTATTCATTATAAAACTGGGAGAACTTGTCAAGTTGCCTCCTAAGGCTGTCCATGGTGCCCAGCTTCCCCCTGGTGCGGTCTGCCATGTTGTCCAAAGTTGGTTATCCGAGCCACGCACAAATGCCCCTAATGACCCGTCAGTGGCGCGCATTACTTCTGGGTCACCAGCAAAGTTACCGCCTAAGCTGTACCACGGTGTCCAGGTACTGCCAATCTGCGGCTGCCAGGAATGAATGAGTTCACCGCGAGAGTTGCGGGCAAACAGCACACTGGAACCCATAATTGTTTTGTTTACTTCTAGGTTACTCGCAATGTCGCCACCCAGATCTGCCCATAGCCATGTGCCGCTGCCCATTTCTGGTTGCCAGGCAGTATAGGCGTGATTATCCACACCACGAGCAAAGATAGCCTCTGCGCCGTTGCTCTCATTCACTAGTGCAATGGGTGCGCCGACTATCCGGATATCACCCAGTGGTACCCAGCCTTCCCAGCTACTGCCCGGTGAATTTTGCCAAGAAGTGTATACACGACCATCTGCGCCGCGCGTATAGGCCGCGCCCGTGCTGTTGGCACTCATGACTGTTGCCACCAAAGGCTGGCCATCTGGACACCCATCTATACTGCCAGCAATAAGCGGGCACTTATCGACTGAATCTTGAACCCGATCACCATCCGAATCTGCTACAGGCGCAGCAGTGCTGCTGTATTTATTTACCCCTGCTCCGTCAAAATCCACGTAAATGTCGGCACGTAAACGGCTGCGTGTACCGTAATTCCCATCCATACCGCGATTGTATTCACTCACATTCACCGTACCGTCTGCGTTGACACTTTCTACAAATGCCACATGTCCACTGTTCCAGACTGCAGCATTACCTGGTTCAGGTACACTCGTTGTTCGATAACCCTTTGCCGCAGCATAGTCATCCCATGTATTGGCGTTACCAAGGCCAGTCGGGCTTTTCCCTAAGTAACCTTGCACTTTCCAAGCAACCCAATCAGTGCAGTTTCGATACCCATAGCCACGCGGAGAATTTTCAACTTTCGTAGTTAGATTACCCCACCGGTAACCACTGCACCAATATCCCGTCCCAGTGGTTTTCCCATAAGAAGAACCAGTTGTGATACAGGGCATGTTCCAGTCAGGGTATCCACCAGTATCCGCCGCTTTTGTTTTCGGCATATTTGCCAAATTCACTACCATCAAGGCAGTTGCGGTCATTAGTAAGAAAGTTATAAATAGCCGCCAGGATTTTGCAAAAGATTTAGGAGAATCGTTGGTCGCCAAATCAAAATCCTATCCCCCACCAGTAATTGTTACCTCTCCACCACTACGAACGACGGCCAGTATAGTCAGCGTGGCAGAGCCTATGCAAGCACAGCCGTTTTTCTTCTGTGGAAGCAATGTGGAAAAGCTGTGTACAGACGCCGCCTACTGGACTTGAGGAAGAGCGCTCTGTACTATTTATACTGTGAAAGGCATTATCCTCGCCGGTGGATCAGGCACACGACTGTATCCTATTACCAAGGCAATATCCAAACAGCTCATGCCGATCTATGACAAGCCAATGGTTTATTACCCACTCAGCACGCTCATGAGCGCGGGCATTCAAGAAATTCTTATCATTACTACTCCTCATGACCAAGCCCAATTTCAACGGCTCTTGGGGGATGGATCTGATTGGGGCATACATCTCACCTATACCGCCCAGCCAAAACCTGAGGGCCTTGCTCAGGCCTTTCTTATTGGAGAAGAGTTTATTGGCAACGACAAAGTTGCACTTATCTTAGGTGACAATATCTTTTATGGACACGGATTTAGCGAAAGTCTAAGTGAATGTACGAATCCAGATGGTGCAGTAATTTTTGCCTATCAAGTTTCGGATCCCGAGAGGTACGGTGTCGTAGAGTTTGACGAAAACATGCAGGCACAATCAATAGAGGAGAAGCCAACATCTCCGAAATCTAGTTACGCAGTCACTGGATTGTACTTCTACGATAATGATGTGGTTGAGATTGCCAAGAACGTTACTCCCAGTGGACGAGGCGAACTAGAAATAACAAGCGTGAACGAAGCTTACCTACACCGTGGCAAGTTGAAGGTACAGGTTATGGATCGCGGTTCAGCCTGGCTTGATACCGGAACCTTTGGTTCGATGAGTGACGCTAGTGAATATATACGTGTAATTGAAAAACGGACAGGCCTTAAAATTGGCTGTCCGGAAGAAGCTGCCTACCAACGCGGGTTCATCAGCAAAGAAAAGCTCATTGAGATCGCAAAACCCCTGGAAAAAAGCGGCTACGGTAAATACCTATTACGTCTTCCTTAAGTATCTTCAGTGATTATTCGTTTCTTAAAGACAAAACTTCTGTAAATGAAGAAATTCCATAAAGAAGTAACCCCCATAGCTATAAGTTTCCCTATATTAGGTTCAACACCAAAAGCATGGAGAGTTTCCACAATTATATTGGTGAGAATTAAATTTACACCAGCCAGAGCGATATAATAAGCAAACTGATGAGGTATTCTATTTTTATAGTTTCTACGATGAAAAGTCCATATTCTATTGAGAGTAAAGCTGGTGAGTAACCCTAAAATAAAGCTAAGGGAGTTCGCAACTATTAAGGGCATTCGCAGCACATTAAATCCAACAAAGAAACTAAAAAACTCTACACAGAATGCAAGTGTTCCCACAAGAAGAAACCTCAGAAAAGCTTCGTTTTTGAATAATTGAGCTGTTCGCTTTATCATAAGTACTCATAGATAATAGTACTATGAAGAAGGTTAGGTCATCTATTTTAATGGCTAAATTATTTACAAATAAACTAAAACAAAGATATAAATTAAGACAATCTCTTCAAAGTATCTGGTTTTTCCCTCTTATATGCCTAATGGGGGTTATTATCCTTAGTATTCTTCAAATAAGCGGGACTTCCGCAGGTATACATTACAAGGATCTTTATGGGCCATCGAGTAAAGACCCACACCTAATAGCTGGTAAACCACGTTCAATCCGTTCAGATGAATGGGAATGGATAAGTTTAATGACACAGTCACAGGCTAGGGCTCAATATCCTGCCACCAATAAAAGTGTTGGCAATGGCCAAGACATGCGCGTGATTGTTGATGTACCTTACAAAGATTGGTCAGTTATATTTAAACCCCAAAACTTGGGGTTTTTGCTATTGCCCTTTGAAATAGCTTTTGCTCTTAAATGGTGGCTTCTGGCTTATCTATTAGTTATGAGCGTATATTTTTTTGTAGATATATTATTACCTTCCCGTCGCTTACTAGCTGCTGGCTTAGCTACTTACTTTTTCTTCAGTCCCTTTATATTTTGGTGGTACCAGAGTGCAACAATTATACCGATTGCGATGAGTCTTTTCATAATTGTAACCACGATTAAACTCTGGGAGGCATCTCGCGAACAGAAGCTTTGGTGGAGCTTGTTACTCGCCTACTGCTTGCTTTGTTTCAGTATTGTACTTTATCCACCATTTCAAATTCCGTGTGCTATTGCCGCGCTCACATTCTTGTTAGGGTATTTTTTAGAGAAGCGCTTCTTCAGAAAGAGTCTTATCAACCAAAATATACTCTACACCGGAGCTGCACTATTTATATTTGCGCTCCTCACTTTTAGCTTTATATATACAAACCGCCAAGCCATTTCAGCCACAAGACAAAGTGTATATCCCGGCAAACGCATGGTGCTAAGTGGAGGATTTGACAAGCGAGCATTTTTTGCAAATTTCCTTGATTCCCAGCTGCAATCCGGTGCAAAAGCAAAGGGTTATATTGCTAATCAAAGTGAAGCCTCAAACTTTCTACTGCTTGCACCATTCCTAACTCTTCCCAGCCTATTTTTTTTGTTCCAACAAAAAAAGCGTGAAAAGCCTCTTGATTGGCCACTAGCTTTGGTTACGGCTTGTTTCTCGCTTTTCATTGTCCGGCTCTTTGTGCCGAGAACTGACATAATATTTAAAATATTACTCCTCGAAAGTGTACCCCATGCGCGTCTGCTTATTGGTATCGGCCTTCTTAGTTTTATGCAGTTAGTGCTCATTATTAGGCACCTCAAGAAATACCAACCTACTCATACAATACTTATAGCCATCGTTACCAGTGCCTTTGCTTGCATTGTCAATATATGGATAGGCATATTAACCCGTCAACTATATCCTGCCTATATACACCAATGGTTTATTCTCATTCCGTTAGCACTGTTGCCTGCTCTTATTATTCTGCTGCTATTGCTTCAAAAAACATATGCAGCCCTACTATTTTTGCTCATCTTTTCGCTTGGATCTACAGGCTTAATACATCCTCTGTATCGAGGACCCGGACCACTTTACCAGTCTAATATTGTAAAAAGTGTTTCGGCTATCCATCTACAAAATCCTAACTCCCGCTGGGCAGTTGTAGATAATCTCGTTTATGAAAACTTGGCAATTGCGGCAAATTCACCATCAGTTACTGGCATATATTCCTATCCACAAAACGATTTTTGGCGTCACTCTCCTGTCTCTGCCCAGACGGATACATATAACCGCTTTGCTCATACAATATCGAAATTCAGTAATAAGGAAGTTGCTCTACAGCTAAAGCAGGCAGATCTATTTGAAATTAGTGGTTCCCCTTGTTCGAGATTTTATGAAGAGATGGATGTTCGGTTCTTCATTGCAGAAAAAGACTATCAATCGACCTATAGTTGCCTCAAACTCCGTCAGAAAATTTCCTACCCAAATAAAACATTCTACATATTAGAGCGCAGCTAACTGTTTTTTCTCCGGCATACGTTATAATTATGGACAGTAGTGATGGCCTGTAGTGAGTAAACTAAGTAATATTTCCGCAGCACTTATTGTACCTGCCTATAATGAAGCGAGCGTTATTCATGATGTTATCGATCAGGTAAAGCAGGTGTTTATAGAGAGTGGGCTACAATTTGAGATTATTGTTGTGGATGACGGATCGGACGATAATACTGCAATCAAGGCCCAAGGTCCACATGTTAAAGTTATTCGCCACATACTTAACGTAGGCAGCGGTGGAGCGACTGCTACAGGATTGAGTTATGCCCAGCAGAATAAGTTCACTCTTGCTGCCACATTAGACGCTGATGGCCAGCATGATCCACAAGATGTCCTAGAAGGTATCAAACTTATCATAAAAGAAGGTGGAGATTTACTCATTGGGAGTCGTTTGATAAATAACGAAGGCATGTCACGAGTTAAGTTGCTGGGCAATCGAGGCCTAAGCTTTATAACGTATATGCTCTTTGGTATTAAAGTAACAGACTCTCAATCAGGTTTAAGGATTTTCTCAAAAAGAGCTCTTGATAATCTTCGTTGGAAGACTAGTGGCTATGAATATTGTTCCGAAATGTTATGGCGAGCAAAACAGCAAGGAATGAATATCAGAGAATACCCTATAAAAACTATTTATACTGATTATTCAAAAGCGAAGGGTCAAAGTAACTGGAATGCATTCAATATATTGCGAAGTTTGCTTGAGAGAAGGATACTGGAGATTTTCGGTGAGTAGGTACCTCATATTAATATTGCTGAACCTACCGTTGGTGATAATAGGTTTTGCAAGTAGTGTTGTTTCTTATAAAGTTGGACGGATTAATAAACGGCGATTCATTGTACGAGCAGCTATTTGGTTAATAATAGCAGCGGGATTAATATTTTCCGGACCGTTATACGCTTTCTTATTTTCTAATAACCTTACCCAAACTGAGCCTTTAAGTCTGTTTGACGTTATACAAATAACTGGTATTATCTTTACATTCTTGATTGCAAACCAGGCGTTTACAAAAGCTGACGCGATGGAGCGGAAGCTCAATGATCTTCATCAAGAAATCTCAATAAAGCTTTCTGGTGAGTAGCAGTCCTAGTTAACCAAAACTGCTACGTGTAAAAACCTAAGACTATCTTCGTAACAGTATCGCTGACATTATCAACAAGATATTCCGGCGGGGGGGTCCACCCTCGGGATGCTTCTATGACTGCCTGCACACCGCGGAGAATTGCTGACGGTTCACAGCCTGAGATAAAGTTACTACCCACTTCAATTGTCTCTGGACGCTCTGTAGTATCTCGTAAAGTCACAGTAGGGACACCAAAGATAGCACATTCTTCTTGCACAGTACCACTATCGCTTAATACACACCGGGCATTCTTTTCTAGCTTCACAAAATCAAACAATCCCAATGGTGCTATAGCCTGTACGCCCTTATGAAGTGCAAGATTTTTCATGGTATCGAGTTGTTTTCTGGTGCGAGGATGGACACTCCAGACTATTGGCTGGCGGTACTTTTCGTATAACTCATTGAAAGCCTCCACAAATTTTTCAAGCCTATAATCAATATCAACGTTTTCCGCGCGATGCAGGGTAGCTAACATGTATTGATTTGCTTCTAAGTTCAGTTGCTTCAGTATTGTGCTTTCTTCTATTTGAGGCTCGTAATGATCAAGTACTTCCTTAATCGGGTTGCCAGTGACATAAATATGCTGACCTGCAATACCTTCAGTCAATAAATTCTTGCGGCTTCGCTCAGTGTACGGCAACAGCACATCACTACAGTGGTCAATAATACGCCGATTCACTTCTTCTGGCACACGATCGTCGTAACAACGATTGCCAGCCTCCATGTGGAATACTCTTATTCCTAGTCGCTTCGCCATGATAGCTCCCAGGCTACTATTCGTATCCCCTAATACCAGAAAAGCATCTGGCTTTTCTTTTTCTATAATTTGTTCGAGCTTTGAACAGATCGTACCAATCTGCTCACCAAAGCTACCTCTTGCATTAAGGTAATAATTGGCTTTCCGTATGTTTAGCTCTTTAAGAAAAATGTCATTAAGGTTCTTATCGTAGTTCTGGCCCGTATGCACTAATATCTGGTCGCATAGTTTATCTAATTTCTTGATTATTATGCAGAGTCTGATGAGCTCAGGTCTGGTACCGACTATTGTTAATAATTTCATGATACATTCAATGACTTAGGAAAGTTATAAGCTGCGAGTTCTGCAACCATTTGCTCAATAGTTGGCGGGCTATCATAGCCGGCAGCGGCCCAAATTTTTGCATTCAATGTTGTATCGTTTGTAGCAAGCGTTCTGTCAATGACCTTGGGTGCCTCTACTTCATTTATTTTTATATCACCCCTGTTGAATTCTTTAGCAAAACTTCTCAGCAAGTTCGCTTTTGAAATAAGATTACCAGGTAAAACATGTTGTAAGTGAGGTAGGGAAATACTCTTTGAAATTATACCTTCGGCTACTTTCGCAAAATGAAGAGTGGTAACGCCATTCCACTGGTGATTCGTAAAACCATTAACTTCAGCTTTCTTCTTTTGGCTTAAAAACCAATTCATGAGCGAGAGGTGCCCTTTGAGCTCGGGTCCAATTATCGAGCATCTGATATGATACATACTATCTAAATATGCTTCACCAAGACTCTTTGTCTTGCCATACACGTCAGTTGCATCGTGCAAATCACTCTCAACATACTCTCCTTTCTCCCCTGAGTAAACACAGTCAGTCGCTATTTGTATAACCTTTGACTCTCTAGCCTTTGCTGCTTTTCCTAAATTATAGGGAAATAACGCATTCGTGCGAATTGCTCGTTCAGATTCTTCTGAGTTATCATCATGGATATAGGGTTTTATGACCCCAATCGCGTTAATTATCCATTCAGCTCCGTCTATTGCCTTCATAATCTGATCAAGATCGGCTTCTTGCGAGTCTAGTTCGCGGAATTCTACACTTGGATAAGACTTTTTTAGTTGGGCGAGTAGCGATTTATTTCTATAAGTTCCAATAACCGTAAAATTACCACTTTTAACGAATGAGTCTAACGTAATACTGCCCAACATTCCCGTCACCCCTAGAATTGCTATTGTTGGTTTTGACACTCAAGACCTCCTTCTTGGACTATTTAGAGTTCACCTCTCCTCAACTGACCATATATCCCAAAAGCGAGCATCATATCTAATATCATCATTGAGCGACTCTTCAAGCGTTGAGGTTGAGAAAAATATAATTTGTGCATCATCAGATAGCGACTTAAATCCATTGGCATATCCTGCAGGAATGTAGAGGACTTTGGGGCTTTTTTCGGATAGTATGAAGCGGTGAACTTCAGCTTTTTTTGAAGGATGGTCCCAATTATCTATAGGGACTGCCCCTACAAGGGCTGAGCCCTTCACTACTAATACGTACTTGGCTTCTTTTTTGTGTGCGTGCCAAGCTCGTACAAATCCTCGAGCGTGGTTTGATACCATGTAAAATCTCTTGACTCCCTTAAAGTCAAACTCATTCACGAACGATACTTGTCCTCTATCGTCAACTGCAAGACCACCGTTTATTAATTGTGGAGTGCTCTTCCTATTTGCCATTTTCATCTACCAATTTATGAGTGTGAAACATTTCTAGGTAACCTTGGTTTGAGTAGCGGGGATTATTCAGATCTTTTATACGTCTTTCACTAATAAGTTTTTTCACTTCTTTAATGCCATCTATCGCGCCGTATTGGGGGCTAAAACCAAAAGCATCAAGAGCTTTTTGGCTGCTTGCTTTGTAGTTTCTTGAGTCCTGGAACTTCATCTCCACAATTTCAAATTCTATGTCAGGAATTTCCTTTTCTACTTCTCTAGCCAAGTCTAAAATTTTGACATTTTCTTTATGTAAATTAAATATGCCTGCATGGTCAGTTTCGAGGTTGTCTGCTACAGCTTGCGCTGCGTCTTTTACATGGAGCAATGGACGGTATTGCTCGCCACCAAAAACCTTTAGTTTACCATCAATAATTGCACGGGTAGTTAGAGTGTTAACTACGAGATCAAGTCGAATTCTTGAATATGTATCTCCAAGGCCAAAAAGAGTTCCGAGTCTAAAAATTATGGCATTCTTATCCTGTAAGTATTTTTCGGCAGCAAGTTTTGTGACTGCATACACAGAGAGAGGGTCAGTGGGTGAACCTTCACTAAGTATGCCGTCTTGTGCCCCATATACCGAGCATGTCGACATAAATATTATCCTACCGTCAAAATTACGTGCTAACCACTTCACTGTCTCTTGATTCACCTCAGTAGAAATATCAGGATTGAGCGCACACGCTCCATCTCCCACAATGGCAGCCAACCAGACTACTGCATCTGCCCACTTTAATTGCTCTTTTAGATGAGCTTTGTTCCTAATATCGCCCAATACAAACGGCACTTCCTTTAGATAAGCCTCTTCATACATGAGCGCATCGTATACCCGTACCTCATGCTTTGTTTTTAACAATAAGTCAGTGAGAGCTCCCCCTAAATATCCTGCTCCTCCAGTAATCAAGACTTTCAATTTTTTCTCCCTATCTTGTCGTAATTATCCCATAAACAGTCATATCTTATCAAGTAATACTCAAGCAGTTAACGTATGTGTTCATATTTGTAATAATATGGCTATGAGGATATGGGAAATTATTGGCATTTATTATTAATATGTGAAAATACAGAAGAGGAGCGAAATGAATAGCAAACAAAGAAACCAGCGGTATTACAAAACGTATTGGAATGAACGCATGATTAATTACCTGTACAGAAGCGCAGGAAGTCGTTGGTTTGATCATTTATTTGAGATTATTTTGGCAAAAATCCCTAAAAGTTCCGTAAAATCAGTAGCTGATATTGGCTGCGGTGTCGGTAACAAAACAGCCACCATGGCAAAGTATTTTCCGAAAGCAAAGGTTGTTGGTTATGATTTTTCCAAAGCTGGTATTGAAGCCGCGATAAACTATCACAAAATAAAAAGTGGCATAAAAAACCTTAATTTTGAAACCTCTGACGTCACCAGTTCAAAAAGTAATAAAAGGTTTGATCTTATAACCGCTTTTGATTTCCTTGAACATATAGAAGATTGGCAGGATATAACAAAGAAACTTATTAATATCAATAATCGTTATATGATAATTTCGTCGCCTGTAGGAAGAATGCGTCCATACGAAGTACATATAGGTCATGTTCGTAATTTTAAAAAAGACGAGATTGAAACCTTTATGGAAGCTCAAGGTTACAAAACAGTGAAAAGGTTTTATGCCGGCTTCCCTTTTCACTCGCCGATACTAAGGAATGTAACAAATATGTTTTACAAAAACTACGCCGCTTTACCAGAATCTGAGATGAGTTTTATATCAAGACGTATGCATGATATTTGGTATTTTTTATTTCGATACTGTTCAATGAAAAACAAGGGTGATATCTTCGTCGGTTTATTTGAGAAAAAGAAAACCAATAGATGAGTAAGTCCGGATCACATCAGAAGATTCTGGTGATAACACAGCATTTTTGGCCTGAGGCCTTTCGCATCAACGATCTATGTGATTTCTTGATTGACAAAGACTGTGAGATTGATGTGTTATGTGGAATCCCTAATTATCCCAAGGGAAAATTCTATCAGAATTATTCATACTTCCAGAACCGGAGGCAACAACACCATAATGTCAATATAAGACGAGCGTTTGAAATTCCACGTGGGAATAATTCGGACTTCCGAATTTTTGTTAACTATATTTCCTTCCCGATTGCGAGTTTGTTCCATCTACCACGGTTGCTCACTAAACGTTATGATAAGATCTTTATTTTTCAAACTTCGCCCGTAATGATGGGTATTGTTGGTATTTTTCTCAGAAAGATTAAGAAGATAGAGACTACTATGTATGTACTAGATTTATGGCCAGAAAATTTATTTTCTGTCCTTGATATTAAAAATACTTTGACTCGCAAAATTGCGACGAAGGTTTCGCGGTGGCACTACCGAAATGTTGATAAGCTCATTGCCCTTTCCGAAAAGATGCAAGAATGCTTATTAAGTTTCACTGATCTTCCGGAAGACAAAATTATTGTTTTACCCCAAGTCTGCGAAAAAATATATGAAAATGATATTCAAGATAATGGGTTAGTGACAAGGTTCAAGAATGGTTTCAATGTTCTCTTCACCGGCAATATAAGTCCGGCCCAATCCTTTGAAACAATACTAAAGGCCGCTGAGTATTTAGACAAACAGGGTGTGCATGATATCAATTGGATTGTCGTGGGCGACGGTATGTCAAAGCCCTGGTTAGAAAAAGAAGTGAGCATTCTAGGCTTATCTAAAAACTTCTACTTTGAAGGTTTTAAACCGATAACCGACATTCCTAAATATACCCCCCTTGCCGATGTACTCATTGCTTGTCTAAAAAAGAGCGAGCTTTTAGAAGCAACCATACCAGCAAAAGTTATGTCCTACATAGCTGCTGGTCGCCCCATCATTCTCGCTATGGATGGAGAAGTTCAAGACCTAATTAACCACAAAATTAAATGTGGTTATGCAAGTCCAACGGGAGACTGGAAAACTCTCGCAAACAATATTAACCGATTACATAATCTTACTTCTAATCAAAGAAACCAAATGGGTAAGCGCGCTCGTGATTATCACTTCAAGCATTTTGAAAGAAATATGATTTATCAGCAGCTATATAATTTCATCTTCAATTAAAATTTTGTACAATACAGAACACATGCTTTCAAAATTAATTCTCGGGCTTTACGTGCTCACAACATCTGCCGGACTAATTATCCTAAAGCTAGGGACGCGTAACGGTTTACCTCTAAGTCTAGCTAATCAGAAATTGCAACTAAATATTAATGCCTATTCAATCCTGGGTATTTTTCTATATGCCGTAAGCTTTGTTATGTATATGTATCTTATTTCTAAAAATGATCTTGGCTACATCATCCCACTCGCCGCTGCTTTTGTATACATACTCATTTTTTTTGGTTCATATCTGGTTTTCAAAGAAACATTTACACAAATGAAAATTATCGGCATTGCATTAATCTTGGGTGGGCTTATTTTCCTGAATCTTGGTAAATAGCTTCTGTGCCCCATCCTGTAGAAGTGTCATGATAAACTTACTATTAAATGGCCTTAAAGTCGAAACAGTCTGAGTATTGGGGTACTTTATTGACACGCTTGAAGCAGTTTATTCGGAGTATCTGGTTATTTCCAGTTATTTTGACCATCCTTTTGATACTTCTAACTGTCTGCAAGATTAATGGCAGTTCTATTGGGTCCTATTACGCGCTATTTTATGGTAAAAAGAATGACCCCGAACTTGTAGTAAACGAACCACAATCTATTCGTTCAGATGAATGGCTCATAAACACCCCAATGACAATTGCTCAAAAGAATAATGGTTTTCGTGAGATAAATCAAAATGTCGGGAATGGGCAGAATATGTCTATTTTAATCGATGTTCCCTATAAGGGCTGGTCAGAGCTTTTCAAGCCGCACAATCTAGTTTTCTTTGTGCTTCCACTTGACTATGCCTTTGCTTTTCGATGGTGGTTTACAGCATACCTGCTCATTCTTAGTTGTTATTTTTTTGTATTAGCATTAATACCTCGTAAAAGATTTTTGGCAATAGGTATATCTCTCTTCGTATTCTTTAGCCCCTTCGTACAGTGGTGGTATCTCTATGGAACAGTTGGACCAATATATTACTCGCTTTTCGCAGGAGTAGTCTTTATAAAAATTCTCTCTGAAAAGCGAAAATGGATAAGTGTACTTTGGGGACTTTTGCTTGCGTACCTACTATCTTGTTTTGCTCTCGTTTTTTATCCCCCCTTTCAAATTGCTTGTTTACTTGCCATGGCTGGCTTTGCAATAGGCTATTTATTAGAAAAAAGGCAAGTACTACCAACGAAAATCTTATGGCAAAAATTGGCTATTTTATCAGCAGCTGCTCTTATTACAGGAATGATTACGTTTCTATTTGTCCATAGCCGAATGGATGTCATACGAAGCATACAAAATACTACATACCCTGGAAATCGTATTCAGAAAAGCGGTGGGTTTGATCTCACCCACCTTTTCGCTAATAACCTGGGGGGACAGCTGCAATTACCAACAAAAGCTGTAAATTATAGGATAAATCATGAAGTTACAAATCCAAGCGAAGCTTCCAACTTTATTTTACTTCTTCCGTTTCTCCTCTTACCCTCATTTTACTTACTATTAAAACAATATAGAAAAACGAGACAACTCAGCTACTCACTGTTGTTTGTGAATATTGCGTTCTTGATTGGTCTTATATGGTTACTCCTTCCACATATTGATTTTATAGGTAAGCTCACTTTCCTTAGTCGTGTCCCTCACTCACGTCTACTCATTGGGCTCGGCCTCTTAAATATTTTACAAATAGTCCTCTTTATTCGTCTGTACAGTCACTTTAAAAAAGAAATTATCAATAAAAGACTTGTCCTTGGATACGTTGTTGCTGTTTTTCTAATCGAATCTGCCCTAAGTCTTTACGTCAGACATCTATCGCCTGGATTCATAAGAATTTCACAAGCAATTATTTTGTCTGCACCCATACCTATTAGCTTGTACTTATTACTTAGAAAACGGTTTGAGTGGGCCATACTCGTGTTAATGATTTTTAGCTTTTATATGACATATAAGGTTAACCCTTTATATAAAGGTGTTCATGTATTGACAGAAACCCCAGTATCAAAAGCAATACAGAATATTGCTAAAAAGGACAGTGCTTCAACATGGGCAGTAGAATATTCTACATTGGAGAACTTTGTGTTTATGAATGGTGGTCACTCATTATCCGCGGTCTACACTTATCCTCAACTTCCATTGTGGCGTGATGCAGACAACGGAAGTCAACAAGCTATCTATAATCGCTACGCTCACACAAGTTTCAGTTTTGATCGGAACCCAAACGCCAACACTCCCACTCAATTAGAATTGCTCGGTCAAGATATTTTTCGGGTCAGAACTGAGCCATGCAGTAGTTATTTGAAAAACCATCAGGTTCGTTATCTTTTAGCCGCCGCAGAGCTTAAAGATAACTGTGTTTCCCTGGTAAAACAAATTGATTATCCGCTACAAAGTTTTTATATTTATTCGTTAAACTAACGGCTAAACTCGTCCTGTTAGATATTGACTAATGTAAAGTGTTTATGTTATTATAACCTTACAGTCAGTCAACACAAATATGGAATGAACAACTATCGCATAAAAAACACCAAAGGAAGTAGGAAAGCAACAAGAAATAAGTTACTTATTGGCTTCGGTGTTATTTTTTTCTCTGCCCTAATTATTGGTGGTCTTTATAAGGCAAATATATTGACCCTACCGTGGTTACATAAGAAAACCCCGTCCAGCAATGGAACGGGTATAAATTACGGTCCTCCAACCAAGCAAGAGAAAGAAGAAACACAAGCTCACAAGGACTCACTAGGTCAAAACGATAATTCAGGTACTACGGCGCCTCCTTCTTCGGGTCAGAAAAAAAGTGTTACACCCGTTATAAGCTCATGGGGTCAAAATCTACAAACTCAAGACGTTGAAATAAGTGGCTATGTAGCAGGAGTATTTGAGGAAGGTGGTACTTGCACCGCAACATTATCAAAAGATAACCAAAAAGTGAGCGAATCAAAACAGGCAACAATAAACGCTCAAAACGTAAGTTGCGGTTTTATTTCAATTAGCAGATCAAAGCTTTCTGCTGGGAATTGGATAGTTACACTCGCTTATTCATCAGGATCCGCCCAAGGGAACTCACAAAACCAAACATTAGAAGTAAAATAATTATGATGAACAGAACCTACAGAACAACAATAAAGCTTTCCTGTCTCATTGCATTATCCTTGTTCTTAATTATCCCCAAAGGCTTTGCTCTATCCGGTGGTGAATTTCAGTCTGGGAGAATAATTGATGATGCTAAGTTCTTCAGTGGGCCAACCATGTCAGTAAGTGACATCCAAATATTTTTAAATGCAAAGGTACCTACCTGCGATACTTGGGGTACTCAGATGCATTCTTCGGGCCAAACAAGAGCTCAATACTCTGCCGCGCATGGCGTCTCGACCCCGTTTACATGCTTAAAAGACTATCACACAAGCATACCAGAAAAATCAGCAGAGCCAGGGCTGTGTAACGGATTAATCGCGTCCGGGGCTTCTGCAGCAGAAATTATTTCGTGGGTAGCACAAAGTTGTGGCATTAATCCACAAGTACTGATTGTCCTCATACAAAAAGAACAGTCTCTCATTACTGACGACTGGCCCTGGCCAGTTCAATACAGAAGTGCCACGGGTTATGGGTGTCCAGATTCAGCTCCTTGTGATACAGAATATTACGGGTTCTTTAACCAAGTGTACAATGCCGCTCGCCAGTTCAAACGCTACGCTCGAGACTCTAACTTGTTTAATTTTAAGGCAGGCATGAATGCCAATATTCAATACAACCCTAACGCTGCTTGTGGCAGTTCAGTAGTATATATTCAAAATCAAGCAACTGCGGGCTTATACAATTACACACCTTACCAGCCAAACGCTGCAGCATTAAATAACCTGTATGGTACAGGCGACGGTTGTAGTGCTTACGGGAACCGTAATTTCTGGCGTTTATTCAATGATTGGTTTGGTAGTACTTTCGGTCCGCCTGATTATTCATGTAAGAACAGTGTGAATGTAAATGGTGCGCCTACTGGAGGTAAAGTTATACCAAATCAATTTACGCCAACCGGTTATGACACGTTCTCATTAATACTACCGAATAACACTGGTTCCGCTTGTATAGAGGCGCACACTTGGCAGCCGAATCTTATATATTGGTACACAAATGTGGCTACCAATCACCCGGCCGTAAACCCAGCAGATGGAAAAATACTTTCTGCTGATGTATATGGGGATAATAAGGATGAGCTTATTTTCGTCAAATACCGCAACACTGGGAGTGGCAATATTGAAATCCATGTGTGGGATAACACATATCAACGTTGGGCATATAATATCGCCACCAATCACCCGGCAATTGACCCTGCTGACGGCGAAGTGATCGCAGGTGATATGAATGGTGACGGAAGAGATGAACTCATGTTGGTCAAATACCGCAACACTGGGAGTGGCAATATTGAAGTGCATACGTGGACACCTGACAAGCAGGGTTGGGTATCTAATATCGCCACTAATCACCCGGCCGTAAACCCCGCAGACGCAAGAGTAATTGCCGCGAACTTATACGGAGATAACCGGGATGAAATAGTCTTGGTCAAATACCGCAACACTGGGAGTGGCAATATTGAAGTGCATACGTGGGGAACCAATCAACAGTACTGGTTGAGTAACGTGGCCACTAATCACCCGGCAGCTGATCCAAATGATGTAGAAATAATGGGCGCCAACATATTTGGAACGGATGCTGACGAGTTAGTCTTGGTCAAATACCGCAACACTGGGAGTGGCAATATTGAAGTGCATACGTGGGGAACCAATCAACAGTACTGGTTGAGCCATGCAGTTACCGGCTACGGATCCCTGTAATCAATATCCTTTCCGCATAAGAATCCAAAGATACTTTGAGTCTACGGAACGATTTTTATTCATCGTATAACGTTTTTTAATAAATAACGGTAGTCTAACCAAACCGATCAGCCTACCTTTTATAACTTTATAACTTGCTTGTCTCTTACCTCTGCGACGCAATGTTTTTATCGTATCTATATCACCTCGGATAAGTCTTGGCAGCATCCGCACTATCATACTGAAAGTAAAGTTCTTAAACAGCATGCAACTGTTGTTTCTAAAAGTCATATACAAAGAGAAATCAGGGTTTTTGCTCGATGATGCAGAGCCCATATGATATGCTTTTGCCTTCGGAACAAGGTAATTGTCCCATCCCATAAGTGTGGCCCGGACGGCAAGATCGATATCCTCAAGATACATGAACAGTGCTTCGTCAAAAAGCTGGTCATGAAATGGCTGTGCTTTAATAAAATTTCGAGTTATCAAGCATGCCGCCGCATTTACACCAAATACTTTACGAGGACCTTTCTCGTCTGTCACATAGTAACGCCAATTTCCTTGAGTACCCTGACCATTATGAGACACAAAGATATGAGTAGAATCAATGACCTTATGGTCATAATAGTCAAGAGTTGTCCCTTGTAATAATGCTGCCTTCGGTTTCTGTTGCGCGAAAGTCACAATTTGTTGTGTCCATTTCGCGTCTAAACGAGCGTCAGTATTGAGTAACGCAACGTACTTTACGGACTCATCTTGGAGGGCCTTCACAATACCTATATTGTTTCCCTTAGCAAAGCCAGTGTTCTTTCTAGGTTCTATCACCTGAATATTCGGATAATGTTTCTTGGTATACGCAACTGAGTTATCAGATGAATCATTATCTACATATATTATTATGCTATCTCTGTACGTTTGCTGCTTGATAGACTCAAAGCACTCTGGCAAAAGGTCACAGTTATTCCAACCAACGACTATAAAAGCTACTCTCTCACTTTTCTGATCTGCCATCATAGCCTTCCCATGAGCTTGTTTTCATTGTTATTTCATATGAGGCGTCATCAACTTGAGGATTAAAATACTGGTCTCTGGCCTGAATATCGCGAAAGAATCCCTTGTAATAACCAACTGCATGAGCCCATATAACAGACTGGATATTATTAGGAGCCTTTAATTGTAGCGTAAGGTTAGGTTGAGGTTCCTTCTGTTCAGCAATAAGCTTTCGTAAAGTATTCCGTTTTGTTGCAAACACATTTAAAGTGAGTGCCGATACATTTCGCACCCAATCTGTGTCTCCCAAGATGGTGTTTTCACCATATTTGTAACCCTTAAAAAGTGGCTGAAGACCATACTCCGACTCCACAAGTCCCGCATCTAAAATAGTACAGTCCTTACCCACAATAACTGGTGCTATGAGGGAATCATCAATTCCGTTGGCAACGTTTGCAAGCTCTATGAGAGCTCCTTTCTCTTTTGGAAGAACTGCCTGTTGAAAACATAGGACTACTTCACTATCTATTGCCTTTTGGGCATTACTCCAATAGTCAGTTGTTTCTGCTGGCACAAAGGATATTGCTAGGTCTTTGGGCGCATACTCTCGGTACCACTCACCGACTATTAAGTGTATCCTAGGTTTCTTAAGTTCCTTTTTTATAAGTTGGTCAAGCCACCAGGCGCAAATTCTTTCATAGCTTTGATCAACTGGACCTATGGCAACAGTAAAAGCTTCCATAGGTTTATATACCGTTCTGTAAAAGCCTGGCTTACCTTTCATTATCGTGCTTTGAGCATCTATAGTAAGTCGTTTGAAGTGTTCATTGACAGTTTTTACGCCAGCTTCGAATATATATTCCTTTGTTGAAATATCTTTTGCAGTCGAGCTTTTGGCTGCTCTCCAATGGTACAAAACATGGGGAATATGGCTAATTTTTGGCTTACAAATATCAATAACTCGCCAATTTAAGTCATAGTCTTGTGCGCCATCAAATTCTGGACGTAAGCCACCGACATGCTCAATCATATTTCTCTTAATAACAGTAAGGTGATTAATGTAGTTAAGGTTTTCCAATAATTGTGGGGACCATCTTGGTTTGCAAAGTGGATCAAAGTAGCGTGAGCTTTCATGGTCAATTTTATCTTCATCGGTATAGATAAACTCTGCTCCCTGTGATTCAATCTCATGAGCTATACAGTGGAGAGCACACGGATGCAATAAATCATCATGATCACAAAAAGCCACGAATTCACCGTTTGTATATTGAAGGCCAAAATTAGTGTTTTCCGCAATACCGAGATTACTATCGGGAGTTACGACTTTTATCCTATTATCAATTTTTTCACATGCCTTAACAGCCTCCTTATAGGCTTTTTTAGTCGAAGCGTTTACTAGAATTAACTCCCAATTTTCATAATGTTGGTTAATGACTGAGTAAACCATCTCCATTAAGTGAGTTCGATCAGTATTGAACGTTGGAACAACGATGCTGATTTTAACCTTGGAGGTTTCTTCGTTAGCAACAAAGCAAGTTTCCTCATTCTCTACGGCCCAAGGGTGATAACTAAGTTTTGTTTTTAGTTTGCGGTATTTCTGGTAAGCGTTTACAACTGGCTTTAATACTCTTTTACTTGTTCCGCCGACTTTGACCATTAGTCTAAATAATAGATCCTTAATCATGGTGCTTCTTGGGATTAGAGTATGTAACGGTCATTGTATGTGGCGGATGGACGTGAGCATGTTCAAGAGGATGTCCTCCTATAGCAAAGCGATGGGTACGTTCTATGCGATCGTATATTGTTAAAAAGTCAGTGCTTTCTATTGCACTTGTGACAGTATATTCACCGTTTGTAAACACATTGTTAACCACCACCTCCAAGATCACTTGATCTCCAGGGTGCACAGTTTTAGTTGGCTGATTTTTTAACCAGTTATTCGTAGCAAAGACCGTACCGTTCTCAGAGTCTTGAAAAATAAAACTTAATGAAGGTTCTTTAACCGTTTCATTAATTTTATAGATAAGTCTCACACCAATTTTTTCGTCTGCATTAAAAGTGTTTTGAATTTTCTTTGAATCAGCATTAAACGTTTGGGTACTTATAATTTCTGCTGCTTTAGTACCCTCTCTTGCTTTAAACTTCGGCGTATCGTTAGTTTTCTGAAGACGGCCTTCTGCAGCTCTCAGGTTAATCTCTTCATACATCTTTGCAACTTCATCAGGTGCTCCAATTTTTTTTATTTCACCGCCTGAGATAAGTACTGTTTTATTACAGAACTTACGGACAGCACCCATGTCATGAGTAACGAGAACTACCGTTTGCTTGTGATTTTTTAGATCATAAAAATAGTTGTAACACTTTTTTTGAAAGTCTAAATCACCGACAGCAAGCACCTCGTCAATCAGTAGCGTATCTGACTTCGCCCTTATTGCAATCGAAAAAGCAAGCCTTACCTGCATACCAGAGGAGTAGTTTTTTAGTTTTTGGTCCATAAATTTGTGCAGCTCTGCAAAATCTACGATTTCATCGTACATGGCTTCCATTTCTGCACGGTTAAAGCCGAGAAGCGCACCATTTAGAAAGACATTTTCACGGCCAGTGAGTTCAGGGTTAAAACCTACTCCTAGCTCAATAAAAGGAGTGAGCAGTCCATTTATGGTAATTGCTCCTTTGTCTGGTGTATAAATGCCGGCAACCAACTTGAGCAGGGTACTTTTGCCGCTACCGTTCCGCCCCACGATACCAAAGAAATCACCTCTTTTTATCTCAAATGAGACGTTGTTGAGTACTTGCTGTTTTTCGTATGTGCGATGACCACGAAACATATTAATGAACTGGCTTTTAACGGAATTACGTTTCTCGTGTGGAAGTTTAAATGATTTGCTAACACTATCAACTTTAATAATTGTTTCTACCATTACAGATTCTCCGCAAAGTATTTTGCTTCACGTTTAAAATACAAAATACCAATAAGCAACACACTGAGAACGATACACAATGAAAGCACGCGTATAGCTGGCGTACCATATAACTCAGCAATAGTGAGCGTTTGTTTTGTTATCACTAAATTTCTGGCATCCTGGATAGCCTGGGCCATAGGGTTAAGCAATAATAATTTCTGCAACGTATGGTTTGTAATCAAGGCTAGTGGATAAAGAATAGGGATAAGGTAAAACAATGCCTGCATAATTACTTCCCAGATATAGTTCATGTCACGATACTTCACGAATGCCGCTGCTAAAAATAAGGAGATACCTAGTGCAAATAAATAAATCTCTATGAGTACTATGGGAAGTAGTACAATGCTCGGCATAGGCTGCACATGATTAATCACCATAAACACTGCCACAATAATCATGTTAAGGCCAAGATTAATAAGAGCCGATATGCTGCTTGAGATTACAATTAGCCAGCGGGGGATGCGAATCTTGCGAATAAGGTCGCCCCGACCAACGACTGAGCCCAAGCTCTGACTAGTCATTTCTGCAAAAAAGGTCCACAGCACTATCCCGAGAAGTAAATAAATAGGATAATGGGGAATACCGGTGCCCAGTTTTAAGAATTTTACAAATACCACATATAAAATAAGAAATAAGAGTAAGGGGCGCAACAGCGACCAGGTATAACCAAGTACGGAACCTTGGTAGCGCAGCTTAAAGTCGGTGCGGACCAACTCGCTCAGTAATGCTCGATTCTTTTTTGACCAGATATGTTTCATGCAGGTGTAATCGTCTAACTATTATAGAATACTTATAGACCCTATGAAACACGATGTTGCTGTCGTGGTACCAAACTGGAATGGTGCCCAAATGATAGATCAATGTTTGGACAGCCTGCAAAAGCAGACTCTTAAGGCCCAAATTATAGTGGTAGATAACGGTTCACGGGATAATTCAGTACAAATAATCGAAGCGGGGTTCCCCGAAGTCATACTTATAAAGAACCGCCGAAACCGTGGTTTTACGGGGGGCGTCAACCAAGGCATTAAAAAAGCCATTGCGCTTGGTGTAAGGTATGTGGCTTTATTCAATAATGATGCAGAGGCAGATACACAATGGCTAGAACAATTGGTGCAGTGTTTGGACACTCATTCAGATACCGCCATCTCTACCTGTAAGTTTCTTTCGGCAGACAGCAGCAGGATAGACAGCACAGGTGATATTTATACTACCTGGGGGTTGTCTTATCCACGTGGCCGTGACGAGCCAGTTTCCGACAAATATGATAAGCAAAAACTGGTATTCGGTGCGAGTGGTGGCGCAAGCCTTTACCGAGTTGAAGCACTGAAGGAAATCGGTTTGTTTGATGAAGGATTTTTTGCCTACTATGAAGATGTTGACATAAGTTTCCGGGCTCAGTTAGCCGGCTGGAAAGTCCGCTATGAGCCCAAAGCAGTTGCCACTCATCAAATCAGCGCCACGACTAGCAAAATTAAAGGTTTTGCAACTTATCACACCATTAAAAATTTACCGCTACTTTTATGGAAAAACGTCCCGAAAAAATTATTGCCCACTGTGTTACCCCGATTTGTTTTGGCTCACAAGGCGTTTGTATTCAGTGCCTTTGCCCGCGGTGAAGTTTGGCCAGCTATCAAGGGAGTAGTGATGGCAACATGGTTGCTTCCTGGAGCACTAGTACAACGGTGTCGCATCCAGCAAAAGCGTAAAGTAAGTCCAGCTTATATTGCCTCTATCCTAGTGTGGGATTTGCCGCCAAATGCCTATAAATTACGACGCCTTCGCGCCAAATGGCGCCGGCTGGTAAGCCGCCACTAGGCTGACTTCGGCCGGAGTTTACTTCCTGATCTGTGTTTATTTTGAGCACTGAGGCCAAGTATTGCTCCGGCCAGCAACCACCACTGGGCTGCCACTGCTTCATTACTCCATGTAAGCAACAATAAACTGCACAGGCTAATACCGGCGAAAGAAGCGAGAAGCACCAGTGCAGCAGAACCACGAACCTGTATCAGCCACCGCACCATCAGTGCCATAATTAACACGAGTAGGATTAGCCCCACAATGCCTACCTCGTAACCAATTTGGATATAATAGTCCTCAGTCAACATGACGGCTGTCTTGGTACGAATTGATACCAAGCCGGCTGTCCCTGGCCCGTGGCCAACGGGTCTTTTTATAATCCCTTCAATGCCTTGCCGAGCAAAGTCAACGTGTAAGTTGTTTGAGTCTGTTTGCCGGGTATTTTCGTCAGCATGGAAAACAACATTCTGTATTACATATTGATCCCGTAAAAGAAAAATCCCCACCGTAATACCCACCAGAAGGAGAGCAATCAGTGGACCACGTCGTCGTACTACCTGCATAAGCCGTCGTTTGTGGTACCACCCAAGTACGAGAGAGACACTGACGACAGCCCCAAGCCAGGCACTGCGAGAAAATGTCAAAAACAGCACCCAGCCATGAAGCAATAGCAAGCCACCGATCAATAGTTTCGATGCCGACCGGCGCAACCAAGCTAACGTTAATAAGGTAATCGGCAGGATTAAATATGCGCCCAGAGAGTTTGGGTCTCGTAAGGTCGACATAACACGTGGTAAGTCCGGTTTATTGTCGATAAAAAAAGCTGGTTGCACTCCCCGCTCGAGCGAGTAACCAAGATGGGTCAGTAGGTCCTTTGGTAATACATACTGGATAATACCAAGTGAACACACGAGGCTGCTCATAGCGATAGTAAGCCGTAGCAATGGCTTAATCTGTAGTTCGCGTGGATATACCAATGTTGCGCTCCAGGCAAGCAGTGCAAACCCCGGTAAACGGCAGTTATAGGCCGTTGCGAGTAGGGCATTTCCGGGATCAATTGACGGATTCCACCACCATACCAGGAGATGTACCAGACCATAGGCTACGCTCAGCCCTAATAACCATTTGTATCGATTATCCTTCTTGTACGCTCCTGTGCCAATAACCAATAATATGCTAAGTGCCAGTCCTCCCAGAAGGACAAAGTCTTTCGCCACCTTCCAAGTCTCCAAACCGCCTGTCCACAGGCTAACTGATTGAGCAACAAAAATATGTAATGGCATATAGGCAACGAAGGCGAGCACCAAATAGTATGGCAAGCAACGGAGTTTATTCATTACCAGTAATTGTATAGACTTATGCTATGGCTCACCAGTCCTTCCATATTGTTATTGATGCCCGGATGCGCCGTAGTAGTACCGGTAGATACGTTGACCGTCTTCTCACATATCTACAACTTATCGACACGCAGAGTCGCTATACTGTTCTGCTCGAGCCAGATGATCCATGGAAGCCCACTGCAAAAAATTTCAAGCCAGTGCCTTGCCATTTCAGGCAGTTTTCTTTCAATCCGTTTAGTCAAATCGCCTTTAGCCGCCAGCTTTATAAATTGAAAGCTGATTTGGTGCATTTCACGATGAGCGGGCAACAGCCGCTCTTTTATTTCAGGCGACAAGTTACTACCACCCATGACCTCACCATGTTCAAATATGCCCGGAAGGGGAAACTACCCGCGTGGCTACATTGGCTAAGGATGAAAGGTTACCGCTTACTCATGTGGCAAAGCCACCGCAAGGCCGCGGCTATTTTGGTCCCCACCCACTACGTGCGTGACGACGTTGCCAAGTTCCATCTCTTTACCAATCGCAAGATAGTTGTCACGCCTGAAGCCGCCGACCTCCCCACGCCTGAAGCCACCACCCCACCACTCGCCTACACCAGCGGTGAATTTATCTTATATGTTGGCACCGCCTTTCCGCACAAAAACTTGCAGCGCTTAGTAAAAGCCTTCGCCATTGTGCAGACATCATATCCTACCCTTAAGCTTTTTTTGACAGGAAAAAAAGAATATCATGCCCGAAAACTTGAGCGGTGGATACAAGCTCAAGGGGTGAGCGGTGCGGTGTTTACCAACCGGGTGAGTGATGCTGAGTTAAAGTGGCTTTATACCCATGGAGCTGCATATATTTTTCCATCACTTAGCGAGGGTTTTGGTTTGCCGGGTCTCGAAGCCATGGCGCATGGTTGCCCGGTGGTGTCGAGTAATGCGACTTGCTTACCAGAAGTCTATGGTGAGGCTGCCATCTACTTTGATCCAAAAGATACCGAAGACATAGCAAAAACCATCATCAAAGTACTTGCTGACAAAAAATTACGCGAAAAATTAATTGAAAATGGGCATCATCAGGTTAGGCGGTATTCATGGAAACGAATGGCTGAACAAACTCTCGCAGTCTATCAACAAACGCTCGACCAGGCTGCTTAACTGTCTGTCTCTTTGTTCTCTTGTTGACCTTGAGTGGGTCTGAGTACGATATGCCGGTCTCGACCTTCACCCTCGGACGCGGTTTCAAGGCCATAGTCTGCGGCTAATTTATGGATAGTGCGGCGATCGGCAGCATTCATAGGATTAAGGTGTTTTTCCTGTTTTGAGGAGACCACTTCATCGATCCATTCCTTTGCCTTGGCGCTCAAGCGATCTGCCCTAGCCTTCTTGTAATCAGCAATGTCAATGTTGACACGGGCAATCGGGTATTGATTGTTTTTGAGTGCACTACTCACCATGTATTGCATTGCGCGCATAGTCTCACCTCTTTGGCCAATTAAAAACCCGTTGAGGTGGGTGGAAGGAACATGCAGTTCAATAACTTCATCATCGCTATTAGTTGCATATACATCGGTGTTCAAACCAAAGAAAGAGAGCAAGTCTTCAAGGTATTTTTTGGCAAAGGTAATTGATTCTTCCACTAGCGCCTCCTTTTCTTTTTAGAAGCGGGTGTCTTTTTTTTGTTCTTTGGTTTGTTTTTAGGAGGGATTACCTCACCCTCAATGACTTTTTTGTCATTTTTATCTGCAATTTCTTCCAGCTCATCCGTGTCTTTGCCGAGCACCCTTGCCTGCTGAATATAAGCGACAAGGCCACTAGTCAACCAATAAAGTGAAATGGCTGAGGCTATATTGACGGTAATGAGAAAGATCATGCCCGGCAATAAGAAGCGTGTACTCCGCCCCACGGCAGCATTCACTTCGCTTTGGTCTGCCGCTTTACCGCTGCCTGCTTCCTTGAGGATGTTACGTAAATTGCGGCCTTTCTTAGTATCCGGCATCAGCTGCTTGCTTTGGTAGTACTGAACAACCACGCTGGCCAATACGATAATCATGGCGGGCCAGTAGATACCTCCTCCTTTGGCAATAGCGCTTTTTGTCAGATCGACTATACCAAACAAGGTACTGTCAAACTTTGATATATCTGCTGCCAGTGTTTTCATCCAACTAAGGTTATGTAAGATAGGATAAGAGAAATCGAGAATAGCCTGGGGATTTACAACAATACGGCGAATACCACTGTAAAGCGCAATGAAGATTGGAATTTGGACAATCAAAAGACCGATGCTGGAAAAGGGATTAATTTCTCGCTCTTTATACAGTTCCATTACCATGGCTGATTCCTTTTGCCGGTTTCCCTGTGCAGCCTGCTTGATGCGCTTCAGTTCAGGCTGCAATTCCCGCATGGCTTTGGCATGGTGCAATTGTTTTTTGACCAGCGGCCACATCAAAAGCCGTACTAAAACTGTAAACAAGACAATAGCCACACCAAAGTTGTGTCTTGGCAAAAGGGCATAAATTAGTACAAGCAGGTTGAAAATCGGCTGGACGATTAAAGTCGTGAACATCAATTCTCCTTTTTGTCTATGATAGCATGCTTGCGAATTGGAGCTTCGGGCTTCACAATGCCAGCTTGACTCATTTGTTGGAGGAATTCAGTTCGCAGCTTATCGGCTGAAGTTGTGGCCACCTGCTCACTGAAGACACTGCAGATGATATCAAAGGGGGCATCTGCACTAAGGTGCTGGCGGCAAAGTTCGTAAATGCGCCGACGAATACGGTTACGTGTCACGGCCGACTTGCTCACTTTTTTACTCACCACCACCGCACAACGATACGAACAACCATTGGGGCGCCGTATATATCTAACGGAGAAAAGTGAGCCACGCACGGTTTTCCCTTTTCGATATACATGGGCTAGACTTCTTCGGCCGTGAAAACGGTAATCCTTTGCCAACATGAATGGCCTTTGCCGAACAATCGACTTAGTGGGTAAGGCGGGCCCTACCCTTAAGCCGCCGTGCGTTCAGGACTCGGCGACCTGCCCGGTTAGCCATACGCTTAAAAAACCCGTGCTCGCGAGAACGTTGTCTCTTTTTTGGCTGATAGGTTCGTTTTGGCATTTTTGCTCCTTCATTAGAATTGTCTTGCTAGTTCGTAGTATATACAAACCAGTAGGCTGCCGTATGTTTAAGTGAACACTGGCATTTCGTGAAATTAACAATATTTACCCCCTAATCCTAGCAAGTTTTCCACTGCTCACCAAGTTTTATCCACAGATTATCAGATAAGCTTTTGTCTTGTGTAAAAATATTTCTCTGTTCGGATAATTTTTTCGTGCGTCTACTTTTTAAAGATTTTTACATGTGGAAAACTAACCGCAATACGTATATAGTGGGAATACTTAGCGACAAATGAGGGTAAAATGGACGAGAGTTTATGGCAAGCAGTGCTGGGTGAGGTCGAACTGTCGGTTTCACGTGCCAGCTATTTGACCTGGTTTAAAAATACCCGCTTGTTGGAGTTTGAAGATGAGGTGCTTGTAATTGGCGTGGCAAACATTTTTGTCAAGCAGCAGCTCGAGCACAAATTTAATACGCTGGTGGTCGAAACACTGAAGAAAAACGGCGTAGAACCATCGCGAATTGAGTATAAAATTCACGCCAGTGTTGCCAAACCAAAACTTATGGAATCAACAGAAAGCTTTAGCAACCGGCTTTCGGCATCAAAAACCAAAGACAAAAAATCCCTCAGAGGCTTGTCGCATACTTACCGACAAGGGTTGAACGAACGTTATACATTTGAAAATTTCATTGTCGGATCCAGTAATGAGCTTGCCTATGCAGCCTGTCAGGCAATTGCCCAGAGTCCTGGCACTAAATATAACCCTTTATTCCTATATGGAGGGGTCGGTATTGGTAAAACCCACCTCATCCAAGCGGTTGGCAATGCATTGTTGGCCCGAAAAACGGATGCACATGTGGTGTATGTTTCAACCGAGCAGTTTGTCCAGGAGTTTATTGACGCAGTACGGTTTAAAAAGAATACCGATTTCGCCGGTTTCTACCGGAACGCTGATGTCCTAATCCTTGATGACATACAGTTCATATCAGGTAAAGATAAAACGCAGGAAGAATTCTTCCACACTTTTAACGCTTTATACCAGGCAAATAAACAGATTATTATCAGTAGTGATAAACCACCTAAAGATATTCCTACTCTTGAGGAAAGACTACGATCGCGGTTTGCTTGGGGTATGAGCATAGATATGCAAAGCCCGGATTTTGAAACCAGATGTGCAATCGTGCAGACCAAGGCAAGCGGGCATGAGATAGAACTTCCCCAAGCGGTGGTGGAATACCTGGCGACCAATGTGCAAACAAATGTTCGGGAACTTGAAGGAGCACTTAATCAGTTACTCGCTTATTGCGAGATGCGTGGTTTGCAACCAGACCTACAGACAGCTTCTGGATTACTTGGTAGTAGTAAAAATCGTCCGAAACACTTGAGTCCCAAGCAGATTATTGAACGTACTGCGAAGCATTTTCAGATTCCTCTGGATGATATTCTGGGGCCCAAACGCGATAAGGATATTGTGGTACCCCGTCAAATTGCTATGTATATGCTTCGGTCGGAACTTCATTTAAGCTTCCCAAAGATCGCCCGGGAACTTGGCCGTAAAGACCACACTACTGCCATACACTCTGTAGAAAAAATAGAAAAGGAGTCGTCGCTTGACGCTGATATCCGCTCAGCAATCGCTGAGATTAAGGAGCGCCTGTATGCGTGAGTTGTGTATGAATCGTGGAATAGTTGTGGGTAAACAAGATAATTCTAGTTGGTGGTACACAATTTATACTCACTGCTTGTGTTTTTCACATTATTTATACTCAGTCAGTAAAAATTATTCACAAAATCTGCTCAGTTTTTACACACGTTTTTCCAATTGGTTTACAAGCTTTTTATCTCTGTTACAAAAGCCTTTTCCCCACTTTCCCCAAAGCCTTTTATTAAAACGACTAAGTATATAAATCTATTTAGGAGATTGATTACATGAAGCTGCAAATCACACAGGAAAACCTTGCGAAAGCTCTTAACACAGTTGCCCGGGTAGCGAATACTCGAAACACCCTACCAATCCTGGCTAATATCATGATCAAAACCGTTGGTACAAGAGTAGCTGTTGCTGCCACCAATCTGGATATAGCTATTACTCAATACATTGGTTCAAAAGTAAGCGAAGAAGGCTCAATTACTGTACCAGCCCGCCTTACCCAGGATTTTGTCAGTAGTCTCCCGGGTGGAATTATTAATCTTGCGTTAGATGAAAATAAATTGCACCTATCAACTGATAAGTACAAATCTGTTATCAACGGAATTTCAGCCGAAGAATTTCCGGTTATGCCGGCAATCAAAGAAGGAAAAACCTGGAAAGTTTCTGCAAGTGTACTTCGTAAAGGCTTGCAACAAGTGGGGTTTGCAGCGAGTAACGATGAAGCTCGGCCTGTGCTGACTGGCGTCTATTTTTATAGCCAAAAAGACCAGCTCGTTATTGTGGCTACCGATAGTTACCGCTTGGGAGAGAAAAAGCTTACCAAAAACACCCAAAACATAGAACTACTAGTGCCTGCTACTGCTATGCAAGACCTACTAAGAATACTGGCTGATACAGATGATGAAGTACAGATCACCAGTGATGATCAACAGGCGTTATTTAAGGTTAACGATATTGAATTAGTAACGCGGCTGATCGATGGAAAATACCCTGATTATGCAAAACTTATCCCTACCAAGTTTACCACTAGCGCTGTCTTGAAACGGGCTGACTTTGCCAACATTACTAAGGTGTCGAGCCTTTTTGCCCGTGAAAGTGCCGGTAGTGTGACGCTAGAGGTAGGAGAGAACCAAGTCAGTATTAAATCAGTCGCTTCACAGCTAGGCGAAAACACTGCCAGTGCGGATGCTCAAACCAGCGGAATCGGCGAAGTTACTTTAAACTCCCGCTATCTACTGGATGCATTAAGCGCTACTGCCAGCGATGAAGTAACCTTTGGGTTTAATGGCAAACTAGAGCCGTGTGTGTTGCAAGAGACAGGCAACCGAGACTACACCCATGTCATTATGCCGCTAAAAAGCTAAAATAGGCGGTATGATCCGCAACTTCCGCCTTCAGAATTTCCGCTCCTACCAAGATGAGAGCTTTGAATTTGATGATCGGGTAAATATTGTGGTCGGCCCAAACGCAAGCGGCAAAACAAATTTACTGGAAGCACTACAGGTGGTTTTATCAAATGAATCATACCGCGCAAAAGATCATTTACTAATCAAAGATGGTTCACCACGAGCCAGGCTGGACGTGACACTGAACGATGGCACAAAGCGCTCAGTAGTACTTGTCCGCGCCAGCGACACCAAAGCAATAAAAAAGACTATCGTTAATGATCATGAGGTGCGGAATGTTCGGCTGGAACACACCTTGCCTCTGGTGCTGTTTGAGCCCAACCACCTTTTGCTTCTTAGTGGTTCTCCAGAAGGTCGCAGGGAGTATCTGGATGCGCTGCTTGAGCGCACACTGAGTGGCTATCGAACGCTTCGCCGCCAGTACATACGGGCACTGCAGCAACGGAATAACTTACTAAAGAGAGGTACTCTTGACCAAGATAAATTATTTCCGTGGAATGTTCGCCTGAGTGAACTGGGTGGCAGCATAGCCAACTACCGCGAGCAGTTAATTGAGAAGTTTGCAAAGCGTTTGAGTGAGGTTTACAGTGATTTAGCCAACAAAAATGTGCGTGTTACTATTCAGTATCAAAGTGCCTGCAACCTAAAAACCTACGGCAGTAGTTTACTGCAAAAACTCGAAAGAGATGTGTCTGTTGACAGTATTCGCGGCTACACTGGCAGTGGCCCACACCGTGATGATTTTGAAGTTAAAATTAATGATAATCTTGCCCAACACTACAGCTCGCGTGGCGAAGCCAGGACATTGGTGTTGTCATTAAAAATAATTGAACTTCAACTTGTTGAGGCTGCCAGAGATAAGCGTCCGGTTATGCTGCTTGATGATGTGTTTAGCGAACTGGACGGTGCTCGCCGTCACGCGCTTACCAATCATCTACAAAACTATCAGACATTTATTACCACAACTGACGCCGACGCGATTTTAGGACGTTTTTTAGACAAGGCTTTGATAATTCCTATAGCAAAATAGCCTATTCAATATTAGTGGTATCAATAATGAACACAAGCGTATCAGGGTTTACCCCTTTGCTTTTAATATACGCGTTAACTTTACTCATTGTAGCTTCTATAGGTGGAGTAAGAACAGAAATCATAACTCGCTTGTCTTTGTACTGGATAAGTAGGTAGCCATCTTTCCCTCCCGGATCACCCGAAGGTACATTCACCGGTGGGTTTGTAACCTTTGTCTCATCTTTTGATAAATAGCGAATACCATCCTCTGTAGTGAGGGCGGTAAAACTATCATCAAGTGATACGAGTAATTTTACGTTATTAGGGGGAATATTTAGAGAAGGAGAAATTAATTTGGCGCTATTATCTTCTACTCCGTATTGCCTTACTTCAGTAAGAGTAACCTCTTTCTTGCCTTTGTTTTCACTTGGTTTTTCGAGGGTCACTAAAAATTTATTGTCTTTAGTAAAACTTGCGACATTTCGCGCCACATTATCATGAGTTACCTTACGAGCTTTTGCTTTGTTTTGTGTAGACTGTATGTAAAATGCGCCTATACCACCAAGTGCTGGTTCATCCTCATCTGCTTTTTTACTGCCTTTGAAGAACGCGGCCAACATACCATCTTCAGAGACTATGATATCGCTCGTAGTGTTAGCTAATATCTGACTTTCTTTGCCAGCTTTATCTCGTTGGTAAAGAATATACTCGTTATCTTTGAAACGGGTGTAGTACAGATTGTCTGTGTTGGTGTCGTAAATTTTGCCTAGTGCTACGCTCTCATCCACACTTATTTTAAAGATTTCTCGGCTTGTATTGTCTTGTGAGTTTATAGCGTCAATAGGCAGACTGCTGCCAACTGAATCCGCATCGTCAGGGTCATAGATGCTTGTATCTGGAATAGTCACCAATTCATTACGGTGCCAAAAAACCTCGCGAAGCTTTTTATTTATCGGATGAAAAATTTGATTACCTTTGAGGTCTACATACCACCAGGTAGAAGCAGATAAAGTCATCTTATTTTGCGTTAATATTTTGCCTAAGTAAGAATTTGGCGATTGGGGTCCTGCTTTAAATGCAACCTTATTTCCGTCACTAGACCAACGAAAATCACTGAGACTGGCGAGTGTGTAAAGATCCACTGGTAGTAGTTTGGTGGTCTTGTCGGCTGTTGGGTTAAACGAGATAAAATTCCTTCCATTAAAGAATCGGACATCATTCTTGCTAAGCACCAAGGGATCTTTTATATTTCCGGCAAAGGCCTCTGTGGCATGGTAGGTTATTTTTTCTGCTTTGTCTGATCTCATAAAATGAACAACAAAAACAAACAACGCAACCAGAAGTAGAGCAATTATGCCAATTGCAGCCAGCCTTCTCGTTAGTGATTTGGTGGTGTTAAATGGCTCCATCAGATTCCTCTCAATACCTTTAAGGCAATGTATTATAAGTTTCAAATAGTTTTTGAGGTAGCTGTATTTTGTCACTGCCTGCTCGGAAAACAGCCGCGTTTTCAGGAGGGCAATTCTCTCTTTTACATCCAGGGCGTTTTGGGCCAGCAGCTGCATCAATATGTAGGTGGGCCACACCACATCCGGCACCCGGTGGTCCTACTACGCCTATTTGCTCGCCGGCTTGGACGGTTTGCCCTTCGCTAACCATGGTATTCATATTCATGTGCAGATACGATATGGTCACATCGTTTTCTGCGTTGTAAACAGAGACCAGCCGCCCAGGGCATTTATCTTCACCAATGTGTGAAACGGTTCCGCCCAGCGAGGCGACTACCGGGGTGTCTGGGTTAGCCATTATGTCGTGGGCGGCATAGGGATGACCACCTTGAGACATTTTCCCGTCTTTAAATTGGCCCCCATTTTGGGCAGTCATATCCGCTTTGGTAGTTTTTAATGGAAATACAAAGCCGCCTGCTCCACCACCACAACCAGATCCAGTCGAGGCTGGCGCACCATTAGTGCTGCCGGTAGGAGCAGCAGAGCCAGCAGTAGGTCCGACAGGCGCATTTTGATCTGGTGCCCAAGCGTACAATAGTTCGTCACCTTCTCCATACACCCACACTGCAGCCCCTAATGCATCGATAGCTTCCTGAGTCATACCAGAAACCCGGCCATTGTATCCGCTCCCATCGGGTAGTGGCTCTTCCTGGGGGTCATGCCAGTATGGCGGTACCGAACCTGAACTATTTTCAGGAGTACCTGTCCAGGCTGCGGGCCCATAGTCTGCAATTACTAGTATCACGCTTTTCTGAGTTTTAGGGTTTGTAACAAGAACTTTGCGGGGTGCTGCCGAGTACCATCCGCTGTCCTCCGGACCTGGTGACGAGGTGTGTCCATTCCACAGAGCCTTAACATAACGCCAACGCATGTTGATGTAGTAATAACCGCCATCAGGTCCCGTCATGTCAGCTGCGCCTATATTGCCAAAAATAGCTGCACCATGGCCTCTCGCCTCAACCTCTGTCATAGTGCCACCTTTAGAGGCGGGTAGACGATGTCCTTCTAACTCTTGAGCGCCACTGCCACCTGATGAGCAACAATTGGCCTGGGTTGCTGCTGATGGCGCTGTACCCGGTCCTGGATCAGCCGTACCCAGGTCAGCCCTAATTTTTGCCAAAAATCCGTTGCCCGGATCTGTATTTCCTGGATTTACTTCTAGATGGCCAAATATTCCCTTGTGGTTTGCTGTGTCTCTTTCATTCTTAATTCCGTACTTAACCATTAATTCTTTGACTACACCCAGATAAGTGGGATAGATGGGGCTGGCAATAATATCTGATTCATGTCCGGCTGCTTCAATGCCGATAGTGGTTTGATTCCACGGATCTTCTGGTCCACCCGGCATAGTCTGAATAGGTTTTGTTTCGAGTGTTTCAGATAATTGCCACAATGAACCGTCCACCATAATTCCTAATTGTACTGCTCGACCGTTCGGATATTTCTCCCTACTATCTTCTCTACCTCGAAGAATGCCCACAAGCTGATCACCAGTTTTTTCCTTGCCTTCAGTAAAGTGAAGCATAATTGCAGTTGGTTTTATTTGCGGCCCCCGAAATGGGTCCGCAACTTTTTTGGAGCCAGAAAGTAGTGGGCCAGAGGCGCCGCTACCCCCTACTGCATCACTACTCTCGCCACCTCCCGGTGCACAATATGTTTTGTGGTGAACACTGTCGTAGTCTGCTGCATGAAGATCATCCTCGGGCAATGGCGCGGCAAACAAAGGTGTAAAGGACGAAGCAACACCAAACACAATGTTCAGCACGACCCCCATAATCAAGAGCCGTCTAGTAATAATTTTATAATTCTTCATATTCATTTAATTTATGTGTCAGGTCCGCAACGATTGCTTGACGGTGAAGGATCCCAATGCCAGGCCTCCTTGGCATATTGCTTATATCCGTATTTATGGGCGTTATCGTGAAGCCATACCCATTTATTGTTTGACGGTTCACGTGCGCGTGAGCTACACGAACCACCTCCTTTGGCGCCGATACCACTAAAATCAATTGCTGCTCCCATTTGATGATTTGAATTGCCCGGATGGGCGACATATGCAGGATCGGGGTGAGCATTCCATAGTGCTTGTTGATGAGCCATGGTTCTAAAAGAACTAGTAGCAGAAAAAGTTATACCGGCAGCTTTTGCATCATTAAATAACGAGAGAATTGCACCAGAAACTCGTGATGTGGTTAGCACATTACCGTTTGCGCCGTTGACGTAATATGGCGTGCCCGGTGTGCTTTCGCTACTCGAACTAGAGAAACCGGGTATTGCACAAAGACGAATCTTTACAAGATTGCCATCATTATAACCATCATGAACACCGACGTCTTCAGTGCCTGCAGCACAGGCTATATCTACAGAAGTTTCAAACGGATCGCCAACAATGCCACCAGGATTATTGCCGGTGGGTTGGCCGGGACTTGCACTGCCGCCGCTGCCTGGATCTTGCAAATCCTCAGGCTGCAAAACGTCCGTGCTGTAGATACCGCCGGCGCTGCCGGTGGCTGCTCGCTCTAACAGACACGGACTAACCTCGTTGTGCTCATCTAAGCCAGTTTTATCATTTTTGGTGGCACTATCGGCCCACACTTGGATTTGCTCATCGCAATATGCATCGGTGTATTTATCACCGTCTGCATTAAATGCTGCATCGTTAAGCGGATAGCCGTACTGTGGTACCCCAAATGGGTCAGCGGTGGTAGCAGCCTTGGTTTTTGGAGTCATAAATAATGAGCCGAATCCAGTCTGCAATTTGCCGATCGGGTTTGAGAGTAACGAAGCAACAGAAGACCGGGAAAGTTTACTAAAACTCATTGGCATGCTCATAGCCAGTTGGCTGACCATAGATTTGGAGTCTTCTTTGTCGAACATACGGGCAAACAAACTCTTGTGAGCAAATGTCTCCTGCTCTTCCTGTATACGGTCAGTGCGGATAGTAGCGACTTCGGCATCGCTCAGTTTTTTACCCCCTAGTGCGTAGTGGGCAAAGTCATTACCAGATACATCAGCACCACCGGCCGCCATATTAAAGGTTCGTGCGCCACTCATACCGTCATAAATTGGATCAGGAATGAAGTACTTAGAAACACTTTGTACAAAACCGCCAAGAATCTCGGCAAACTTGTCCTTGATGGTATCATAGCCCGGGATTACACCAAGTATCCCGTCAGTAATTTTCGACAAGGTGTCGCTAACTGCCTTTATGCCGGCACCTACAGTCTTAGACCAGACATCAGCGGCGCCTTTCAAAAAGTTTAGGGGTGGCTTATCGAATAACGCAGAAAACTTAGTAATGAAGTTATCCGGAATTAATTTTTCTTCTGGGCAAACAAGCTCCCCTGATGCAATCGGCTGATTGTCATCACAGGTGTATTTTGCCTGTGTACCTTGGGCGTACGCGGTTGGGGATAATAAGTTAAGTACAGAAGTCTTCACGGGCGTAGGGGTTGCCATGAGATTATCGTAGAGGGGGCTGACCTCGGCAGCCTGATTTTTGTGCTCATCATTTCCGGCAGCATCACTGAGAGTATCTACTGTCCCGCCAAGCAATTCTACGTCTATCTTGGCGTTTTTGAGCTCATCGGCATGGCTCCGGTACATTTGATACAACGTTACCATTGCAGTGCCGTTAATTAGGTAAGTCCACCTCTTTAATTGTGGTCCGGCATCCCCAATCGCCTTAATAAACTTTGCGGTAGTATCTATAATGCCTATGACATTCGATACTTTTGAAGTTTCAGCAGTAGCGGTTGCAACCCCTTCAATAAGTTTCTCGTTTGAAAACACTTTTTCCGCAGTTTTGTTAATCAAATATTTTGATATGCTACCATTATTTTCTTTCATTATTTTGTCTATTTCATCAGAAAGCTCCTGGGCAGTGAATGATAAGGCCTTATTTCCGCTTTCCTCAACTGTTTTGGCAGCATCTTTTTCAAACGTATCGCGGTGCTTTTCGTGGTCCTTGCCCTCTTCTTCTCCTCCTTCATTAGGCTGACAGGATGCCGTGATAATACATGTCATTGCTTTTTGTACTAGCTCATCCCGCGGGAATACCACTCGCTTGACTATCAGCATTTTGGCGGCGCTTTTCTTCTTATCTTTCCAGTCATCAAACTTATCAGTTGTTTTGCAGAAAAACAGACAACGGCGGACACCGTACTTGCGCTCAAGTAAACGGCCTACTTTAAAGCGGTACATCATTTGCCGGATTTTGGTTTCGTTTTTAAATGCATCTTTCCATACAGAGCGTATGTCGTTTCTTCCGCTAATTTCAAGTGCTTCATCGAGGGTTTTTCCACTAGATATCGAGCTGACGTCAATCCCATTTTTGTCCCCTTTGACGAACATTTTTACACCTCCACCATCCTTCTGGAATGTTAGGCCATAATTAGTTGCAAGTTTGTTTTCCAGCCGGTTCTCACTCCAAGCCTTATATAGTCGCTTAGAAGGTGAGTCAGTATCAACAATCTTGACGCAGTCCTTGTTGGTTAGGGTGGACTTACAGTTGGGTTTATCCTTCATAGAAGGAAACACGTGTTTGCGCAAATAATCAGCAAAGAGCTTTTCGCCGCGTTTTTCTGTGGCCGATTCACCACTGGAGTAGTAATGTTTTTGCAAGTTCTCGGCGATGTGATTGACTTTGAGTGGTAAAAATGACAGAAACGAGCCAACAAGTATGCCGCCGATCCCGGCACCAATCCCACCGCCGATGATAATTTTTTTTCGCCGTGAGCCAGCCACTTTGTGCTTGAGGCGGCTTAACCGCCCGCCTTCATCGCTGTCGTTGTAGCCTTCGCCGATTTGTTTCTCGTGCTGGCCAAGCGCGCCCGCTTCAGCAGTTTCGGCTTTGCCCTTGCCGACTTTGGCGCCGCCACTTTCCTCAGCCGCCCTTAGCTGCCCGGGACTTTTACCGGCTTTTTCAGCCTTTTTGGTCTGTCTGCGCGACCGGTCCAAAGTATCATCATAAATAGATTTTTTGTCATCACCATCAAACAGCGGCTCTTTGACTTCTTCACCGTGTTCGTTTAGTTCTTCTTTGTGTTCTTCTTCGGGCAAAACACCGCTCCTTTAATGGTCGAATCTAACTACCGGGGTACAGTCGATTATCGAGGTCTATTGTTCCCTCCGGTTGGTTTAGGTCTCCTTGTTGCTCGAGCTGCTTTATCTGCTCAGGATTGGTCGTGATCAGGCCGGTTTCGGTAGGACTGGCGGCAACCTGGATGTGCACATGGCTTTGGCCGGCAAAGAATAGCCCTTGGCCAATTGGGAACTGGCTGAGGCGTTTTCTCTCCTCGCTGGTGAGCTTAAACACATCGGTTAATACATCTACCGAAGAAGTTGCTTGTTTGAGCAACAGCTGCATGCTGGCATTGGCTACAATCGCTCGGCCCATCCGTGAACCCATAAAGTCTTCTACATCCTGGCTGATAGTAGTAACGCCCAAGTTATATTTTCGAGCTCGCTTGGCCAGGCTGAACATAAAGTTGGCCGAATCTTCATATTTCATGAGCTGCCACGCTTCATCAATTACCAAAATGCGGCGCTTTTTATCAGACTTGGTTTTATTCCAGATAAAGTTCAGCACGATATACATGGCGACCGGCCGGAGCTCGTCTTCCAGGTCACGGATATTAAACACAGCCATCGGGTTATTGATGTCGATATTTGATTGCTGCGAGAAAATACCGGCAAAAGTACCGCTGGTGTATTTACGAAGACGCTGTGCCAGCGAAGGGCCACTACCGCCTACATGCAACAGCGTGTCATAGAGGTCGGCAATGGTAGGCGGCACGGCTGTATGTGTGAGCGGGTCATTAGTAATGCCGGCCTTGGCGTAAGTTTCGATCAGCGCGGCGTCCAGGTCGGCTTCTTCTACTGGACTGAGTGCGGGCATGGCAGCGACGCCGCCAGAAACCATTTGCGCCTGAGCGCCACCCATCATTAACCGTAGTAAGCCATGCAGAGTAATCAAGTTACTGCGCAAAGCGTTATCAGCTTCTTCGGGGTCTACCACTTGCGGAAGTTCAAACGGGTTAATGCGGGTAGCCGAGTTGAGGCTTAATCGCACATACGCCCCACCTACCGCATCGCACATACGCTGATATTCATTTTCCGGGTCGATAATGAAGATCTCAGTACCAAACATCATACTTCGCAAAGCTTCAAGCTTCACGGCAAACGACTTGCCGGCACCGGACTTGGCAAACACTACTGAATTGCCGTTCTCGAGCGTAAAACGGTCAAAAATTACTAAGCCCGAGTTGTGCATGTTGATGCCGTACAAGATACCGTTATCTTGGCTAAGATCTGCTGAAGTAAACGGGAAGCTGGTACTGATAGCGCCAGTGTTCATGTTACGCCTGATCAGTAACTGATCAATGAGCTGAGGCACGGTGCTGTTAAAGCCCTGTTCTTGCTGGGCCGAAGCCACTTTGGAATATACCAATTGTTGACCGAGTAATGATTCAACCTTGTGAGTGACAAAGTCGAGCTCTTCCAGAGTATTCGCATAGAGAGTAAAGTACAGTCCAAAGCGGAAAAACCGTTCTTCACCAACCTGCAATTTGTCACGCATTTCCTCAGCGTCCTGGATGGCAGCTTGTTTGCCTGGGTCACGGACACGGCCTTTTTCGTTATCTATCTGGATGCCAGCTTCCAGCTGGGTGACTTTTTTGCGTAAGTTCTCCAAAATCACTTGGCTGTCAACTGGGTAGATGTACATGGTGAGATCAATTACTTCGTCAAGGTTGACCATGCTGCTAAGCCAGCCGGTCATCACCTGACGGGGGTAGCCGTACACATACATGGTGCGGGCAAAGCGGGTACCAAGGTGGAAAAAGCCATTTTCGTATACCAGTGAGCTCGGCGCGATAAAGTCGCGCAAAGCGGTTACGCCTTTCTGGAAAGCCGCTTGGACTTCTTGCTCTTCTTGCAGTCTTTGTGCCTGGGCAATAGCTGCAGGGTCGGTCGGTTGCTTCTTCTTGCCGAAAGCCATTACTTCAGCTCCTTTTCGAGGTTGGGCTGCGGGGCCATACCGGCGCCTTTCGTCACAATTGGTGCGGTCAAATCATTAAAGTTCTTGAGCTGCTGGCGGGTGGCGGTATCAGGGTTGTAGGTGTCGTAGTACATCTCGATTAATTCCTGGGTATCAAGTGGCAAGCCTTGGATGCCGCATTGCAACAGGCCGTTCAATACGGCTTGCACGCGGTTGCGTAACTCGGCTTTACCTTTCTCCAGGTCTGCTTCGTTGATGGTGACATGTTGCTTCTTCTTGGTGTCACCGAATCCACCAAAGACTTTCTTACCTGCTTCCAGTGCTTTTTGGACGTCTTGTGAGGGATAATACGGGATCACTACATAAAATTTCTTGTCCATAATGTTAGTTTCGGAGGCTAGACCGTCCATGTAGGTAATGTAATCTTCCATGAGCAGTGCCAGCAGCATGTTTTCGTGCTCGCTGCGGATTTTATCGAGTTTTTGCAAGTAAGGGGTTAGATCTACTTTTTGAGAGCGGATAAAGATTTGGATAGGGAAATACAAAGAATTCAGAAAACCCTGATATGCAAACTCGACTGCTTCACGCTCTTCAGGGCTCATAAGGTCGAAGTTGATAGATTTCACCATCAACACTGAACGAAATGACCCATCATCCATTATCACTATACCGTCCCGAACTTCAGCAATTTTCAGAGCATTTTGAGTGCTATTGGGATTTTTCTTGGCTTTATCAAGCTTTGGGCCGGAAACTTGGCCAGGGACTGGGGCTGCTTGGCCGGGTGGTTGCGTAGCATTTGACGGGTAGCCGCTTTGCGGAGGCGCGGGACTATAGCCCGGCGGAGGTGGCATCCCCGTTTGGCCTGGTGGTGGATACGGGCCCGTGTTAGGAGGACCCTGCGGGGGTTGGTATGGATTCGACGGATTCATATTTTGGCTAGCCCACCCTCCAAAGAATTTGCTCGGCAATTAGTGCAAAGAAACCACGATTTCATCCGTAGACTGCCCTTTGGTCTTATGCTTTTGGTTTGCTTCACGCTCCAGGCTCGCCACGGACCGATCATTGTTTCTCGCCAGCCTTATTTTATCAGGAACTCCGCCCTCTGTCATTCCGCTTGTGGCTTTTGGTGGGGCTGGTTTAGAGCCCAGTGGATCAATAATTTTCATGTGCGCAAAGCCAGTTGAGGTATCAAGTTTATCCTTGTGCACCTTATTGAGCAAGGCTTGCTCGTCTTGGCCTGTTACCGTGGATTCAAAAGGATTTGGCGGCGGAGCTTCGGACACATGAGCAGTAAACGTAGCCAAGTTTGGCGGTGGTGGGGGTGGCGTGTTCATAAACCAGTAGTCGGGTGCCGGTGCAGGCTCTGAGTGAGCAGTTTTTGTGGTGTTTGCACCTCGGGCTTCTTCCATGCGCTCCACGGCAGCGGCTTTATGCTGCCTGGCAGCGGCGTTGACCATACTGTCGAGTTTTTGGGCAGTGGGGTTGTATTGTTCATCCATAATATCGTCGGCTGCGCCAATGTCTACGGTTGGCAGCACTGGTGCAACGGACGAGGGGTCAAGTAACCGGTCGGTCTGCTGCTGATAGCCGGTCGTTGCGTAAGCTGGCTGGGTATACATATTCAGCGCCGCGTTCTTGATTGCCCAGCCGCGGCTGTCGAGCGTAGTCGATAACGCTCGAAGCCGGCTTCGCACTTCTGTTTCGTTGAGCCCTTTACTCTGATACGGGCTTTCTATTTTTGGCGCAGTAATAGTGACCAATTCTTCAATACCATCCTGATCCCATACTCTTCTGCGTGGCTTGAACATAAAGCGCAGTTTTGCGGCCAGCCATACTTCTGTGGGTTGATCACGTCCCCATGGAAAAGCCAAAAAGCCAAAACTCACAATAAAAGGAACCAGGATAAGGGCGATGTACCATAGTTTTTTGGTAAACAAAAAGAACGCCATATAGGCGCAGATGGCAGTAATCGCCGCAAAGATAAATTGCTTGAGCGTAAGGGGGCCTAAGAACTTATCCTCGGCCTCAATATCCTGGATAACCTTATACGTCGCCATAATTACTTACTACTAAGTATAAGCGTTAATCAGATAAGGGCAAGAGGAATAACTTCCCTAGAATCAGGCATACATGGTTTGCAAGGAGACTCTCTGCAAACTGTGGACTAGGGACTGTTAACTAGGGACTAAAAAGGGATTCACTACTTTTACGCCACTGTAGGTTTGGCCGGCCTGTAAATCTTCGCTGTAGAGTGTTTTGCAATCTAAATCCAGGGCAGCTTGCACAATCAGCGAGTCGTAGAAACTAAGGCTGTACAACTGCAATAATTTTAGGGCACGTTCATAAAACTCAAAAGATGGGAAATGTTGACAGAGAGGCTTTAGGATTTGACCCAAGAATGTCTCGAGTTCATTAGGTGACAGCTTCGTTTTGAACTTGTTCAGTGCGACATTTGCGAACTCCTGCACCACTTGCGAACTCACCACGGCTCGCTCGCTACGTATCAACTGTTCTATCAGAGCTTGGGCTTTTGCTTGTTTTACTTTGTCGGTGTGGTCGAACTGGTATACCCAAATGTTGGTGTCAATAAATATAGGTGGGTTGCTTGCCATATAACACCTAGCGTTGGTTCATTTCAGCTCGTGTAAATTTTCGTCCTGCGTTGGCATGGGCCATATTGAGTAGTAATTTTTTGTACTGGGCCGCCCGGACCTTGCCGGGCACAGTTTGGGTTTCGAGCCACGCTCGGAATTCCTTATTTAGCGTACTACCCTTTTGGGCAGCAGTCTGCCGGGCTTGCTCGATTAACTTTTCGTCTGCGCTGAGTGTGATGTTCTTCATACGAAAACAGTGTACACAAAAATAGTGTGAAAGTAAACAATTAAGACTATCTTTGCAAGGAGACTCCCTGCAGAGTGGATGTTGTGAGGTTATTATAATTTTGTTATAATAAACGCTATGATTACAAGCGTTAGAAAGATTATAAAAATTGGCTCTAGTGAGGGCGTTACCCTACCAGTTGATGAGCTAAAACACCAGGGTCTCAGGCTAGGTGACAAAGTAGAGGTTACTGTTCGTGCTATCCGCAAAAATACCGACTCTCAAGATCAAGCTATATTTGACGCGGCCAAAAAAATGCTTGCTGCTTACAAACAAGACTTCAAAAACTTATCACAAAGATGATAACCCTGACCCTGGAGCAGATCTTACAAATCCATGTTTTGGTTGTCGAGCAAACAGGTGGCTCCCAGGGATTGCGTGATTTAGGTCGGCTTGAAGCAGTATTAGCTACTCAAACCCAAACTGTAATGGGGGATGAGGCATACCCTACCATATATGAAAAGTCTGCGGCAGTTATCATGGGTATTATTGCCAATCACCCCTTCATAGATGGCAATAAACGCACCGCAATGCTGGCCGGACTAACTTTGCTTAGTATCAACAACACCCAGTTTGTTGCTAATCCAGGAGAAATAGAAGACTTTGCAGTAAAGATCGCCACAGAGCATTTAGCTGTGCCCGACATTGCAAACTGGCTAAAAGAACACTGCAGATAACAATTACTACAAAGGAGGTTTGCAAGGAGACTCCCTGCGGAAAAATTGCTTAAGTGTCAGTGGGCCCAGAAACTTGTCCTCGGCCTCAATATCCTGAAGAACCTTATACATCGCCATAATCTTACCCTTTAGTATAAGCGTTATCCAGATAAGGGCAAGCGCTCCTTCTAAGGACTGTGGACTAAATACTACGGACTAGAACTCTTTGAGATTCACCCCTGAGCACTATTCTCTGAGTTCTCTTAGTTTTTTTCTAAGTTTTTCTTGACGTGTTTCGAGCTTGGTAATCTTACGCTGCCTTCTTCTTGCTGGTACGGTCTCTCCTTGCGTACCTCTTTCTAATCGCTCTTCTCGCCTTGCAATATATTTTTCTATTCTTCTTGCTTCGCGGATTTCCCGAAGCTGAGCCCTACGCTGATAAGGTCGGTTGCGTCCGTTCACTATGCTATCAAAATGTTCCCTAGAACCCAGGGAGCTCTCGAATGGAGCATCAAGTTTGGCAATTTTTTGTCTTTTCATCTCACGACGTTTTGCGTCTGGAGAGCTAAAATGCATTAATTCTATAGGTGTCTCTTGGGGCGTAGCTTTTGTCTGGTAGTTGTCGTTTAGTTGACGTAGTCTTACCTGCTTGCGCCGGATTCTTTTTACTTGACCCTGGCGGTGTAAAGAGGTGATACGTTCAACCATCCTTACTGGTTTGACTTCTTCTCTTTCTGGTGATGACTTAAAGCTACGACTTACAGTTGCGCCAGCGGGCGCTTCTTTTATTACATAATCAGATGAGGTAGCTTTGCGTAGCTTTTTACTCGTTCGGTGTAGGCGCCTTTCGGCTATAAATCTCCGGATTCCAGCTATCACTGAAGTGGAGTCGGTAATTTCTGTTGCTTCAATGTCGTTATTGTCACCTTCTGGTGTTGTTGGGTCTGTCGCGGCAACCTCATTGAAGCCCGAAGTATCACCTTGGCTGGGGGTATTTGCTCGGGTCTGCTCTACATTTGAGTTTGGAGGCGACTGAGTTTGAAACTCTGCTGGCAGCGGTGGCGTACCAGGAGGAAGAGGGAAAGGCTCAGTATTTTCGGGAGGTAGAAGAGACTCTGACATGGTTGTTATAGTATCATTAAATCATGATATTGTCAATACTATACTCTTGAACTCTTGGCTGATATATGGGTTCACGGTCAAGGCGTTGGGCCAGGAACTCCTGTGTAACCTGGCGGTATAGGACTAGTAGCACCTCCCGCATCATAGGCTCCTGCACGAGTGTGTATTTCCTGGGCAAGACTATCTGCACTTGGCGTTACTCTTGTTGGATCATGCACGGTCATATGTGTACTGACTATTTCGCCTAGTTGGTCTGCAGTTGAGAAAGGCCGTCCATATGCGTCAACAGCAGCCGGGTCAATCCCAACATGAGCCATAAGCGCCATGATTTCTTGACGATTTTCAGGACTGGCGCTGCCAGCTGCCCCACGGATTGAGGTAATTTGTGAAGCATATTCGATGGCAGCATCATGGTCACCAGCTGCCATGGCTGCATTAAAGTCATCACCTAATTGTTGAGTCAGTTGATCAAAGCCATTATTTCTGCCGGCTACCAAGCTATGTACACCGCCTGCTTGGATAGTACGTGCTCGCATTCTCCTGTTGACTTCAGCACGTGAGGTGCCATTACGCATGTCATTAAGTGCGTTATATTGATCAACGTGTCCCGCAGTTGCAAGATCTGGTCTTCTCGCTCTTTCAGATGAAGAACGCATGCTTCCTAGCATAGCATTCTCGAGTGCCTGATTTCCGCCCGCACTGTCCATTATTGCTTGGTACATATCTGCGTGAGTATCATAGCCAGTTCCAGTTGCGGCGCGGCCCAAATCAGATGCTATGCTCACCGCTTGTTGTGAACCTGATTTTTGTGCCCTCTCTACCATAGATACAGCTTGATTAAGTGAGGCAGATCCCTGCGCACCAAACCGTCCGGTAGCCACCAGTCTTCTTTCTATTGCATCACGGCTATGATCATATTTCATTGCCGTCAAAAGATGATCATCTGCAGCCACTGCTTTCATGTCACCATTTTCTTCTAATAATTTCTGGGCCTCAAAGAAGGACTGCATATCACGCTGGCTGTTTATTCTGCCTCGCATTCGGGCAGGATTGATACCTGCTTTGCCAAGTAAGGTTGCTGTCTGAAGGTGCCTGTTTAATCCACTTAGCCGGCCCTCCGGATTAAATCTTCGCCCAGACTTTGTATTCTGCCAATTTTTAGCAACTTCTTGCTTTCTAAAGCCCTTCAGACGGTCGAAGGCGCCGCGAGAGCGGTCGTTTACTAAGCCACCAATTTGTCCAACTGCACCGCCAGCCAGTCGGAAGGCAAACGGCAATGCAAAGTATGGCCCAAAATAGGCGGCAAATGCAATGAGCGAAGCCAGCGTATCATGGAGTGTTGAATCGCTACCCGGTACAGTAGTAGAATACGAAGCCACTTTTGCAAATGCATGCCCCGTAGCAATAAATGCGGAGATTATAGGAAAGGCGACCAGTGCTCGCCAGAAGAAGTCCCACCACATTTTCCAAACTCGCTCCGTGTTGGGCAATATGTAACAGGCTATGGCAATAGGGGCAACTATCACGAGCATCAGAATTAATAGTTGCCGAGCCGTTAGTACCAAAAAGGCTATGAGTACCGCAAGAATAGCTGTCCCCATAAGGCTGAGTATTCCCAGGAAACCGAGTGATAATCCCGCCGCACCAACAGCAACGGTTCCTATTGTCATTGCGCCATTATTAAAAGTCACTCCGTCTTTAAAGTTAGCATCAAATAATCTCTCAATTAATTCTCTAATACCTACTCCTGCCACATTTGAAAATTCAATCAGAATGCGCAAGATTGGTAACGAAATTGAGATAAATATTACTGCAAACACTAGGCGAGGCATTACCTTTTTGATGGTGTACGCATCGAATGGTCCCCAGCTGACGGCTTGAGAAATTACCATCACTAGGCCGGCAATTACCAGTAAACCAAGCGAAAGGTTGCGCATACTTCCCCACGCATTTCCGAGACTATTGTTACTATTGTCGAAATAGTCCGCAGTAGGGAATGTCAGCATATAAGTGATGAGATTATCCAGTTGTCTAACCGCGCTCTCCGCTAACTTCAGCAGTGGACACATAAACCACTTAAGCGGATTCCAAGAAACAGCATCACAATCTATACCGGTTTTACCAGCCGCATCACCCCCTTCACCGGGTCCGGGGGGCACCTCTACTCCTGCAGCTAACTTTTCCTCTATGCACTTTACAAGATCATTAACTCTCCCTTCGGCTATACATTGCTCTTCGGCAATTGCCCGTTTATAAGCTTCTCCGCTGCTTATATAGGCATCCATACTACCTAATTTCTCCGCAAGCTCATTACATGTCATTGTTTCATCATGTTCACCAAAATCTGTCCCCATTGGGTAAGTTCCAGCGTAATCCACACCTTTTTTTCTAAACCAACTGTCATCAATCTTCACGAAATTTGGATTATTTCCAGGTGATTCGAGTTCATTACCGGCATCAGGCGTGGCACACTTTAATTCAAAAGTATATTTAAGCCTCCTTATTCGTTCAGCATCTTGTAATGCTCGGTCTTGGATGTATTTATCCATTTTGCCAAGCATATTAGCCCTCTTGTCATAGTTAATTGCGGCACAATTTATAAGTTGCTGTTCCGGTGTGCAAGAATCGTACAAATCGGCAAAAAACGCTCTATTATTTGCATATCCTAGATCCCTAACACTGCTACCAAAACTATTACAGTCGGCTGATCCACGCTCTTGATCAATCTCATACCCTACATATGCACTTCCTCCTCTGCCATCACCTCGGTCGTATATATTGAGCGCATCGACTTTTGCTCCAATGTTAGAGTTTATTTTATAGGCAGCATTGGTTTCGATACACTTCTTAAAGGCGACCATTTGCGTCCTTTTGTGCTGCTCATTTTGATCAGTGGTGGCACCCGCTGCATATGCTTTTGGTGTGCTTGTAATAAGTGGTGCCACAAGGCTGATCAGCACTACTATTACGTATGTGACAATGTAGAGGCGATGCAGTTTTGTTTGACCAGTTTTATTGTGTTTACGCCACATTGAAGCTTTTTGGTGTTATGTTAAGTCTAATTAGAACGTATTGTAACAAATAGAACGCTTATGTTAAATAAACCAGAACATCTTTTATGTTTATTACTTGTGCAAAAATCAAAAAACAAGTAATATTCAACCTAAAGTAAGACCTTTTCTTAAAAAGAATGAAACAAAAAATAATACAAAGCATTCATTTGTTAGGAATAATTCTTGTCAGTGCATTTGTAGCTTCGATGTTACTTCTTCCTGGTAGTGCTCAGGCGCAGCCTAATTATTTAGTGTCGCCACGAATTGTTGCCCAGACTCCTCCACCAGACCAACAAGCACAACAGGACCCAGAGAAAATACCCCCAAAAGAATTACCAAGATCTGAGGGTTCAAGGGAGTGCAATAAAGATGTCGCAGGAGAGTGTGTTTCCAAAATGTTTGACTATATAAATTATGCTATTGCGGCAGTGGCAGCACTGGCAGGCGTAGTAATGATAATCGTTATAGTTGCGGCCGGCATTGAATATGCCTCTGCCGGTGGTGACCCGCAAAAAGTAGCCAGTGCCAAAAACCGCATCCGTAACGCTATTATCGGGTTAGTCGCTTTTGGTTTACTATATGGATTCTTAAGCTGGCTTGTGCCTGGAGGGATAGGCTAAGATGCTCCAGTATCTTTACCTGTTTGCGGCAGCGTGTAATAGCAAAAATTTCTTAGGTATTTTGCCCACCTGGTATAAATATCTGCCAACTTCACCAGGAAACGGGCTAGAATGTAATGTGAACTTTGATCCTAGGCAGGCCGACCAATGGGGTTTTATAGCCTTAGCATTCGTGGACATTTTGGTACGTATAGCAGGAATAGTTGCCTTAGGCTATATCATCTATGGCGGTATTCGATATATCACTAGCCAGGGTGAACCGGATGCTACCCGTGCTGCCCAGCATACGGTAATAAATGCCGTCATTGGCCTTGTCATTGCAATAATCGGTGCTACCGTTATAGGGTTTATCGGTACTACCCTGGGAGGATCCTAAATCATGACGTCCACTTTGTTTACAATTATTTCCCAGATAAAAACGGCACCATTACCAAATGTTGATGACAGTACGACGGTCAAGGTATTACTCCAGCTAACCTTTGGCATTGCAGGTGCGCTGGCAGTGTTATTTCTTGTGTGGGGTGGCTTTAAGTACGTGACCAGCCAGGGTGAACCGGATCGGATTGCTAAAGCCAAAGACACCATATTATATTCGGTTATTGGGCTGGTGGTTACCATTGCATCATATGGAATAGTAGCGTACGTAACGAGTTGGCTATGAAATACAGAGCAATATTTGCATCAGTAATTATACTTTTGAGTATGTGCGTGGTGACATTTGGGTTGGCGCCAACTGCAAGAGCTTTTGCTCCAGTCAAAACCGCTTGCCCAGCAGAATCAGCGGGCTGTCCAGCAAACAAATCCAATCCTTTTTATGGTCCTAATGGGCTTATTACCAAAGTCACCAAAGTACTCGCTATTTTTACTGGCGTGGCAGCGGTGTTTGTACTGGTGATTGCCGGAATATCATTTATGACTTCCGGTGGTGAGCCGAGTAAAATTGCCACGGCCCGGCGCATGGTGCTGTATGCAGTGGTGGGTATTATGGTAGCAGTACTGGCACAAGGCGTAGCAAGTTATGTATTATCTAAGCTATGAGTACAAAACGATTTAATTTGGTCATAGGAATAGGAATACTTACAGGAGTATTTATGACCTCTGCGGTTTTGTTTATGCCGCGTTACAGTTACGCGCAATCAGACCCCAAGAACGCGGTTTGCGAAGGCGCACAGATAGGGCCAAACTGTTCTGCAGTACCTGGGGGCATTACTGTCGACAAGGTACTAAAGTTTGCGTTGAATACGCTCAGTATTGCCGCTGGTATCGTTGCTGTCGTGATGATGATTGTCGGTGGATTTAAGTATATGACCTCACAAGGTGATGCTAGCCAGACTGCCGCCGCCAAAAACACTATTCTCTATGCGGTAGTGGGGGTCATCATTGCAGTTCTTGCCCAAGTGATTGTGCGTTTCGTCTTAAGCAGGGTAAAGGGTAAATAAAACGTAAAATCGCCAGTAGCAACTTGTATCTGCACAGCAATTTATGATATAACCAAAAGCAAGATAAGAAAGGCAAAAAGTTATTATGATCAAGAAAATCAAAACACTACTGCTCACTGTCAGCTTGGTAGGAGGCTTAGTTGCTCCCTTAGCGCTTCCGGTTGCAGCACATGCACAGGATGAGCTTATTCAGCCTACGCGGTGTGGCACCGACCTGAAGACGAACGATGTGAACTGCCCAGCCTATGACCCAACCTCGGAAGAACGTGTCAATAACATCATTAAACTAGCAGTTAACACCTTCTCGATACTTGTCGGTATCGTATCGGTAGTCATGATTATTGTCGGCGGACTCAAATACATTACCTCAGGCGGTGAATCAGCCAATGTCACGAGCGCCAAAAACACTATTCTCTATGCAGTCATTGGACTTGTCGTTGTTGCACTCGCCCAAATAATTGTACGCTTCGTACTATCTCGAACAGCTAGCGCTGGCTCGTAAGAAATTAGTCCTCAGTACTTTAGCTCGTAGTAGTTCCTCGTTCCCGAACTGCTTAATTTGCAGGGAGACTCCCTGCAAAACAAAACACTCCCAATCCCCATCTCTTATCCGTAAAGTTGGCTATGGGTACCAATAAACCCGAATATAACAAGAGTGTTACCACGCTGGCTATAAATTGCCCGCAAATCTCCTGCAATATTAATACTTCGATAACCTCGGTATTTACCTCTCAAAGCATGGTCATGTAGCAAGAGGTCTTGAGGATTTTTCTGCCAAAGCAGAATACGTTTGTCGGTTTGGGTACGGAGTTTTGGCGAAAGTTTTGTGTATTGTTTAAGGAAGCTTCGGGAATACTTAATCCGCATACTTAAAGCTTCTTAGCCTCATTGTGGAGTGACTCGATCATTTCTTCAGCCGAATTAAATGGTCCGTAGGTTTCACCCCTGTCAACCTCCTGTTCGACTCTTTCAATAATGCGCTCCATTTGGGGTGTCATCCGTTCGGTGGCAGTAAACTCTACGCGCCCAGTTGATACCATATCATTCAGGTAGGCGTTGATAAGGGTCGACAACGGAATACCAATTGCCTTAGCGGTTTGTTGCGCCTGGTCCTTAAGATCTTTATCAATCTTGAAACTCATAGTAGTTTTATCACTCATGCGTACTATAGTATATACTTTGGCATGAATAGTCAAAAGGTGTTCACAAAAACTAACTAAGAACCAGGGACTAGAATCTATGGACTACGTACTAAGGACTATGGACTAGTTTGCAGGGAGTCTCCCTGCAAAACTATACTCTAAGGACTAACTCTTGCGGGCTTCTATAGAACTTGAATTTTCTTAACAGTGTCTTGCTTGAGTTTCTTAAATGATATGGTGAGTACGCCGTCTTTGAGTACGGCTTCGATCTCATCCTCTTTGACCGGCACCGGCAAGGCAATACTGCGGGAGAATTCTCCCCAGTAGCACTCCTGAATAAAATAGTTTTCGACGTTGTCTTCGTTGCCAGCTGATAATGTTCCACGGATGCTCAGTGTATTGTCGGCAATACTGACGTCGAGGTCGTTTTTATTAACTCCAGCCGTGCGGGCCTTGACTACCAGTTTTTCCTTAGTTTCGTATACATCAAGTGCCAACTGGCCAGGTACGGCCTCTTCTTCGTCCCATTGCTCTTCTGTTGGTGAGGCCGGTGCAGGTTGTGCTGGCTCTTCTTGCGCAGCCGGGGTGTCCTCTTCGCCCAAAAACGCAGCGGTCAGTTCGTCTTCCATCAACAGATCTTCATCGCGATTGCGTCGCGCCATAGTTGTTACCCTCCGCTTTAGTCATTTAACTTGCGTTTTTGTGTTATCAGCAGTATAGCTTAGGTTATAATAGCCATCAACCGGTGGGGGTACATATTTACAACGGTAGTAATTACAACATGCTAGTGGTTGAGCCTCTCTTAAAACTATTTGCCCCTCACGCCTGCCTTGTTTGCGGCGAGGAAGGCGTGTTGGCGTGTCAGATGTGCTGGCCGCAAATGCTTCCTCCTATGCCTTCGCGATGCTATCTCTGCCAGGCGGCTACCCGTGATTTTGCACTCTGCACACTCTGCCGGCGAAAAAGCAAATTAAGGCACGTGTGGGTTTGTACTGAATATGAGGCATATGCCAAAAAGCTGGTTCGCGTACTTAAATATCATTTTGCCACTGAAGCTGCCAAGATTATGGCCACCGCTATGGCCGAGGTACTGCCCTTTTTGGAGCCATCCCGACCCCTGCTCGTACCGATTCCTACGGCTACAAGTCGTCGCAGAACTCGGGGATTTGACCAGTCAGAGCTTTTAGCGAAGCATATTGCCGCAAAGACAGGTTGGAAAATGGGCAGCGTACTTACGCGGCGTGGGCAATCACGGCAAGTCGGCAGCAAAAAGGCACAGCGCCTTACCCAACTGCAAAATGCGTTGGTTGTTCGTCGCCCAGCTGAGGTAAAAAACCAACACGTCATAGTAGTAGACGATGTGGTTACGACCGGTGCGACTATTGAGGCAGCAGCACAAGCCCTCAGGGCTGCCGGGGCGTCTTCTGTTAACGCAGTAGTATTTGCCCAAGCACAGTAACTTGAGCTAAGCTTGGGTATACTATAATTTAGCCTGGAGAGGTGCCCGAGTGGTTGAAGGGAACGGTCTTGAAAACCGTCGTGCCGGCAACGGTACCGTGGGTTCGAATCCCACTCTCTCCGCCAGCAATGAAAACGACCCCATGAGGGTCATTTTTATTGCTGTTAGTAAGGTGAGAACCCAATCTTTTGCGGAGCGAAAGCTCTCGCAGAAACTTGTTTTGAGAAAGCTTAAGCGGAAGAGGACGAAGTCCGCTATCCCTCTGCAGTTTAAATGTACCCGCTATGAGCGGGTTTTCAAATTGGTCTTTGAGCGTATAATATTTTATCACTATGGCAGATGATTACACTGGTGTACTACTCGAGAGAATCCAAGACCAACTGCAGCGATTGGCTGAAGCTGTGGCTGATGTGCTGGCTAAAGTAGATGACATTGATCAGCGTCTTCGTGAAGTGGAATCAGACATTAAAGTTATAAAAGCAGCGGTGACTGACCAAAGTTACCAGCTCAAGCAGCAAAGTGAGCGACTAAATACCCTTGAATCAGCTACCTAGTATTAACCTCTGTCGCTACCTCTTTTACTTCTGCTGAAATCAACTCCGTGTATCATATAGATAATGAGAAATAAGACTGAACGCTTTCACTACACTCAGTCTCTTCATGAGTTTCAGGCAATAATCAGACAAATTTATGGACTTCACGATGACCGGTTTTACTCTATATGGGATTTACTGGCACAACAACAGCGGTTTACTATGCGAGCCCTCAAAGGCGTAAGGAAGGATGATAAACAAAAAATAAAAGTTAATATCCTGATTGCTTTTTCGTGGCTAATGGCAACGGCCAATAGGCTTCATGTTGATCTTGAAGAAGAGGTATGGAAGCGTTTTCCTGGACTATGCTCATATTGCGGCCAGCAACCTTGTGGATGTAAAAAGTCCAAGCCAACAGGTCGAAAAAAATTAGTTCGAAACTTGAGTCTTAAGCCGAGTAGTCTGGCCGAAACACAGACAATGTTTGCACAAATTTACCCCGCCAAGAATCGCACCATAGCTGATGCAGGAGTGCATCTGGCGGAAGAAATGGGAGAGGTAAGCGAGGCAATCCACAATTATCTTGGTAAACATGAGGAAAAACTCTTTACGGAAATAAAATTAGAGATGGCAGATTATGTTTCGTGTGTACTTGGTCTGGCAAACTCAGTAAAAATAGATGTCGCAAAAGAATTAGCGAAACTGTTCCGTGATAATTGCCACATTTGCCATAAAGCTCCTTGTGTCTGTAGCTTTTCGTCTGTCGTTAGCCTCAAGTCATAAGTAGTATAAAATCTATCTTTCTTCAGTGAGTGATTGTGTATGCTTTTAAAACCGTTGTACAATACGCTTATGGCAGAGAGTCAAACCACCCAAGTAACTGCGCCGACTCCAGAAGGTCAATGGCAATTTCACGCCGAAGACGGATCTGCAGAAACCGAAGATGTCACAGATGCAACAACTGCTATTTCGCAGGATCAGGACATTGCGCCAGTCACCTGGACAGCGTCAGAATTCATTGCGCATCATAAATCAGCCAGTTGGTATGTGGTATTAGTATTGCTGACAGCAGCCTTTGGAGGCCTGATTTTTTGGCTAACCCATGACTATGTCACGGTGGCATTAATTGCTGTTGCGGCAATTCTGTTTGGGGTAATGGCCTCTAGGAAACCGCGTGAATTACAGTATCAAATAGACGGAAGCGGCATTCACGTTGGTGAAAAACTCTATACCTATAGTAGCTTCAAATCGTTCGCAGTTGTGCAAGAGGAAGGAGTGGAATCAATTTGGTTTTTGCCTCTTAAACGTTTTATGCCGAGTTTGAGTATTTACTTTGCACCACAAGACAAAGATAAGATAGTTGGGGCGCTCTCGGGTGCTCTACCTTTTGAACACCGGCAACTCGATCCACTCGACAAGGTTATACATAAGATTAGATTTTAGAATAGCCTTTGTGGCATCAATAGAGAGTGTATGATAAACTCTTCCCTGTTCTTTATATGTTTTTGCTGCATAGGATATGCACCCGTAGCTCAGCTGGATAGAGCGTTGGCTTGCGGAGCCAAAGGTCGTAGGTTCGAATCCTGCCGGGTGTACCACGCATGAACCCCACTTCTTGTGGGGTTTTTGCGTGGTTATCTCTACATGAATTGAACTATGACACTTATAAGGTCGCAGGTGAGAACTGCCAGTGGCAGTTCGCAAGGCCTGAGACAGGTTTTGAACTTGTTTAAAGTATGTCGAGGCGGGGCCGAGGTCAAGGCCGAACTTGTTCGCCTTGAACCGTGGCCTGATCCTGCCGGGTGTACCACGAATTGACAAATAGTGTTTAGTTTGTACAATCATGGGCTAGGACTTGAAGACCTAGATAAACCTCAGTATGCGCTCACGAACTCCGTCAAATTCTATTGTCGTGAAGCCATTCAGGCCGCCAGACTCTAACAAAACAGCCTGTAATAAATTTCCAAATTGATTTAGTGGGAATGACTAATCTTGGCACTACGTGAGCGCAAAGATTTTGCCTTACTAGCCTGGCCGCCGAGTAGCTCGATAAGAAGCACCAGCACAACCATGATGCCGAGATAAACCAGCAGGCTTTGAAAAGTAAGACGCACCAATAACATTAATAGAGATAAGATAGCGACAACTGACCATTGCAAGGCTCTTTTGTGTGCGGACACAAAAGAAGTGATACGATTTTCTTTTGCAAATAGCTTTTGGTGTAGCTTGCCTCCTAGTAGTAAACCAACCTGCTTTTTTATCGAAGACGCAGAACGCGATGGACCGCTTATCCATGTAATGACACCTATAACTATAAGTGCACATAGGATGGTAACGGTCTGGACGGCAAGCGGATGAAGAAGTATTTGTAGGGCGCTTCGTATACCATCCTGATATTGAGGGTTTGCCCGCCCCGATACCGTTTCGATAGCGATACGGCGGGCAATGAGGGTAGCTACCATCATGCCGGCGCCAGCCCAACAAAAAACATATAAAGTTCGCCGGCGGTATCGGCTGAGCCAGACTGCCCCCACAAGACTGATTACTAAAAAGGCGATCGCGAGGAATCGCCACGTGTCGATTTTGGTTACTAAATTATGTGCTGTAGGTAGCCACGAGACAGTCACTACGTTGATGTTTCCGACATTTGCCGGTAAAGACTTATTTGCCAAAAATGAGAGTTTTGTATCGGCCAAACGGCTACTGAGCTGGTTGTATATATCGTTTAGCGAAATGGTACCGTCACCCTCATACTTGGTAACAAAAGTAATCATCCTTTGGTGCTGATTGGTGACAAGCGTATTCCACCGTTGTTGAAAGGCGGGTCTAGCCAGGATAGTCTGCAAGGTACTCTGAGTTTGGGACTTCAGTTGCTCTGTAAGTTGCGGAGCAAGAAATTCAGCTCTGGGAGGCAACACTTGTTCGGTAAATGCCTGTACATCCACTTGAGTGAACAGATTATTGGTCACATACTGAGCCATTGCTTTTTGAACTTGAGGGTCTTGGATGACAGGTTGTACGGAAGATGCGAAGCGATCTTGTTTTACGAGTGTGTTCCCTGTCCAGAAGAATATATTACCTACACCCAAGGTAATTACTGCGATGCTCACAAGTAATATCACGCCGGCTTTGCGGAACCATTCGCCAGTATTTTTTGTTTTTTGTTTCGGCGGTTGGCTAGCTGAGACTTGTTTTAGGCGCTTGACCTCAGCCTTTAGGGATACGTTTTCGGCTCGAAGCTTTTTTATCTCTTTGGCGGTGGTCGATTGTGCAGCCATAAGTGTATCTCCTATGTTTCTCCACCCTCGTGCTAAGACTAAAAATAGCACATAATCTTTATAACAGCTACCTTGGTAATTACTATTTGTATATGTCGTGTACAATGAAGGTGAGAAACCGGAGAGTCGTTATCACAAACGATAAGGTGTGGAGAAAAACATGAAGAAATGGATAGTCATCATGATTTTAGCTGTTGCGCAATTCGTGATGATCCTTGATAGCACAGTGATGAACGTGTCGATTAGTACGGTTGCCAAAGATTTGGGGACTACTATTTCCGGTATGCAGGCAGCCATTACTTTTTATGCACTTACCATGGCGGCACTTATGCTGACTGGTGGCAAAATGGGTGATAAATGGGGTAGGCATAATGCTTTTAAAGTAGGCTCGATAGTTTACGGAGTAGGGTCACTGACTACAGCTCTTGCGCCTAGTCTGGCGGTTTTGTTGGTTGGTTGGTCGCTAATTGAGGGCTTAGGTGCAGTACTGGTGATACCAGCAATCGCTGCGCTTGCGGCTATCAACTACAAAGGCAAAGACCGAGTAATCGCCTTTTCTATACTTGGCGCCGTAACTGGTTTGGCCGCTGCTGCCGGTCCGCTTATCGGTGGTATGGTCACTACCTATTTTTCCTGGCGATACGTGTTTGCAGCCGAAACGGTCATAATGGCAGTGGTACTTCTTGTTAGCAATAAGATCTATGACGTAAAACCAAAAAAGAAGAGTACTTTTGATATTTTAAGCACTTTTTTGTCAGCTATTGGCATGGCGCTATTGGTGTTTGGAATCTTGCAAAGTAAAACCTGGGGATGGATAAAACCATTGGGATACCCAGAAATTAATGGTCACAAAATTGCGCCGTTTGGCATTTCGCTCGTGTCCTATCTTGTTTTGGCTGGCATTGTCGTGTTGTGGATCTTTTTCCAGCGGCAGAAAAAACTTGAGGCTACAGGCGGCAATCCATTGCTCCGGGTATCATTGCTGAGAATACCTGTTTTGCGGAGTGGGCTGAGCGTACTACTCGGCCAGTATTTCACCATCGCGGCCCTGTTTTTCGTTATCCCGGTGTATCTTCAAACCATTTTGGGATATGACGCCTTGCAAACGGGCATAAAGATTATTCCTTTATCGATTGGACTAGTGATGTTCTCGGCGCTTGGTTCTCGGATGTCCTCTCGGCGTGCAGCGAGACAAATCACAAGACTTGGTCAGCTTATTATAGCAGTCGGCGTTCTCTTAACACTCGCGTCAGTACAACCGGAACTGAAAGGCGGCTTATTTTGGATAGGAATGTTCGTTGTCGGCGCCGGCTTTGGTTTGTTGGCGAGCCAGCTCGGAAACGTCAATATGTCGGCAGTAGAAAAGAAAGACACTGCAGAAGTAGGTGGGCTGCAAGGAACTTACCAAAACCTTGGCTCATCTTTTGGAACTGCCGTGGTTGGTTCAATATTTATGCTTTCTCTAACGTCGGGTTTTATATCGTCTGTTAACAATAGTTCCGCCCTTTCACCTGCTGCAAAGCAGCAAGTGGTTTCACAGTCCCAATATGGTGTGCAGATAGTTTCGCAATCCCAAGCCCAACAATATGTCGAGAAGAGTGGCGGAAGCAAAGAAACAGCCGAAACAGTTGCAGGTTTATATCAAGACTCACAAATAACTGCGCTCAGACAAGCTCTCTTTATTGTTTTTGCGGTTGGTATACTCTCTTTGTTATTTGCTCGTAACTTGCCCACAACGTTGCAAGAAAAGTCAAAATCGTCTTAAGAAGCAAGACTGGTTTCACGAATTACTGCCCTATAGCTTATAATCAAAAGTGAGAAAGTTGGGGGCATGGAGAGGGATAGATTTGAATCTGATAAACCCCGTGAAGCCTGTGGAGTACTTGGTATATATGCGCCCGGTGAGGATGTAGCAACCCTGGCTTATCTGGGAGCGGAAGCCTTGCAGCATCGTGGGCAGGACGCCGCCGGTATTGCGGTGTGGAATGAGGGCAAATTGAATGGTTATAAAGATGAGGGTCTTGTTTCAGAAGTGCTAACCCATGCGGTGCGGGAGAGCTTAGGGCCGGCCGAAGCAGCAATTGCACATACCCGCTATGGGACAGTCAAGGGCACAGGATTCCAAGCAGCTCAACCAATTCCAAAAGAAGGTCCCCCGGGAGAATATTTTGCTCTGGCCCATAATGGCCACATATCGCTTAATTCCCAAGAACTCGCTGGCCATATTACGGACTCGGAGTGGTTTGCTGACCGAGTTGCGAAGAGGTGGGCAGAGGGCACACCTTTGCCGCAAGCACTTGTAGACATAGCTCGCGGAGTAACAGGTGCGTACTCTATTACGGCACTCGGACAGGGCCAACTTATTGCCATGCGTGATCCTAATGGTTTCCGTCCGCTCGAACTAGGTAAGCTTGAAAACGAAGATGCTTATGTGGTGGCTAGCGAAAGTGTAGCTCTTGATCAAGTTGGTGCGACCCATTTACGAGAAATAAATCCGGGTGAACTGGTAGTGATTGACAACGAAGGAGTACATAGCCGACAATTTGCCGAGCCAAATCCTAAGCTCTGTACCTTTGAGTACGTATACTTTGCTCGACCCGATAGCATTATCAATGGCCAAGTTGTACAAGAAACTCGCTTCCGCATGGGGGAATATCTGGCAGAGCAAAATGAGATCGAAGCTGATATGGTGATTGGAGTACCTAATTCAGGCATGGCAGCTGCCGAAGGTTTTGCCGAAGCCAGCGGCATCCCTATGAAGCAGGCATTAATTAAAAACCCATATGTTACCAGGACGTTTATCAAGGATAATCAAGCAGATCGCGAAGCAGCGGTAAGAATGAAGCTTAATCCTCTCAAAAACCGAATTACTGGCCAACGACTTATTCTCGTAGATGATTCGATTGTCCGTGGCACAACAACAAAAGCGCTGGTTTCTATGTTGCGAAAAGCCGGTGCCAGTGAAGTCCATATGAAAGTGTCGTCGCCCTCATATGTCTGGCCCTGTTTTTATGGCATGGACACTGGACAGCCAACGGAGTTACTTGCCAACCGCATGAATCAGCGCGAAATGACTGAGTATCTAGGCCTTGATTCGCTTGATTTTTTGAGCATAGATAATTTACAAAAAGCGATTGCTCGCCCCTTGGGCACTCTATGCATGGCTTGTATGGACGGAGAATATCCGACGGAAATAGAAGCACCACACTTATTAATAAATCCCCAAAATATATTGAGAGTACCCCAATCTTTTATGCCCTACCGCATAGTGGATTTATAAAGTAGACTACATTTCGGAGAGATGCAGGAGTGGTTGAACTGGACGCTCTCGAAAAGCGTTGTGCTCATAACCTGGGTACCGAGGGTTCGAATCCCTCTCTCTCCGCCATCCTCCGTTGCCCCTTTTTGGGGCTATGGAGGATGCAGGTTGAGAATGAGAACCCAATCTTTTGCGGAGCAAAAGGGGTTCGGTGGAGCGAAAGCTCTCGCAGAAACTTGTTTTGAGAAAGCTTAAGCGGAAGAGGACGAAGTCCGCTATCCCTCTCTCCGTCAGCAATAAAAACGACCTTTAAGGGTCATTGTAACTTACAGTATTGAAAAACGGAGATCATTAAGTAAAATGTTCTTGATTTAATGCCAATAGTGTGTTATTATCTTTAAATTAACATTAGAAAATAAATATGAATCCAGAATTATCAAATTCAGAATTAGAAACTAACCCACAGCAGGTAGCTGAACAACAAGTTGCTACTGCACAAGAATGGGCAACGCTTTATGCTGATCCCGGCAGAGAACAAGGCTCTAAAAGCGCAGAAATTGTCTTACGCAACCCTTTGGTTTACTTAAGAGATGTTAATCCACAAAGTTTACCTGAAGAATTGCAAACACGCTGGCACAAGTTGTTGGATTTTTCAGAAGCACTTGCCGTAGCCGCGGCTACGCGACCCGTTGAATGGGGTGCGGATGTAGTTGGTCTTGAGAAGATACAAGGTCTTGTCAGGGATGGTGATATTGACCCAGCTTTCAGAGGTTCCGTTGCAGATGTTATGAAAGCATCTTCTGCGCTGTTCGCTGATTCAACTCAACACATTCCTGGTAACACTAAATACTACGCCGGTAATGTCCGTGGTGCCGCCAACTGGCTGCATACCGAACAATCTCGTTGAATTTTCTGCGGAATTTAGCAATTGTACTATAGGCAGCATTTACGGAATATGTTCGGAAAGTGAGACACTCTCCAAACATAACCGAGGAGTGGACTATTTGTTCCATTTTAAGATGTTGAATCTACAGCAGAGGAGAACGAAATCCACTACCCCTTTTTCTACTCTCCGAAGCTTTGATACTTAAGGCGAAGCGTCAAGAGGAGGATGGTGAACGAGAGATAGGTGTAACCACATTTGTTTGCCGACGGCGGAAAACAGTAATGCCAATAAGGGCAGCCAGTCCGAGAGCAGCGGCAGCTGTTGAATAAATAAATATCTCTCTCTGCAATTGCGTAAATAATATGAGGGCAGCACGCTGGATAGATTCCGGCGCTTCGCTTGATAGGTTGGCTTTGATTTCAGATGATGCTACCTTGCTGGCAATAGTGATACCTACGACATTTATTAATCCGAATACCAGCAGAATAGAAAAGACAGTTCGGATACCATTTAAGCGTCGAGGTGCAACCAGCACGATTAAAGCGGCCAACACCAGGCTCAAAACTCCGCTTGCCCAAGGCAAACGCATAAGCCATCGATAGGCGTTCTTTATAATTTGAAAGGATTGGGTGGGTTGACTAGTTTTAGTGAGGTCGCCATTGCGTAAGGTGTCCAATGAAATGGTTGATTGCGGCAAAAAGTCCTGATTGCTCAGCACCTCTTTCTTTATCCTCTCTGATTCTGCCTGAATATTTAAACCTTGTGGCAGGCAAGTGATTGTAAATGGGTCAGTACCGACCGGCGCTGTCCGGCAGACTGGCAACGAACTTAACCTGGTCTGTATCCGCTGAGCAAGACCATCGGCAAAAGCTTGTTTGACCTCACCGATATCTATATTTAACTGGATATTTGCATCCGGCGAGGCAATAGAATTGTAGAAGGTATCGATACTGGATTCCGTTAAGCGTTGCATACGCTCAGGCGAGAGTGCTTCCAAAAAAGCAGCTTCAATCTCTGGCCTTTCGATTGATGCACCGGCAATGGTGGTATTTGGATTAAGGGATTTGCGGAATTTGGCGTAAAGCTGAGGCGGCAGATCCTTGTAGAGTCCACTTTTGACTAGCTGCGCCTTAATATTTGCTGAACGACCAAAAACAACGCTTAGGCTGCGGCTGGTAACAAATGTCGAAATCGAAGCTAGAAACAATAGACTAAGCAAGACTACAAAGGTTCGGCGTAAAATGAGCATGAATGTATTGTAATGGTTGCCCTCGTCAGGCTGCAATGGGCTCGCTATACTACAAAGTATGCAAGACTCAATTTTTACGAAAATCATTAAGGGCGAAATCCCCTGTCACAAGCTCTATGAAGATGAAAAAACACTGGCATTTTTGGATATTCACCCTATCCAGCAAGGACACACACTTGTGATTCCAAAAGCGCAGATTGATCATTTATGGGATCTGCCAGATGAGGACTATCAGGCGGTTATGGCAACCTGTAAAAAGGTTGCTATTAAGTTGCGTGAGGCGCTAAAAGTCGCCCGCGTGGGGGTACAAGTTATAGGGGTGGATGTACCACATGCGCATGTCCAACTTATCCCGTTTGATAACGTTGAGCAATTCCACGCGCGGCAAGATATGGAATCATCACCAGATCACTCTACCCTGGCAGAACTTGCCGATAAGCTTCGTTTACAATGATGCTACAATAATAACCATGAGCAACTTCTTGGTGTCTTTATTCCTGGCACTTGGCACAGGTGCGTGGGCCTATTCCTTCACCTATCATCGGACTGGTGGCAATACGCGTAATTCATTGGTGGTTGCCGGGGTGTGTGGGGCCATTGTATTTTTGGTGTTGTTTTTGATTCTCACTTATTCTTTGTCGAACGATGGCAACTTCGTGTAAGTTCATAGCCGTATAATACTAATTTTCTCGTATTTCATGACCATTATTGGTATTATATGGTCTATGCAATCGAGTGGAGCCGGGGAAGAAAAAGGCTTAGGCCAGCGCTTGCAACAGTGCCGACAGAAGGCAGGTATGACCCAGCAGGCCTTATGCCAAAAAGCCGGACTGAGCTACTCCACGCTGGCTAAAATTGAGCGTGGCGCCATCAAAACCCCGTCTATTTTTACTATCAGCCGTGTCGCGCAGGCAATTGGGGTTTCGCTTGATGAAATCATGGGTCTGGAAACCCCGAATGGCGCATCACAGCAAAAAAAACGTACGAAAAGCGGTATCACTTTTATATATTTTGATATTAATGGTTGTTTGGTACGGTTTTTTCACCGGGCTTTTACGCGAATCGCCGAAGATACGGGGATAGCTTCAGATATAGTCGAAACTGCCTTTTGGCACTTTAACGATGAAGTTTGCAAGGGTGTGATGAGTACCAAGGAATTCAACAGGGCTTTTGCAAAACGACTAGGTATCCCATCTATAGATTGGCAACAGTATTATCTCAGAGCAGTTGATCCAATTAAGGAAATGCATGAACTGGTCGAATGGGTGGCGCGCAATTACCGGTTGGGATTGCTAAGTAATATCGGTAGCGGATTTGTAGAAGACATGCGGCAGCATAACCTCATACCCAAAGTGCACTTTGATGCAGTTATTGACTCATCCAAGGTCGGCGTCATCAAGCCGGATCCAAAAATTTATGAGATTGCCGAAACGGCTGCCGGAGTAAAACCTGCTGAAATCCTATTTGTCGATGATAGCCGAGCTAATTTGATACCGGCCCAAAAACGTGGCTGGCACGTCATGTGGTTCAACGATTATGACTCAGTTGAATCAACAGAAAGGGTTCGTGCAGCTCTAGAACCTGCCGATGTTTAATATTTATTGATTTGGGTTAGTTCCAACTCAATTTTGTCGGCTAGTAACTTGGCAGCCGCTAATTGATCTTTGGTATCCTGTACTAATTGCGGGGGTGCATTTTGCGTGTAGTGGTGGTTTGCCAATCGCTCTTCAAGTCGGCGAATGAGTGTTGTCTGCCCTTCCCTGTCAGTTTGAAGCTTTTTAGCATACGCTTTAACTTTTGCCGGCTCCACTTCAAGCCAGGCAGAAAATCCTTCAGTCGAAAGCCGCAGTCCCCTGCCCTGCGAAGTTTTTCGCACCTTGCTTAAGCTCCCCAAGCGCATCGCTATTTCTTCATAGGCATCAATTAAAGGGGAATCATGTAGAAGTACGGGTTTGTTGAGATCCATTGCTTTGATGACGCGTCGTGATTCTTTTATGAGGCTTTGGATGGTTCCAAATTGAGCAGCCAAATGCTGATCTGAAGGCACCGAACTAGGCCATGGTGAAACAATCAAGGGCTGATTCTGCCACCCCAGGAGCTGCCAGATGGTTTCGGTTACAAACGGTGCGAAAGGATGCATGAGTGTGAGAGTGGTCTCGAGAGCGTAACGTAACACGGAAAGATTGGGCTGGAATTTTGAAGCTTCGATATACCAATCAGCAAAGTCATCCCATACAAAGTGATACAGTTTTTCATAGGCTTCACCAAAACGATATTCATCCAAATCCACAGAAACTACCGCTGTTATGTGTTGTAACTTAGACAATATCCAATGATCGGCTGTTGTTTCCGGTTTGGGCTTTTCCGGAGGTATAGTGTCACTTGTTTTTGATTCAATAAAGCGGGCAATATTCCACAATTTATTACAGAAATTGCGCGCATCCTGAACTTTTCGAGGATCATAGCCCCGATTCACGCCTGCAACTCTACCTGCCACAATTCCCATTCTCAAGGCATCCGAGCCATAATCATTGATTACCTTTATTGGATCAATAACATTTCCTATCGATTTACTCATCTTGCTGCCGTCCTCAGCCATGACGTAGCCATGAATATAGACTGCTTCAAAAGGTACATTACCAGTGACGTACAATCCCATCATGATCATACGTGACACCCATGGGTATAAAATTTCTCCGCCGGTTTCCATAAGGCTTAAAGGATAAAATTGTTTGTAGTCCTCCCCTTCTGGATAGTTCAAGGTGGCGTATGGCCATGAACTACTGCTGAACCAAGTGTCGAATACATCCGGATCACGCCGATAGGTGTGGCCATCAATTACCAACTCCTCTTTGTCGACTCGTTCGTCGAAGATCCAGTCATCAGGATTATCAGTATTCTGGAAGGCGGGTATAGGGATACCCCAAGCAATTTGCCGACTGATGTTCCAGTCTTTGAGTCCCTCAAGATAATGAATAAGCTGTTCCCTTTTAGCTACAGGGTAAAAAGTTATCTTCCCTGCCCTTAATTCTTTGATTGCAGCTTGGGCCAGCGGCTTCATATCTACGAACCACTGTTCTTTGAGTAGCGGCTCTATCACTGTGCCACATTTGTAGCAGTGGCCCACGCTATGGGTGTGGGGTTTTACTTCTGTCAAATAGTGTTGTTCGGTTAAGTCCTTCGCTATACGTTGTCGAGCCTCTACCACGGTAAGGCCACGATATGTCTCGCCCGCGTGGTTTGTCATTTTACCTTCGTGATCGATGATACTGATCATGGGCAGGTCATGACGCTCTGCCACTTCGTAGTCATTCGGGTCATGTGCAGGGGTAATCTTTACGGCACCTGTACCGAATGAAGTGTCGACCATATCATCCGCAATCACCGGTATTTCCCTGTTAGTTAAGGGGAGGCGCACAGTTTTGCCAATGAATTGTTTGTAGCGTTTATCACTAGGATTCACGGCCACCGCCGTATCACCTAGCATAGTTTCGGGACGTGTGGTGGCAACTATGACTTCTCCATCACCTTCAGTGAGCGGGTAACGGATAAACCATAACTTGCCTTCAACCTCTTTATATTCCACCTCGATATCAGCAAAACCAGTGCCGTGGAAGGTACAGAAGTTCACTAACCGCTCACCCCTGTAAACCAAGCCTTGGTCCCACATCTTCTGAAAGGTAGCGTAGGCTCGTTTTACAATTTTTTCATCAAGTGTGAAGGTGAATCGGTCCCAATCAACGCTTCCCCCAAGGCGGCGAAGTTGTGTTTCGAAATTTGTCCGGTTTTGAGCCACAAAATCCCAAATTTGCCGGTAAAGATCCTCTCGACTGAAATCAAAACGGCTCTTCCCTTCCTTGGCCAGCTGTTTTTCATATACCACTTGTGTTTCAAAGCCAGCGTGGTCGGCTCCTGGTAGCAACAAGGACGCCTTACCTGTAAGGCGATGATAGCGAATTGCAATATCTTCGAGTGCCAACGTCAAGGCGTGGCCAATGTGTAAATCACCATTAGCGTTTGGGGGTGGTACCACTAAGCTAAAATACGCATCATTGCCCCTATGCACAGGGGCGAATGCATGATGATCCACCCACAGTTTATAAACCGTGTCCTCATGCTTCGTAGGATCGTAAGTTTTTGGTAGCTTCATAGTACAAATCTTGTCTCTACGCAGATCTAGTAATCATACCACTCTACCACTGATAAATAAAAAACCGCTCCTGCGGTTTCATGTGAAAAGTGCAACTAACTACAAGGGTTTATTCTTTCAGAAACCCTCAAAACATTGCCCACCGTTTCTACTTTTTGTTGCCTGCACCAAGCTATTTAAATAACTTAGTGCTCTCCCGCCCGAAAGCGGGAGGGCACGGTTTTTGTTTTCAAAGGTAAGCATAACCCCAAAACTACCACAGCGCAACATTGACAATAGGTACTATACGTGTCAATATAAATTTTTATGAATTACGAAATATCTTTTCCGACCCCTGGAGCGAATCAATCTTTATCGGAGCAGTGTGGTGAGCAATTTGAGGATCGAGTAATTGGTGACTTTACTTGGCATGAGCTTGATACTGCAAGCGGGATTTTCAATGAAAGCGGTCGGGAACTGACAAATCTAGAAGCAATCAAACTTATCGAAACTGCAATAGGTGCGCCGTATGTGTTTGTCTCTTCAAATGGCTGCCTGAGCGAGGGAGCACGGCAGTATAATGCAGCACTTCAGAGGGAGACTGAGTTTAACCGGCAAGTATGCAACCCAAAAAGCTATAAAGTGGCAGTGGTGGCAAGATATCCTCGTGTTCAGACTCAAGAATCCGTGTAACTTTACATAGAGAGGTTAGGCTCGATGTCTAGAGAATAGGGATCGGCAGGTGGTTGTTTATGTGACGCCATGAAACAACCTAAAGCAGCGATCATTGCGCCATTGTCGGTACAGAGCTTTGGATCGGTAAAGCTGATAGGCAAGGGGAGTCGTGCCTCTAATTGTCGGCGCAATTCCTGGTTTGCAGCTACACCGCCAGCGATAACAACACTGGCTGGCTGAAATTCTTCATAGGCATGCAGTGTCTTATCAACGACTGTTTCTACAGCCACTCGCTGGAAGCTCGCAGCGAAGTCTGCTTTTTGTGACTCATTGAGAAGCCCTGAGAGCTTGAAAGACGGAAAATCGTAACTTTTACCGCATTCGTCCTGAACTTGCCTGAGAACGGCTGTTTTGAGCCCAGAAAAGCTGAAATCATAGGTACTCTTCGTCTTTGCTTTGGGAAAAGCATAGACAGTCGGATTGCCAGACTGTGCTGCCTTGCTGATACTCGGCCCGCCGGGGTAAGGAAGACCTAGTATTTTGGCCACTTTATCAAAGGCTTCACCAATGGCGTCGTCATGGGTCTGACCGAGTAATTGGTAGTCAAAATGATTCTTAAATAAGGCGAGTTGGGTATGGCCGCCGCTCACTATGAGGGCAAGCAAAGGGAAGTGAGGAGGGGCGGAAGGCAATTTGTAGTCTTGTAGGGAAGTTTGGGTAATGAAATTGGCGTAGACATGTCCGAGAACATGATTACAAGCGTAGAGGGGTTTCTGGTGCAGGATAGCTAAAGTGCGCGCTGCCATCACACCAACCAATAAGCTGCCTCCTAAGCCCGCACCATAAGTGACTGCAATCCCGTCAATTTTGCCCCAGCAATCTTGCAAGGAGTCTCCCTGCAACAGGGAGTCTCCTTGTGTCTTCTTCTCAGGGAAAGCTTCTCTGAGAGCTTGATTAATAACCGGATTAATTGATTCGATGTGGCTGCGGGCCGCAATCTCTGGAACTACGCCGCCATATTGTGCATGCAGGTCCAGGGAAGTAGCGACGACATTACTCAAAAGCCGATGACCATTTTCAACTACAGCCGCGCTGGTTTCGTCACAACTTGTTTCAATACCTAATATTTTCATTAGATGCTTAGTATACTTTATTACAATGGCACTACGTCGAATCGCTAAAAAAATAATTCCACAGAGTGTGTTTCCCAAAGTAGAACAACGGGGACATCTGGCGGAGGCTATGCTGCTAAACACCGTCAACCGCTTTCCGGCTCGCGGCTTAAAGATAATCGGTGTCACGGGCACGAATGGCAAAACAACGACCTGCTTTTTAATACACAAAATGCTCGAGGATGCGGGTTACAAGGTAGGCCTAATGACTACCGTAGCCTATGGCAGCGGCCAGAATATTCGACCACAGATTGAGCACATGACTAATGTGCCAGTGCCACAACTCATGCGGCGCATCAAGGAACTGAAAGCCGAAGGAATAGAATGGTTAGTCTTAGAAACCACTAGTCATGCGTTAGCGCAAAACAGGGTATGGGGCATTCCGTATTCTATTGCCGCGATGACCAATATTACGCATGAGCATCTTGATTATCACGGTACATTTCAAAATTACCTCGCTGCCAAGCGGCGGCTATTCGAGCTCTGCAATCACAACCAGCAAGGGCTGCGCTTAGGAGTTGTGAATGCCGATGATCCCCATGCTGAAGACTTTGCTTCTGCAATTACAAATAGTGTCAGCTATGGCATTAAATCTGGAGATCTTCGTGCCAAAGATGTGCAACTCACACCAAAAGGGAACAGCTATACCGTGCAGATTGACAATACGACTTATCATATAAACTGCCGCTTGCCAGGAAGTTTCAACGTCTATAATTCTTTGGCTGCTGTGGCAGTGGGACGGGCAATAGGGCTTACAACAGAGCAAGTCGAAAGAGGTATCGCAGCACTAAAGGGTGTTGAAGGACGTATGACGCCGATAAATGAAGGGCAGGACTTTGCTGTTATCGTTGATTTTGCCCATACGCCGGACAGCTTCGAAAAGCTGTTCAAAGACCTACGGCCAGTTGTAAGAGGAAAACTTATCGCCATGTTTGGTTCGGCTGGCCGCCGGGATGAGGCCAAGCGAGCAATTCAGGGTGAATTAGCCGGTAAATACTGCAATGAAGTGATAGTTACCGAAGAAGACGACCGTGATGTGGACGGTCAGAAGATTATGGAGCAGATTGCCGCTGGTGCCCAGAAAGCGGGTAAACAGCGCGATAAAGACCTCTTTTTAGTGCATGATCGCACGGAGGCAATCGCGTTTGCACTTAGTCGAGCTAAAAAGGGTGATACAGTACTGCTATTAGGTAAGGGGCACGAGAAAACTATTGAGCGCGCCGATGGGGAACACCCGTGGGATGAGATAGGGACTGCCCATAGAGCCTTGCAATCCAACTAACCTCTGGAGCACAACAAGCTGTTTTAGTTGTGGAGCTCTAGAGTGAGGCACTTGACGCCGCCGCCGGATTTTTGGAATTCACCGATGGGAGTAGGGAAGACCTGCATGCCCTTTTGTTTGTATGTTTCGATGAGTCCGTTGGCGCGATCACTCAATACGATACTATGGCCATCACTCATGGCATTTAGGCCATAGGCGTAGGCATCCTCATGACTGGCTTCAATCACGCGGGGCACTACCTCATGGATCAGTTTAAGACTTTCTTCGGTAAAGAGAGGAGGGTAAAGGGCGACAGTTTCGTGGTCCACAATGGTAAGAGCCGTATCGAGATGGTAAAAGCTTGCATTGGTGAGCTGCAAACTTACCACTTTACACCCAAAAAACTCAGCAATTTCGTGATGGGCGGCTTTGTCACTTCGCCATGGATAGCCTGCAAAAATGAGGTCGTTCCACACTAAGGCGTCGCCCTCACCCTCGAAGTCTGCTTTAGGTTTTAATATGTCACTATAACCACTTGACTTGAACCACTGCTCATCATGGCTTGTTTCGGCTTGGCGTTCAGGTGAACGGAATTGGCTCAAGGCTACCTTACTACCAATGACCAGGCCAGCGTTTGCCGTAAAAACCATGTCAGGTAAGTGCTCCACGGGAGCCTGTAACTTCACTTCCCAGCCCAACTTATCCTTGTAAACAGATTGTAGTTGTTGCCATTGGAGTTGGGCCACATTGCTGTTCACTTGGTTGTTTGTATGCATCCACGGATTTATCTCGTACTCAATATCAAAAAAATCCGGCGCGCACATAAGAACAGACAGAGGCATAACCACAAGTATAGCACTACCGTTAATTTTGACACTATAAATACAAAGTTGTATAATAAGCACCGATGAATCACATTAGGCCAAGAGGTGAAAAACCTACACAATACGAGGTAGAAGCAGCAAGACGCTACAGCTTTGACAGTCCTGATATCCATCGCAAGGACAAGGTTTCTAAGCACCCTGGTTCTAGTGTAAGAATTGTTTCTTGTGAAAGGCCAAGTGAAATAACTGAACATTACCGTGATGCGCTGCAAGAACGGGGGCTGATATTGGGTCGGCGTATAGAATCCGATTCTTATAACACGGATGCATATCATATACCTCCATCGGCTCGCCCCCTTCAACATGATTCCGGCGAACAGGCACCTGGCACATATTCGTATAACGATCAAAGGTTGTTTTATAACATTGGGGCACTATTGGCTGAGGTGACTAGAGCTTTGCCGGGTAAAATGATTGAGGGTGAATTACCAAAAGAAATTGCTTTAGTTGAGTTTACTTTGCCTAACGAGCGTAAACTGTTTTTAGCTCCAGGGATAGAACATAGAATTGTTGATGCACCTGAAGAGACAGAAGAAATAGATTTGATTGAGAAATACACAGAACAAATGTGGAGCTTATTGACAGTCAATAAAGAGGAAAGATTGCAGTCGCTCCAACACGGTTTTATCGAAACATTATCATTGTCTTAGGAATATCGATATGGAAAGCCTCCGTGATCCTAACAAGTCGCATGAGATGCTACTTGATCCAGAACTCGAGCGAATAGAAGAATTTGCCGGAAGATTGAGCTGTTTATCTGGCGTTAAAACACTACAAACATCATTCGACTTTGATGAAACACAACCAGTGCAGAGGACATCCCAGAGATTTATGAATTATGAGTACAATCCTAAATCGCCACTATATTTGTCGACAGACCTTGGTTTTCAAGGTTCGGATACTGAAGTTTCGTTTGAACCATATATCGTAAGGGGCGGCAAAAAGTCTAGCCATGGAGTGTTCTTTGGTGAGCTTAGTTTTGGTGGTGAATCGCCGCTACGGGTTGCCGTTAAGCCGCATCAGGGAAGTGAGGCTACGGAATCTTGCCTTAAGGATTATTTTAATAATGCCGCGGCCGCTGAGGTTGGTTTTTATACTCTTAAGCCTGTGGGCTTTATGGTGCCTGATACTGAACTTGCCTATTCTCTGACTGTAATAGATGAGGGTCTTACCACGTTGGATAGCGTAAACTGGGGTGATTTTGCCCAAAATATAGGGAACCACCCAGGTATGCAGGAAACTTGGTTGCAGATTGCCCGCCAAATGGCGATTATGCACACCATTGGCACAATGTGCCATGGCGATCTGGCTATGCGAAATATTGCCACAACGGTAGAAGGTGGAATATTCTTCATTGATTGGGAATATGCGAATATAAGCCTGTTGTCACCTAGGGACGCTGAGGTCCGATATGGCTATAGTTGGCGGGACTTAGCAGTTTTAGTAGAATCCATGGACTCTGCCGCTGGCGGAGCAGGAATATTGCACCACGAGCTTGAGGATCGGTGGAGGTCATTTTGTGAAATAGTGTTTGATGAATACAAGACCTGTCGGCTTCAGATTGTGGAGGAATGCTCGCATCATAAGTGCCAACTTTCCTCAGTACAGGAAGAGTTACAGATTTTGGAACATAATTTACAAGCGCAACTTTAACTTTTGCCAGTGTGCCTCATAGGCTTGACAGGGCTTTTGGCAATCGGCTAGTATGAGTGCTGAAAGTTAGCACTCGTTATCCTAAAGTGCTAACGACCTCAATAACGACACAGTAATCAAGGAGGAGTTATGAGTGCAAAGATCAATCCCTTAGCGGATTATGTGGTGGCTCAGTCCGAAGAGCCAGAAACTAAAACCGCCAGCGGGCTTTATCTGCCGGGCAATGCACAGGAAAAACCAAAGGTTGCCAAAGTGCTATCTGTCGGTAAAGACGTGAAACAAGTAAAAACTGGTGACCGCATTATTTATAAAAGCTACAGCACTAACGATGTAAAAGTAGGCAGTGATGAGTATATCTTAGTCAAAGAAGAAGATATTCTGGCAACAGTAAAATAGGAGGAAGTATGGCTAAAAAAGTATTTTATGATGAAGATGCCCGTCGCCGCGTACTAGGCGGTGCTCAGGCCCTATATGACGCAGTAAAGACCACTATGGGACCAAAAGGTAGGAACGTAGTTATTAGCAAGAGTTACGGCAATCCAACGGTGACTCACGATGGTGTAACGGTTGCCAAAGGAGTGGAACTCGAAGAGGTTGATGACGAGACTCTCGGTTACAAAGTCGGCGCTGAGCTCATCAAACAAGCAGCCAGCAAGATGAATGATGTGGCCGGTGATGGAACCACTACAGTGACCGTTCTTACCTATCACTTGCTACATGAGGCAAATAAGCTCATTGCGGCGGGGCATAACCCTATGCAGCTCCGGAAAGGCTTAGAGTCCGCGGCGCATACTGTGCTCACCAAGTTAGAAAGTCTGTCAGAAGATATTAAGGATAAGAAATCCCGAGTGGCCGAGGTAGCTACTATCAGTGCTGGCGATGCTGAAATCGGTTCTTTAATCGCTGACGTGATTGAAAAAGTTGGTAAAGAAGGTGTGGTAACAGTTGAAGAAGGCCAAGGCCTTAGCTTAGAAAGTGAAGTGGTCGAAGGATTTACCATGGATCGTGGCTTCGTGAGCCCCTACATGGTAAGCGACACTGCTCGTATGGAAGCAGCTGTAGACAAACCTGCAATTGTTATTACTGATAAAAAAATCAGCTCCATACAGGAATTTCTGCCTTTACTTGAAAAATTAGCTCAAGCTGGCAAGAAAGATCTCGTGTTGATCGCTGAAGACGTAGAGGGTGAAGCGCTCGCTACTCTGGTTCTTAACAAACTTAAAGGTGTCTTTAACACGGTGGCTGTCAAAGCACCTGCGTATGGTGATCGCCGCAAAGATGTGCTGCAGGATATTGCAGTGCTGACTGGCGCAACTGTCATTACTGAGGACCGGGGCTACACTTTTGAAAATGCTGAACTTGATATGGTCGGGAGTGCACGGAAAATTATTGTCACAAAGGATGATACTACAATCATTGAGGGTGGCGGCAATACTACTGAAGTAAGTGCACGGATTGACCAGATCGCCCATCAAATTACTGCAGCTACGAGCGAATATGACAAAGAAAACCTCGAGAAACGGCGAGCTGCCTTAAGTGGTAAAGTAGCAGTGATCAAGGTTGGTGGTGCCACCGAGACAGAGATCGAGGAAAAGAAATTCCGTGTTGACGATGCGGTAGCTGCAGTAAAAGCAGCTCTTGATGAAGGAGTAGTGGCCGGTGGGGGTGTGACTCTTGTAAATCTTGCCGATGCAATTACACAAGACCATAAAGCAGCTGCAGGGACGAACGAAGTTGCGGTAAGCAATGGAAAGTTCCTGCTGAAGCGGGCTCTGGAACAGCCTTTCCGCATTTTACTAACCAACTCTGGTTTAAATGCCGATGAGTGGTTGCCAGCTGTTCGATCTGCAAAGGTGGGGCAAGGAATTGATGTGAACCATCCCGATAAACTCGTTGATCTAAAATCGAAAGGGATTGTTGACCCAACCAGGGTTACAAAAGAAGCTATCCAGAATGCGGTTTCAGTTGCCGGTACGGCCATGACTATGGGTGCGCTGGTAGTTGATGTACCTGAAAAAGAACCGGCTGTACCCGCTGGAGGCGGTATGCCTGGTGGCGGCATGGGTATGATGTAAGGAACACTTCCACGTTCTCTCTGGACTCACAAATGAATGCTCCGAGGCAACATATATACAACAACATGTTGCAAGAAGTGCCACTTTGTCCTATTATTTGGATACTAAGTGGGAGCGAGTAAATGGTATGGAACCCTTTTCGCCGGAATCGTAATGTAACCACTGATAACGCCCCAACTGGAGTGCAGGAATACTACCAGTCAGAGCGGGGTGAACGGATGGGTATTGCATGGTTGATTGCGCTTATGTCGTTAGTAATTACGGTTTTGGTTGTGCTCCTTGTTTTCTTTGGCGGACGTTGGTTATACAGGAAAATTACCCAGCGGAACAAACCATCAAATACCGCTCCTACTTCTCAAACCAATACCTCGAACAATAACAGCAACAACAATCAAGGTGGTGAACATAGTACTCCTGGCTCTGGTAACACAGGACAGGGGGCAACTCCCAATCCTACACCGCCAACCACGGGTCCATCTACCACTCCTGCGACTGGCGATACAGGTGAGATTCCCCGTACCGGCCCAGAAACAGACGAGTAATCTTTATTTTTTGCTAAAAAAGCTAAAATTTTTACAGCCAAACCTGTGGGTAGTTCGGTTTAATTAATCTGTGAAGCTATTGTGGTGCAGGGATGCACCACTGGGAGGGGTAATTTGAATAAAAGGGAGGTTACAGATATACGCATTTGAACACAAACAGACGAACATGGAATGAAAGATGGGAGGAAAATATGTCAGTTTCATTAACACGCCAGGACTTACAGGGTGCTTTAGATTACGCGAAGAACCGATTGGTGGAGCGGTTGGCGACTAAACAAGAATTGCAGGCAGCGGTTGGTTCAGTCAAAAGTTATCTTTCTAGCACGGTGGCTGAAGTGCACCAACGAGAAACACAATGGTCCAGACAGGCATTGCTACAATCTGGCCAAGCCTTAAAACAACTTAGTAGCATTGAAGCACGCCTTACTGCACTTGAAACAAATCTAAGGGTATTGAGCAATTTGATCGTACGGCTTGAAGAATATAACCTGGGCTCACCACAGATTTAGATTAAAATTAACCGAGTAGCTGAGCCAAGGTTTTAATCTTTTGTGGCGTCTTTTGCTTGCCCGGCAAAATAATTGATTTCATTTACCACATCGAGGAGTGCTTGTGCGCGTGCTTTGTCATCTTTTATTTGCTTTGCTGCCTCGTAAGCGGTAGGGATAAGAGTTTGGTCATCAGCGGCCTGGATCATCATCATCGTGGTGCGGAATTTTTCTTCTGGTGTTTGGTCCAGCTGACCCAGAAGAGGGGAGAGTTCCTGAAGAGCTTGTTGTTTGAGGCTAGTGAGGTCACCACTGTCTTGGTTGCTTGTGTCAGTTTCAGACTCGCTCACTGTTTCGGTCGTAGGAGTTTCTGAAGGCTTAATACTCGTCTCATCCAGGTTATTGTCATCAGTTGAGGGCGCAGTACTTGCAGGCTGACTATTACCGTTCACTGCATCAATGATTGTGGGGTCAAATGGATTGGAAGTATTGCTGCTGTCTGGAGTTGTTGCTGGCGTAGTGGAATCAATAGGTGTACTCGGAGCAAAGGTGGCTGGTGTGCCGCTGGCGTCATTGTGCGTGGACAGCGTACCATCTGCAGGAGACACCGTGCCATTGTTGTCTGTTGGCGTTGTTAGGTTTTGATTGTCATCAAACATTTCCACCCCCGATTATTGCGTAGTATGAATATTATTCATTAGCACTATACCATATTCTCGACCTGAGACACTATCTGGAGATTTTTGCATGATTCCTACTTGGTATACTAATATGCGAAAGCATAAGTGAATTGGTTCAAAGAAGTGCTCGACGATCTAAAATACATTCATCAAAAAGACACCCAAGATGCGCTTGGCATAGCTGAACGCCAGTGCGAGCAGTTATTGCAAGACTTAGAGCTTCGGCAGTGGCAACCTTTGGGACGATCACCGCTAAATGTAGTCTTTGCCGGGATGGGCGGCTCTGCCCTCGCAGGACTAATCAGTGGCGTGTGGCCAGGGTATGGTATTCCCTTTGAACTTTGCCGGGATTATACGGTGCCGCGTTATTTGTCCGATCGAACATTATTCGTTGCTGCCAGCTATTCTGGCAATACTGAGGAGACAGTGGCAGCCGTGACTGAAGCTGCTGCTCGGGGGGCAATGATAATGGTGATAGCAGGGGGCGGTAGACTCCAGGAAATGGCCGAACAGAAAAATTGGCCGCATCTCATTATCCCCAAGGTTCAACAGCCGCGTTTCGCGGTATTTTATTCCTTGAAAGCACTGGTGAAGATGTTGCAAGCTGTTTCGCTGATACCACCGGCGGTTGAGAATGAACTGGCTGGTGCAGCAACATATTTACGAGACTCGGTACGGAGTTGGACCGCTGTCGTGCCGGCGACAAAAAATCCGGCCAAACAACTTGCTCAGGAGTTGATGGGGAAATCCATTGTTGTTTATTCGGGGCCAAAACTAATGTCGGCAGCTTACAAATGGAAGATCAGCTTTAATGAAAACGCCAAGAACGTTGCTTGGCTGGGGACATTACCTGAATTCAATCACAATGAGTTTATTGGTTGGAGTGGTTTACCTGCTCAGAAACCTTATGCAATTGTTGATCTACGCTCGAATTTGGAACATCCACGAGTGCAAAAGCGATTTTTGGTGAGCGAAACCTTGCTGTCTGGCTTACGGCCCACGCCGCAGATTGTAGAGACGCAGGGTGACTCACTGCTTGGACAAATATTGTGGACAGTTACATATGGTGATTTTGTGAGCATCTACTTGGCATTGCTGAACGGTGTCAATCCTACCCCTGTTGATTTAGTTGAAAAATTTAAGACTGCCCTGAGTTCTTAGATAAACTGTCCCTGGTTTCTTGTAAAACGGAGTATTATGGAAACGGGGGAGAGGCGCTATGGAGTATAAAAATGTCTTTGCCAAAGCGTTGCAACAGGCGACTTCTGTCGTTGGGTTAGTGCGCTTTCAGCAACTTTTCAACTCCACGCCGTGCGACAAATGGAACTTGCGGGATTTGTTGCATCATATGGTATATGAATTACTCTGGGCACCAGAGATTATCAAAGGGAAGGGAATCAAAGAAGTAGGTGATCGGTTTGAGGGTGACTTGCTAGGGAGTGACCTTCAATTTGCATGGAAACATGCAGCCGATGCAGCCTTAGTTGCAGTGAGGAGTAGCAAACCGTCTGCATTAGTGGAGCTTTCATATGGAAAAGTTTCAGCACAGCGTTATATCACTGAACTAGCGGCAGATTTGCTTATTCATGCCTGGGATGCGGGGAAAGCACTTGGTTTTACTCTTTTGTTCGAGCCAGATTTGGCGAAAGAAATATATAAATTTTCCAAGTCACATGCAAAAGAAATGGCTGCCAGCAAGTTGTTTGGTACGCAACTCACGGTATCAGCTTCTGAGGCACTTTCAGTAAAATTGCTTGGCATGTACGGACGACAGGCAGCATGGGTAGCCAGGTAACGCAAGTTACTCTACCTGAAGATATTCGCCGGCTCGGTACAATCTTATCTGTTTGGGCACATCCGGATGATGAAACATTTCTAGCTGCCGGTATTATGGCAACCGCAGTTAAAAATAGTCAAAAGGTTGTTTGCGTGACAGCTACCAGAGGAGAGGCCGGCTCACAAAATATTGAGAAGTGGCCTTTAGCGTCCTTAGCAGAGACGAGAACTCGTGAGCTAAAAAGCGCTTTACGCGTACTCGGCGTAAAAGAGCATCACTGGTTGGGATATCATGACGGCGAATGTAGGGCGGTAAACGAGGCTGAAGCAGTTAAAAAAATAACCGACCTAATTCTTGCCTATAGGCCTGATACATTAGTAACGTTTGGGCCCGAAGGCATGACTGGACACCCCGATCATCAGATAGTATCAAAATGGTGCAGACTTGCAGCTCACAATGCTTCCTCACCTCTCACGACTTATCATGCAGTTCACACTAAAAAACAATATGACCGCTATTTGAAAGAAGCGGATGATAAATTTAACATCTTCTTTAATATCGACCAGCCACCCTTAAAAGAGGAAAGTGAATGTACGATTTGCTATGAACTTTCGCCGGCTATTCGCCGGCTCAAACGAAATGCATTGGCCGCCATGCCTTCACAGACCGAAGCTATCTTGCAGGCTTTTGATGAGCAGTTTTTAGACGCGGCTTTTGCAAAAGAATACTTCGTCGCGGCACCCGCTTAGATCGGCTTTTCTTTAAGATGCAACAGCCAACCTATATAGCTGGCAATAAGATGCATTGTGAACCAAATAAAGATGATCAATGCGTAGTCCGCAAAAGAAAGTCGTACTAGCGGTAAGCTGAGTACTAACCCGCCAATAATATAATCGAGTTGATCAAAGGGGAACCAACTTTCCCCGGGCTTTACCCCAACGCGACGTTTTATCAAACTCTCCAGCGCATCACCCGTAAGTGCACCTACTGACAGAAGACTACCGAGGAGAATGACGTTCACGGATGAATAGTCCACAGGGAAGGCGAGAGATTGCACACTGGAGTGAAGGAATACTTGTTTTTGTAGCATACAAACTAAGATGCCAACTGCTACACCAAAGCAGAATCCCCGCCAGGTTTTATTGTCTCCCAGCAAGCGCTGCCCTCTCCATTGCAATCCAAAGTCAAGCGGCGTTTTCCATTTATTCAGATAAGGGATCTTGTTGGCAAACACAGGTGCTGCATTTGCAAGTCCAGCTGGCAGAAAAAACCAAAGACTGAACAGCAGAGACTTCACTGCGAACGACCTATTTTTTTACGCAGTCGGTTGAGTTTTGGATACAGCAATGAACTTAACGGGGGCCGATCGGTTACGAAATGGGCTTTTGCAAGTAGCTCTACAAGATTATGACTGGCTGGTTTGTCTGTCAGTACTGTATAAGTGGTGCCTATACCCTTTTTGCCATGTGCATCACTACTGGCCGCCATAACTTTATGGTGAAATTTCGCCCAAGTTGCCGCCTGGGGTCCGAGGTTTTGAAAAAAGGCCCGCGCATTATGGATTTCGACAATGTCAATTTTTTCCGTATGCACATCAAGGACCGATCGAGACAAACCTTTTCTAATTGACTCAAAGGGATGGGGTACATATACTAAACCACCCTGATCTTTAATCATTGTGATAGTTTCAAGGAGACCACGGCCGGCTGGAATATCGGCAGAAAGGAACAGACCGATAATCTCACCTTGTTGAGTCATAATCTCTTTGCCGATAATGATACGGTCACCGAAGGCATTATTTAGTTCGATTGCAGCCTGCACGGTGTTGTGATCGGTGACTGCAATATAGTCAAGCACATTGTTTTCCAGCAGTTTGGTATAGTCATCTTTTGTAAGATTACCGTCAGGTGAGGCCCAGGAGTGCGTGTGGAAGTCTACTTTATACATATCCTAAACGTGTATCCTAGAGTTTCCTTTTAATTAGTACCAGGCGTTGAAAAGCAGTCAGCCAACCCAAAACCGCGATTATTACCACCGCCACATCCAACCGCTTAAGCAACAAGCAAGCTACCAACACGGCCATCCTTATTTCGTACCGCATAAGTCCGTCTTGAAATACTCGGTTAATTTCATTTGCCGACATGTGCTGTCCAGTCAGGGCAGTTTCGCCTTTGGCTTTGACATAGCTGACGAGTATTGAGCCACCACAAGCTGCCACTGCCCAGACCGCCCAGTACGGTTGCCCCATTTGGACAAATGCATAGGCGATGCCACAAAAAAGTAGCACTTCTTTCATGCGGTCTGTGCTAGCGTCGAGCAACATACCGCCGCTGCTGGCTTTTTTTTGTAAGCGGGCTAATTCACCATCTATTGAATCAAAGAGTCCGAAAATTACTAATAACACGGCGGCTATCGTGTAATAGCCCGTTCCGATTAAGACTGCAATCGGTACATGGGCGACTAATGCAGTTATTGTCACCATATCAGGAGTAATCCGGCTATGGCTGAGGTTATCAAGCCATTGTGCAGCTCGGCGTGTCAGTTTTCTTACACTTAACCTTATAGATTCAAATGGATTTGGGGACTGCGCCACAATGAACCCATTATAACTTAGTAATTGCAACTTAGGTGGCATGCTGCTATCTGATAAAGGTATACTGGTGTTATGAAATACCCGACGCCTGTAAGGTATGTGGGTTATGCGCTCGGCAGCACTATTGCGACGAGTGTCGGCTTGTTTTTATTTCGGGCACTTCGCTACCGAAGCGTAGATTACTGGTTTTTGAATTGGAACCTCTTCTTGGCAATCATGCCTGTGGTTTGCGCTACGGCGCTGGTACGTTATCTTAAAAAGGGCAGATGGCTTAGCTGGCAAGGGGTAGTTTTAACTCTGTTGTGGCTTGGTTTTCTTCCCAATAGTTTTTATTTAGCGAGCGACCTTATCCATGTGCAATATAGCTTGCACACAACATTGCTGTTTGATGTAGTGATGTTGTTGTCGTTTACCTTCAGTGGGTTCGTGCTTGGATATCTTAGTCTTTATCTAGTTCACGAACAACTACTTCTGCGCCTGAAACATGACACCGCTCATATGCTCATCGCACTTGTGTTGTTATTATGCGGTTTTGCCATATATTTGGGACGGTACTTACGCTGGAGCACCTGGGATGTATTAATCAATCCGACAGGTTTGTTATTCGATGTCTCCGATCGGTTTCTTAACCCAGCTGCTCACGAAATTACTTTTCGTACAACAGCAGTGTTCTTTTGGTTATTAGTGAGTTTGTACGTAAGTATTTGGTGCTTTATTGCTGCCATACGTGGTCAAAAACAGCATAAGTAATCTGTTATACTGCAACTAATGGATGAGTTACGTGAAGAAATTCGTAAAATCTGCGGAGAGCTTTTTGGTGATAATCCTGAAGTAGAGCTTTACCGCCCAGCCGAAAATTACGGTGATTTTGCAACCAATGTCGCGTTAAAAATTGCTCAAAAAAGTGATCAACCTGCTCGTGAAACAGCTGAGAAAATTGTGGACAGATTGCGTCAGGCTCCCTTGGCGAGCGTCAAGGAAATAAGTGTCGCCGGCCCTGGATTTATTAACTTGACTTTGACAGATACTGCTTTAGCTAGACTGGTAGAGACTCCAGTGAGTACACCATTTACTGGGAAAACTGTGGTTATTGAAACCAATAATCCCAATCCTTTTAAAGACATTCACATTGGACATGCCTTTAATGCAGTGGTGGCAGACACTTTAGCAAATTTGCTCGAAAAGGGCGGGGCAGAAGTACACCGGGTAAGTTACCACGGTGATGTTGGTTTGCATGTGGGCAAGAGTCTGTGGGCCATTTTCCATCATTATGGTGATGGTGCGTACGAAGAACTACAACGTCTGGCACCTGAGCAAAGACCGGCAAAGTTGCGTGACTGGTATGCCTACGGGGCGGGTATCTACCAGGAGGAGCCAGCTGCTCACGAAGCTGTTGAAGCACTTGCGAAGCAAAGTTTTGCACCTGAGAGTAAGGTTTTACAGATCTACCAGACCTGCAAGGAATGGAGTTTTGCTTATTTTGACACTGTATTTCAGCAACTGAATAACCAGCCAATTGAACGGCGTTACCTCGAAAGTGAAGCCGACAAAGTAGGGCGAGAGGTGGTTGAAGCGAATATTGGCAAAGTATTTGAAAAAAGTGGTGGTGCAATTATCTTTCGAGGAGAAAATTATGGTCTACATACAAGAGTATTTATCAGTAAGCACGACACTACTCTTTATGAAGCACGTGACCTAGGCTTGCTGAAGCTAAAAGCCCGTGATTATACGCCAGACTCAAGCTATATTGTGACTGCCGTCGAGCAAAAAGAGTATTTCAAAGTAGTATTTAAGGCTGCTGAATTAGCAATGCCCGAACTTCCCGTTAACACTGTCAATATTGCTACCGGAACAGTTAGATTGACTACCGGTAAAATGAGCTCACGCACCGGAGAGGTAGTAACTATAGAATGGCTTTTCGATCAAATTCGCAAAAGAGTAGCTGTACTTACGGAAGACAAGGAAGTTAGCTCACAGGTAGAAGCCGGAGCAATTCGCTATGCATTATTAAAATCTCGCCTGGATAGCGATATTGTTTTCGACATCAACCAATCAGTATCTCTAGAGGGTAATACTGGACCATATCTTCAGTATGCCCATGCTCGTGCCTGCTCCATTCTTAAAAAAGTAGGGGAGGTTGCAACGACAATTGATGTGTCGGTGGAGCCGGCTGAGCGATCACTACTGAGAAAATTCAGCGAATATCCTGAAATTCTTCAAAAAGCCTATCAGGAACTGATGCCGCATCATATCTGTACTTACCTTTATGAACTTGCCCAGAGTTTCAATCGATTTTACGAAAGTAATCGGGTACTCGGCGACCCACGGCAAGCAGTACGGCTTGCGCTTGTGCATCGCTACCAGGCAATCCTTAAAGACGGTTTATCTTTGCTGGGAATTCCCGCACCGGAACATATGTAACTATGCTGGATACCGCCCAAAGATTGATTCACCGTGTGGGTGGGCAAATGGGTCTAAACAAGGCCGATATTAATTACCTCCTGACTTCGCGTACTGAACACGCTTTTGAGATCAGGTTAAAATCTGGTGCTACCTACCAAGCCTATCGCGTTCAACATAATAATGTGCGGGGTCCCCACAAAGGTGGCATTCGCTTCCATCCCGAAGTTACACTTGATGAGGTGAGAGCTTTAGCAACATTGATGTCGCTCAAGACGGCTGCAGTAGGATTACCCCTTGGCGGTGGAAAAGGCGGGGTTGCTGTTGATCCTAAAGCATTGAAGCCAGCTGAGCTAGAAGAATTATCCCGAACCTACGCAGCAAGATTAGCTCCCCATATCGGACCAGACAAAGATGTGCCTGCTCCAGATGTGAACACAAATCCAGAGGTTATAGATTGGATGTTGGATGAATACTGCCGTCAAACTGGCGACAGGTCCAAAGCAGCTTTCACGGGTAAAACGTTAGATCGTGGCGGCAGCGAGGGAAGGGATGAGGCAACCGGGAGAGGCGGCGTGATAGTGCTCCATGAAATGCTAAAGCTACAAAAGATACGCCGCCCCATTACTTTTGCCGTGCAAGGGTTTGGAAATGTTGGTGCATATTTCAGCACTATTGCGAGTGGCGAACAAGGATGGAAACTTATCGCAGCCACTGACTCGAAGGGCGGCATCAGTTCAAAAGAGGGTTTGGCGCCAGAAGATTTGGTCAGGCATAAGCAAACGGGCCAGCATCTTGCCCAATACCCCCCCGGCTTACCAATATCGAACGAAGAGTTTTTAGAGCAGTCAGTCGATGTACTGGTTTTGGCAGCACTTGGTGATGCCGTTAATGCGAACAATATGCGGACCGTGCGAGCCCCCTTTATTCTCGAATTGGCTAACGCACCGGTTGATGACGCTGCATATACATATCTTACAGCCCAAGGTGTGCAGATAATTCCGGATATACTGGCTAACGCAGGCGGTGTAATTGTCAGTTATTTCGAATGGCTACAGAACCAGCAAGGGGAACATTGGTCGTTAGCCCGTGTTCGCCGTAAACTTGAAACCTATCTGATACCGGCAGTGCGCGAAGCCTATGCATATAGTGCTGCTTACAATGTCACCCTGAAAGATGCCGCAGTAGCAGTAGCTATTACTCGTTTGCTTGCCGCCCGAGACATCAACATAAAGCATAAGTAATTTCTATATGGCCATTATGTTGTATACTAGTCTCTCGAACAGGAATTTTTATGGCAAATAACCAAGAAACAACTCCCCAGAAGTCACGTATCATCTCACGCAAAGAGGTGCGGCTGAACGTGCCGGTACTGCGGGTGCCTGCTCCTTTCCAGGGTTTCGTAGATTTTGTTCGTGAGCAAGGCGTGATTGGGCTGGCGGTTGGTTTAGTATTAGGCTCAGCGGCAAAATCAGTGGTAGACTCTCTCGTCATAAATATCTTTAACCCTATTATTGGAATCCTAACTGGCGGTATTGACCTGAGTCAAAGATACATTTGTTTGCGACATGATAGTGCTGGCGTTTGCACGGCCAAACTTGGCTACGGGCGAGTTATCAGTGATATTATTGCTTTTTTGACCGTAGCATTCGTGATGTTCCTAGTTGTCCACATGCTGAAACTTGACCGTCTAGATAAGAAAAAAACAGCGTAAATATTACTCTTTTCGTGCAGAAGCACAAGTGCTATACTCACCCACCAAGGGTTGAATATGCAGGTACAGAATCACATCACAACGGTGCGAAATAAACGCGACGGGAAACCGTCGCTTTTTTATATGGAGGAGCTATGACAGAAGTATTGCCACCTGAACCGATCGCCGGAGACTTTGAAGGTAAGGACATCCTATCAATTAGTCAATTTGACCGTTCTGATGTGCAACGTCTTTTTCATGAGGCAGAAGCGATGGGGCGACTTGATGCGGCCCAAGAGGAGGACTTTGAGGAGCCTCCCTATGGTAGTAACCTACTGCAATGCAAGCGGCTTGCAAGCGTGTTCTATGAGCCTTCCAGCCGTACGTCGTCTTCATTTGCTGCCGCTGCAATGGCACTCGGAGGCAATGTTATCTCAGTCAATGACATGGATAATTTTTCATCTGTCGCCAAAGGCGAGGATCTTGAGGACACAGCACGTACATTCGAGCAATATGGACACATCATTGTACTGCGACATAAGGAGATAGGCTCTGCTGCTCTGGCAGCTGCTGCAATTGAGAAACCACTTATTAACGCGGGCGATGGGGTGGGTGAGCATCCTACCCAAGCTCTGCTAGATCTCTACACGATTCATGAGGAACGAGGGCACATCGACGAGTTAAATGTAACCTTAATGGGAGATCTTAAACATGGCCGAACAGTACACTCGCTGGCGCGATTGCTCTCCATGTATGATGCACAGCTTAACTACGTGTCGCCTGCTTCTCTAGCAATGCCTGAAGATATAGTGGATGAGTTAAGGTATAAAGGAGTTACTCAATATCAGACGACCGAGCTTGATGAGGTGTTGGCAGACACCGATGTTTTGTATGTAACGCGGGTGCAAAAAGAGCGGTTTAATGATCCAGCAGAGTATGAGAAGGTTGAGGATTCATATATCATCACTCCAGAAACTATGAATCGGGCACCTGAAGAAATGATCTTGATGCATCCACTTCCCCGGAATGGTGAAATTAGCAAACAAGTAGATAGTGATCCGCGGGCAAAATACATCCCGCAAATGAAACACGGTCTGCATATTCGCATGGGTTTGCTGGCGCTCGTAAGTGGCAAAACGCTATTGCAACAGGAGAAGCCTGCACCAAATCAACTGTCATTTGAAGAGATAACTCCATGGGCGATGGCAGTCGGCGGCGGAAGCTAACACCGGAGCAATACCGGGTCTTGCGTCAAAAGGACACTGAAGCACCTTTTACGGGGCAGTTTTTACATAACAAGGCCGAGGGTGTTTATACCTGTATCGGCTGTGGAGCTGTCTTGTTTCGAAGTCAGCACAAGTTCGATTCTGGAAGCGGCTGGCCTAGTTTTTATGATGTAGCTAAGAGCGGTAGTGTTGAATTGCGAACAGATAATTCGCACGGAATGAGCAGAGTAGAGGTATTATGCCATCAATGTGGCGGGCACTTGGGGCATGTGTTTGATGATGCACCACAACAACCTATCGGTAAGAGATATTGCATTAATTCGTGCGTGCTTGATTTTAAACCCGATAAAACAAAACAATCTTCTGGCAACTAAGAAAACGAAGTCATTAAGGTACAATCATATATGTGAACCGGGTGTATAGGTACGGTGGTCGGCGCAAAAAGCGTGTGGTATTGCCCCTAGTGATTGTTGGCCTCTCAGCTCTTTTATTGGCAGCCTTGATTAGTATAAGAAATATTCAAAAAGATAACCCAATAAGTCCACAAACTAGCAATTTTACTCCTGCGTCAAGCCAACCGTCAACGGGCACTGTTCAAGGCAGGTATCTGTTAAACGGAACAGTGGTGTGGTCACGGGGAATAGAAAAATGGTCACAACGACCAAATGGCAGCTACGATTACGCCCGGCCATTCAGCGGACTACCAACTTTCAATCGTGATCAATATGACGCCTGGATAGCTGATTTGGAGTGTCCGATTACCGATAAGACTATTCCTTTCCAAACCCAGATCGATACTTTAATGTTCAATTGCCGACCGGAATATTTACACGAAGCGGCCAAATACTTTAACTTTTTCGATCTCGCCAATAATCACACAGATAATATGCAACATGAAGGTCTGCTGTCTACGCGCAAATATCTCGATGAAGCAAATATCCAGTATTTTGGCAATTACGACCCGGCTGTATCTGAGGACACTTGTGAGGTGGTGGGTTTGCCAGTAAAAATTACTCAACAGGACAAGACGGTAAAGAAGGGCACACTGCCAGTTGCCTTTTGTGCCTGGCATTATTTTTACCGTACGCCAAAAGAAGGCGAGATTGAGCGGATGCGGGAATATACGAAGTATTTACCGGTATTTGCTTTTGTGCACGCCGGCGTAGAGTATCGGACTACTGCTGACGATAACCAAGTAACAACTGCGCACAAAATTATTGATCAGGATGCGGAGTTTGTTATTGTGAATAACCCTCACTGGGTACAAAATAGCGAAGTTTACAAAGGTAAATTGATAGTTTATTCAACTGGAAATTTCATTTTTGACCAGCTTGATAGTGAGGGAATGAGAAGTGCGAGCGTTGATGTGAGTCTTGCCATGCCATATGACCAGGCTGTTGATAAGTTACTTGAACTGGGCAAAAAGTGCGGGCAATGGCATGATAACTGTCTGAGTGAGGCAAAAAAACTGGGCATATCCAAGCCAAAGCTTTCGCTTACTTATCAGGTGGTAGCTGGAGATAATAGCGGTCACCTGACCAAACGCGGCAACTCTATATTGCAGCAGGCAATTGAGGAACGCTTGGACTGGAAACATACGTTAAAAGAATTAGGGCAGAAGCAGTAGAGCCCTAAGGTATAATAAAGCCAACGTGACAAAAGAAGATTTTCCAACGAAATTATTTTGGGTAGATTTAGAGATGACTGGGCTCGATCCGCAAAAGGACTTGATCCTTGAGGTCGCTGCCGAGATTACTGATTTTAACTTTAAAACCCTGGCAACTTACGAGGCGCGGCTCAAACAACCACACGAGACAGTGGCAAATAGGATGCAGTCGAATCTATGGTGGCGTGATTTTCCGGATAATCGCGACGATTTTTTGAATAAACTTGATCAGGGAAAATCTATGCGCCAAGTCGAGCAAGAGCTAGTTGCAATGCTGGAAGAGCATTTTGGTGATGAGCAAGCGGTGCTCGCGGGCAACTCTATTCACAATGATCGCAATTTTATCCGGCGTTGGTGGCCAGCACTTGATTTGAAACTTCATTATCGGATGTTGGATGTGAGTGGTTTTAAAATACTTATGCAGGGTAAGTACGATGAAAAGTTTGAAAAGAAAGAGGTACACCGTGCTTTTGACGATATCCAAGCCTCGATTGCCGAACTGCAGCATTATCTCGATATCTTGAAACGCCCACAATCTTAATACAATCAACACTGAACGTGACACACAAGCAAGTTGAAGAATACATACGAGGACGAGGGAAGGTACAACTGGATTATCCCTTTGGCGAGCAAGTGGCAGTGTACAAGACAGACGGTAAAATGTTTGCCTTGGTCGCAGAAGGTTCTACGCCAGTACGAATCAGTCTAAAATGCGATCCCCAGCTTTCAGAGCTGCTCCGGCAAGAGTATGAGAGTGTTATGCCAGGCTACCATTTGAACAAAAAACATTGGATAACGGTGGTGATGAGTGGTCAGCTTAATTGGCAGCAGGTAAAAGACTTGATAGACCATAGCTACAATTTGGTAAAAAGCTAAAAAAGATGAAATTACTAATTCTGGCTTTTGCTGGTTCCAGAAGAGTTTTCCGTAGTCGTATCTACACCTAGAAGTGTACTCACATCTTTGAAGTTTTTTGCCAATGCACCTTTTTCTATCTTATTGGTGCTGCCATTATAAGTTTCTTGTAGGTGTTTACGATAAGTGATAAGTTGACCGCGTATGGTTTCAGAAAACGTGTCATCGAACCGGTTTGTGAGAAACGCATCATTTAAGGCTTGATCTGTTTTAGTATTTTCCTTCTTGCCTAAAACCTGTATGTTGAGCTTGTGGCCGCGTTTTCTGAGCAGGGTCAGGATTTCTTTTTGTGAAGTTTCAACGCTAAGTCTTACGTTAACTGCAAAATCTTTGGTTGCTGAGGTCCGGGCTTTTTGTACTCCAATATCAGCTACGCGTATAATTTCCGCTTGTTCCTGCACCACTTCGACCATCCGGGCAGTAGTTTGTTTACTTGCCCGAGTAAGAAAATAAGAGCCGACCATAAAAAGGACAATAAGTAGCGCAATGCCAATAGCAACGATTATGATACGGGATTTTTTTGAACTACCGGCACCAAATACGTTGCCTGGTTTCTGGGCACCCTCAGGACTCATTATGAAATCGTAAGAGTTATTCCCACCGGCCGGTGGGGCTGTTGAGGCTGCCGAGTAAATCATGGGTACCATTTAACCACAAGTGGGTTCATGTTCACAGGGGGGATTAGCGTACAATATGCCTATGGACGCAGTGGAGGATATAAAATCCCGATTAAGCATTGAAGATGTTATCAGTCGGTATGTGGAATTGAAAAGGGCTGGCCGTAATTTTAAAGGCTTAAGTCCTTTCACGAATGAGAAGACTCCCAGCTTTATGGTCAGCCCCGAGAAGCAAATTTGGCATGATTTCAGTTCCGGCAAGGGCGGTAGTATGTTTAGTTTCATTATGGAAATAGAGGGTGTGGATTTTAAGGGGGCGCTAGAACAGTTAGCCCGGCAAGCGGGGGTTGATCTGAGTCTTTATCAAAGTAGCACTCAGGCTAGTAGAAGTCGGCAGAAAGATAGGTTACTCAAAGCACTAGAATTTGCGACGAGATATTACCAGGTGCAACTTACTAAAGACCGAGCGGCGCTGGACTATGTGCGTAAAGTGCGCCGCTTCAGCAAAGAAACTCTGTTAGAATTTCGCCTTGGCTACGCACCTGAAGGTGGTACTGAACTAAGCCGTGTATTGATTCAGAAGGGTTTTCGCCCTGAAGAATTGAAAGCTGCGGGCTTAAGTTCTACACGTTACCAGCGTCCGACTGATATGTTCCGTGGTAGATTGATGGTGCCGCTGATGGATCCGTTTGGCAAAGTCGTAGGATTTACGGCTCGGCTGCTTCGAGACGACCACAATGCTCCCAAATACATCAATACTCCTCAGACCATACTATATGACAAAAGCCGCCATATTTTTGGACTACATCTTGCCAAGGCAGCCATCCGCCAATCTAAGTTTGCAGTGTTGGTCGAAGGTAATCTAGATGTTATTGCCAGCCATCAGGTGGGAGTGCGACAGACAGTCGCCACCGCTGGAACTGCGGTGACAGAAGCACAACTCAAAAGCTTAAGTCGTTTAACGGACGACGTGCGATTGGCGTTTGACCAGGACGAGGCAGGGCTAAAGGCTGCCGAACGTACGATTCCACTGGCGAACAAAAGTGGTTTAAGCTTGGGGATTATTACAGTTACCGGTGGCAAAGATCCCGACGAGCTTATTAGGAAAAACCCTGCGCTTTGGCAGCAGTCAGTGGACAATTACCAATATGCTATGGACTGGTTAATCGGATACTATAAAAATCAGATCAATATTAACTCGGCTGAAGGGAAACGAAAATTTAGTGACCGTATTTTGCCAGTGGTGGTGGGGTTAGCCGATAGTGTGGAACAGGACCACTACCTACGTGAAATTGCGAACCTATTGGGAATAAGCCGTCAGGCACTGCAAATGAAATTAGTTCGTCAGGCCAAACCGGCTACTTTGCGGCGCCCGAAAACCAATCAGTTACCACCACTAGATCCTATCCAGGTAGATTTGCGGAAAACCCAAAACCACCTCATGGCTCTTGCTTGGGCATTGCCAAGTATCCGACCGCTGCTAAAAAATCTCTCCGAAGAGATACTCCCAGAAGTACCTGCCCGTCGAATCTTACAATTTCTTCGCCGTAATCCGGATTACAACGAACCCGAAGACGGCGTAAGGGAGTTGAAAGAAGTTAATGATTATGTTAGAATTCTTAAATTATTGTATGAAGAACTCTATCAGGGTCTCGAGGTTATGGAGCTCCGTTACGAAGCCACTCGGTTGCAGACACGATTGATAGAACGGTATGTGAAAGTCCAAAAAGCTGAATTGGCCACCAAAATGAAGGCCGCAAATGAAACAGAAACAAAATCTCTTTTGCTTAACGCAAAAGAACTCGACAAATTGTTGCAATCTATGAAGGAGGTGGAAAAGGCCTATGGTACAGGATAATTTACCGTCCGAAGATCCTACAAAAGCGATCCAAGAAGAAAAACAGCGTGAGTTGATTGAAAAAGCAAAACGACAGGGTAGTATTGATCAACGTGAAATCAATGACACTTTCCCTGATACACCCGACAACGTAGATATTTTAGATCGTATATATACGGCACTCGCTGATGCAGACATAAAAGTCACGGGTACAAACGGGAACAGCAGCGATGATTTTACCGATGAATGGTCGGCAGAAGAAGAGGAGCCAGCCCTTAACGAGCAAGTGTATCTTGATGATATCGCTGATGACTCAGTGCGTCTCTATTTACGTGAGATTGGCAAAATTCCGTTGCTGAATGCGGAACAAGAACTAGAACTGGCCAAAAAAGTAGTGGCGGGTGATAAAGATGCGAAGGATAAGATGGCCGAAGCAAATATGCGGTTAGTGGTAAGTATTGCCAAGCGTTATGTTGGAAGGGGCTTGGACTTACTTGACCTTATCCAAGAAGGCAACACAGGATTACTCCGAGCGGTAGAGAAATTTGATCCCGACAAAGGTTTCAAGTTCAGTACATATGCAACCTGGTGGATCCGCCAAGCAATCACGCGGGCTATTGCTGATCAGGCCCGTACTATTCGCATTCCTGTCCATATGGTTGAAACTATTAACAAACTTCTTCGGACTCAGCGACGGCTTACCCAAGAGTTGAATCGCGAACCCACCAATGAAGAAATTGCTGCCGCTATGGAGATAGACGTGGATAAAGTCGAGCATATCATGAAGATCAAGCAAGATATCTCCAGTCTTGACGCCAGTGTACGCGACGACGAAGAAGATTCGGTTCTGGGTGACTTTATCGAAGATGAAGACACAATTAGTCCCGAAGAATCAGCGACCAACCAACTATTAAAAGAACATGTTAAAGATATGCTGGGTGCGTTGACAGAACGAGAACAGAAAATCCTGAAACTACGTTTTGGACTGGAAGACGGCAAGAGTCACACCCTGGAAGAAGTAGGACAAGAATTTAATGTAACAAGGGAACGTATCCGTCAGATTGAAGCAAAAGCGCTGGCGAAGCTTCGCAAGCATAAAGATGCTCGGAAACTCCACGACTACATAAAATAAGCAGCTATGGTTTCTCTCCGTAATTACCACCGGGTGGTAGAATCGGCGGCTGCCGAAGCCTATACTTGTACTCCCGAGATGAGTCGAAATGCTCATGCGGGCGAGAAAGGAACAAGTTATTTAAAGTTTCGTACGCTGGTTGCTGCTGCTCGAAAATTTCCTGGCATGTGGAATAAGCTTTATGAAGCAACCATGCTTGAGGAAGGGTATAAATATGTCGCAACTGGTAACGAACAGTTAGTAGTTGCCCAAGGAAAGACCGCCGTAAAGATAGACCGCACTTCGCTTGATCTTGACCCGGAAGCACAGCAGAGCCGGGTGGTGGCGCAGCGAGAGCTTTATGAGCTGGCGAGGTTGTATTTTAGCCGACATGTTTTGCCTCAGACGGTGCAAGTAGAATCGGTGCCGCTCCACTATGCAACTGAAGCAGTAGTAACTCGTCAGCCTCTCGTGGATATTGCGGTGCATGATTTGTATCAGGAACCTGAAGAGTTATATCAGTCCATGACAGAGCAAGGAATTGACAGCTATTACGTGAGCGAGCAAATGAGCACTTTTTGCAAGACTACGAAAAATGTACGTTATTCTGAAGGATTTACTCCGGATATCGGCGGTAGGGGTAATTTAGTGGTGGATACAGACAGTAACCTCGTTTTGCTCGATTCATATTTGATAACAGCAGAATTTCGAGCTCGCCCTTCGATCAAGCCTTGTTTTGGAACTATTGAACAAGAGCACAATGCACTGACTGACAAACTTGAATCGGCGGCAAAAATGCTCATGGAATTATCGGGAGTACCTATATACTAGAATCCATGGAAAAGCTTATTGGACTGGCCGGTACGAATGGTAGTGGTAAAGATACCGTGGGCCATATGCTTGCTGAGCGATACAGTTTTTTGTTCATTTCGGTAACTGATTTATTGAGAAACGAAGCACGCGCAAGAAATTTACCTATTGAACGCGAAGTACTGCGTACCATAAGTGCTGAGTGGCGTCGGGAAAAGGGTCTCGGGGTGCTTGTTGATAAGGCACTCGAGGTGCACCAATCTGCCACAAAGCATCCGAAAGGACTAGCGATTGCAAGCTTACGTAATCCTGGAGAAGCAGATCGTGTCCATGAACTCGGTGGAAAAGTAGTGTGGGTTGATGCCAAGTCGCGTGTTCGCTATGAACGGATTCAAGCGAATGCAGCTAATCGTGGACGTGAAAAGGAAGACAATAAAACGTATGAACAGTTTATTGCTGAGGAAGCAGCCGAGATGACTTCTAGCGGTGATAGCGCTACGCTCGACATGCTGAGTGTCAAACAAAAAGCCGACATCTTCCTCGACAACAGCACCAATGATGTGGAAGCGTTCAAGCGTCAAGCAGCGGCAGCACTCAGTCTTCCACGAAAGTAGCAGCTAAATAAAATTGACATTAAAGCATAAGCATGCTATTCTATTTTTATTCATTTCTAAAACAAAAATAAAACAATATCCATGAGTGAAGACACACCTCCAGAACAAATCCAGCAGGAAACAATGTCACCAGATTTCCAGCATGATCCTATTGACCGAGAACACGACCATAAAGCAGCCAGAGCAGCTGTGGCCGGTGTGGTAGCGGTTGGTTCATTGGTCGGGGTTGGCACTGAGACAGGGATTGATGCCCCTCATATAGATGCTGCACCAACTACTCATGAAATCGTTGAGTCAACTACCGAAACAATCCAGCAAAAGATTGATAGTGATGTCTTAAATGACTGGGCGCGTACATTTGAAACGACAGGTGCTGACAGCGTGGATTCCCTCGTGCAAGTTAACGAATTCATAAATACACACCTGGACACTTTTATGCATCCGGAATCTATTCAAACGGTACGTGTTACGGGACTAGCTTCGGCAGAAGGTGATATGGCGGATGCTGATTTATCGTCAGCAAACCCAAAAAATGAACAATTAGCTGCCCAACGCGGTGAGCTGACCAAAAAGGCGTTGATAGAAGCAGTTAAGCAGCGTTTTGGTTATGACCTGGAGAGTAAAACTACAGTGAGCGCTGTAGAAGATTCTCTAACGCCGGAAGAGGTGGAACACGTTGATGCGCTTGCCAGCAAATACCACTTCAAAAGCCATACAGAAATGATCAAACTTTATAATCGAGGAAAACTAGCCGGCAATACAGAAATCACTGAGACATTAGATGCCTTACTCAAAGAAGAGCGGGGAGCGCTTATCGCAATTGATGCACAAGAAATTGTTGAAAAAGAAGTGCCTGGCTGGTACCTTGAACCTCACCCAAGCGATCCCGTTCCACACGAAAAGACACGAAACTCGCGATATGAGGAAAAGGGCTACATACCCGAGGAGTCCACAGGGGATCCTCCTAAAACGAAAGATTTTGAATACACCAGAAAAGTTACTGATCCAAGCCAAGTGCGTGACCATAGAAGTTCACGTACACATAAACAGCCATTGCCGCATAACTATTTTTCAGCAACTTCACGGCCTGGCCGACGTAACGAGCGAAGCGGACATAAATCGGTCAGCCGTAACCGACAGGGTCGTCGCGGTTAGATATCTATTGGCACTAATTATTAAGCCTTTAAAGAGGCCAATTCAGGAGGTTGCGAATGATGAGAACTTTGTTTAATGACGCGTTGTATCTCGCGCACAGACAAGAATATCGTGGCCGCACCAATTGCATACAGCCAATCGATGGCTGATAATGGCCCAGCGTTAAAATAGACGGCTACCCAGGGAATATAAATAATCCCTACTACACAGGTAAGTGAAAATGCCAGGGCCAACCAGAGTTGTTTGTTATGGAGTTGATAGCGGGTAAACAGACCATCTTGGCTTCGTCTTTGGAGGATGTTGCCGAGCTGACATAAAACAATGGTGACATATGTCACTGCAGTAGCTTTCATGTGCCAAGGACTTCCATGCGCCAACCCGCTGGGATTGATATGATTACGACCGAAAAACATTAAGTAATTAGCAAAAGCCAAACCACCAATCAACAGGCCGCACCACAGCAAATCCATAATACTGCCGTGGTTAAGAATATGGTGTTTGGGATCACGGGGGGCTTCATCCATGAGTTCACGATCTGCCTGATCCCATCCAAGTGCGGCAATAGGGAATAGCTCCGCTATAAGGTCAATAGCTAGTATCTCCATTACACTTAGCGCCAATGGTATATGGAACAAACTGGCTGCGGCCAGACTTGATAAATTCACGATTAGCTCGGCTGAGTTGGAAGTAAAACAGCTCAGCGTTCCTTTTTTAATATTCTGGAAAACAATCCGGCCTTGTTGGATAGCACCCACAAGGGTGTGAAAACTGTCATCCAACAGGATAATCTCTGATGATTGCTTGGAAACATCAGTACCTGTTCGGCCCATGGCAACTCCGATATCTGCTCGTTTTAGGGCCGGCGCATCATTAATGCCGTCGCCGGTCACAGCCACGATGTGGCCGCCGTCTTTCACGAGACCCACGATTCGTAATTTGTCTTCGGGGCTGACACGGGAAAAAATCACACTGCCTTTGACCACTAGATCGACAATTTGAGTATCGCTAAGACTTTGAATTTCTTTACCGGTCACAAGCGTAATATCATCACTTTTTGGTGACAATCCGGCTTTGGCGGCGATTGCTTTGGCGGTAACTGAATGATCGCCAGTAATAATTGAAACTTTAATATGGGCTTTGTGGGCGTCTGTCATGGCAGATGGGACTTCATCCCTCAACGGGTCAATCATTGACACCATTCCCAGGTAGGTTAATCCTGATTCGGCTTCTTCCATTGAGATTGATCCCGCATCTTTGCCTGATGGAAGGATTTTGTAGGCAAAAGCCAAATTGCGCATGGCATTTTGGGCAAGACGGGTGTTTTCTTCTAGTAACTTGATTTTGGTCTTTTGACTTAAAAGACGAGTATGGCCATGATCCCAAATATCCTGGCACTTATCGATAATGCTTTCTGGTGCCCCTTTTGCAAAAATATACAGGTGTTTCTTGTCGCCCCATTGCCTGATTGAGCTCATACGTTTGCGGGCAGAGTCAAAAGTAAACTCTTTTAGTTCTGGAAATTGCTTGTCCAATATTTCCGGCTTAAGACCGGCTTTTTCTGCCAGCGTAATGAGTGCGCCCTCAGTTGGGTCGCCCACCGTGTACCAAACGGAGTGCTCTTTATCAGGTGGGTGGACGTGGGCATTGCTTGCAAATATACCGGTGAGAAAAAATAACTGCAGGTCTTGAAGCTGTTGCTTGTTTAGAGGTTGGCCACGGAGGTTTTGAATCTGGCCGTGAGCTTCATAGCCGGTGCCTTGGACCGGGTATGAGATGTCACCGATCATAAAGCTTTCAACTGTCATTTGGTTTTGTGTGAGCGTACCCGTTTTATCCGTACAAATAATACTGGTAGCGCCTAACGTTTCAACTGCTGATAGTTTCTTTACAAGTGCTCTTGCCTTGGCTAGCTTATTGGCGGCTTGGGCAAGGGTAGTGTTAATTTCAGCCGGCAAACCTTGCGGGATAATGGAGCTGGCAATACCGATAGCAAATAAAAACGCGTCTTTATAATCCAAGCCGGCTTTGATTGCGATTGGCAGCAAAATCGCGCACAACACGACTGTTCCTTGGGTCACGCGTGTGGCGATATTATTCATCTCTTTCTGCAGGGGACTAATGTCAGCTGGCGCATCCTGGCTTAAGTTAGCTATTCTGCCAAGTTCGGTTCGCATACCAGTTGCGATGACAACACCATGCCCATGTCCAATCGCGACAGTGGTTCCCATGAATACTAAATTATGTCGGTCAGCCAATGGTACTTCGTCACTAATAGCATGAATAAATTTACGACTTGGATTGGATTCACCGGTCAGAGCGAAGTCATTGGTCGCAAGCTCTGCTTCATCCAGTAAACGTAGATCCGCTGGCACAGAATCACCTTCTTCAATAAACACGACGTCACCAGGGACCAAATCAGTTGAGGCCAGTGATTGGAGATTGCCATCTCTCAGAACTTTGGCTTCAGGCACCACAAGCCTGTCGAGACTCTCCATAACCCGCTCGGCTTTAAATTCTTGAATAAAACCGATGCCGGTATTGAACAGGACAAGTGCAATAAGAACATAGCTAGTCCGGTGGTCGCCTAAGTAGAACGAGATGACACTGCTAACCAGCAGCAGAATAATCATGAGATCTTTATAAAGCCGCAAATATCGCCGTAACCAAGAAACCTTATGTATTTGCTTAAGCTGATTTGCTCCGTATTCTGATAATCGGGAAGTAGCCTGGCTTGAAGTCAATCCTTCTGGCCGGCCGTTCCATTGGACAAGAGTTTCTTCAGGTGTGCATAGATACGAAGGCTTGTTTGTATTTGTGTTTGACATATCTTTAGCAGTATACGCTTTCAACCGAAGTATGGGCAAAGCCGATAGTAGTTGCAGTTGAATGGAAATAACAGGTACAATTGCTAGTAGTGAAAAATGCAAATTTGAGGTGTAACTGATGTCACACGAGCAGGCAATGAGCAATGTATACCCTCAGTTGTATGATGATGGTTTCAAGCCTTTGAATCACGCGTTGGATGAATCAGCAGCAGAGGCGGTTATTTATCACTATCCTGAAGTAGCTGTACCAGTATCTGGGTTTCAGGTGGCTGAGGATATTGGTTTTTTACCAGAATATCAGCCACGCAAACTGCTACACAATTATGATCAAGCAGAGAGGAGCACTGTGCTTACTCCTCTTGCTCAATACCTAAGGGAAATCGGTAAGCATGCTTTATTAGATGGAGAAGAAGAGATACTGCTTGCAAAATATATAGAAATTGGACAAACAGCACTGAGTTACTTGGAGGAAAACGACCAGCAACTTGCAGAATATGAACTTGATTACCTTGGCAGCATCATTTCGCAAGGTCAGTGTGCTGAGAAAGATTTTATTAATGCAAACTTGCGCCTGGTAGTGAACATCGCAAAACGATATAGAGATTACAGAGGTTCAAATAGAAACGATGATGACTTTATGGATGTCATACAAGCAGGCAACATTGGTTTACAAACTGCAGTGGAAAAATTTGAATGGCGCAAAGGCTATAAGTTCTCGACTTATGCAACGTGGTGGATCAAGCAATCAATAACCAAAGAGAACAATGAACTACAGGGTTCTATCCATATACCGCTTAATAAAAGAGGCGACCTTCGCAGACTTGAGCATATTGAACAGGGTTATATAGCCCAAGGTAAGGGCTTGCCGGATGTACAGGTGCTAGCGGAAGAAATGAATTTTAAGGATCCGCACGAAATAGAAAATCTACGGCAGATACGCGAAATCTCACGGGTGGCAAGTTTGCAGCCACCCTCCTCAAGCTCTGAAGCACCTGATTTTAATTTTGACAATACCACCGTAGCTTTTCAAACTGCCGAAAAATCCAGTGATGAGCAGCCACACAATAAAGTGGTAGATAACGATTCTGCCAGCTATCTGGAGACTTTACTGGAGAAGGTGCTTGAACCGGAGGAAAAGGAAATTTTATGTCTTTATTATGGTATAGGTGAAGCAGCCCAGCACCGCATTACTGAGATCGCAAAAAATTCAAAAAATATTAATAGAGATGAGTTGAGTGTCGCCGAAATCGCGAAGATATTTAACAGGCCTAATAGTGAGATGCAGTGGCGGATACACCAAATAAGAGAGAAAGTAAAACACACACTACAAAAACCACTTTTACGTCTTCACTATGATGAAGGCTAAACTATCGGTTTATGCCAATGAATTGCAAAAGGAAGCCTGGAATCTCGGCAATCGCTATCACCTCTAAGCTATACTGAAAGCATGGGACGCAAGAAGCTCGCTATTATTGACGGCAAAAGCATATTTTATCGGGGTTATTATGCAATGCCGAATTTGAGTACTAAGGACGGTACACCAACCGGTGGAGTATATGGTTTTGCGGTCCTTGCTCTTGAGCTTATTAAAAAATTACAGCCTGACTATGTGTGTGTAGCGTGGGACAAACCAAAAACGAATATCCGCAAGCGGCTGGAGATGTATCCGGCGTACAAAGCAGGCAGGAAGCCGGCACCCCCGGATTTTTACGACCAAATTCCGCTTTTACATGAACTGTTAGAGGCTTTCGGCTGGCCTTTGTATGAGCTGGATGATTTCGAGGCTGATGACATTATGGGTGCCCTGGCGCTGCAAGCGAGGCAGAAAGACATAGAAACGTTGCTTATTACAAGCGACCTTGACGCTTTGCAATTAATAAGCGGACATGTGCATGTGTATGCACTCAAAAAAGGATTCAGCAACATTGATCTATTCCATCCTGAAAGTTTCACAGCGAGATATGGAATTCGTCCTGACCAGTTTCTTGACCTTAAAGCTCTCAAAGGTGATGCCTCAGATAACATCCCTGGTGTATCTGGCATAGGAGAAAAAGGAGCAATTGAACTCTTACAACAATTCGAATCGCTTGATGGTATTTACCAGAACCTTGACTTAGTCAAGGATAGCGTTCGAAAGAAACTGGAAGCAGGTAAAGAATCTGCCTACCTGAGTAAAAAACTGGCAGCTATCTGGACCGACGCACCAGTGCCACTTAATTTATCTACTATGGACGGCAGTAAATGTAGCCCTGCCAAGGTTCAAGAGATACTACAGAAATTAGAGTTTAGAACGCTTGCGCGACAATTACCGGAATACATGCACGTGCCCGAGCAAAAACAGGCGTCCTTAAATAAAAAATTAGACCTGCCGACCGAAATCAAAGTAGAAAACGACCAAGATCTGGCAGGGCTGACTTGGCCATCAGACGGGGAAACAGTAGTTCATGCCTTAAGTAGCCAGTCGCATGGACGTGAGCCACAATTGCTTGTAATTGCGCCAGACAAAGGCGACATTGTAACATTTGACCTGACTAAACTCAGCCACAACAAGGTAAGAAAGTGTGTGCAGAAATACTTAGAGTCACGACAGCTTGTTGGATATAACCTGAAGGCAAGTTTACAGGTGCTGCGCTCGATAGGCATCAATGCGCGAAACATCAGCCACGATGCACTCATTGGCGCTTTTTTACTCAATCCCTTACGCCGCGAACAAGGATTGGACGAACTGGCTGCAGCTGATCTTGGTGTTCACCTTCCCACTATAGAAGAGAACGGTGGAAAATCTGTTTGGCCAGCCACGATTGCAGTAATCCGTAAGCTTACCAGCTTACAGAGAGACGAATTACACAAAATCCCCAGGCTTGCAGCGCTTAACACTGACATAGAATTGCCAGTCATTCCGGTACTGGCAGACATGGAATATACTGGCATTCAGCTTGACACTGTCTATCTAAAAGTGATTTCTGCTCAGATAGATGATATGGTAAGCGATCTTGAACAACAAATTTACGGCCATGCTGATTCTGAATTTAATATAAGTTCGCCAAGTCAATTGGCTGACGTGCTCTTTGAGAAGTTACAATTGCCAAAAGATTCTATCAAGAGAGGTAAAACCGGTTTCTCGACCGCAGCGAGCGAATTAGAAAAGTTGCGGCCAATCCATCCAATTATTGACCTAATTATCCAGTACCGGGAGGTAACAAAACTAAAGAACACCTACATCGATACGTTGCCGAAAATGGTTGATGAAGGTTCCCGCTTGCACACAACTTATAACCTTACCATTGCTCAGACAGGCCGTCTTAGTTCGACTGACCCCAATTTGCAAAACATTCCGGTACGGACTGAATTAGGCAAGCAAATCCGCCAGGCGTTTATTGCGGGAGAAGGCAATATGTTAGTAAGCGCTGATTATTCGCAGTTTGAGTTAAGATTAGCAGCCGTACTAGCTGACGACAAAGAACTTATTGAAATGTTTAACCAAGGTGCAGATATTCACACCATGACAGCTGCCCAAGTGTACGGTCGCGATCCCGAAGATGTTAGCAAACAAATGCGCCGCGATGCCAAAGTGATAAATTTTGGCGTGCTCTATGGCATGAGTCCGCACGGGTTAAGCGTAGCGACGGGAATGAGCCGCGAACAGGCTAAAACTTATATTGATAAATATTTCGAACTTCGTAAACCACTGCTCGAGTATTTAAATAAATTAAAAGAGAAAGCTCGTAAAGATGGCTATGTAGAGACTTTGTTTGGTCGGCGTCGCCCAATGCCAGATATAAAATCGAGCAACTTTATGGTTCGCATGGCGGCAGAGCGGGCGGCTATTAACATGCCCATCCAGGGAACTGAAGCTGATCTTATGAAAATGGCTATGATCAAAGTGAGTCAAAAACTAGCGGGCAGTGAGTGTAAACTGCTTTTGCAGATCCATGACTCAATTCTTGTGGAATGTCCCGAAAGTGAGGCAAAAGCGACTGCAGAACTGCTAAAAACAACCATGGAGTCGGTTTATAAACTCCCGGTCAATTTAGACGTTGATACGACTATTGGGCAAAACTGGGGGGAACTTTGATGCTGTCTCTTACCCCTGAAGATAATCAAGCCTCATGTGAGTTCTATAGTCCAGCAGCCTGTCACGGTTTGTTGCAATTTGAGATACAAGGTGAACGTGAAGCTGAGTGTCTTACAGCAATTGAAGCATCTCTGGTGAGAATTGATACCCACGGTAACGAGGAAACTATCAATGCTCTACAGGGGGTAAAGGTGAAAATCGGCGAAGGGTTGGTGGATGGGGGAGGCCAGGCTATTGCGTCTGAGCGCTTAGTGCTAATGGATTATTCGAAAATGAAGATGAGTTTGCAAGAATCAGAAAATTTTCTGGTGGAAAAGGGGGAATTTCTGCCGGGTCAACGTACAAAGTGTTTACCAAGACAAAAAGATGAAAGTTGGAGTACACTCCGCTATGAGCTTGTGCATGAGTTGGCGCATATTATAGATGAGACTTTGCCAGGTCCTATGCGTCACCGACTGCCGCGCAGCCTGAGCCCAACTTTATACGGCAAAAAGGCTGACCACGAAGCTTTTGCCGAGGCCTTTACCTACTGGATATATGATCAACCGTTACCGGATCTTGTCCAGAGAGTAATGACTCAGTATTAAATTGCACGCAACAAAACATATAACCGTGCACAAAGTTGCAAAATAGCAAACAAAGTTGTATTATATATCATGTATTCTAAGTGTTTGGTGAGTTATGCGTTACTACGCTCGTTACATCATTATAGGTATCATTGTTTTGGTCCTGCTGTTTTTTAGCGGCCGCTTTGTTTGGCGACTTGTTTTTCATCGTGCAGCATCAACAAACCAGGCACGCATTAATTTGACAGACTATATTACACCCGATACATACGTGAGAGTTACCATGAGGGGAATCGTTAACAGTGAAGAGAAACACCGCAATATCCGTATAACTGTCAGCCAGAACCAGCGCAACATTGATGTATTACAGGGGTACCAGAACCACTTACTTAAGTCACAGACGCTTGATAATAATGCTTCTGCTTACAATGTTTTTATGCATGCCTTGCAGCGGCAGAACTTTACTGGGGTTCGCCAAGACCGTTTGAAAGACTCGACTGGCGCATGTTCTTTGGGCAATGTATATACCTATGAATTAGTGAATGGAAGTCAGCAGGTACTACAAAGTTGGTCGGCTACCTGTATCGGACAAGGCACCTTTGCTGGTAATAACGCTAATACATTGACCTTATTCCAACGTCAGATTCCGGACTATATGAGGTATGTACAAGACGTGAGCCTGAACACTCCGTAAAGCACAAGCTCTTGACAAAGGTGTATATACACAGTATTCTAACTTTAGAAATATTTGTTCATGAAAATATAAAAAGGTAGCTTCATGACAGAAAAAGAGCACATTTGCGAACTCGAAGACGGCTTTGTAGTTGCTGGTCTCATACTGCCGGAAGTTTGTTGGGATGAAGATGTTGGCGAAGCCGTTGATATGGGTGATGAACTTACCAAAGAATTAGTTGGTGCAACTGTGCTTGGTTCAACCGCTCTCAACGCTTATCTATACGATTCTGATAATTAATTTCTTGTTCGTTTTCACAGCTTGTTTGAGTGCACTCATCTCTAGGCGTAAAGTAGCCGCCAGAGCACTGCTTGGTGCATAAATAACCAAGTCGTTACCTTTCGTAGCAACCGTTACTTGTACGCCATAGGTTTGCAGGACATACTCCTTTATAGCAACCAATTCGGGAGGTTGTCGGTATTTACCGTTCAGTAGATCATCTATTTCCATACGTAAGTATATTGTACCGAAATTTTTGAATGACTTGACAAATATATAGTAAATAGTATAGTAAGCTCGACTATATATGAGGACTGGAGCCACTATGGAAAAACACGAGAAAAAAATAAGTCGGGTAAAGCGTTCGATCATTGCCGCAAGTGCGGCTGTCGCTCTCATGGGGGCAGGGGCATGTGAGGGTGACCAAACGGTAGAATCAACGAACCCTACGAGTCCAACTACAGAAGCGATAGCAGAAACGAGCACCATGCCGGTGCAAGAAAAGCAACATCCCCAGGCCGAAAGAGTGAGACAAGAGGTGCTTGAACCCCTCCTTGTAAAAGCGCAAGGATATTACCAGAAAGATCCCCAAGCAGCTACCATAAGTAAGAGGGATGACTGGACATACATGAGCTTTCAGTCACCTGTTGAGGATGGGATAGTGGTCCGGGTTGATGTTACGTCAAAAGCAGAGAATCCACTCTACGATGATGTGGAGAATATTGAGAGATTTGATATCCGGACATTTGAGCCGAGGCAGGGTAAAGTAACATCGGATAATCCCGAAGGAGACTTAACTTTACAACATGTAGAGATTTTTTCTGCCCACATAGAGGGTGTTTTACGGATGGATGTTATTGGAGAGCATTATGATTCAGGCACACGGAAAACAACCTACTTCACGAGTCAAGGCGATCTTCTTGGGCCTTCATCCTCACCGGATTTTGTATATGATCCTCTCCGTGCAATAGATGTAGCTACCCACGTCACCCAAACTATCATTCAAATGTAGACCTCAATAACGGAGTCAGAGCAGCTAAGGCTTCTTGAGCAAACTTCTCTTAGTAAGCCAGGCAAGTTCACGCTTTTCACCGAGCCAAAATGCGAACAACGCTATTGCCGTCACTGCATAAATCTTCCAGAAAAGATAAAGTGGTGTGCGCTCTGAAGGCAAGGCTGGCCGGGTGGGTGAGGTAGTCCCGGCTGAACCGGATCTGTCATATACAATAGCGGTGACTTGCAAAAAAGTTTCGCTACCATCTTTGTCGGTTGCCTTTAATTCCACAGCAAAAGTTCCAGAAGTTGAATAACTATGGCTTAGCGTAAAAGGTTCGGCTGTCGGGATGCTTCTAATGTCTTGTTGGCCATCGCCCCACTTTACCAAAAGTGCATATGGTGCGTTGCCGCCGCTAAGTTCAAATTTCCAGTGTAGGGCATCGGGCAGGCGGGCTCCGACAATTCCCGTGTCAGTTGTGATAATAAATTGCCTCTTAGCTTGGCTTGTACTATCTTGAGGATTGGGTTTTGAGCCAATTGTTGGTTGGCCACTGTCTCCGCTTTCAGGCGTACTTGGGGCTTGGTAATAGAGCGTGACATCCGACGAGTCTGGACCGGGTTGGTCAGCAAAATCAAAGTTACGTACTCGTAATATATTTTGCCCTTCCAGTAGGGTTAAGGATAGTTTGAAGGTGCCTGTGTTATCGCATAAGGCACTGCCAGCAAATACGTTGTTGCGCCATATCTTGACTAATAAGTCGGGGCCGCAAGTACCACTAATTGTTACCAGATTGGTTTGAAACTGGGATCCGTTTGCTGAACTTGTGATGACTGCTGGTGTAGTAGGCGGAGGTCCGATTACCATGCCGCTTAAATTTATAGAACCGCTTGAAGTTAGCGTTAAAGCACGGCTTACTAACGGCGTAGATATGGCTAATACTATCCCGCCTAGTAATACGATTAGGGCAGTGGCCCAATACGACGTATGACGATGGGGCAGCAGTTTGCCGCTATGCTTGTGTACGCTTAGTCGTTTTGAGGTTTTTTTGTTTTTCTTGGCCGGCCGCCGTGGCATGGGTCAATTATACCATTAGGTCACAAGGGGTGTTAAAAAGTAGCTGTACAGATATATGTCAGGGTAGTGCTATAGATACCTGGTAGTGTGGCAGTAGATATGTTGACTAGGTAAGCTACTGTATATGTGGTAACTGCCGTGGAACTGGCAGAGTTAGCCACCGTATCACCAGTGACGAAACGATATTGATTAGTGGTGGCATAATTGGCTGAGGCTGCACCAGAACCACCGCTAGGATTGCTACCGAAGACGGACGGTGATGTGTTGGCGACTAGGTTGGCTCCAAATTGTGCCGTACCTGTAGAAGAAGCCGTCTGGCTGGCGAGCGCAGCAATAGTATTAGCACCCGAGGTTAGGGTAGTGCCATTAACAGTGATAACGTAGCCGCCGCTGGCATTTGTACCAGCTCCCATCATCGACGTAGCAGTAGAGGCGGTGGTGGCGGAAAAAGTCCCAAAGTTAATAGAATTGCCGGTTACGCCGGCGCAGAACGTTAACGATTCGTCTACGCTCCCGGTAAGTGATATCTGCCCAGCCGTGCTGCCTACTACAGTACCGGTGTCAAGAACACCAGTCCAGTTAGAAGCCGAATAAGTTGTCATCCGGGCATAAAAGGGGGCATTGGGAGTTGAAGGGTTGGTAATACCAGTTATTTGTATACTGAC
>JAYRIP010000006.1:0-46195 GCA_041906765.1 Saccharimonadales bacterium (SeqCode)
GCCCATTGCGTCACTTTCTCGAAGCAAGCTTCTGCGACAGTTCCTTATGAACGAACCCAAGATTCCTGGGTTCAACTCAAGTTTCACCTGAGTCAACCACGAAAAAAGCCGAGCCTATGACTCGACTCCTTTCGTGGAGGGCCCACTGGGACTCGAACCCAGGACACCCTGCTTAAAAGGCAGGTGCTCTAACCGGCTGAGCTATGGGCCCACGTTGGGACTGCGGTGTCGCCTTCTTTTTGATTTTAAAAAGCTAAGTAGAAAAACAAACTGCTTTTATAGGGGTGGAAGGCTTACTTAATTATCACGATTTACTCCGAAAAGTCAATTCTGGCGAACGCTTTTGTTTATAAGTTCGATACTCATTAAGATAAGCTCGCATGGAGAAGATTTTTGTAAAAGTACGGGCACATAGTTTGCGGCGAACAACATTGCTGGCTATAGGCTTAGGTGGGTTCTTGGCAGGTATTGGTGCTGCCAGGTTGTTTGGAGCTCTGCCTGTCTGGTGGATGGTGCTGACCGTATTCCTCACAATCGCGCTCTACCACAAACGGTCCAAGTTTACTTTGTTCGCAATAATTGTATGCGGTCTTACTGTAGGTTTATGGCGTGGCGGTATGATCAAGAATGAGCTGCATAAGTACACGCCGCTTTATGGTCAAAAAATTGTCGTGCAGGGCGTAGCCTCGGGTGATGCCGTATATGGCGACAAGTCACAACTGTCTTTTGATATTACTAATGTGCGTTTAGTTGAGCCGGAAGGCGAAGCTCTAGTGGGCAAGCTGGCAATCAAAGGTTTTGGTGCAAATATGGTTTATCGTGGTGATGCGATACAGGTTGAAGGTAGGCTTTACCAAATCCGTGGGTCAAAACAGGGTAGTATAAGTTTTGCTGACATAAGTGTTGTCACCCGGGGTTCGTCAAAAATCGAAGACTTGCGGCGGCAATTCCAGGCCGGTATGCAATCTGCTTTACCAGAGCCGCACGCTTCTTTTGCGCTTGGACTATTAATCGGCCAGCGATCAACATTGCCCAAGAAAACTACTGACGAGCTCAGGGCTGTCGGCCTTACTCATATCATTGCCGTTTCCGGGTACAACTTAACTATTATTGTTTATGCGGTCAGAAGGATGTTGAAGGGAAGATCGAAATTTCAGACTTTTGCAGTGACCAGTGCACTCATCGGGCTGTTCCTGCTCTTTACTGGTTTTAGTGCTTCGATTGTGCGGGCTGCAATTGTGAGTGGGCTGGGACTACTCGCCTGGTATCACGGACGGCGATTCAGGCCAATAGTATTACTATTGCTTGCTGCGGCAACTACGGCTGGCTGGTATCCGCTCTATTTGTGGTCTGATGTTGGTTGGTATTTATCATTTCTTGCCTTTAGCGGCGTGTTGTTGGTGGCGCCGGTAATTACAAAAAGGATTTATCGCCGAAAACAAGCGGGTTTAGTGGGCCAGGTTTTGGTGGAAAGTACAGCTGCCCAGCTGATGACCCTGCCGCTTATTATGTATGTATTTGGCGAGGTTTCACTGATTGCTTTACTTGCAAACCTCTTGGTAGTGCCACTGGTACCTTTAGCGATGTTTTTGTCGCTTGTGGCAGGTTTGACCGGCATGGCTTTTGCATCAATCAGCGGGTGGGCAGCCTGGCCAGCTAAATTAGTGCTTACTTATATGCTGGATGTTACTCGACTATTGGCAGGCATTCCTCATGTGCTTACAACCCGTGCCATCACGCTTGTACAAATGGGAACGCTGTATGGGCTGATAGCAGCAGTAGCATTTGTTGCGCAACGAAAATTCAGGCCAAAAAGTGGTATAATAACAGGGAAGAAACTGAATGAGGATACGCGATGGCCGGTCATAGTAAATGGGCGCAAATTAAGCGGCAAAAAGGCGTAAATGACGCGAAGCGTGGCGCACTTTTCACAAAATTAGGTAATGCGATTGCCATCGCTGCTCGTGGCGGGGCAGATCCGGACATGAACTTCAGCTTGCGGTTGGCAATAGACAAGGCCAAAGCCGCTAACATGCCGATGAGCAATATTCAGCGTTCTGTCGACCGCGGCAGCGGTAAACTCGGCGGTGCGCAGATACAAGAAGTAATGTACGAGGGTTACGGCCCTGGCGGTGTAGCCATATTAGTCGAGTGTGCCACTGATAATATCAATCGCACCTATCCGGATGTACGGCTGGCGTTTTCTAAACACGGCGGTAACATTGCCGAGAAGGGCGCAGTGGCGTTCCAATTTGATCGCAAAGGTGTGATTCGGGTCAAAGGCAGCGGCGACGAGATGACTTTGCAGGCGATTGATGCTGGAGCCGAAGATGTAATTGAAGAAGGCAGTGAATCAATTATCTACACTGATCCTAAAGAACTCGCCAAAGTCCGCAGAAATTTACAAGATGCTGGGCTAGAAATTGCGGAAGCCGAACTGACGTTTGTGCCGAATAACACTGTCGAGGTGCAAGACCAAGCAACCGCCGGCAAGATCATGCGCCTCATGGATGCCCTCGAAGATATCGAAGAAGTTACCAATACACACGTGAATTTTGATATTGCTGAGGGAGTAACTGTTGACTGAAGCTTTATTACAGGAATATCTAGATTTTGCCAAAAGCCTGGCGCACGATGCGGGTGTGGTTATGAAGCGTTACTTTCGCGCCCAAGATCTCATAACCGAGTGGAAGAGCGATAATACACCGCTTACTGTCGCTGACACTACTATCAACCGACAAGTAATAGACCGGGTTAAGGCGACTTATCTAGAACATGGAGTTTTAGGGGAAGAAGATAGTTTTGAGCCGGAGCGCCAACTCATCTGGGTATTAGATCCGATTGATGGCACGATGCCGTTTAGTTTGGGTCTGCCGCTCAGTATGTTTTCGTTGGCGCTGGTGGATCGAACTGACGGACAAGCAGTGATTGGAGTCGCATATGATCCACAGCTTGATCACATGTATACGGCTGCCAGGGGACTTGGAGCTCATTTGAATGATGCAGTGATTCGGTGCACTGACCAAACAGAAACGAAGAATACTTATTCTTCTGTACTCGGTGGTATGAATCCAAAAAATAAGTTTAAATTTCAGACAGGTAAATGTGGTGATTTAATGAGAGAGTTTGGCAATAAGCCATTCTGTTTATATTCGCAAGTCTACTCAGCCACACGGGTAGCGTCTGGAGAATTTATCACCTCAATTTTTGGTTTTGGTTCGGCATGGGACTCAGCAGCTGTATCAATAATTGTTGAAGAAGCGGGTGGTATTGTTACGGATATATTCGGTAAAAAACGACACTATGATGATTGGGGCAATGGCTGTATACTCTCCGCAAATGCAAAGATTCATGAAGCAGCTCTCGAGGTAGTGTCTCAGTGCATTGAGGAGCTTTAGGTGCGGATTTTAGGGATTGATCCAGGAACGGGAATCTTGGGTTTTGGTGTAATTGAGACGGATCGGAAGGGTGCGCTATTCGTAGAGGCTGGCGTGATCCGCACACCTGTCAAACAAGCTGATTCTGAGCGTTTAGCGACGATTTATGAAGAGCTCGACCAGCTTATTACGGAACTCAAACCACAAGTTATCGCCGTTGAGAAATTATTTTTTGCCCAAAACGTTACGACGGCAATGAGTGTCAGCCAGGCAAGAGGGGTGGTGCTGTTGCTTGGGAAGCAGAGGGGGCTTGAGCTCCATGAGTATACTCCACTGCAAATCAAACAATCTCTAACTGGCTATGGTAGGGCAGACAAAAAGCAGATGCAGGAGATGGTAAAAACGGTTTTGAAACTTCAAACGATACCAAAGCCGGATGATGCGGCCGATGCATTAGCAGCTGCACTCTGTTGTGCAGCCAGTATTAGCGCATCATAAAATATGCTAATATAAGCTAAGCATAAGAAGTTAAATATAAGGTCTTTTCCAGGTATGCCGCCATCTGAAAATCAAAAACCACCAGAAGCTAACCAGCCTTCTCAGTTTTTTCAGGGTCCCACTGAACACGGTTATCCAACACCATCACCTGCACCAACACCTCCGCCCCAACCTCCTAAAAAGAACAAAAAGACGCTGCTTATCATCATAATTGCCGCCGCGGCCACGGTCTTAATTCTCGGCGGGGTTACAGTTTTTGCGGTTCTCAGCAGTAAGTCTAAGAAAAAACCAACTACCCAGAATAATAGCCAGCAACAAAATACGACACCGCCTGAGAAGAAGGATAACGAAATCCAGGCCCGCAACCTCGATGATTTTAATGAGGTCTGTAACGGTACCCGCGTTTTAAACTCGGCCTCTTATACGACCGGTACTAAACCGCACCCAATAGCCCTATTCATTTCCAGCCCGGTGGATCCGCAAAGTTATCTGCCGTACAGCGTGTTTTTTAAGGATACGCAGTGGGCGGCAGACTCTAAGGTTCCCGACAAAACTCAGCTCGTCGCTTGCTTTAAACGGGTGGCAACGAATGAGAAGCTAATGGACTGCAAAGTAAGCTCAGGCGGCCAGTTGTTCACGGTACCACTTGTTGCGGTCACGTATAAGATGACGGTGTATGAAGCTCAATCGGCGAAAGAGGTTGGATCGAAAGAAATCAAGGCAACTTCTGGCGTCTGTGAATCAGTGGGTGCCTTCACCCAATCGAATCCTACCTACTACAGTAAACCGACTGATGCTGACATTGTGGCGAACATTGCAGAGTTTGTGACTAAAGATGTCACACAAGATGATAAGAAAGATTCCAGCCAAGGTACTGGACAAAGCGGCAATTCTACCCAAAACCCAGTACAATAAGAAGTATGATCGCAACGCTTCAGGGCTTGGTAGCTGAAAAACGTGCAGACGTATTGATAATTGAAACCTACGGCGTTGGCTATGGGATACTTGTGCCAGATGCCGACAACGGTGCGCTGAAAGTTGGCGAAAAAGCGAAGCTATATATTTATGAGTACATCCGAGAACAAGCTCACGAATTGTATGGTTTTACAAAATTAGAGGATAAAGTACTCTTTGAACAACTTTTGGAAGTGAGCGGTGTCGGACCAAGAGTAGCTTTGAGTATTCTCAATACCGGAACAGGTCAAACTGTCAGGACAGCGATTGCCGCAGGTGACACCAAGAAGATACAAACTGCCAACGGTGTCGGTAAGCGTGTGGCCGAGAGGGTGGTGGTTGAACTCAAAGACAAAGTTGGCTTGGAAGGAATTGATTTAGACCAGAGCGGCCTATTGCAATCCGATGCTTCTATCCAAAAGGATGAAGCTGCAGCGGCCCTGATAAGTCTAGGGTACACTCCGTCTGATGCTGCCCAAGCATTGCGTACGGTTGACACAGAACTGCCTACAGAAGATCGTGTGCGTTTAGCGTTGAAAGGGAATATGTAAATGATCGAACGGATTGTCCACAACCAAGCATCGCAAGACGATGACAATGAAAAAGAGCTAGAGCAAACATTGCGCCCCAAAGATTTCAAGAATTACATCGGCCAAAACAGACTAAAGCAGAATCTGGAGCTCGCCATCGCCGCTGCCCAAAAACGCGGAGAACCATTGGACCATATCTTACTCTACGGGCCACCTGGCTTAGGCAAGACCACTATGGCAAGTGTGATTGCGCATGAGATGGGGGCGCAAGTTCGTATTACCAGTGGCCCGGCAATTGAGCGTTCCGGAGATCTGGCCAGTTTACTTACCAACCTACAGGATAGCGATATATTGTTTATAGATGAGATTCATCGGCTGCATCGAAGCGTAGAGGAAGTACTTTATAGCGCGATGGAAGATTTTCGTTTGGATATTATGATTGGCAAAGGTCCCAGTGCCCGCAGCCTCAGACTTGATCTCCCGAAGTTTACTATTATCGGTGCGACGACCCGGACAGGCGCTTTGGCTGCGCCTTTGCGAGACCGTTTTGGAATGATGCACAGGTTAGATTTTTATTCGACCGCGGAAGTTGCCCAAATAATCATGCGTGCTGCCAGAATACTGGACATAAAAATAGATAAGGAAGCAGCCGAAGAACTTGCTCATCGTGCTCGTCTGACACCAAGAATTGCCAACCGACTACTTCGTCGTGTACGGGATTTTGCAGATGTGAACGGGGACGGGATAATTGACACTGTAATAACCAGTCAAGCTCTGGCATTGCTTGAGATAGATGATTTGGGGCTGGATCCAGGGGATAGGATGCTTCTCAGCGCTATTATTGACAACTATCGCGGTGGACCGGTGGGAGTTGATACATTAGCCGCTCTCACTGCTGAAGAAAGAACCACTATAGAGGACTTTTATGAACCATACTTGATGCAAATTGGCCTGCTTGAGCGTACACCTCGTGGTCGTAAAGTCACTCCGAAGGCGTACAGTCATCTCAAGAAATCCAAACCACCGACTGACCAAACCGGATTGTTATAATAAGACTAAGATGCCACCATCACAACCTCCGGCTGAAGATCAACAAACTTCTGCAACCCCACAGCGACTGGAACAAATAGACATTGACGAGAAAGAAGTTGCCATCATCCGGCGACATCCGTTTGGCTTGGTGGTTTTATATTTCCAGATGGTATTCGGTTTGGCGGCCGCCGGCGCCTTGGCTTATTTTTTGATTCCGGATATTGCTGGCTCTGATAATGCGACCCGTATTCGCGCCATGGTATGGGTTGGAATTTTTGTAGTGGCTGTAGTTTTGGTGGTGGTATTGCTTATTATTACGACGCTGTACCAAGTCAGTCGTCTCATTGTCACGACCAAAACTATTACTCAAGTGCTGCAAGATGGCTTGTTCAACCGTAAAGTCTCTCAGTTATCAATCGCTGACATTGAGGACGTAACGGCTGATAAAAAAGGGTTTTTCCAAACAATCTTCAATTATGGCATTTTGAACATTGAAACTGCAGGTGAACAGGTGAATTTTCACTTCACATATTGTCCTAATCCAAACTTTTATGCCCGTCAGATTCTAGAAGCAAGTGAACACTTCAAAGATAATAACCCATAAGATTTACTCCTGGAAGGGATTGGTGCGTGCGTCTTTAAAGAGTGTTTGCACTTCTGTGCTGTTGTCTTCCAGTTCATTGATCTTATCGATGATTGATTGGTCAATCTTTGGTCGCTTGGCGGTTTGCAGTTTTTCAGCGACCGCATCTTCACTTGGCTCACGTCGGTTGAGCACGTTAATTCTGAAGATTAGCCAACCGTATACCAATGCGGCTACCACTATGAACGTAATTGGCAAATAACGGCGGGCTTTGAGGACTAAGCCGCGTAGGTATGAAGGGATGTTTTTTACTTCAATGTTCATACTCATGGCTTAATATACACGTTTACAGTTAGCGTAAAGGTAAGTTTAGTACGATCTTGGGCGTTGGGCTGCACTGTAATGCTGCTGACTTGTGCAGTTCGCCGGTTTTGTTCAAGGCGTTGCAGAAAATCAATGAACTTACTATAAGGAACAGGCTTTGTGCTGTCTTGTTGCAGAATTATTTCCATCGAGTACACCCCCGGCATACCGTCTACCGGCTTTACCTGAGTGACTGGGGGCGTTGCAGGTGTAGCAGGCTTGGTTGGCTCGCTCGTGTTATTTTTTTTATTGGTTGCGGCATCGTCCTGAGTAGTGGATGATTTTGGTGTAGGCTGTCCTAAGGTTGACGAAGGAAAGTTGATAGCACTGAGTTTGATACCCGCTTGCTCGGCAATTCTTACGATTTCACGAACTGTTTTTGCCTGATCTTTATCTTGGGGAACGATTGTCTTTGCGATTTTATCGAGCTCCGTATATTTCTCTATATCCCTATTCGCCTGACTCAGTGCGGTCTGCTGCTCTTCCAGCACACGGTTATCGAGCTTTAGGCTTACCAGCTTTTGTGATTTGGCACTCAAAAGCTTATCACCGAAATATATAGATGCGAACAAGCCAACCCCTAACAGACAGATTATACCCACCATAAGATAGTAGACACGTTTGCTGTTCATGGCTTAGCTCCGCTTGTAGATTGCGGCTTTATAAACAAGAAGGGATTATTTTTGCTAAACCTGGCGCGCACGGTCACAGTACATGGGTAGCGAGGATCCGCAGTGCTTGTACTCGAACAGGTGATGTTTATGATATCGACTTTGTCAAAGATTTTGTTGGAAGGGTCCTGTAAGTTTACTTGCACTTGTGTGGCAGTAACTTCGTCTGAAGCAATAGCAGTAAGGTCAATTCCTCCCTCAAGTTTGGCAATTTTTAGATCTGTCAAAATTGATTTAGGCGGAATAACCGATCCGATCTGCTGCAAAAGCTTTGAGAATAATATTTCTTTTGAAAGTACCTGCACCACTAATTTTAGATGATTGGATATGTCCTGGACTTTTGCCTGGGTTTCCTCAAGTTTTTGGCTCTGTAATTGGTCTTTGGTGGCCTCGCTTTGCCTGACGTATGATTGGATTGAATTTTGGGTGTAGAATATACCGCCAAATACTATCAGCCACGCACTTACTACACTGCAAAATAATATAACTCCCCAGCGGAGCAGACGGGAGTTACGACGAGCATAACTGATTTCTTGTTTGGTATCAGGAGGCAAAAGATTGATCATACAAAGAGTTCCTTGGGGTTCAACAGGGCAAGCCCTGCCACGGACACGAATACAGAACGGTTTTCAAGAGAAGGTGCCTTCATGTGTTTGAGGGAAAAACGTTGCCAGGGATCATAGGAGCGGACGGGTAGTCGCAGCATATCAGTGAGGTAACCGGCTAATCCGGGCATGGTAGCGCCCCCACCCATAGTAACGATTTGGTTAATTCTGTGTTTGTCGCCAAACCGTTCCTCATAATACCGTACCATCCGTCGAATTTCTTTAATCAATTGTTCGAGCACTGGATTGAGTGCTGTTTTAATCTCGCGCTGTTTTTTGCTGAGATTTAAGCCGTATTTTGCTTTAATAATCCGCGCTTCCTGATTGGTAATGCCCAACTGGCTGGCGATACGTTCGATAAAATGCTCCCCGCCACCACCTACTGTGCCAGTTACCACCAATGTCTTATCAAAAATGGTGACGTCTACAGAGTTTGAACCAAAATCAATTAACACGGTTGGGACAGAGCTTTTTTCGGTGTAGGCAAATAAGCGGGCTGCCGAACTAATAGTTGTTTCCATGGCTACAACCTCCAAACCAAGCAAACGGGCAAGAAGAAGGTAAGAATCAACGATTGCTTTTGGTGCGGCTACTACAAAAAGTTCGGTTTCTTTTTTATCGGTACGAATCACCTGGTAATCGAGATAAAGATTATCCATGGGTACAGGAATGTATTGCTCTGCTTCCATTCTGACTGCTTCATCCAGCTCACGTCGGCTAAGTGCTGGCAACTTTATTGCCCGGTTGTATGTCCGTGACACTGGCACACTCATAGCGACGCGCCGGGTGGTGATATCCCCCTCCAGGCCTTGTTTAAATAGCACAGCAGCGTCCTGGGCAATTGTTTCAGGGTCAACAATAACCCCCTCTTTTACTGCCGCGGGATTAATATCAGCGACCCCATAGCCAATCACTCGAGGTATTTTTGCATTACAATCGAGTTGCATGACTTTCAGTGATTTGGAGCCTATGTCAAGGCCAAAAAGTGGTTTGTCTTTGTAAAATGTGTTCATGCTTGCCCATCAAAGCATCGGCTTGCTTTTAGTATATCAGAACAGGTTATAAGGTGGGAATTTGATCGGCTGGACATGAGTCGGTATATTGGTTTGCGCTCAGGGACCATTTGCTTCTTAAGTAATCTTCGAGTGACTCGATTTGCCGGCATGTAAGGGCAGTGTCATAGACAATAAGTTCAGCGTAATCTCCGTTAAAGTAATCAGCCCCGCTACCTGGCATTGCACCGTTTCGTCGGCCGCCAAAGTATAACTGGTCGAGACCAAACGTATAGGGTGAGCCAGATGGGTTAATACCGGTTTTTGTCGCTACCTGTGTGCCGTTACCTTTAAGTATGCTAGTAATTTTATTGGTGGCAGTATCGATCGTAAAGGCCGAAGCAAAAAGATAAGGCAAATTGTTACATGAACTGCCGCATGAGTAATCTGTCCTATAGGCGCTGTTACTGCCTGAATAGAGATTGGAGAAGCCAGAATTTCCGCCATAACGCAGCAGGGGAATAATAGAATTGCCGGCGGTAGTATCGTTGCTACCACTGCTCGTCATACCACTGACTACTCTTCCATCGCTACCGGAGGTGCTAAAATTCGGCTTCATTACGGCGAGAACGGTCATTTCTCTTTTGCCGGTCAACGCGGGAGCAATCGTGCTCAGCAAATTTCCATTACTAAATCGCACCACAGTTTTGCCATTGATTTGATTGTCAACGCGCGTCGGTGGGCTGCCTAAGGCAGCTTTGGCATGATATTGATGGCCGGATTTATCGTGCCATTCACCGATTGACTCCCCATTGTTGGCCTGCACCACTGAGTTACCAGCACTATAGGTGATATTTAATGTAATGCCGTTTTTGAGACCCCGACGTGAACCATTGCCACTCTGATATTGAATACCAAAGCCCATACGGCCATCGTTTGATGCCGCGTTCCAATTTGTATTATTTATCAATTCCTGGACTACTGAAGTGACATCGAATGAGGTAGTGTTACCGGGTGGGAAATTATTAGTTGATACGTCACTGAAGGCAGAGGTATGCAGGTTGGCAGTTGTCAACGGGGTACGTAGTTGATTTGAGCCACTTTGGCTGAATAAATTGGGGTGAGGATTACCTGAGTTTTTGAAGATTCCATATACGCGATGGGTTACCGGACCACTTGTACCGGCTGGCGTGCCACCATTAAATAAGATATTTGCAGAAACAATTGTGGCATTTTTTGGAATATTGACGTTTTGGAAAACTATTCCTGTGTACAAAAAGCGAGTTGTGTTACTGCTGCAGATACTGCTGGAAAATTCCGCGCTATCGCACCGATGCATCTCCAAGTCACTACTTTGCCAGGAATTTGTAGTTTGTGAGCCATCATCCTGGCGTTCTTCCAAAGTATCTCGTGTTGAGTCGGCTGCATTTCCAAAACTGGTCTGGACCGAAACAGTGTTAGTCCCGGAGTTTATATGCTTGAGGGTAGCGGTATCACTCGCATCCAGCCATACCAAAGGGGCGAAGTTATCAGGTGTTTTGCAAACTGCGTAGGTGCGGACAATCTCAGAACGAATATCAAATACATAACGAGCTGTATTTGAGTAACGGGGTAGATATACGCTACCGGTGCCCCTAATAGTTTTTTCAAAACCATCAGAAGAAGTGCTAAGCACTTCAGATTTGAAAGTAAGGCGATAGCGATTATTACTAACCAAGTCTTGCTCGGAGGTACCCGTGTAATTGCCGCAAGCGGAGTTATCAAACTGTTCCTGGGCGTAATCGACAGCTGCTTTGCTGGCAACACGGGCCATTTGTATATAAGCCTGTTTGTACGACAGATTAAGTCCGTTGCTAGCCTGTAATAGGGTTGCGTAGGCAACAAAGGCCATAATAGACATCAGAATAATAATAGTTGGCATAATGAAGCCTTGCTGCCGTTTTTCTTGGTTTCGAGGTAGTATTTTCATAAGTTTAGTTTCCTCATCGTGATATTAGAATTGGCAGATATATCTTCGGCAAAGGCACGATCTTTTAGGGTGAGACTAACTTGGACTTTTTCTGCTGCTTCAGGGGAAGAGACTACATTATTGTCGGTATCGTAGTATGTAATCGCCATACTCTGCAGCCTATCGGTCAAAATGCGGTCAGCAGGGCAGGCATTATTGGCGTTGGCTTGGGGGCAAGTTTGTTTTACATAGCTTGTACCGCAAGTGGCCATGCCACTTGGGGCAGTCAAGATCCGTTTATAAAGTGTGGTGCCGCTAACGAAATAGATAACGTTGTTATAGAGCTCATCATTTTTTTCTAGTGTATCCTGTGGGGAGCAGCCGTATGTGTTGATATACACGGGTTTACGATCCGGACTGCGATGATGTGCAGTAGTCGCGACGGTGCTGATAATGAGTCGGGGTGGGTTTGAATTGTATGTCCAGCCTCCGTTTGGTTGGAATGGGTCAACCAAATTACCGTTTATGGTTGTATTAAAGGCGCGGGCAAAGAATATGTCGTCTTGCATGCTAAAGGTGGCGTTTTGTGCCTCAACTTGTAAATTGATGAGAGAACCTTGCTGCGTCAGTTGGCCGTATTGACTGAACAGGTAACTTACGAGCACAATCACGGTAATAAATACCACTGGAGACATGATGAGTATTTCCATGAGCGTAAAACCACTCTCTGATCTAAGAGAGATATGTGTGCGGCGAGAGGCTGTGAAGAATTTCATCTGCCGAGGCCGTTCTTTTGTATGAAGTTTGCATACTGGACAATTTGCTGGTTGCCCCCACTGCCATAACTAATGTTAACCACTACCTGTTTTAAAGTGGGGGAAATGGTATTGATGTGGACAGTAGCTGTACGTGGAGAGGGAAGATAGCTTGGTAGGCTACTACTGAAATTCTCCACTTGTTGTAATGAATTTTGTGGTGTGGTGTTGGGTAGGTTATTGAAGGCAGTATTTTCATATTGCTGAGCTTTGGCAAAAGCTAGCGTATTTGCTGCATGCATGTCGGTGGATTTTTTATTTATTGATTGGATGGAAGTAAAGGTCACCATGAAGGCGCCAAATACGACACCGATTACTATCAATGTAATGAGCAGTTCTACAATTGAAAAACCACTACTATCTTTGGCTATCTTGCTCATGCTTTACATCCATTATATTACAAAACGCCCAGGCCATCGCCCGGGCGTTTTTACTTACGTAGAAGACTTTTACTAAAGATTAGTCTTTACGAAGGTACTTTGACCATTTACCTGGCCTTCATAGGTGGCGGTAAGGGTGTACTTGGAACACTCGTTGCCAGTGCTGTTGTCGCAGGCTGAACCGTCATCTTTTGTGACTTGGTATGAATAGGCGTTTGCTACCGGTGCAGCAACTAGAGTCTGAGCTGAACCCTTTGGATCTTTCAAAGCATCCGCGTCAAGACCCTTCATGTTACTTTGGCGCCAGGTGGCATCATTCATATTGTCAAGTGTTGGATAATTGCCCTTTTGGGCGCTGTAGGCTTCCAGCTGACCGTGCATAGCTTTAATGTCAGTCTGCCTTTCTGTGTTACGAGCTTTTTGTTGGACGCCAGTAAAGGTGACGATTACCAATGCTGCCAAAATGCCGATTACGACAATGACAATCAAGAGCTCCACAATGGTGAAACCTTGTTGCTTACGTTGTAGAGTCATGAGGACCCACCCTCCTTGTTGTTATTTTTATTAAATGACTGCCAAACGTCATGGCAAGCATCTAGGGAAGATTATAAACATTAGCGTTTCTCAGTCAAGAGGAACCTAATTGTTACCGATGTTTTTGCTCAGATTCGCAATTGGCCCCATGACACTGGCGGCAATCAAACCTACTAAGGCGCCCAATACTACTATCATCAATGGCTCAATCAGGGCGCTTAACCCGTCAATGACTGCAGAGACTTCTTCTTCGTAAAAGTCTGCAACCTTAACGAGAATCGTGTCAATTTGCCCCGTCTCTTCGCCGACTGCGAGCATTTGGCTCACAATAGGAGGAAAGTTAGGAGAGGCACTTAACATCTCTGATAACTGTTTTCCGTTTTTGACACCCTTGGCTGCTTCTTTGAGCTCGGCTTCGATCACTTTATTACCAACTGCCGCTCCGGTAACGTCGAGGGCATCCAGTACCCCTACACCGGCTGCCATCAGAGAAGCAAAAGTACGGGCAAAACGGGCAATGGCAACCTTAACTACCACCAACTTAAGAACAGGCAATCGAAGCAGCAATTTATCAAATTGGTATCGCCCTTTCTTCGTTCTGATATATCGGCGAATCAAGAACGAACTTATGATGATGACGACGAGAATCAACAAAATATTTTGCTGAATAAAATCGCTGACCCCGAGCATTGCCCGGGTGTATATCGGCAGTGTTGCGTTTTCCCCGCCTAAATCTTTCATGATTTTGCTGAGCTTCGGAATGATAAATAGCATGATGCCAAAAAATGCGATAACAGTAATCGTCAGAATGACCAAAGGGTAAGCCATAGCACTCTTGATCTTCTTTTTCATACTTGCTTCTTGCTCCACTTGTGTAGCTAGGCGTTTAAGAATGTCATCTAAAATACCGCCGGCTTCACCTGCCCTGACCATATTGATATACACATTCGAGAAGACACGAGGGAATTTGGCAAACGCGTCTGCCAACGGGATACCCCCTTCGACTTCCTTGCTGATAGAACCTATTACATGATGGAAATACTTATTGTCGGTCTGTGACTGAAGGGTGGAGAGGGAGCGGGTAAGCGGTACACCTGCGGACACCATAGTTGAAAGCTGGCGGGTAAAAACTACCAAGTCTTTAGTTCTGACCCGGTTGCCACCTCTTAGCCTAGCCAGAAAGCTGCTCTTCTCTTTTTCTGGTTTGACGATGAGAACATGAATACCTTGACGGCTTAATGAAGAAGATACTGCTTCTTTGTTGGCAGCCTCAGTGAAACCATGAATAGTTTTGCCGTCTTTATTTATAGCTGTGTAGACAAAGCGCATGCTATCTCTCGCTCGTTACGCGCAGGATTTCCTCTATAGTGGTCTGGCCGCGCAGAGCTTTAATCAGCCCGTCGATTTGCATTGTCAGCATGCCATCTTTTTTCGCTTGTTGTTCGATGGCTTCACTGGTTGCGCTACCAACGATTAGTCGCTGAATTTCGGTTGAGGTAGGCAACACTTCATAAATTCCCATTCGCCCCTTATAACCCGTGTGCCCACAAGCATCGCAACCATCTTCATGTGCTTTCCATAGACGGGTAATTTTAGACTCGGTGGTGCTTAGTTCCGATGCTTCGCCTTTGGCGGATTTACCGCTGTCTACTCCAATGCCACTTTCTTTGGCTTGCATCTCCAATTGATGGAGCTGCTTCATTATTCCACCAGTGCCGGTATTGAATATTTCATCCAGCTGTTTTTGTGAAGCTTCATCGGGTGCAACTGATTCTCGGCAATCCAGACAGAGACGCCTGACTAAACGTTGACCAATCACTGCTCGAACAGTTGAGGCGATCAAAAAGGGCTCTATTCCCATATCGAGCAATCGGGGTAAGCAAGTAGCGGCATTATTCGTATGAAGCGTTGAAAAAACCAAGTGGCCAGTCAGGGCAGCCTGGACTGCTAAATTGGCTGTTTCGGAGTCCCGAATTTCCCCCACCATTATTATATTAGGGTCTTGCCGAAGCAGAGCTCGTAGTCCGTTGGCAAATGTCATGCCGGCTACTGGATTAACCTGTATCTGGTTGGTGCCAGGCACGCGGTACTCTACCGGATCTTCCACCGTTGAAATATTAATTGTGGGCTTGTTCAGCAGGCTCAGAACACTGAACAAAGTGGTCGATTTGCCTGAACCGGTCGGGCCAGTCACGAGTATCATACCGTGCGGTTGGACGATCGCTTTGTTGATTATCTGTAAAGCGCCGTTCCAAAAACCTAAGTCTTCTAGTGTGGCAGATTTGGCCGATTCATTTAGAATACGCATCGCAACTTTTTCACCATCAACGGTTGGCAATGTTGACACGCGGATAGCAAAGACCTGACCGCCTATCTGTATCTTGAATCTTCCATCTTGAGGTGCCCGACGTTCATCAATTTTAAGGTTGGATAGTATTTTGATGCGTGACACCAATGCGTTGAGTACTTTCTTCGGTAATTTGTTTGCTTCCCGCAAGAGGCCGTCTACTCGATAACGAACTAAGACGAAGTCTTCTCTCGGCTCTATGTGAATATCGCTCGCATTTGCCTTGACTGCATATTCAATGAGCAAATTGACCGTTTGCGCGATAGGGGAGTTTTCTGCCAGGTCTTCTTCATCAATTTCTTCCTCTTCTTCTTCGGCAGAAGTTTCAGGCAAAATAACTTTTGTTAATTCACTACTCATGCTGCCGCGGTATTGGTCTAGGGCTGCCTGAATGTTACTCTCGGTTGCTATATGTATTGTCAGATCAGCACCAAGCTGTTTGCGCAGGAAATTGATGGCTTGAATATCGTCAGGATCCTCCATTGCCAGCTGTTTACGGCCGGCTTTATCGACACCAAACACCACCACTTTGTACTGACGGGCTATTCTTTCTGGGAGCAGAGCGAGAATGTCGTGCTTGATGTCTTTGGGATTTAATTCAATGAACGGGACATCAATTTTGTCGGCGTACAGTTCGGTCAGGTCTTTTTCGGTTATCAGATTGTTTTTGACGGCAAGATCTTGCAGAGGCTTTTTCTCTGACTTTTCCTGCTCTCGTAAACTACCTATCTGTTCATCAGTAACCTTATTTTTGTCACGAAGCAGCTTCTCCACCAAAGCATCAGATATACGCATAGTTACATTGCATTATATAAAAAAGCCTGGCCTACATAAAGCTTATGCTTAATAGAACTGACTTTTATTGCCGCAATTGATGCAATAGCCAGGGTGATTCATGGGTTTGGTCTGGTGTGATCGGCAGGACCCTTTCAAGCAGTAATATACCGCGCTATAGCTATCCCAACTACTAGTTACCCAGGATTCTTTTGGGAAGTTTTGTTTACAAACTGTCGTATCACCTGCGGCACAGAACCGTATGCTTATCTGGTAGGTTTGTTGTGGGCCGTTGCTGTCTGGCGGCCAATTATCGTAGTCAAATACGCTGCCTGGCCAAGGTGCATTTGGCCACTGGTTACTGCCTTGCTGTGATTGCAGGAATTCCTCTAACCCCGGGGGGATACCTCGGCTTACATCATCAGGATAGTCATTGTACTTGGCAACGTACAAATTTACCGCGTTGGCCATTGTGTTGAGTTCAGCACTGGCACGTGTAAAATACGTTCTTTCCCTATATCGCGGTACCGCATAGGTATAGATCAGGCTTGCCAGTAATCCTATGGTGATGATGACCATAAGAATCTCAATCAGGGTAAACCCAGCCCGTTGGGCGTGGATACGAAGCGGTGAAGACATGGTTCTATTCTAGCATCGCTAAGCACAAGCACGTGAGATATGTCCTATGACTCCTGGACAGTTTTGCTATAATGCCTTCACGAAAGCGAGTGGGCCGGGTGCGATAAGGATAATGGAGGTACTATGGCGGATACAAAGGCAAGTACAAAAACAGCACAGACAGAAGGAAAGAGCAAAGCGCTCAACCTAGCCCTAGATGCGATAGAAAAACAATATGGGCGTGGTTCAATTATGAAACTCGGCGAGGTACATACTGCCAATGTCGAATGTATCCCTTCGGGTAGCCTATCTTTGGATCTAGCTTTAGGAGGCGGACTGCCCAAAGGACGTATTATTGAGATATATGGGCCAGAAAGCTCAGGTAAGACGACAGTCGCTCTTCATGCTATCGCAGAAATCCAAAGACAGGGTGGAACAGCTGCTTTTATTGATGCAGAACACGCTCTCGATCCTGCCTACGCAAAAAAAATCGGTGTTGATATAGAGAATCTGTTATTGTCCCAGCCCGATAACGGTGAACAGGCGTTGGAAATTACGGAAACTTTGGTGCGTAGCAACGCTGTTGATCTCGTAGTAGTTGATTCCGTGGCTGCACTTGTTCCCCGGGCTGAGATAGAAGGTGAAATGGGCGACTCGCACATGGGTCTACAGGCACGTTTGATGAGTCAGGCACTCCGCAAACTCACAGGCGTGATCAGTCGTTCAAAGACCACGGTAATTTTCATCAACCAAATTCGGATGAAGATAGGGGTAATGTTTGGCAATCCAGAGACCACGACAGGGGGTAATGCATTGAAGTTTTACTCAAGCGTGCGAATGGACATTCGACGGATTGCTCAAATCAAACAAAGTGATCAGGTGATAGGCAACAGGACACGGGTAAAGGTGGTCAAAAACAAGATTGCACCACCGTTTCGTGAGGCTGAATTTGACATTATGTATAACCAGGGCATCAGCCGGGCCGGCGATGTGCTGGATTTGGCAGTGAGCTATGACATAATCGAGAAATCAGGTGCATGGTTTGCTTATAAAGACCAGAAAATTGCGCAAGGACGTGAGGCTGCCAAACAATATCTCCAGGACAATCCGAAAGTGCTGGAAGAAGTCGCAAAGAAGGTAACTGAAGTAGCAAAACAGGGGTAATTTTTAGAGCAAGCCATTATGGCAAATATCACCTTCGTTGACCACGATGACCGACCCGTGGGTAAAGGAACAACCCAAGAGGCGATTGAGAAAGGTTATATTTTTAGAGTAGCGAGGGTGATGATTGCTGATGGACAAGGCCGGTTTCTGCTGCAAAGAAGGACCGATCATCTCGCTCTCTTTCCTGGTCGTTGGGATAATAGTGCAGCTGGCAAGGTAGATGAGGGTGAATCGTACCTTCGAGCTGCCGAGCGCGAACTTCAGGAAGAATTGGGAATTAGTGGGATACATTTAACACCTGTCGGCAGTTATTACAGTGAACTGACTTATGAAGAGCAACTGCAGAAACGCTTTAATAAGGTTTTTGAGGCCCGGTATAAAAACGAACCTATATCGGTTAACGCTGACGAAGTCTCACAAACCAAATGGTTTAGTGTCAAAGAATTAGCAGAGCTTTTACGCGCATCACCTGAACAGTTTACCGACGGTGTCATTGATTACTTTACGAATATTCGACCTCTAAAAAGATGAAAATTACGGCAATAACGCAGCAGCAACGCCGCAGTGATCGTTACTCAATCTTTGTTGATGGAAAGTTTAGTTTCTCACTGAGTGCACAGACACTATTGGAAAGCGGTCTGCGTAATGGACAAGAGCTACAGCCTGCTGAGCTCCATCAACTTAAAAATGATGCCCGATATGATAAAGCTTACTACCGGACACTCGAGTTGATTGTTCGTAGAAAACGGAGTGAGTGGGAAATCACACAATATCTCAAACGTAAGGGTTACGATGAAGAGCTAGCCTTTCAGCTCACAAAGAAGCTTCGACAAGAAGGCTACATAAATGATAAGGCATTTGCTGCAAGCTGGATTGAAAATAGAAGGTTACTGAAATCCATTAGCAGACGACGATTGAAACAGGAACTTCGTTCAAAAAGGGTGTCCGATGAAATCATTGAAACTACACTCGGATCAGATACCACTAACGAGCGTGTAGTGCTGGAAGAATTGGTTAGGTCAAAGAAAAGGCAAACCAAATATCAGGATGATCTGAAACTTATGCAATACCTTGCGCGTCAGGGATTTAACTATGATGATATAAAAGCGGTAGTAAAAGAGGAGTCATAAGATTGAAGTGGTTCGGCCCCAAGTCTCAACCACTTGAGACGGCCTATCAGGAAATTGCCCACCAGCCCTTGCCAAAAGGGTGTGTAAGGCGGGTGATGCGTATCGTTTTCAGTGAAGAGGGCCAGTTGGCTCGTTGGCAAGTACTGGATGAGAGGAATCCTGAAAAAACACCGATAGCGAATATGTCCCCGGCAGAGTCTCAATCTTCAACTATGATACCGGAACAGGTGCCGGAGCCACCGCTGGTTCTACCTTCAATAAATCCTGAACAACAATCTTCCGATTCGTGATTTCTACTATCTGACTGCGGTCAACGCTAATACTGCCTCCCGAGAGATTTTTAAGGACAGATTGTGAAGCATAAATTTTCTGAATAAATAATGAGGTATCATCTGCCGCATAATCACTCACTTTCCCTAAGCGGCTTTTGCTAACTGTTACCACGGGTTTTCCAATGAGTACGAAATTAACTTTGAGGATATCTTTCAGACGAATAAGTTCATCTGGCTTTGCCAGAACTTCGTGATCATTGACAACAATACCTTGTGCAATGATATCTCGTATATCCTGCGTGAGCAGTATCAGTTGTTTCTTTTTTTCTACTCGGTCCTGACATATAAAACCCTCTATCTTGAGGTTATTGGGATTTATTACAGCTGATGTAATGGTGGCAATAGGGCCACCAGTCCGCAGACTTAAAACAGGGCGATCAATGAAGGATTGGCTCAGTAACAACATGTGTTTAGTATAGCAGGGGACAATAAAGCTTGTGCTAATACAAAAAATATTTTGTAATTTTTAAAAATACGTTACTATTGGGATTGTTATGAGGGTTTGGAAGCGATTTTACCGTATCAGTCTTTTGGTGCCAGCACTGCTCCTCTTGCCTGTGTGGGCTGGAGCGACACCAATGCCTACTGTGGTTATTGCTGAGATACAGACTGGCAGTGCTGCATCTGCAAGTGAGGAATTTATTGAACTTGCAAATACTTCCGACCAAGCAGTAAACGTTTCAGAATGGCGGGTTGAGTATTTTTCTTCTAGCGCGGCGGATTTCAGTAAGCCTTACCGTAGTTTTGTGTTACGTGGGGTGCTCCCGGCAGGCGAACGTTATTTGCTTGCCTCGAATAATTATTTGAGTGTCAGTGCCAACGATAGCTTTAGCCCTACGCTCTCAGGTACATCGGGTGTGGTACGTCTTATGCAAAATAACACGCAAGCAGATGTAATTGCCTGGGGCAAGGTAGCTGCAAAAGATGTTGCTGCTATACCATCACCAGAATCAGGCAAGAGCTTGCAACGTAAAACGGACGGGTCTGGAAAATTAATCTACACAGGAGATAATTTAGCGGATTTTGAGCAAACCGAGCCAAATCCCCAAGGTACGCTTTTATTGGGTGAACCGCTGGATGAGAGCCAAACTGCACCGATTCCCACTGTTCAGGTGACCGCAGACGGAACAACAGGAGAAGTTGCATCATTGTCGACTGTCGCGACTCCCGCGGTGCAGCCGCAAATTACGGAGCTTTTACCAAACCCTGCGTCACCAGCAACAGATGCTGATGATGAGTTTGTGGAGCTTTACAACCCTTCTGGTGATGCACTCGACCTCGAAGGCTACAAATTGCAAACCGGCACTACTTATAGCCATAGTTACACTTTTAAAGCTGACGATACGATTACCGGCAGCAGCTATAAAGCATTTTATGTCTCGCAAACAAATGCAACCCTCGCCAACAGCGGTGGTAAAGCCCGTTTGGTGAGTCCGGCCGGCCAAGTAGTAAGTGAGACTCTGGCTTATGGAACAGCAGATGATGGTGAAGCGTGGGCATGGAATGGGAGCTCATGGGAATGGACAACTACTCCTACACCGAACGCGACCAACATATTTACGACACCTGCTTCTGCTGCAGCCAAATCAAACAGTAACAAATCGTCAACAAAAAAGGCAGCAACGAGTAAATCTACCGCTAAAATAGCTGGTGCTAAAACATCGGGCGGCAAAAATGCGAAGAACGGCAGTGGTGCCGGATCAAGCAATAGTGAACCACAAGAACAAGGCGGTGCACGTTTACACCCATGGATTCTTGCCGGAGTTGGCGGAGCCGCGATACTATACGGAGTATATGAGTACCGACAAGACTTGGCGAATGCATTCTACCGGATCCGTCGTTTCCGAAGAGCTGGCTGAAATTATTGGCCAGAATCTACGTGGCGGTGAAGTTATAGAGCTGATTGGCGATCTAGGTAGCGGCAAAACAACGTTTGTACGTGGTTTGGCACGCGGCATGGGCAGCTCAGAGCATGTGGCGAGTCCTTCTTTCACGATCAGCAAAGTCTACGGAGCAGATAAACTCACATTGCACCACTTTGATTTTTACCGACTGAAAGATCCTGGATTACTGGCTCACGAGCTGTCCGAGGTACTGAGTGGTGCAGGTGACGTGGTTGTGGTGGAATGGGCGGATTCAGTTCGTGAGGTGCTACCACCAGAACGTATGACTATTACGATACAACCGGTGAGCGAGCAGGGACGTGAGCTTTTATTCCACTATCCCTACCGCTATGCGTATTTACTACAAGGGCTCATGAAGTGATTATTATTACTATTCGTACTGACAGACCAGAAGCAGAAGTTGGACTAATTAGGGATGGTCAGCCACTTGCCTACAAAAAATGGCAAGCGCATCGAGAACTTTCTGCGACACTCCTACGTCAAATGCATAGCCTATTGTTACAACAGAAACTTGACTGGCCAGATATACAAGGCATAGCGGTGTACCAAGGGCCAGGCAGTTTTACGGGTTTAAGAATTGGCTTAAGTGTGGGAAATGCGCTGGCACAGGGATTGAATGTGCCCATTGTGGGTACTAGTGGTAGCAGTTGGCAGTTAACGGGCGTAGATCAGCTACTTGTCGGCAGAGATAACAAAGTGGTTGTGCCGGAATATGGTACTGCACCGCATGTTACAAAACCTCGAAAATAGAGGTGACACTTGAAGCCGTAAAAGCGTAAGCGTATGATTCGGACAGTATAATTTAGCAGAGGGACTTCATGAAGTCTCGGAATTTCAAGAAAGTATTTGCTGGTGGACTGTTTGCGGCGGTAGTTATTCTAGCATCCAATGCAACGGCACAGGCTGCTACCAAAACGTGGGATGGCGGTGGTTCTGATGACAACCTGACTACTGCTGCCAACTGGGCAGGTGATGTAGCACCGATTGCGGGCGATGACCTCATCTTTCCGGATGGTCCCAGCACTGTAATGTTAAATAATGACTTTTTGGCAGGTACGACCTTCAATTCTTTAACGGTTAACGGTACAGAGAGTGGTATAGACACGACATCTTATGTGCTTGATGGTAATGCTATGACCATAGGTAGTGGCGGCATTCAGTCACTTGTGACAGGTTCTGGCGGCGCTCTATCCATCAATATCCCGCTTACACTGGGGTCTTCCCAGACTTTTGTGACTGCCGCTACTAGTAGCTTGGGTATCTCAGGCAGCCTGAATGTAGGTGCGTATGATCTTCAAATTAGCAATGGCGCCACTTCTATTGAGGGCTCTGTAAGTGGCTCAGGCAACATAACAGTGAACGGTGCTGCGGGCAAGCTTTATCTATTGGGTGACAACACGACTTATAGCGGTACAATAACCGTTAATTCAGGATTTTTAGCAGTGGAGCAGGGTAATAGTTTTGGCGCGGCTTCCGGAGGTACTGTAATAGGGGTTGGTGCTAGCCTCAATATTTTTGGTGATCAAACAGAGGCAATTAATGAGAATATTACATTTCTAGGTAGTGGTGAATTTGTAGTTGGGCAATTCCCTATAGATACTTCACCACCGGGTTACGAAGAAGGTGAAATATATGGAGCATATCAGTCTGATCAGGAGATAGTTTTTGCCGGAAACATGGTATTGGGCGGCAATGTAGCGCTGAATCTACTAGCTAAAAAGATGACTCTCACTGGTCCGTTTGGCAATGCTCCCTATAGATTTGATTTATCGACCGGTGGCTATGGGCAGTTGATTATCGGTAGTTCTTCTAATAACTCCGGCATGTTTAACGGTACCTACACGCCTTCTCTGCAGACAATCACTATCAACGACGAGGATCCTCTGACCGACATCAATGTCTATGGTAATACTACTGTCGTGCTCAATGGTAAGCGCAACAAAGTTGTACTACATGGAAATAATGCGGCACTAGTAGGCACTGGTACGGTGGGTGACGTAGTAGTGAAAAGTGGGTCAAAACTTGGTGCCGGTATTAAGGTTGGTTGTCTATCGGTGGGAAACATCTTATTGACGAGCGGCTCTAGCTATGACTCCGAAATTAGCGGTACGTCTGTCTGCAGCGGTTATGATCAGCTTAGAGTAACCGGCATAGTGAGTCTGAATGGCGCGAATCTCAATACCAGTATCTTGAGTGGTTTTAAGTCACCTGTTGGTCAAAGCTATATTATTATCGACAATGACGGCTCTGATGCTATCACCGGCACTTTTGCTAACCTAGCTGAGGGCGCTACTTTCGCTGTCAATGGTTATGTCTTCAAGATTTCTTATGTCGGCGGCACTGGCAACGATGTAGTTCTAACCGTTCAATCCGTGCCGGCTGCGCCCGATACCGGCCTCGCTTTACTTAAAGCTAACCCACTGGCAAGTCTGGCAGTAACCGGCATCTGCGGTGGTGCAATCCTGGGGATTGCCAGATGGCAGAGGCGCTTTGCCACCGAACAAAGTCGCTAGTACACACAGTTGCGGTTTAACAAAATTAAAAATAAAAACATCAACCTATGGCAATACAAAAATTTGTCGGCTTAGACAGTCCACTCTTCGCTGGACGCTTGCGTGGCTATGAGGTGCGTGAGACTGCTTATCACTCACGGCAGACCAGCAAAAAACCGGGGGAAATGATTACAGACGTAGCGGATCCATTACGCCCCAAAGCATTTGCCCGCCCTGTCGAAGATCTGGTTATACAGAAACAGCTTGAAGCCACCGAACCGACACCGACAGTGGAAATAAAGCAACCCCAAGCTTCTTTGGAAGCTGAGTTGCCATATAAAGTTATTGAACCGGTGCGGCCCAAAAATTTTGCACCGCCGGTGGTGCCACGCCGCAAGCGTTCAGCGGTATTACGCCGTAGCTTAGCGAAAAAGCCCGTCCAAAAGCGTGCGAAACTTAGTTTTAACCTGAAATCCAGAATGCTTACTGCAATGGCAGTAGTTTTGTTTTTATTGGGTACAACCGTAAGCATTATCACTTTTAAAACTAACAAACAGACTACGGCTCAGGTGCAGGCAATGGGCCAGCAGTCGCAAAGGACCGAAGGACCTGACGAGGAGGAAGATACAAGTCCTCTTTCGGCATATCAAGTTGCACCAGCCATGCCGCGGTTTATTCGGATTGCAAAGATTGGTGTACAAGCTCGTGTAAAGCCAATAGGTGTTAAGAAAAATAATGAGCTGGAAGCACCACGAAGTATATTCGATACGGGTTGGTACAATGCCAGCAGCAAGCCAGGTGAGGCCGGTGCAGCACTCATTGACGCGCATGTATCGGGACCGACCAAGCCAGGTGTCTTTAAGAATCTCAAGCAGGTCAATCAAGGTGATTTGATTGAAATTGAACGGGGAGATGGACAAAAGCTTACGTTTAAGGTTGTAAAGACCGCAGTGTTTGATGCTAAAAGCGCTGATATGGCAAGTATGTTGTTGTCTGCCGATCCGACAAAGCCAGGGCTTAACTTGATGACTTGCACCGGACAATTTGACGCCAAGACAAACAGCTATCCACAGCGCCTGGCCGTATATGCTGTCCGTGTGTAAGCATTTGACCAGACAGCACTGCGCAAGGTATAGTTTTTGATAGGATTTTAGACGTTTTGGGAACAAAATCCTCTGCTAGAATACTTTATAATCCAATTCGATTACCAGGCTCTTGTTTGCACTAATGAAGTGATAGTGATTGTGCCAACATATATGCCTGCACGATAGAAAGGAACGTTATGGATCCAATAACCATTGTTCTGGGTGTTGTTGGTATTGGCGTTGGCTTTGGTGCAAACCAGGTGCTGACGCGTCGTAAAATCGGCTCGGCAGAAGCAGCGGCCGAAAGAGAACTGAAAAAAGCAAAAAAAGAAGCAGAGAAGGTGCTATCTGATGCGCGTCAGGAGGCGGGGAAGCTGAGTGATCAAGCACGCAAGGAAGATCAAGCACGACGCCGTGAATTTAAAGACATTGAAGCCCGCTTATTGGGACGCGAAGAATCACTTGACAAGAAACTGGACCAACTAGACAAACGCGGTGAATCACTTCGCAAGGGTGAGGACGAGGTCGAACAGCTAAAGAACGAAATCCGGGATATCCGCAAAAAGCAACAGGCAAAACTGGAGAAAATCGCTAAGCTGACTAAAGAAGAGGCTGCCGATAAACTTCTTAAAATGACAGAACGAGATGTGCGTAACGATCTGACCAACCTTGTGTCTAAACTACAGCGTGAGATGCAGGAGAATGCAGAAGAACAGGCTGCACTTGTTATCACCACTGCCATGGAGCGCATGGCAAGCGAGGTAACGGCAGAACGTACTGTCACAGCGGTCAAACTTGAAGACGAAGAGATGAAAGGCCGCATTATTGGCAAAGAAGGAAGAAATATCCAGGCTTTGCAACGCGCCACAGGTGTGGATATTATGGTCGATGATACGCCTGGCATGATCATACTCAGTTCATTCGATCCGGTGCGCCGTGAGGTTGCCCGACAGGCACTTGAAATGTTGATGAAAGACGGACGCATTCATCCTGGTCGCATAGAAGAAGTAGTTGAAAAAGCTCAAAAGAATGTACAAAAAGATGTGATACGTGCGGCTGAAGATGCAGCAAGGGAAGTTGGTATTATTGGTATTCCCAAAGAAGTGCTGCAGTATCTCGGTGAGCTAAAATTCCGTACCAGCTACGGACAAAATGTGCTCAAGCATTCCACTGAGATGGCCCATATTGCCGGAATAATCGCTGAAGAACTTGGGGCCGATGTGCGTGCAGCAAAATATGCAGCATTGGTCCATGATCTTGGCAAGGCTCTCACCCATAAAATGGAAGGCAAACATCACCATATTAGCGGCGAAATTTTAAGAAAATATGGAGTGCCAGAAGAAATTGCTCACGCCGCTGAGGCGCATCATGATGATATGGAAGCTACAACTACCGAAGCGTTGATTGTTCGCGTGGTTGATGCCATCAGCGCTGCACGTCCCGGTGCGCGTAACATTAGTGCCGAAAATTTTGCTGAGCGTATGAAAGACCTCGAAAACGTCGCAACCAGTTTTAATGGTATTGACAAAGCTTATGCGATTAGCGCTGGCCGTGAAATTCGGGTGTTCGTAAAGCCAAAAGATATCGATGACCTTTCTGCCATTAAATTGGCGAGGGACATCGCTACTAAAATTGAAAGCACCATGCAGTATCCTGGCACGATAAAGGTGAACGTGATAAGAGAGACTCGTGCCATAGAATATGCCAAATAAGAATACGCATAAGCAAGATAGTTTGAGGATTCTCTACGTCGGTGATATTTACGCCGAGCCTGGCATGAGAATTGTAGAGGAATTGTTACCTTCAATCCGTAGAGAGCAACAGATAGATCTGGTTATTGCCCAGGGCGAAAACGTGAGCGCGGGTAGAGGAATGATGCCTGCTGATATGCGACGGTTACAGGTGGCAGGAGTTGATTTTTTTACCGGCGGCAATTGGAGCCTGCATTACCCTGAGTTAACCCCTTTGCTGGAAGATGAACAAGAGCCGGTTATTCGCCCGGCCAATTATCCTGCCGGCACTCCAGGCAAAGGCTTCAAATATGTGAACACTCCAAAAGGCAAGGTACTGGTCATTAGTTTGCTAGGTAAAATTGTCGGCAAAGACGCCAAGAACCCTGTCGACAATCCGCTGCAAGTAGTGGATCAAATTCTTGAAGACGAGAAGCACGAGCAGCGAGTAGCCGCGGTCATGAATTTTCATGGAGATTATTCGAGTGAGAAAGTGATAGTTGGCTATTATCTTGACGGAAGAGTATCGGCGGTTATTGGTGATCACTGGCATGTACCGACGGCTGATGCGATGGTGTTACCCGGTGGCACCGCGCATATAAGTGACGTAGGGATGTGCGGGGCCTTGCACTCCAGCTTGGGAGTGAAACTGGCTTCTGTCATTCCTCGATGGAAAGACGGCACGCTTACAAAAAATGAGATAGAGAATAACGGACCACTGCAATTCAACGGGGTAATCATTGATGTTGACATATCAAGTGGATTATCACGAAGCATAGAATCTGTTAATAAACAGAAAAAAATGTGAGAATTCTCATATTAATGAATTCCTTTGTTTTGTTAAACTCGTCTGAATGGGAAAAAGCCAGTCGTCGGGAGACGCGAATACTGTAACCGTAAAAGGAAAGCTCATATATGTGACGCTTTCTTGTCAACAGTCTGCAGAAACGGCTGCCGCAGTGGCACGTAATATTGAAGAATTACTGAATACGAAATCTGCCCCACGCGATATATTGGTCTGTATCTGCATGATTAGCAAAATGGACGAAGGGGCCTATCTAGGAGCAGTACATGCCCTGCAAAAATTACCTTTTCGTCGCATGGCCATACATGGCCATAACCCCGACCAATTTCATGTTGCCAAATCTATCGTGAATGAGGTCTCAGAAGACAAGCAAGTCAAGTTGTTTAGAAACGAAGATGATGCATTAGAATGGTTGGGACAGAATCCTATAAAGCGAATAGTTGCAACTAAACTTCCTGCGCTGAGTGTTGGCACTGGCTACAAAAAGAGTGATTGGGTATAATCACCCCTGAGTGAATTTCGGGGTGTGGCGCAGTTGGCTAGCGCGCAGCGTTCGGGACGCTGAGGTCGGAGGTTCAAGTCCTCTCACCCCGACCAGTAGTTGATTGGTCAAGTGCTTAGTTTACCAAGAAGATGTTTGGAAAGTTCCTGGCTGGCAGTGTTACCGCTACTATCTGTTTCCCCATCGCGGTGGGATCGCTCACCCTCAAAAGCTTGTGTAGCATTACGGCCACAGTAATTTGCAATGACTTGTCCACCAGGATGCTGTGTAATAAAATCTGTTACGTTATAAACATTGCCACTGACGATGAGCCAACAGTCAGAAGTCGAATTATGTTTTGCCACGTCTTGAATACTATAAGTAGCAGTTGCTTGTTGGGAATTGCTGTCCGATTTTGATGAACTAGAGTTTGTTGGGCTATTGGTGGTTTGGCTTGTAATAGATGCTGAAGTGTCGTTTTTGTTTTGCCGTGTGTATATCAAAACCCCGGCTATTACTACTGCTGCAATCAGCCATATACTGAGAAAAGTAAGCATTACTTTATTTTTCATGGATAGTATCACTCGCAAGCAGTAGGACAGTTAGTTTTAATATGTGATGAGTGCATATCCATTATTCTACTAAGGTAGTACTGAGAATAAGCTGAAATGAAAAACAACAACCAAAAGGCCGCTGTTTTTCATTGGTCGGGGTGAGAGGACTTGAACCTCCGACCTCCTGGTCCCAAACCAGGCGCGCTAGCCAACTGCGCCACACCCCGATGATATTAGTTTACTGGAAATAGTTAAAAAGAGCAGCCATAAGCAGAAATATTTAACTCTTCATAGGACTTTGGTTGGCAGTAGGTTGTTGTTCCGCGGCGAGGTCGGCGACATCAAGCGTGAAGACATTACCGGCGGCTGAATCGGTTTGCAGTAAGCGTTTGGCGACAATATTTTCTACTGAGCGTTGTACCATACGTCTCATTGGTCGTGCGCCAAGTCGTGCATCATAGCCATTGTCTACAATCCATTGCCTGGCAGCATCGGTAAGTTGAACGCGAACTTTTTGCCGATCGAGTGTTTTGTTCGTTTCTTGGATGAGAAGGTCAACTACTTGTAATAGCTCTGGTTTGTTGAGTGGCCTGAACAGAACAATTTCGTCAAAGCGGTTTAAAAATTCTGGCCTGAATTGGTTTGTACTGATTAGTTGGTCGATGAATTCTGGCTCAAAAGACTCTAAATCTTGGCCAGCTTCAATTCGCTTACGAATCTCATTTGCGCCTGCGTTAGAGGTAGCGATAATTATCGCATCACGGAAAGAAACCTCACGGTTATCGCTATCACGGATTTTGCCTTCATCAATGAGCTGCAATAAGGTATTGACGATATCAGGATGGGCTTTCTCGATTTCATCGAATAGCACGACACTAAAGGGATCGCGTCTCATTTGGCTTAGGAAGGCATTCGCATTATCACTTGTACTGCTAGCGAGTAGACGTTCTACGTCACTACTCTGAACATATTCGTTCATATCGACACGAACCATATGTTCAGCACCGCCAAAGTACACATCAGCTAGGGCTTTGGTGAGTTCGGTTTTACCGACGCCGGTGGGTCCTAGGAACAAGAAAGTGCCGACGGGGCGGTTTGGATTACCAACACCACTGCGTGATCGGCGCAGGGCGTCAGAAACCACTTGAACGGCCCGGGATTGATTAATCATTCTCTGGTGCAGTTCGTCTTCGAGATGCAACAGCTGTTGCTTTTCGGTGTGAGTGGCTTTAGAAACTTTAACTCCCAGTGAACTTTCAATACTCTTCTGTACAGACTCAGCGGTAACTAACTTATCAAAGGCATGGTTCACGGCCGTTTCCAATAAACGGATACCCTTGCCCGGAAATGCAGTGTCGGTCATATAACGGTCTGCCAGACGATATGCTTCCAAAATGGCCTGATACATAAACGTAACCTTATGGCGGTATTCTATCAACAGTACTTGATCTTCCATGATGCTAATAATGTTTTCTTGGGCGGGTGGCTGAACTATGACTGCATTCAACAGGCCTGCAAGGGCAGCATTACGTGCGGATAAGTGCTGCCATTGCTGGGGTGTCATCGATAGGACTATTCGCAAATTTCCAGCTTGCATAACAGGCAGCAGCAGGTTACTCAAGTCGGCTGAACCTGTTCCTTCTTCTAAGAATAGTTGCGCATCATCCAAAAAAAGTATGATATTTTTAGCGTGGTATGCTTCATTAAGTATACGCAGGATAATGTCTTCGAGGGCTGCTCGGCCTTTGGTGTTGGCAAGTATCACGGCAGCATCAAGTGAGAACACCTGAGCATATTTCAACTCTTGAGGTACGTCTTTATCGAACAATAAACGGCGAGCGAATGCCTGTACTGATGTGGTCTTACCGACACCTACATCACCGACCAGTACTACATTATTGCGTGAGCCTTGTTTTAGAAAACCGACAAGTTGCTGAATGGTCTGTTGGTGACTCCGGGTGTCATGGAGTAGCAAACCCTTATTAAGTTGCACCTCTTGGCTGACATTGTGGCCAACCTGATTCAAAATTGGCGTGTAACCTGCTGTCCAGTCTCGCGCGATGCCGCCTGTAGCATGCCGTTCTGCAAGATAGTCAAGCACTGCGATAATACGTTGTTGCCACCTTAGTCCTGCCAAGATATCATCAGGCTCTAGTTGTAACTGTTGCAAATATGTTTTGTGTTCGGGGATGCTGAACAGTAAGGCGACTGTCAGGGCGGCTCCGCTAATTCCCGGTTTATGTTCAATCTCTGCAAACTTGATAGCTTGCTCGATAATGGCGGGTGTTTGACTTGCTTCATGACTAAGGGATTGCTCGAAGATGTCTACGCCAAGCCCGAAACGGACTGAAAAAAATTGTTGACGCCACATTCCGCTCACCGCCTTCCACAAGTCATAGGGTGAGGGGTTATTGGTTTTTAATCTGCCTACTACATATGCTTCGAGCGCCTCGTGCAATTTAATAACCTGCTCACCGGGTTGAAAATGAGGCGGGAGGTATTGCAACTCACCTCTGTACCACATCCATAGCATGAATAAGGGAACTGCTGGCACACCAAGCAAATATCCTAGATAGCCGGTAATTACTGTCAGTAGCATACCTCCGATTAATAGCACAACAAAAAATTTGAGTAATGTGAGTCGCATAGGTTTGCTGAACCATGCAGCCAAGCGGGCTTTTTTGACTCGGGGGTGTCTTGGGTCAAATTCGATCTGCATTACAAAATCCCCATGGTAGCTAATAACAATATAACCGGTGCCAGAGGAATTACTGGCCATATAAAGACTGCTATAAAGCCGAGAAATGCCCAGAGCAAGATAAGCAGCCCGGCAGCGATCAATACGATGCTGCGTACACAGAAACCGACAATTCGAGATACCATATTATCGATTAAGGCGCGGAATTTTGCATCTAACCCGCTTTGCTGATTGGGCCGGCTGATAATTTGTTTCCATGGGGCTCCCAAGGTTTTCAACAACGTAGTTACTGAAAATTGTTCAACTAATCCGCTGATTTGTTGCTTGCCCTGCCTGAGACACCATAGCCAACCAGAACCATACCACCAGCGGAATAACGCGACGGTAAGCATAATAGGTATTGTATCAAGTCCGCTCCACCATATAAACAGGGTGCATTGCACCCCATTATGCTTGCGTTACCTCTTCGACTGCAGTTTAATACTTGTCATGGTACAAGTCGCGCTGGCGATTTCTGTAGTGTTCGGGATATTAGCGTTATCGGAATGGCTTTGGCACAAGAAGAAATTACGTGGAGAATCAGCGCGAAAATTCGTCCACTTAACAGTCGGTACGTATGTCGCATTCTGGCCGTACTTTATAAGCTTTAAAGCTATACAACTTATCAGCTTAGCCTTTTTAGTGGTGGTACTATTATCTCAACGCTACAATATCTTCAAGGCAATCCATGGGGTGGGGCGCTCAACTTGGGGCGAGGCTATGTTTGCAATTGGAGTAGGGCTGGCTGCAACCCTCACCACTTCCAAGGGCATTTTTACTGCAGCTATTTTGCATTTAAGTGTTGCCGATGGGCTTGCGGCGATAGTGGGAGGCCGTTTCGGCAAGGACAACACATACCATATTGGCAAGTCGTCTAAGTCTGTTGCGGGTACCTTGGCGTTCTGGATAGCTTCACTCGCTATAGTGGCACTCACTCTGACCTTAGATCCGCACTTAAGCACCGTGGCCATTCCTTTGCTGATTTGGCTGCCTTTGGCTGCAACCCTCACAGAAAACATCAGTATGTGGGGTATTGATAATGTATTGGTGCCGCTTTTGATTATTGCTGCGCTGTCGTCGTTGCAACTGCTGGGCTAAGCTTGATGGTATCCTTGCGCCACGAACCATGAGCACGCAAGGCATTGAATATAACAATAATATCCACAACTTCTTGCAGTAGTGCACCGTAGACTGGCTTGAACCGTCCAGTGGCAAATACAAGCATAAGACCGATGCTGATGATAATGCCAATGAGGATGCTTTGCTTGGCGATATAAATTGTTCGTTTCGCAATTGCTAACCCGATACTGACGTAAGAAATATCATCGAGCATAATAACGACATCGGCTGATTCGCTGGCAGCGGTTGAGCCACGTGCTCCAAGGGCTATGCCCACGTCTGAAGCAGCAAGTACCGGCGCATCATTCACGCCGTCGCCAACAAACCCGACGGGCTTTATCTCAACTGTTTCTATGGCTTTCATTTTGTCCGCAGGCAGCGCTTCAGCGACTACTTGCTGGATGCCAAGTTTTTTGGCAATTGCCTGGGCGGTTGCTTTGTTGTCGCCGGTAACCATCAAAAAATGGCGGATACCTAATTGCTTAAGACGTTGCAGAGTAGAAGCAGCTTCGTTACGTAATTCATCTTCAAAACTAATAATCCCCGCCAGCTTACCGTCTACTGCTACATATGCACCAGTCTTACCCAAACGACTATCGGTCTGCTGAGGTATCGTGACACCGTGTTCTTTTAGTAGGCTGAGTCTGCCAACCAGGATCTCACGGTTTTTAATCCGGGCCCGCAGACCATAACCAGCAACCTCCTGTATATGCTTCGCCTTTGTAATTTTGATGTTCTGCGCTCTGGCGGCATCTATTACTGCGTGCGCCAACACGTGGGTTGAATTTTGTTCCAAAGAAGCGGCCAGGCCGAGCACCTCATCTTTTTTGAAACCGTTATAAGTCTTTACTTGTCCAACTTTTGGTTTTCCAACAGTGAGTGTGCCAGTTTTATCAAACCCAATAGTACGCACTGCCGCTAGCCGCTCCAGTGCCGCTCCAGATTTTACGATGATTCCATGCTTTGCTGATCGGCTCATGCCGGATATAAGCGCGATAGGGGCCCCTAAGATGAGTGGGCAAGGGGTAGCAACTACCAGAACCTGTAAAAATCTCAAGGATTCTCCGCTTAAAATCCATGCGCCAATCGCAATAGCAAAAGATATTATTGTGAAAGGGATGCTATACCTGTCCGCCAAACGCACCATTGGGGATTTGCTGGAAGCAGCGGCCTTCACTAATTTGATAATTTGCTCAAACTGGCTGTCTTCAGCAATCTTGGCTGCCCGTATAGTCAGTGCGCCATCAATTGCTACGCTGCCACTTAGCACTTCGTCACCAACTTTTTTCGCTACTGGCAGGCTTTCGCCCGTGAGGCTTGATTCATCAAGGCTGCTTGTCCCCTCAAGTATAGTTGCGTCAACTGGCACTACTTCACCGGGTTTGACAAGCAACTTGTCGCCTACCTGAATGTCATGCACCGGAATATCGAGAGTTTTCCTGCCTCTTAAAACGTGAGCCTTTTTGGGGCTTCGGGCTAGCAAAGCGTTTAGTTCTGTTTGGGCGCGGTTTTGGGCATAATCCTCAAGGCTTTCACCACCGGTTAACATGAGCACAATAACGATCCCGGCCCAGTATTCCCGCATGAGGAGTGAAGTTGCGATGGCAGTTGCAGCGAGGATATCAACACCGTATTGACCAGCACGCAGATCCTGAATCATACCCCAAACAAGAGGTATGAGGTTTGCGGTCGCGCTGATAATCAGGATAATATGAGCTACTTTGTCATAACCAAACAGATCAAGCGGCAGGGCAATGACTATAGAGATAATCACCAAGCCAAGTTGTGGATAATGTCTAAAAAAGCGCCACAAACGCAATAAATTCCGCCTCAATTTCATCAGTTTATTATATCAAAAGAGTTACTGGGTAACCTCTTATAAAAAGCTTGCCCGGGCTACTTTTGTATAGAGTTAATCGTGTTCAACAAATATTCTGAAAAGAAAACTTATGGGGCGAACGATGGGACTTGAACCCACGGCCTTCGGGACCACAACCCGACGCTCTAACCAACTGAGCTACGTTCGCCGCGATTTTTGCCCACGACAGGCAAGAAAACAGGGGTCATTATACCATGTCTTTTGTAGGTTAGCTATGGTGGAGGAAGAGCAGTTTTATTACCTCAACCAGTCCCCATATTGATAGGCCAACAAAGGCGATGCTGCCAAGTAGCGATATGATTGAGTTCTTTACTGCGGCAATTGTGTGGCGAGGCGAGATATAGAGCAGCATGTTCAATATCATGTGACCTAAGAATACGCCAATCGAAAAGCCAAAAACGTTCACAATGTTAAATAACGGAACGTACCCTGCAAAGTCATCCAGGCCCAAAATGAAGGGGACACTGAAACTGAGAAGGAGAAGCGGCAAAAACTGCAGAGCACGCTGGCTGCTTACACGTGTGGACGGAACAATTCGACGCAAAAAGGGTTCAAACAAGCGGTTGGTTTTTGCTAATGCGCCATGGAATTTAGCTGCGAAATCATAAAACTTTTGAGGATATCGTTGTTCCTTGGGGGTAACATGTTCTAAGCCGTCCTCAGCCAGTCGCAATAATACAAGGGCAGCGATGAATATCATGATTGCTAATAACCAACGAATTTCCTTAAAGAATGTCCAGACTGCCAGGATAATCATCGTACCAGTTGCATTGCCAATAGCAGTACCAAGCTCAATGGCGATACGTCCTTTGGTGCCAGGATTTTTATCCATCAGTCGACCGATATAGATCGCGAAGTCAATGGAAGTTTTCAGATAGATAGTAAGGCCAATGAAGATATCACCAATACGGGGATGGAGTTTAATGTCAGTTGCTGTGAATCTGTTCAATAGGTGAATTTCCAGCCATAGCACGAGGCATAGACAAAGAAATATGATTACAGTGAGGATGATTGGCAATAATTGGGTGCGGACAGCGCGGCGCATCCCCTTATCTTAACAAAGCGTTATCCAATACGAGTGGACAAAGTTAAACTAAGATAATGCTAAAAAGAGCATCTATTTAGAGTAATCATTGTCTTTATACCGGGTATTGTCATATAAGACGGTACAATAGAATGCGATGAAGAGAGTATTTATTGATGTTAGAGAACCAGAAGAATACGCAAGAGGGCACGTAAAGGGAGCAATTAACATGCCGCCCTCAGCGTTTTTACACGGTGCCACAGCTCTAAAGGACATGCCAAAGAATACTCCTATTGTTGTGTACTGCATTTCCGGCAGTCGCTCAAACGTTGCAAAACACATGCTCGAAGACTTAGGCTACACAGATATAATCAACGGGATCAATAAAGCACAAGTTGAATCCCGCTACGAATTGTAAATGCAAAGTTAGATAGCTCGCGATGCTTAAGCTTCGCGGTAGGCGGATTCGAGCACAGCAATATCAAACTTTTTCATCTTCAGGAAAGCAGCTGTCACTTTTTCTACTTTTGCTGGATTGGCGTCACTGAGCATTTCGCCAAGCACTTGCGGTACTATTTGCCAGGTGATTCCATACTTATCCTGCAGCCAACCGCATTGTTCAGCCTCTGGTACCGCCGAAAGCTTGTTCCATAGTTTATCTATCTCAACCTGTGATTCACAATTTACCAGCAGCGAAATGGCAGAAGTAAACTCAAAACCCGGCACCTTGCCACCGTTAAGGGCAATAAACTTTTGGCCTTCGAGCTGGAACTCTACTGTCATCACCGAACCAGCTGGCTTGCCGGCTACTTTTTCCGCTGCCTCCGGATAATAAGAAGTGTGCAGGATTTTGGCGTTGTTGAAGATGCTTACATAGAATTTAGCCGCTTCCTCGGCCTTGTCTTCAAACCATAGATAAAGTGTTATCTTTTGCATTGCTTATACCTCCCGTTTAACTCTACAAATAGAGTGTAGCAGAGAAACTTCAATCAAGGGGAGTAACAGATTATGCTGAATCAGATATGATCTTGCCTGAACGAAGTTGATCACGAAGCTTCATCCAAATTTTGCCCAGCTCATTGCGGCCATCACGATTTTGCCCCCAACCCCAAATGCGTCCTTAGGTGAATCTTCAATTATCTCTAGATCGCCACTTTGCTGAAGCTTTTCTAGAACGTAGGGATTTTGCAACATTTTAAGTTTGCATATTTCATACATAATTCCAACTTTTATCTCATCCCAATTTTCGGGAGCTTTATCGGCGTTTGCCTTGGCAATCTTGTAGGCATCATGTGCAGAGCGAGCTTCATAAATGGTTTCTGCTAGTTCTGGCGCTGTCTCAAAAAAATGCGATGCCTGGTAAGCATGTTCGGACGTTGGCCACCTTCGTTCCATGTAATCAACTTGAAATGATGAAAAATTGTCGAACGTATAAAATTCTCGAGGATAAAAACCAATAATGTCACCGGATGTTTCCAGTTGCGGATCGCGGAATTGAGCTGGTCGCTCCATGCATTAAGTATTTACTGCAATGTTTCCTGAAGCAAGCATAAGTGAAATCATAGTGTCTAGTGAGAGGATAAAGCTAAACTATTATCTTAACTAATGCAAGCGCATGTAAGTTAAGATAGCGTCACCGTAAGTTCGGGCATAAGCTACCCCTGCTTTCAATAAGGTAGGTTCCTTTTCTCTTTTACCAGTATGAGCTACACTCGAAAGTTCGATCCTTCTGATTTTTCTGTGTTGCCCTAGGAAGGACTCGGTCACATTCTGCGACCCCGAAACTACATCTTTCAAAACAAGTTTTGAAGAGTAGATTTCCTTGCGGATTGCCACAGGCAATCCTCGCCCACGACCTTTAGCGTCGTAATTTCAGATTACTCTCACGACATGCCAATGAAAAAGCCGGCTATAGAAGCCGACTCTCTCATTGGTACCCCGGGTAGGATTCGAACCCACGACCTTGACGTTAGAACCGTCTTGCTCTATCCAACTGAGCTACCGGGGCACGTCAGAGTGAGGCCCTTTGTTCATTCACCAGCTGGTGAATTCACTTTACGGCACTCCCTCTTCCTTTCAGTTTTTCAAACAGTCGAGCCGGCAAAGCCGCCCCCTTGATTTGAAAAACTAATTTAAAAGAACAAATCCTCTTGTGGTTTTACTTTTTTATTTTCTGCTGCGAACTGCAGCTATCGAACAAGCTGGTGCGGGTGGGCGGAATCGAACCGCCATTTCTAGCTTGGAAGGCTAGCATAATAGCCGTTATACGACACCCGCATACAACAGGGGAGATTATATCATCAACTTAGTGCAGCATGCAGAAGAAAAGAAGGTAAACATAAACACTATATAATAATATTTACAAAAAAGCATAATTATGTATAATATAGCCCATACGGTTACGGTGGGTGTAGCTGGCAATAATAGTAATGATGCACTAGGGTTAGCCCTAAAGTGCAAAAGGAGCGTGTGATGTACGGAGGTGGAGTAGTACTTGGTGCGACCACAACCACAGCGGCTGCCATTGTGTTGCCAAACACTGGTTCTAACCGCGCACTAGCTATTGCGGCAACCATTACTTTGGCTGTCGGTATCGTCGTAACAGTTACGACCTTGGCTCGCCTGGTGGCAAAGAAAGCTTACAAAGGGTAAGCTGCCACACTGGCCTATAAAAGAGTGGAGGAAAGCCGCCGTCGCGGAGTTCCTCCTTTTTTACTTATGAAGCTGAAATTACGTTATTGCTTGACGCTTGGGGTGCTCTTTGTTGGCGCCGGATTACTCATGGGCTATGACCCCCTTATGAGGTACCTGCACGGTCGTACTCAGACCTCTTTGCCCTCTGGTGGGGCTGTTTCTCAGGTACAGGCGGCGCAAACAAACACTACAGACCAAACAAAAGACGTGTTGCAAGGCAAGCCTTCTCGCCTGCTTATTCCGCGGCTGAGCTTGGACTTACCGGTAGCAGACGGTGTGTATAATTCCAAAACCAAAAGCTGGACACTCAGTAAAGACAAGGCACACTATGCTTTAATAACTGCACTGGCTAATAATCAGGCAGGCAACACTTTTATCTATGGGCACAATCGTCGTGAAGTATTTGCGAACCTCGCTCGTCTGCAGCCTGGCGATACGGTGGTAGTGCACACAGATAACGGACATACATTTACCTATAATTTTCGCTCGGCTTATGACACCAACCCCAATGACGACTCGTTGTTTTTTTACCGTGGCAAGCCAGTCTTAACTTTGCAAACCTGTTCGGGCATTTGGTTCCAAAACCGTCGACTGTTCACATTTGACCTCGTAGGGGTAAAAGCATGAATTGGGGAGAAGTGATATTCTCGATATTTGTAGCTCTCGGAACGGTTAACTTGCTGCATATTGGGCTTTATGTCGGCGGCGCTAATGTCTATGACGTCTGGCAGTTCAGGCGCCAAAAGCGGATGCCACGCCGTTTATGGAATAAGAGGCCATTTGTAACAGTGGTCGTGCCTGCCCACAATGAAGAGTTAGTGATTGTACGTTGCCTTGACTCGATCCGTCGCAACTCCTATCGCCAGCTTGAGGTGATCGTCCATAACGACAATAGTACAGACACTACTGCATCATTGGTACAAGCCTACAAGAAGCACTACCCCAATATGGCATTACGCTTAGTGAACCGCCGGCATCAAGCTGGCAAAGCAGGCGGCGCCAATTATTGCATGAAACGTTATGCAAGGGGTGAGTTAATTATGACCTTGGATGCTGACTCTATTTTGCATAAGGATGCCGTGAAGAACGCCGTAAAGTATTTTAAAGATCCACAGATTGCCGGCGTGGCTGCCAATGTACGGATTATGGACAGTCCGACAATACTGGGATTATTACAAAAGTTTGAACACATGATCGGCTATCGCTCTAAGAAATTCTATAGCCTGACCAATTGCGAGTTCATTATTGGTGGTGTGGCCTCGACGTACCGGAGAGAAGTGTTGAAGCATGTCAGGTTTTATGACACTGATACACAAACTGAGGATATAGGTTTGAGTATGAAAGTAGTTGCGAGCGGCAATCGCTCCAGCCGGATTGTGTACGCCGCAGATGTCGTCGCAATGACAGAAGGGGTGCAAACTTTCCGTGCTTTACTTAAACAACGCTACCGATGGAAACTCGGTAGTTTGCAGAACCTCATTAAGCACAAAAACCTGCTTGCAAATGTAAGCCGGCGGTATAGTAGAACCCTGACCTTTTACCGTATCCCGATGGCATTCTTTAGTGAAGCTATGCTCATTTTTCAACCATTTATGCTGGCTTATGTGACATATTTGAGTTTTAAATACCACACCCCCCAATTGTTCATTGGTGCGTACATGACGATTACACTTTATATTTTGTGGAATATCTGGCCGGATGAGTATCATAGCCGCCGCCAAAAGGTAAGTCTCAGCTTTTATGCGCCGGTGCTATATTTCATCTTCTATTTGATGGATGCCGTGCAGGTGCTGGCTATTTTTCGCTGTTTGATGAATCCAAACCAAGTGTTGCTTCGCCGAAAAACTGATAATAAATGGGTGTCTCCTAAGCGCCGCGGACAAGAAATTACTGCCAGCGCTTAAATTTCATGCAACACGGTAATGTCGGCGCCGATGCTATTTAGGCGTTGGGCCAGATCTTCATAGCCTCGGTTGATTGAATAGACATTGCGAAGTATTGAAGTACCATGGGCTGCCAACATGCCAATGAGCAAGATAACAGCTGGCCGCAACGCTGGAGGACAAACAATGTCGGCGTGGTTGAAAGTAGTAGGACCGTCAATAAAAGCCCGGTGGGGATCGGCCAGCGTAACATTTACACCGAGTTTGCGCATTTCAGTGTAGTAGAGTGCCCTTTCCTCGTATACCCAGTCGTGTATCAATGTTCGACCTTTGGCTACTGCAGCAATTGGCACAAAGTAGGGTAGGTTATCGATGTTAAGGCCTGGATAGGGATTGGGATGAATCTTCTCCTCTGGTGCCCGTAGATGCCCGTCATGTTTGTAGATAGTAATGTCGGCTAGATTTGTTTCACCATTTTCCGCTTTGTAAACCGCAGATACGGCAGTTTTTAATCCCATTTTTTCCAGCTTGAGTAGCTCTAATTCCAGAAACTCAATTGGTGCACGCGTTACCGTTATTTTCGAATTTGTGGTAATTGCTGCAGCAATAAAAGTCATGGATTCTACCGGGTCTTCGCTGGGCGCGTAGCTAACATTCTTCTTGATGTTCTTTACTCCGCGCACCCGAAGCGTACTTGAGCCAATACCTTCGATTTTTACGCCAAGCTTTCGGAGGAAAAAGCACAGATCTTGCACCATATAATTGGCGCTTGCCATCTTGATAACAGTCTCTTGCTCAAATCTGGCAGCCGCCATGAGTATGTTCTCGGTGGTAGTGTCGCCAGCTTCGTAGAGGACAATTTGCTCAACATGTTTTTTGTTGACGACAACGTGATAATAACCATTCTTGGCCGCAATATTTACGCCTAATTCCTGGAGAGCATACAAATGTGGCCGCACTGTCCGCCGACCCAACTTGCAGCCACCTGCGTAAGGGATTTTGAATTCCTTAAACATGTGCATAAGAGGACCGAGCATCATCAACACACTTCTGGTTTTGCGGGCAGCTTGTTTGTCGATTTTATCCAGGTATAAAGTATTAGGTGGTTTGATTTCGAGATCGTTGTCCGGCAGCCATTTTACCTGCACCCCAATACTGACGAGTACCTCGATAAGGCGATTTACCTCTTCAATGCGCGGCATGCGCTTTAACCGCGTTGTGCCTTTGTTGAGTAAAGCTGCGAACAATAAGGCAACGGCGGCGTTTTTGGATACCTTTGTTTCTATCGAGCCATGCAATTCCTGGCCGCCTTCGACTTTTAGATTGACCGAACCGCCGGTGAGACTAATAAGTGGTTTATTCAGGACATCACTGATGCGCCCCAACATTTCCAGACTGAGGTTTTGCTTGCCGTGTTCAATGCGGTTGACTGCCGACTGGCTCGTGCGGAGCTGACGGGCAAAAGCGGCTTGCGTAAGCCCGCGTTCTTGCCGTAATTGGTAAATGAGTTGGCCAATTTTCTGATTAGTAGTAACCACTGCAGGGCAAATTATATCACTCAAGATATGAAATACAATTATTCGTCACAGGGCATGCACAACTGTTACAATAACTTTCAATGAAGGACAGGGCAGTAGAGGAACTGATAATTGCAGAACAACAGCGCCAACAAGAGGGCTTGGAGCTGATCCCTTCTGAAAATTATGTCAGTAAGGATGTGTTGACCGCGCTGGGTAGTGTCTTTACGAATAAATATTCCGAAGGTTATCCTGGTCGTCGCTACTATGGCGGCCAAGATAATACCGACAAACTGGAACAACTGGCTATAGACCGTGCCAAAGCGTTATTCAGCGCTGACCATGCCAATGTCCAACCCCATTCGGGAGCACCGGCCAATATTACGGTGTACCAAGCGTGGCTAGAGCCTGGCGATACGGTGATGGCGATGAAACTTGACCATGGTGGGCACCTGACGCACGGACATCCTGTCACTGGAACCGCCAAACTATACAATTTCGTTCGCTATGGAGTAAAGGATCCAGAAACAGGCGAAATTGACTATGAGGCAATGTTTGAAACTGCCCGAAAAACGAAACCAAAGATTATTTTGGCCGGCTTTAGCGGCTATCCGCGCAATCTTGATTACGCAAAATTCGCGGAAATTGGCAAAGAAGTCGGTGCCCTACTCATGGCTGATATGGCACATATTGCTGGTCTTATAGCAGGCGGTGTATCGCCAAATCCATTTGATTTTGGCTTTCATGTGATGACCACCACGACGCACAAGACGTTACGCGGCCCCCGTGGAGGTATGATCTTAACAATGGGCGAGGTAGGGAACCCCTTAAAAGCCCCAGACAAAACTATCCAAAACTTGCCCACACTCATAGACCGCGAAGTGTTCCCTGGTTTCCAGGGTGGACCGCATATGCATTCCATTGCCGCCAAGGCAGTAGCGTTACATGAGGCGTCACAACCTGATTTTCGTACATATGCGCAAAATGTCGTGCGAAATGCTAAGCGTTTAAGTAAGGAATTGATGGAGCGAGGCTTTAAATTAGTGACGAACGGGACAGACAACCACTTGATAATGATTGATATGCCGGCTAGCTATAAGCTTAATGGCCGCGAAGCGCAGGACGTATTTGACTCAGTTGGGCTGACGACAAATTGTAATGCGATCCCCAATGATCCTTTACCACCATTCCGGCCTTCGGGTTTACGTCTCGGCACGCCAGCGATCACCACTCGTGGACTTGATGAGATTGATATGGTTTTGCTTGCCGAATACATGAAGCAGGCAATCATTCACCGTCATGACGAAAAAGAGCTACAGTCTCTAAGGGTAAATATTAAAGAATTTGCACTTCGCTATCCATTGCCAAGCGACAAATAGCTGTTACTGAAACTAGAGAGCAGCCCAGATGGCGTCGTCGAAGTACGCAGTGATGCCGGAATTGCCGACGACGATTATCTGTAAACTTGCCTTCTTCACGTTTGCTGAGGTTGGCTTGTAGGTAAAGCTTCGGTTTGAAATACCAACTGCAGCTGATTCGTCTTTATACTGTCCAGAAATCCAATTGCCATTGGCGTCATATTCATCCACGTAATAGCCGATAACACCATTTGTGCGCTGTAGTATATTCAGGTAGCTGCTGATCTGATAATTTTTCGTACTGTCTACACTGATTAATGGTGCAAATAAGTGGGCATTGGTTGTGCCAGCCTTGAGAGAAACAGAGTTAATAGGATTTGCCGGACTGCCGTGGCTACTGCTGTCAGCAGTGATGTAGCTGGGGCTGTCAGTCCGCCATCCGTCACCTAGGCCGTTATCAAATGTACCGTTGACCAGTAAATTTGTTACAGGTGGTGGAGGCGGAGGAGGGGGTGGTGTTTCTGTTGAAAGGGTGAACATTTGTACATTGTCAAGATAAGCCACAATGCCAGGGTTTGGGGTGGCGTAAACCTGTAGGCTGGCTTTCTTCACATTTGCCGAAGTTGGTTTGTAGGTAATATTTATATTTTGGGCAGAAGCAGTTTTTTCGGCTCGGACGAACTTTCCTGACACCCAGTTGCCGTTGGTGTCATACTCGTCAATGTAATATCCAACTTCGCCAGCGCTGATGCTTTGTAGATTCAAGTAGGTCTTGAACATGTAGGTGGTGTTTGGATCTACATCTGTTTTTGGTGCAAATAAGTGGGCATTGGTTGCACCAGAAGTTATCTTGATAGATTTGACTGCGTCAGGATGGCTGCCGTTGTTGGCGCTGTCGAGCGAAACCGTAGTTGATGTATCTGTTGTCCAGCCACTGCTAATACCACTATTGAAGGTACCATTGGCCAGGAGGTTCGTGTCACTTTGCACCAGGCCATCTCGTACCTTTACGACTGGCAGGGATAAACTTTTTACGTAGGCTGCAACATCACGAAGTTGCTGTGTGCCATATTCATAATCTTGGGGATTAGTGCTTGGTGTGTCTTTGATGTTATGAAATACCAATACAAGCCATTGGCCATTGGCTTTTGCTTGATCAATGTAGCCTTTGACTTGAGCAACGGTGACACCGGCCTGTACTTGTTGATCACGAATAAGGTAATCATTATTTGGCCAGGCGTTGTAGCCCTTATCCCAAAATCCCCGATGCGAGGAGTAGTACTTAGCGGCAGTCGATATAACTGAATTATTATAATCACCATACGGAGTCGCAAAACTAGTGGCATTAATGCCGTTGGCGGTGAGGGCAGCTTTGCTGTCGCGCAATTGTCGTTCTTTTTCCTGATCGGTAACAGTAGTCATCAGCGGGTGGCTCAGTGTGTGTGAACCAATTTCCCAGCCGTATTGGTTTTGCAACTGTTGAATTTCATTCCAGCGCATGTAATTTGTGCGGTTGACGTTGCCTGCGTAATTAGTGATAACGTACTCGGTACCTTTAAAACCAAACTCATTCAGAACAGGCGCAGCTTTTGTCAGGGCACTTTTGTAGCCATCATCGAAAGTAAAGGACACTTTTGCTCCCGCAGACGCATTAACGGTGAGAGCGTGAGCTTTCGGGATTGATCCTTGTAACACAACACTAAAAACGGCAATGGATAAGAAGCTATACATTGCCAAACTCTTTAGTTTCCTAAATGTTTTCTCCACGAAACGCATAAGATATAGATAATTATAACACTAAAACTAATTATGTCTAGTTTTATTACATCAAAATGGTTATGTTGCAATATTCTTTTAATCACCTAGGAGTTCAGGTTCTTGCAAGAGTGTGATGCCAAATTTTCGCTTCACTTTTGTCACGATTTTTTGCTTAAAGGCGAGCAAGTCATCAGTGTTTCGAGCGGCTTCATTCACGAGCACCAAAGGTTGCTTTGACCAGGTAGCCATACCGGTTGTTTTATCATGCAGATCTTTAAAACCGGCGTTTTCTAACAGCCAGGCAGCAGAAATCTTAACCTTTCCATCCGTCGTTTCCCAATGCGGTACGCCCGGGTATTTGGCTTCGATTGCCACAAAGGTTGATCTCTCGACTAAGGGGTTGGCGAAGAATGACCCATTGTTAGCGATTTTTGCCGGATCCGGCAGTTTGCTGCGGCGAATCTGCACCACTGCATTGCGGATTGCACGGGGCGTGTACACTTTTATCCCCTTGGCATCCAAGTGCCTTTGCAAAGCCGGATAAAGCGGGGGCTTCATGAGGCCACGCCGCAGGCAAAGTGTAATCGACATGATAAAAAAGCGGTGTTTATCAGTTGTCTTAAAACGGCTATTGCGATAGGCGAAGGCACACTCTTTATTCAGTAGTGTGACGAACTTTTGATGTAGGCTGTCAAATGCTTCGACGCTAATTAGCGTGTCTGCAATTTCTTGACCATAGGCACCCACGTTTTGCACGGGGGTTGCGCCGGCTGATCCGGGAATGAGCGAGAGCGCCTCGATGCCACTCAAGTCTTTGTTGATACATTGACGCACAACGTTATCCCAAATTTCGCCGGCGCCGATAGTGACGTATATTTCTTTACCTTCCGCAGAGAAGGAAAGGCCCCGGATTCGATTAACAATTACCAGGCCCTCGAAGCCTTTGTCAGTCCACACTATATTGCTACCACCACCAATGACAACGCTTCGTAATTTATGGTTATTTGCCCATTCAAGTGCATTGACCAATTCGTGTTTATCTTTAGCGAAAGCGAGGTAAGCGGCGTGGCCGCCAAGCCGCATCGTGGAATACTTTGCCAAAGGGACATCACGGTAAATCCGCATATGGTTATTATACCCATTATTTTTTGTAAGCGTTGTAGGTTGGTTGCCTTTATTGCTTTGCTTGAAAGAGGGCGGCAACGGGAGTACCATTACAGTACATGAGTGATAACGGAGCACTGCAACCATTTAAGAATTTGGGAGTAAAACTGCGCCTGGCACGAGTGCGGCTACAAGAAAGTTTGGCTGATGTTTCTGGTGCCATCGAGGTAGATAGTGAGACGTTACGAAAAATCGAGCGTGGCGAGCAACCGCCTTCCGAGGAAACATTACTGCTGCTTATAAGTTATCTGGATATTAATGATAACGAAGCCGTACGCTTATGGGAACTTGCCGGCTTTCAGGGTACACCATATGGTACGACGTCTGAAGAGCCGGATACAGGCACCGCCCTTATGCCGCTTGA
>JAYRIP010000007.1:0-12252 GCA_041906765.1 Saccharimonadales bacterium (SeqCode)
GCCTGCAGCTTGAAACTAGTCGTATCTTGATAATAAGTATCGGTGGCGACATGCATCAGCATCCGCAGACGGAACGGATTGCCCTGTGACGGTGCGGTCATAGTAGTATCCTGATCGGCCAAGGCCGCGCCGACCGTCGTAGCATTATTATTGGTCATCCAGCGATAAGTCGACTGGGTGAAAGTCGAGTTGCTGGAGGCCAAATTTGTCCGGCTTTTAAGGTTTAGATAGGCAAAATTTTGAGTACCACTGCCGTTGGTATTGACATAAGCATGCGAACCAACCTGAAAACCAGTTGAATTAAGGGCCTGAATAATGTTGGATGTGCCAGTGCCCTGAAAAGTCTGCGACAAATCACCAGTCTGATGTGAGTAGCGGTTGACACCCTGGTTGGCACCAGTATGTTTGGTCCAGGCATAATCGGGCGTAAACGTGTCGCCGGCTACAATATTGCGATTATCATTCCCATTACCATCATAGCTGCTGGTATAAATCGAGCCGGTCAAGTTTTTGAGAGCGATCCAGTAATAATTCGAGCTGAGGGCATTGACATCGGCATTCGTTCCCACCTGAAAATAGCCACCCGTTCCAGTTGGATCGAGGTTTTTAATGCGATTTGTCACATTAGCAGCCGTATTAAAATAAGCTGTCGAATCACCGCTGTGGGCGGTACTATTGTTGCGCCAGACCGGCGAAGATGCCCCACCGTCACGTATTATCAAAACTAAGTCCGGTGCCCAGCTGGCGTTGGTGAGAATATTGCGATTATCATTCCCATCACCGCTGTAGTTGCCAAAGGCAAAGTTATCATCCGAGCTCAGTCCACCCGCCGCCCGAATGGCCACAAAACCGTAGCGTACACCGTTAGCATAGAGATTGGAGCCGACCGTAAAACTATCAGTGCTAAAGCTTAAGACCGAAGTAGTCGATAAGACTGAGCCGCCATCGATTAAGCCTTTGGATTTGTTGGCGCCCATGCCGCTGATGCGCATAAAAGGCGTCGTAAAACTTCCGGTAGTGCTGACATTGGCTTGATTGGCCATAACGGCCTGCGGCGTACCAAAACCAGTCGGCAGCGGAATAATACCGGCCGAGCCGCCAGTGCCGATTGTCGTACCCGAAGCGTCGTAGGACGTACAAATATTACTGGCATTACACTGGTAGCTTCCGATCAAAAGATTAGGCAAAGAAGCCGCCGAAGCGCGATGTATTAAGAAAGCAACCACTCCAAGCATGCTGGCAATACTAAAGACACCTGCAATAGCATAAACACCAGCCTTGTGCCGCACGGCGCTGCACCTTTGTTTCACCAGTTTAGTATAGCTTATACATAAGCACTCTTACAATTAGATCAAACCAGTGAAATAATTTGTTCGTAGTGTGGGAGTTGCTGAGCAGTTTTGTTAAGATAATAGAGTCTTTACGGCGCGTTGGCCGAGGAGTTAGGCAAGGGTCTGCAAAACCCTGTACACCGGTGCGACTCCGGTACGCGCCTCCAGGGCGAGTGGCGGAACTGGTATACGCGACGGACTTAAAATCCGTTGGCTGAATAAGTCTTGAGGGTTCGAGTCCCTCCTCGCCCACCACTTAGGATATAAGTGTAAATGCTTCTATGTTCTGCGTCTGGCAGGTGCTATAATTACTTGATATAAGGGGAGGAATTAGTAATGCTGATTATCGTCTTGGTTGTACTTGGCGTATTGATCTTAGCTGGAATATTTATGTATAACGGCTTGATACGGGCAAATGTCCGTGTAGATGAAGCATGGAGTGATATAACCGTACAACTTAAGCGCAGGTACGATCTTATCCCGAATTTGGTAAGTACCGTAAAAGGTTATGCCAAGCATGAAAAGGAAGTGTTCGAGCATGTCACAGAAGCTCGTACGAATGCTCTAAATGCACAAGGTGTTGCCGAAACCGCAAAAAGCGAAAATGCTTTCCAGGCGACATTAAAGAGCCTGTTTGCGGTTGCTGAAAACTATCCAGACTTAAAAGCTAACCAAAACTTCCAGGAACTGCAAGCTGAACTGGTTGACACAGAAGACAAGATACAGGCTTCCAGACGTTTTTATAATGGTTCTGCACGAGACCTCAACATTAAAGTCCAAACATTTCCGACGAGCATCATTGCTTCCATGCTTGGCTTTAAAAAGCGAGAGTTCTTTGAGCTTGACGAGGCCCAGACTGCTGCTGTCCAGAATCCGGTTGAAGTAGACTTCGACAAGGCAGAAGACAAGACCGAGAAGCCAGCAAAACAATAGAGTAGATAGTCAATGTATAAGGAAATCGCTGCCAACAAGCGCAAGACGGTCTTTATACTACTGTTCTTTTTATTGTTTATGGCAGGCTTATCGTGGATATTTGCACAGTTTATGGGACGTCCGAGTGTTACCCTGTTTGTGCTTATTGGCGCGCTCGTTTATGCACTTATCAGCTATCTCGTTGGCAGCCGAATGGCATTGGCGATTAATGGCGCTCACCCCATAAGCAAACGGGATAATCCTCGTTTGTACAGAATAGTGGAAAATTTAGCCATCACTGATGGCTTGCCAACGCCGAAAATTTATATCATTCAGGATCCTGCACCGAATGCTTTTGCAACAGGGCGAGATCCGGCTCATGCATCAGTTGCGGTGACAAGCGGGCTTTTGGATATCATGGAAGACACAGAGCTTGAAGGGGTAGTGGCACATGAACTTGGTCATGTGAAAAACTATGATATCAGAGTATCCATGATTGCCTTTGCTTTGGTAGCAGCGATAGGTTTAATTGCAGATATTATGCTTCGTATGAGTTGGTTTGGCGGTGGTGACGATGATGACGGCGGCAATCAATTATTTTTTATCATAGGTATCGTTGCTGCTATTCTCGCTCCATTTATTGCGATATTGATCCAGTTAGCGATTTCGCGACGGCGCGAGTATCTGGCTGATGCCACGGGAGCCCTGACGACACGTTATCCAGAAGGTCTTGCCAGTGCCCTTGCCAAAATAGAGAAAACAGGCAGTACAGTTCGCCGACAAAATACCTCTACAGCCCATTTGTTTTTTGCCAACCCACTCAAGAAAGGCGGTATTGCGACGTTATTTAGCACTCATCCGTCAATTGTGGATAGAATTGCACGACTGCAAAAGATGGATAATCAAGTATAAGAAATAGGAATACATAAACTAGATGGCGAAAAAAACCAATGTGACGAAGCCCAAAAAGGATCGTAAAAGAAAGTTAGAAGCTCCTCGGCCTCGCCGGCTGAAAAAATCTGAGTACCGTACTCTTCGCTTGTCCAAGCATATTAAACCTGTCCAGCCAAAGTTGCCTGGTGCCTGGCATTTGCTTTGGCAATCGTTATTGATGTTAAAGCGCCACTGGAAGTTATTTGGCACGATTACAGTTATCTATGGGTTGCTGACCTATGTGTTGGTAAAAGGGGTTGGCGGTGGGACGGACTTAAGCGAAATAAAATCTGCCTTCCAAAGCGTGGTAAGTGGTAAACTGGCAAGTCTCGCTACTGGTGCAGTCCTCTATGGATATTTGCTTGGTTCTGCCGGCAGTTCTACCTCGGAAATAGGCTCGTTATATCAATCCTTGCTAATAATATTAGTGAGCCTCGCGGTCATATGGTCACTGCGTCAGGTAACGGCTCGAAAAGAGATCAGGGCTCGAGATGCATTTTATAAGAGCATGGCTCCCTTAGTACCATTCATACTGGTTATGTGCGTGATTGGTATTCAGCTACTGCCTCTTATGGCAGGAAGCTGGCTATACGCAACAGTTATGGGCAATGGTATTGCCGTAACGCTGCTTGAGAAAATGCTGTGGGGCACGTTGTTCTTTTTACTAGCATTATTGTCGCTTTATATGATTACTTCTTCGTTATTTGCTCTTTATATTGTGACGCTGCCTGATATGACGCCAATGCAGGCACTTCGCAGCGCCAGGCAACTTGTTTTGCATCGTCGTTGGACAGTGCTCAGAAAAATCATCTTCCTGCCCATTATTCTTTTGGTGATATCAGCAGTTGTGATGATCCCACTTATCATTCTTCTTACGAGCGCGGCACCATGGATCTTTTTGCTGTTCTCCATGTTTGTGCTGATAGTAATTCACAGCTATATATATTCACTCTATCGGGAACTCCTATGAGCACTCAGTCGAGCCGAATTAAAAAGTTACGCGAGCAATTGCAGCATTATGCTTATGAATACTATGTGCTGGACGACCCGTCAGTCAGTGATGCGGTGTACGACGGGTTGATGAGTGAACTTAAGACCATAGAAAAGGACCATCCGGAGCTGGTGACGCCGGATTCACCTACTCAGCGGGTGGGGGGGCAGGCATTGGATACGTTTGGGAAAGTCCAACATTCCTCGCGCATGTTGAGCTTGAATGATGTGTTTAGTCGCGATGAGGTTGAAGCATGGATAAAACGTACAGATAAATTGCTGCCCGGTCACACCCATAAGTTTGCGGCTGAGCTAAAAGTGGATGGCTTGGCGGCCGCCCTGGTGTACCAGGATGGAAGATTTGTTCAGGCAATTACCAGGGGTGATGGGTTTGTCGGCGAAGACGTTACTATGAATGTTCGCACCATTAAGTCGGTGCCGCTGACACTCCGTGACGATGGCAAGAATACCAAGTTCTTGGAAGGTCGTACAGAAGTGCGTGGAGAGATCTACATGCGAAGGAAGGATTTCGAAACCTTAAACAAGCAACGTGAACGTGAGGGTTTGCCGCCATTTATGAACCCGCGCAATCTCTCGGCAGGTACTATTCGTCAGCTTGACCCCAGACTAGTAGCTGCACGTCCACTTCATTTTGTTGGCTGGGACCTGCTCCGTGCTAACCCTGGTGAAGTGCCAACTTATGGATTTATGTATAAGACACTGCAGTCACTTGGTATACCAGTGAACTTCCAAAGTAGTGTCTTGCAGACTTTGGACGAAGTTATGAAATTTATTGACCAGTGGGAAGACAGGCGCCATGATTTACCTTTTCAGACTGACGGCATCGTAATCAAGTTGAATGATCGTCGGCTATATCGCGAATTGGGTGTAGTCGGTAAGAATGCACGTGGTGCTGTAGCGTACAAATATCCGGCTGAAGAAGCCACAACAGTAGTAAAAGACATCGTACTAAGCATTGGACGTACCGGTGCAGCCACTCCCATAGCTGTTTTTGATCCAGTGGTAGTTGCGGGCACGACTGTACAACACGCCAGTTTACACAATGCTGATGAGATTGCTCGCAAAGACATTCGCGTCGGTGATACGGTCGTAATTTTTAAAGCTGGAGACATTATTCCGCAAGTAGATCGTGTGCTCCCGAAATTGCGGCCAAAGTCTACGAAGCGTTTTTATATGGAAGCCGAACTAGGACGTCAATATCCGGAGCTCACATTTGTACGCCCAGAAGGCGAGGTGGTTTATCGGCTTAAAGGCGCGACTAGTAAAATTTTGCTCAAGCAAGCGCTCATTCACTTTGCCAGTAAGGGTGCGCTTGATATTGATACGCTGGGCGAAAAGAACGTCGCGGCGTTAGTGGACGCCAAGCTAGTACGTGATATCGCCGATATTTATACGTTGACCAAAAGTCAGGTTATAGAGCTGGAACGTTTTGCTGATATTTCGGCCCAGAAGCTAGTTGATGCGATTGCCAAGAGTAAACGTCCACCGCTTGCCCGTTTCATTTATGGCCTAGGCATTCGCCACATTGGCACCCAAACAGCCGTTGATCTGGCGAATCACTTTCGCCGTTTTGATCGTTTGGGTATAGCCACGTATGACGAATTGAAGCAGATAGATGGCGTCGGTGAGATAGTGGCTGAGTCAATTTTGGCCTGGTTTTCTGATGAGGACAATCAAGCGTTACTGGCTAAATTCAGCAAACTTGGTATCTGGCCGCAGGAGATAAAATATCTTAGTCGGAAATTGAGTGGCAAGAGGTTTGTGATTACCGGCACGCTTGAGAGTATGAGTCGTGACATGGCGGCGGAAAAAATCCGATCGTTGGGAGGCACTTTTCAATCCAGCGTTGGGAACGATACAGATTATCTTGTAGTGGGCGCGAATGTTGGTGCGTCTAAGCTGGCAAAAGCTGCCAACCTAGGCACCAAACAAATAACCGAAACCGAGCTGGTAAAACTGCTAGCGAGTTAGGGCGTAGGGCAGACATAATCAGGTTGACTAATATATCAAAAAAGTTATGCTATGAATAGTTCGTGCGCACGCGGCGCGTGAAACAAACAAGCAAAACAAACATTACTCACCTGCCGCAGGTGGGCGCGCACGAAAAGCCGTCAAGTTAAGCTTGGCGGCCTTGTAATTTTTAGGAAGAATTACTAAGCAGTTCTGAGGTAGCAATCACAGGCAAGAAAAGCAGAGCGTTGCTGCTTGCCTTAAGCCAGCATCTTCCACCTATATCTGAGTAGTGTATACTGGGGTCGTGTTTAGGGGCTATAGCTCAGTTGGCTAGAGCGCTTGTATGGCATACAAGAGGTCAGGAGTTCGAGTCTCCTTAGCTCCACCAAGCTTATTTGACTAATTACTTACAGAACCACCAGATGAACCAGTCACACCGGCCATAGTCAGAGACTGATTGTGCCGATTCTTTGCCATCTGTGTTTACTGCTGTGGCACTAAAGTTATAACCAGTAAACGCTTTAACAGTTGAGTCGGTAGCAGTAATAGTGCCGTCAGCTTCTGTTCTGAAAATTGGGTTTTGGACGACGAGCCCGTTTCGGTAGAGTCGATATGAACTGGCGTTTGTGACTGGTTGCCAGCTTGCGCTGATGCCAAGAGTAGTTACAAAATTGCGAGGAGTGATTTTAAGAGCGGTAGGTGCTTCTGGAACTGGTGTTGGTGGAGGTGGCGGTGGTGGTGGAGGGGTGGTTTGGTTGTTTACCGTGACAGTCACCGGGGCACTGGTTGCAGTGTTACCGGCTGCATCATAAGCGACTGCAGAGATCGTGTGGCTACCATTCTTTATGTTGCCAGTGTTCCAAGAAGTGCTGTACGGGCTTGTGGTGTCAGTAGCTTGTACTTGGTTGTCTACCATCAAGTTGACTTTAGTGACACCGACATTATCGGTGGCAGATGCAGTAATATTGGTTGTGCCTTGGATGCTCGTACCACTTTTTGGTGCGGTGAGGTTAACCACAGGATTGGTCGTGTCACTAGTCGGTGGTGGTGGAGGTGTCGGTGCGCTACAAGTTTTGCCAAAGTCAGTGATCTCTGTTTTCAGCTGATCTTGGCTGGCCAAAGTAAAGCTTGGTAGATATACTTCCGCATATGTTGCTTTGTTTTGAGTAAGCCGTGGGTAAACCTGAGCCCAGTTATAGTCTTGTGGCTGGATCATCTGTAGACCGCGCATGACTGGCTTTGCCCAAATCTTATCGAACTGGGCTTCTACATCGGCACTTGGCGCACCCCATTCACCGTTCGGACCCCAGCCATTTGCCTGGATGAAGAACCGATAGCTGTTGGCCCCGACTTTGCTAACTATATAATCTGTTAAAGTCGGCGACATTGAGCTTGCTAGGTCGCCATAACCCGACATTGGTAACTCTACGGTCGTGGTATTACTAGAATATTTAACACCTACATCTATCAGAGCTTTATGCCCCTCGAGCCATTTAGAGGATGTGTAGCCTTCTGCCGCTCGGACTTCTTTGCCGTGGTTCAGTTCAGCCCAATCTTGGCCGTACCATGACATATGCACTAGCTTGACATTGTTAGCATTGGACCAGTCAACTAGTTTGCCCACATATTTGTCATACTCATTAAGAAATGCCGCGCGTGTTCCAGTTGAATTATCCCAGGGAAGGGGTACTTTGCTGGAGTCTTTTAAGTAATATGATGCTCCTCCGTCAAAAACCCGCTTTGGTGTGTGCTTACCAGCCATAAACCGTATGGCAAGTTGTTTGTTGGCGCCAGGATGAGCGGTGTTATAGTCATCAACCATTTTACGCGAGGCATCGAGTAATGGGTTGGTAGTCTGGCTGCCGCTTAGATCAGCAGCGTCCCAAGGAAAACGAACCGACAGGCCAACCACACCAGGTATATCAAGTGCTTGGTTGATTTTTGTTTTGTAATTGTTTAATTCATTACTGCTGGAGACTTGTTGCAAAACCCAAGTTCCACATAAGTCGCTCCCAACATTCGTAGGGGTGGCTGCCCGACTTGCATATAAGAAATAAAGGCCAATGCTGATGAAGAAAACAACTGCTACAACTGCTATTTTTAGGTTGAATTTTGGCTTAGAACGGAACCTCTGTAAAGGAGTAGTTTTACGCTTATTGGCGGGGCGTTTGGTAGAGGCCATTTTCGTTTTCCTTTTTACTTGTTTTTTCATTTTCGATACCTACATCCTATTATATTGTTTATGATTTGCAGAACCACCAGATGAACCAGTCACAGCGACCATAACTTGAAGCGGATTGAGCAGATTCTTTGCCTTCAGTGTTTACCGCAGTCACCGTATAGCTATAGCCAGTAAAGGTTTGCGGGTTCGGATCTGTTGCCTTCATAACGGTCTGGTCGCTATTGTTGAAAATTGCATTTGAGAGCAGCACCCCATTTCTATACACCCGGTAACTGCTGGCATCGGACGAGCGTTTCCACTGAAGGTTCATTGCAACTGTGGTAACGAAATTGCGCGAAACTACTTGTACTTCTGTGGGAACAGCAGGGACTGCTACTGGCGGGGGCGGAGGAGGAGGGGTAGTTTGGTTATTCACATTTATCAGTACGTTCGTACTGGTAGCAACGTTACCAGACATATCTATTGCGACGGCAGTCAGAGTGTGCTGTCCGTTGCTTGTTTGGGAGGTGTTTAAGCTGGCAGAATATGGTGCGGCAACATCACTAGATATGACTTTTCCGTCAAGCTGGAAGGAAACTTTGGCTACGCCCACATTATCGTTGGCATTTGCGGTGATTGATACGTTATTACCGCTGACAGTCTTGCCATTTTGTGGAGCGGTGATTGATACGGTGGGTGGGGTGATGTCAGCTGGCGGAGGAGAAGTTTCTGTACTTGATTTGGTGGAAATTAATTTGGGGAAATTACGCGACAGTGCTTGTTTGAGGATGTTTGCCTTATTTTTTAAGTCAGCATTTGGCTGGCTATCAGCTCTCAGTGCGGCTGCAATCACCGGTTGATGAACTTCTATATACGAAGCATGCAGCTTAGTGGCATTGTCAATCGCAGCAGCATAACTGTCGGAACTTATTTCTGGTCCACCTCCACCAAAATCAGTGGCGCCACCAATCATTTGATAACCTAGCACACCACGATTAACCGTACCATCGGTTGGATTAAAGTTTGCTGATACCCACTGTGTCATACCGTCGCTTGGTCCGGGCAGGTTTTGTGAAAGCCCATTATACTGCACGAAGAAACCTCGTTTTGTGCCACTGCCACCATTGGCGTAGCTGCCGTACCGTGTCCGTGCCGTTTCAAACTGTAGTTTGTTTTCTGGATGGCGGGCAGCATCCAACACTGGCTTGGTGCCAACATTGTCACAGAACATCAATCCGCCGGCCATGGCCATTGGTTGGTTGGGAAAATTATTAGAAAAAGTACTCAGTAGTGAGAAGCCATTACTAGATTGGTAAGACGGGCTACTGTCTGCACCTGTTACAAATTCATCGTAGGCTGCAGATACATCATTGATATCCGCTTGACTCAGGTTAAAAGCTTTCTTGTAAGCCGTTACCCAGTTGGTCTTGTCAGCATTAGAACAAGATGGGATATAGGGCTCTCCGTGAACTTTCCACGGGCCGGTAACTTGCAAAATTATACTAGGGTTATTTTTGTAGTGTGCACCTAGGGTACCTACAAAATCGGCCCAATCTTGCTGGTAGGTTGCATCCCAGAAGTAGGGGATAAAGTCAAACCCACTGGCATTTTTATTAAAACTAAAATATTCTGCCGCAGGCCGGTTCCGATGAGTGGTGAATAGCCAAGCTGGCAAGTCATCGTCAGCACTTGTCGAAGCGACGCCGACCCCACTGCCATCTTGGGTGGTACTTTTACCGACCATGACCCGGAGCATCAGTGCTTTACCGTTGGCATCAGGCATCAAGTTGTTATCAATTTTCGAGAAATCGTATTTGCCAGGCGTTGGCTCAAGATCCTTCCAATACAATCTGGCGCTAATACCTGCTACCATCGGATCTTTAGTGTCAGACTGGACATCCTTACGGTTGTAGTTCTGGGATACCATTATATAGTAACCCTTAAAGTCGATTGTGGCAGCCCGGCCTGTATATAAGTAATAAAGACCAATGCCTATAAAAACGACTACTGCAACGAGAGCAACTTTAAGATTGAATTTTGACTTAGAACGAAATTTCTGCAAATGAGACACTTTACGCTTACTTGTAGAGCGTTTGGTAGAGGCCATTTCGGGGTTCCTTTTTATTTGTTTTTTTGTTTTTTTGGCCACAAGACACTGACCTTTTTATAATTGATTATCTCTAAGAGTAGATGAGCTTAATAGTTTTGTCAACCAGAAGGATCGCATACGGTATACTGCTCTACTATGGTGTCACTCATTTCAGTATCATTCCTAGCTGATTATTCTGACTCATATTATGGGCAGGATGCCTATGGACTCAACGGAGCCAATACGGGCACTGTCAGTTCATCTCACTCAAGACTGGGGCTCATTATCATTTCTGTCTTTCTTATACTAGCGTCGGGGGCAATAATATATCGGCTAGTCAAACGTCGTCACAACAAACGGTATCAAGCTGCTACAGATACTATTGTCTCCCCAGAAGGGCGTTGACGGTCAGATTACAGAGATGCTATGATAACCGCAAGCATAAAGGTGAAGGCATGAAACAATTACAAAAATTACTCATAAAGCCAATGAGTCGACGGGAGTTTCTGGCATATCTTGGAGCACTTGTTTTAGCTGTATCGGGTATTCGTGGCTTGCTCTCGACAATCCATAATCCACATAAGAATTCTGAGAGTACTGAGGGTTACGGTAATAGCTACTACGGTGGCGAATAATAAGAGAAAGGTAATATATACAATAAATGGCACGATTACCTCGACCACATGGTGACAAGAACAGTTGGGGTGACATACTGAATGAGTACTTGCGAGTCGAACACAATGAAGACGGAACACTCAAGCGTGGCTCACAGATAGATGCGGCGTACACAAAGCCAGTTGGCGGTATCCCGAAGAGTGACCTGGCCTCTGATGTCCAGTATGCACTTGAAGCTGTGGCGCATACATCAAGTAGTAACTCCAACACTTCACAGAAACTTCTGCCAGCAAAAGCAAGCGGTGTTTCTTTTGCCCCTGTTATAGGTATTAGCGCCACTAATGTGCAATCGGCTATTGAAGAGGTTGCCAAAAAGATCCCCTCTAGCACCTCTTCGGAAGGTGTTGCCGACCATGGTGCTTTGACGGGGCTAGATGATGATGATCATCATCAATACGCTCTAGCTGACGGCACCAGGGGCAACTTCGCACCACTATCGCATACACATAGTGGGAGAGATTTGATAATTTCCGGTGCAAACAACGGAGATTTCTTGCGTTATAGTGCCGGAAATACTGGTTTTCATATGAGTTGCACACCGTTGAAATGGAATGGGACAGATTATAATGAAAGTAATGGTATAGATAATGGCATAACAATTGTTAGTACAAACAATTCAACTTCTTCAGTCAACGCGGACGATTCCTTTATTGATACGAGTGGCTCATCCAACGTACACGTAGCACTTGTTGATGCCACTAACGCAGGCGGTGGCCATGCGACCTGGTATTTAGAATATGGCTTACTTACTAATAATAGTGCGACTGAAGATCTTGCAGGCCTCCAATCATTACTCAACTACATCACCCCAGGCGGTTATGTAGTGCAAAACTTTAAGGCTAATATTTTGACGGCTAACGGTGCAACGAGTAGTTTTACATTTACAGGATTAACCGGTTTTACGAACGGTCCGCAAAATGTTTCTGTGATAAGCGGGTATTCACCGTTGTCAATCAATTATATGAGCACAGCAACTTGGGAAGCCACAGCACTGCCTCCTACGTATAGTTTGACAAATGATGACGTTACCCGGCTTCAAAGCATAACTGACGATGACGTTACCCGGCTTCAAAGCATAACTGACGATGACGTTACCCGGCTTCAAAGCATAACTGACGATGATGTTACCTTGTTGCATAATATCAATGAAACTGCCACATTCAGCGCTTCTGGTGTACTGGCAGTGA
>JAYRIP010000008.1:0-108684 GCA_041906765.1 Saccharimonadales bacterium (SeqCode)
AATCGTCACAGATAAAAGCAGTTTACAACCCGAAGGCCTTCATCCTGCACGCGGCGTTGCTCCATCAGGCTTTCGCCCATTGTGGAAAATTCCCTACTGCTGCCTCCCGTAGGAGTCTGGGCCGTGTCTCAGTCCCAGTCTGGCTGATCATCCTCTCAGACCAGCTACCGATCGTCGCCTTGGTAGGCTTTTACCCCACCAACAAGCTAATCGGACGCAGGCCGTTCCCAAAGCGCATAAAGCTTTAATCCGAAGACCACATGCGGTATTAGTCCACCTTTCGGTGGATTATCCCTCACTTTGGGGTACGTTCCTACGCGTTACTCAGCCGTCCGCCGCTCGTGTACTCCAGCATGTCATTCAACCTCACCGGTCGCTCATCACTTCGTTGATGATGCGGTTGCTTCGCAACCGCGACCTGGCTCGGTGTAAATAACCTGCAGGAGCCTTACCGCTCGACTTGCATGTATTAGGCACGCCGCCAGCGTTCATCCTGAGCCAGGATCAAACTCTCCAAAAAAGAATCTGAAAAATCTCAGATCAAAATGAACTGACGTTGATAATTCGCCTGCAATCTACAACGTAAGCTGCAAAGTGCAAGACAGCGCTTACGCACTGACTGCAGCAAGCAGAGCTTGCCGGACGAATTTCCCCCGAAGGGGATTTGCACTACATAAGTTTTTAAGGTTCCTCCGACACTTTAGGGACACCCAAATAACAGGCCACCACAAAGAGCGTCATTCAATCTTATCTGTTAGAAATGCTTCTGTCAAGATACTTTTGGAGAAATAAGCAGTAGCATTTACAACATCGCCTATCTACTTAGCCCCAGCCGCCGAGCCTATTAATCTCAACTGAATGCAAACGACTTATCTCGCGTTGGTAATTTTCTCTAGTATAATCACTGCCGACTTGGATTCCATCCTCCCATTCATTGCGCATAGCTGTGGCAACTCTTAATCCAAGATAACAAATAAATTCATCTGATACGCCGTTCATTTCTTCGAATGCTCGAGCAATATCGGTGAATATCTCGCTAGTATTTTGAATGTATTCCATTCTATTTTCTTCATAAGTCACTCTATCTTTATCAGATAAGCATCTAACCCAAGCTGGTTCAACTTGCTCTAAAATTGGTGGATATTCCTCGCCCGACATTCAACTCTCCTTGTCTTAAGTTAAACAATTATCATACATGGATATAAAATTTTGAGAGACGTATTATTTAGGTTCTTTTAGAACTTCTTTGGAAGTTTCTTCAGAGTTTTCTTCGTCGTTGACTACCTTCTCAACAAGAGCAAGCGAAGCTACGGTATCTCCATCGTTCAGACGCATAATGCGCACACCTTGTGTGGCTCTCCCTAGTGCGGGTATATCTTTTAGACCTAGTCGAATTGTTTGACCCTGTGTAGAGATAATAATGACTTCTTGGGAATCACTGGTAAGCGCCTTTACCCCTATGAGATCGCCGGTTTTCTTATTTACAACGGCTGACCGGATGCCTACACCTCCTCTAGCATGTGGTGTAAACTGAGATACTTTGGTTCGCTTGCCGTAGCCAAATTTGCTAATGACAAATATATTGGCACCTTCTTCCACGATATCCATTCCCACTACACTATCTCCACTCCTGAGACGAATACCTCTCACGCCTCGAGAGACCCGTCCCATAGAACGAACGTCCTTCTCATGGAATCGGATAGCCTGGCCCAGCGCAGTGGAAATAAGGATTTCGTTATCGCCTGTTGTCATTTTTATCCATCTTAGTTCATCACCTTGATCAAGATTAATCGCAATCAGTCCGGAACTCCGTACATTTTTGTATTGTTCAAATGGTGTTTTCTTTACTACACCTTTCACGGTACACATAAATAAATGCCCTGATTTCTCAGTTTTACTAATATTGATTACTGAACTTACAATTTCATCAGGTTGTAGCTGCAAGAGGTTGACCAAGGCAATCCCTTTGGCACTTAAGCTAGTGGCTGGCACTTCATATGTTTTAAGTCGGAATACTCGGCCTCTATTAGTAAAGAATAATAAAAAGTCATGGGTGCTGGCATTCACTACGTGTTCAATGACATCTTCTTCTCGTGTTGCCATGCCCCGCTTGCCTTTGCCGCCTCGATTTTGTTTACGGTACTCAACAATCGATGAACGTTTTATATAGTTAGCCGATGTAAGAGTAACTACAACTTGTTCATCGGGTATAAGGTCTTCATCGCTAAGCTTGCCCAATTCCTGCGGAATAATCCTGGTTTTACGCTCATCACCGTATTGTTTTTTCAACTGCATCAACTCATCTTTGATAATGGTAAGTATTTTCTGTTCATCTGCAAGGATGCTTTGCAGGGTGGTAATAAGCTTTAATAGCTCGGCAAGTTCATTTTCAACCTTCTGACGCTCTAGCCCCGCCAGAGCTCTCAGTTGCATAGCGAGAATTGCTTTCGCCTGTAGCTCACTTAGTGAGAATTTCTTGATAAGATTTTCCTGCGCTTCTTCGGTTGTCTGGCTGGCACGGATAGTCGCTATCACTTCGTCAATATGATCAAGTGCAATCTTCAAACCCTCCAGAATATGCGCTCTAGCCTGGGCTTTCTTAAGCTCGAACTCGGTCCGACGACGCACCACAGTGCGTCGGTGCTTTACATACTCTTCCAGAATGTCTCGAAGGCCAAGAATTCGCGGCTGGATACCGTCGACAAGTGCCAACATATTATAGTGAAAAGTAATCTGCAGTGGGGTGAGCTTATATAACTGATTGAGAAGCTTCTTGGGATACGCATCTTTCTTGAGGTCAATTACTACTCGGACCCGACCACGGGCAGTTTCATCCCGCAGATCCCTTATGCCGCTTATCTTCTTCTCTTTATAAAGCTCAGCAATTTTTTCCATTAGACCAGCTTTGTTCACCCCATAAGGAATTTCAGAGATAATAATCTGGTGTTGGCCTTTTTTCGACTCCTCAATAGCTGCCACCCCTCGAAGAACCACTCCACCTTTTCCGGTTGCAAAGGCATTACGGATCGATTCCTTCCCATAAAGAACGCCACCCGTCGGAAAGTCCGGTCCTTTGATGTGTTTCATGAGCTCATCCAGCCCAGCTTCCGGATTATCGATTAATGTCATCGTTGCGTCGACAACTTCCGATAAATTATGTGGAGGGATATTCGTTGCCATACCGACGGCAATACCCATTTGACCATTTAGCAACAAATTCGGCAGTTTTGCCGGTAAAACAGCTGGCTCCTTGCGTTCACCATCGTAGGTGTCAATGAAATCGACAGTGTCTTTATCAATATCACCCAGCAGCTCTTCGGCCGCCCGCGCCATACGCGCCTCGGTATATCGCTCGGCAGCAGGCGGATCACCATCCATTGAACCAAAGTTACCCTGCCCATCCACTAGCGGATAACGCATTGACCAATCCTGTGCCAGTCGCACCATTGCATCGTAAATAGCAACATTCCCGTGCGGGTGATAACGGGCCATAACAGTACCGGTGACATTCGCACTCTTCCTATATTTCCCACTAGGACGAATACCCTCTTCGAGCATCGTATAGAGAATGCGCCGATGCACCGGCTTCAGGCCATCTCGAACATCCGGTAGGGCACGAGCAACAATAACACTCATTGAGTAGCGGAGATAGCTATCCTCCATGATATTTTCTACCGAGCGGAGCTCCACGGTACGCGAATGATCGGCTTTCACCAGTTCAGGAGCCGTTTCTTGTCGGGAGTTGGTATCAGGGTCCATTCTATACGTCCAAGTCTTTTACAAATTTTGCATGCGTCTGAATAAAGTTCTTGCGCAACTCTACCTCTGTACCCATAAGCTTATTAAAGATAGCGTCTGCTTTTTCAGCATCTTCCAGTTTTACCTGCACAAGTACACGGTTGGCCGGGTTCATGGTAGTGTCCCACAGTTGTTCGGCATTCATTTCACCCAAACCCTTGTAGCGCTTCTGCTCAACGAATCCAGCCTGTTTGTATCTTTCCTCAGCTCCCTCTATTTTCTTTCCTTCGCTGCGCCGTTTTTCAACCGCTTCATCCAGAATTTTACCCAGGTGGCTCTCATCATAGACAAAAACACTATTTTTCCTCCCCTGTTTTACAAGTTCAAAGAGAGGTGGCTTTGCTAGATATAGATGTCCATCGTCAATAATTGGTTGCATATGTCGGAAAAAGAAAGTCAGAAGCAAGGTGCTAATGTGTGAACCATCCACATCAGCATCGGTCATAATGATAATTCTTCCATATCGCAAGCCCTGCAAATCGAACTGCTCTTCTATGCCAACGCCTAACGCCTTAATGAGCGTCACAATCTCGTTGTTCGCTAGCATCTTGTCTAGACGGGCGCGCTCAACGTTTAATACCTTCCCTCGCAAGGGTAGGATCGCCTGCGTCTGGCTATCACGACCACTCTTGGCAGAACCACCAGCCGAATCACCCTCTACAATGTAAAGTTCAGAATTACCCGGATCCCTGCTTGAGCAATCTGCCAATTTACCTGGCAAGCCAGAACCTTCCAGTACGCCCTTGCGAATAATATTTTCGCGAGCAGCGCGGGCGGCTTTGCGAGCGCGGGCGGCTAGTAAGGCTTTATTGACAATTTTCCTAGCGACCGCAGGGTGTTCTTCAAGATAATAGGCAAAGTATTCACTTAGGACTTGCTCTATATAACCCCTAACCTCTGGGTTGCCTAGCTTGTTCTTGGTTTGGCCTTCAAATTGCGGATCAGGAAGCTTGACAAGAATAACAGCGGTTAGCCCTTCTCGCGTATCTTCACCCGAAAGATTTTCTTCCTTCTCTTTGAGCAATCCATTTTTGCGGGCATAGTCATTCACCACTCTGGTGAGAGCCGCCCTAAACCCTGTCAGATGAGTACCTCCATCTGGATTAAACACATTATTGGCAAATGCCTTTATTGTTTCGTTGAAATTATCGGCATACTGACAGGCAATCTCTACTCCAATATCTTTGATGTCCTTATCGACGTAAAATACATCTTCATCTAGCACGTCCTTACCCAGATTGAGGTGCTTGACGTAAGATTGAATACCACCTTCAAAATAAAAGCTGTATCGCTGGCCGGTAATTTCATTACGTACAGAGGTACGCAAGCCTTTGGTGAGATAAGCTTGATGACGAAGGTAATCAACTATCCAGTCGTAGTCAAAAGCCACCGTTTCGAATATCTGATCATCGGGGTAAAAAGTAATGATCGTACCTGAATCATTAGAAGGCCCTACTTTCTTAAGTGGAGCCAATGGTGCACCGCGTTCGTATTCTTGAACGTACTTTCCGCCATCTTTGTGAACCTCAGCATGCAGCTTTGTCGACAACGCATTGACTACACTGATACCTACGCCATGCAAACCACTTGATACTTTGTAGCCGCCACCACCGAATTTACCGCCCGCATGAAGAACCGTGAGAACGGTCTCCAGTGCACTCTTACCTGTTTTTGCCATTTTATCGACGGGAATACCACGACCATTGTCTATTATGGTGACTCCTCCATCAGCTAGTAGTACCACTTCCAACTCTGTTGCGAACCCAGCGATTGCCTCATCGACACAGTTGTCGGCTACCTCTTTAATGAGATGGTGCAGGCCTTCTTTGCCGGTGCCCCCAATGTACATACCGGGACGTTTGCGAACAGGTTCAAGACCTTCCAGCACTTGTATCTGCGCAGAATCGTATTGTTTTTGTTTAGCTACACCCAAAGTTAAACCCTCTCACAAAGAATTATGTCGTTTGTCCACACTTGATACATATTTTAGATGAAATTACCGATTTGAGCAAATTCCCATACTTGTCTTAAGGGACTGTTTTATGGTTCAATAGTCATAAGCATTTAAAACTTCAAAAAATGTTTAACAAACTTATTTCTAACTTGCCATTTAACCCGAGTCTCATCGGGCAAGTTGCTTATTACGGCCGGAGATTACGCCAAGAAGCTCGTCTTCGTAGGCTTGGTTTTCTTCTGATCGCACTGAGCATGATAGTGCAAGTTGTGGCTTTCATGGCGCCGCCTGAGCCAACAATGGCAAGATCCGGTAATGACCTCATTCCTGGAGGTGTGCAATCAAAGGAACAGCTTGTTGAATATTGTAATACCAACGCCTACCAAATTGGTGAGATTTTACGTTACTTTGGTATTAATTGCGGTCACGTCGCCAATGGACAAGTCGGTTCTATCCGTTCTACTGACTACAACCGTGCGCTTTATTCTATGGGTAGACTGCCTTACGGCAAAACTGGTGAAACAGCAGTGCCGGTGGGAGGAGTTGGTGTCTTTTATATGCGACCCTTGTGGTCATGGGATAGCCATGCCTACTCTACTTACACAGCGCTGACCGGCAGAACTGAAAGCGGCTTGGTTTTCATGATACTGTTCAGCTGTGGCAACCTGGTTACCGTAGGCTTGCCAAGTCCGCCGCCACCGCCGCCACCACCTCCAACCCCTCAGCCAGTTTGTCCACTTGATAATAAGTTGCTCCAGAAGGACCCCCGTTGCACGCCATGCCCTTATAACCCGCGAATCTTAAAAGATAATCCTGCCTGTAAGCCTTGTGACAAAAGTCAAAACACAAATGATAATATCTCCTGCCTTATCTTAAGTAAGAGTGCTCAGAACGTCTCAGAAAACGGCAAAGACGCCAATAATACAACTGCAAAAGCCGGTGACACCATTCAGTACAACTTAACCGTTAACAATACCGGCAAGGGTACCGTAAAAGGCTTCGTGGTTGAAGAAAATATTACTGATGTGCTCGATTACGCAGAAGTAGTTAATTTGCATGGTGGAACAATAGACGACCAACATGTAGTCCGTTGGCCAGGTGTGGACGTTAAAGCTGGTGAAACGGTCAAGCAAGTCTTGACAGTTAAAGTAAAAAGTCCCATTCCCCAGACTCCTGCCTCAACTTCAAACCCAGGCACTTTCGATCTCAATATGACCAACGTATACGGAAACGTTATTAACATCAAGTTGCCTCCGACAATAATAAAGACAACCGAACAAGTTACAAAGGCATTGCCAAATACCGGCCCAGGAACCAGCTTAATCATAGGTTTTGTAGTGACTACCGCTGTCGGTTACTTCTTTGCCCGTAGTCGATTGTTGGCTAAAGAACTAACAATTATCAAAAACGATTACAGCGCAGGAGGATACTAAATTATGTCTGAGCACTTGCCACAGCACGAAAAACCAACTCAACATAAGCATGAGGCAGCTGAGAATTTTCGTGATAATCAGGAGGCTCCACCACCTACGCGCCACGAGAAAAAGCAAACCGCTGCTGAAGTAGAAAAGGTTGGTGAATTAAGACGACAAGCAGAACGAATCGCTTCCAGTAGCAAGGATTATGAAAAAGAGGAAGCCCCAGACTCTACTACCTCACATCGCTTACCGGGGTCCGAGTTAAAGAGACACATGCTCGAGCGAACCATAGTAAAAACACAGAAACGACTATCATCACCGGAGAGGCTTCTCAGTAAAGTCATACACCAACCGGCTGTAGACAAACTCAGCACCTTTGGTGCACAAACCGTTGCCCGCCCTATCGGTCTTTTGACCGGCGGCATTTGTGCCTTATTTGGTACCAGTATCCTTCTCTTTGCTGCCAAACGCTACGGCATCCCTTATAACTGGCTTGTGGTGCTATTACTTGTGGCTGGCGGTTATATCATCGGCTGTCTGGTGGAATTGTTGATCCGCGTTGTACGTCGCACAAAACAAGCTACTGAATAAAAGCCGAGCGTAGCTAGGATGTCCGCGCCTTAGTCCTTATCGATAAATATAGTGTGCTCTTTTTTTGCCGAGGGATGATTTGGCTTTAGGTGAAACTCGTTTTCAGGAACAACAGCAACAGCGTCTTGGTCTTCATGCTTTGGCGGTGAGGCTTGTGTCGGATTCGATGCAGTCTCATCTCGCGGATGGTCAGCAGCAGGGGCTGGCGATGAGTAATGGTGTATGGGCGCTGCACTACTCTGGGCTTCCTGAGTGGAAGGTGGATTTGATAACTCAGTTCGCTGCCCAGGGGCATCCGTTGCATAATCGGCAGAAGGATCCATCTTGGGGGTAGTGTGCGCCTTTGGCGGAGGCGGAACCTGGCTTGAAGAGGAAGGCACACCCTGGCGTTTTTTGGCAAGCCATTCATCAAGGAAAGAAGAACCTGTTGAGGGCGCCTTAGCTGGAAGCGGTTGTCCCGAAGCAGCGGGCATAGGCCCTCCGAACTGCTGAGGTCTAGGCTGGCTGCTTCCGGCAGGAGCCGCAGGAGTGTAAAGCCTCGTAGTTACTTCCTTTTCAACTACTGCTCTAGGACGTCCATACTTGGCCGCAGAGAGCTGTTTGAGTGCTTTAGCGAGATCCGGGTTTTCTGATCCCATAGGTGGCACTGTGGCCATGCTGAACGGCTGTGTAGGCACTCCCCCGATTAATATCTGTGTAATAGTATTGTAGTTGGGTAATCTCAAAATGTCTTCGCGATCAAATACCGGCTGGAACTTCCTACTAAGCGCATCGGCGTCAGCATCCGCTCCAACCCTAAAAGCTGTTATGGAACCGACATTACCAAAAACAGCGTCTCTTATTTCATCAGTAAGCTGAGTGGTGAACTGGTTTGCCACAATCAAGTTCAGTCTATATTTTCGTGCTTCGGAAAGAATGGTTGCAAATGAATCAGTTGAAAAGTTTTGAAACTCATCAACGTATAAGCAAAAATCATTCCGTCGGTCTTCAGGCATGTCTGCCCGGCTCATAGCTGCCGCTTGAAACTTCATGACGAAAATCATACCCAACAACTTGGAATTCAACTCGCCTGTTCTACCCTTACTTAAGTTCACAAACAGAAGCTTATTATTATCCATAACGTCTCGCAGGTTAAACGCACTCTTGGATTGACCAATAATGTTGCGCATCATGGAGTTACTCAAAAATGCGCCAAATTTACTGACAAACCAACTCTTCACCTCACCAAATTCGTTTGACCGTTCTGAGCCAGGCATCTCTTTCGTCCAAAAGTCTATCACTGTCCGATCTGTGACATACTTCAACTTTTGCCGCACATAAGAGGGGTCCGAGAACAACTTAGGGATATCAACAAAGGTGCCCCCAGCTGGGTCGGACATGACAGTAAGTGCCGCGTTGCGGAAAAGATGGTGGTAGCGTGGACCAACGATTCCCTGATGGTTGGGATCATAGAGCTTCTCGAGCATATTAATGGCTTCCTGAATAATGAAATCTTTTTGGTCTTCATTGTGATATTCAAAGAGATTAAGCCCAAGGGGGAAATCCGTTTCTCCCGGTGAAAAATAAATCACATCTTCGGTTCTCTCTTTTGGAACCATACTCATTAGCCTCTCTGCGCTCTCCCCATGAGGATCCACAAAAGCAAAGCCACGACCTTCAATCATATCCTGCAATGCTAAGTTCTCTAGATATACCGATTTACCCACGCCAGTTTGTCCGACCACATACATGTGACGCCGTCGGTCTTCCAAGCTTAAGCGGACAGGTTTTTTCGTGCCACGAAAAATGTTGTAACCAAGCAATAAACCTTCGTCAGGCATATTGCGAGGCCCATCAACTTGCTTAGAGCCTTGCCTTTCAACTTGTGAAGTAGGGATATTCCGCTGGTCAGGAAAATGGAATAACGTTGCTAATTCAACAGCATTTAAAATACTTTTGTTACTTTCCTGCGGGAAAAACCGCAGAATAAATGCAGTTACGAAACTCTCTATATCCTTAGATTCGGTATACTTGAAGCCATTCTTGCCCGGCGCATCAAACAGAGAGAACGCTGCCACAATATTGCTGAGTATTGCTTGAGAGCGTTGTGCAATATTCGACGATGCCACTATCCGGATCAGCACTTCATAGGCCGGATAACGAGTCTTATCATCAATGGCATCCACGATTGCCTGGTCCAGGCTTGAAAGTTCCGGTTTTGGCGGCGATGATTCCCCGCCTGACTTTGGTTCCGGAGGCTTGACTACCGCCAGGCCGAGCTGGCGCGCCCAACCCCAGGATCCACCTTCACCCCCTCCCTTGCCAGAGCCTTTACGCTTTTGGTTAGCTATCGCTTGAGCACTCTTTCTCCAATCTGGGCTAGCCGGGCGCAGCATAATTTGAATGCCTGCCCCATCTTCTTTATCCAATGCCGACAATGCACTCAATATAGCTTGAATCGCGTCACGCTTAATCTCTTGATAAGTTGCAATCGGGTACGCATAGTGCTCTTTTAAGGTGAGTTCGCCTCCTAATGTGCCGCTAATGCGGCCCACTGGGCTAAAGATATTATGCTCAGGTACTTCTTCGAGCTGGGCCGCCGGATATGCGCTGACAACAGCTTGTTTGACAACGTCCACCATCGCAACCGGAACTGCCGCGTAAAAGTGTACAAAACCCTTCTCGCCAATAATTTCAAAGGCAAAGTGGCGCTGCCCATAAAACTTACTTTTAAAACCCTTCTTTAATGTACTGGCAATAATGCTGTAGAGCACCTGTGCTTTGGATATATTCTCATCTATTACATCACGCACATCACGACCACTCTCTTCGGTATCCTCGCTGATTGGCGGCAAATGGATCAACAATGGAATCATTTTGAGGCCTCTCTCAAAATTTTTCTGCTCGCGCAACAGCTTCCTTGATTGGAAGTAAAAGACAATACCAGTTGCTGCCACCAGCACAAGAAGGATAACGATAACTGTCAGAAAAAAAGGCATCGGTATTATTAACCTTCTTTGTTTATTTTTAGCTCTTTATCGTAGCGTTTCTTGATGTAAGCCGCTTTCATCTTGTTGATTTCTTTGTTTTGACGGTGAGGATCATCTTTGGTGGCATCCACCAGCTGTTTTGCCTTTATTACCCACTCTTTCTCAATAATGTCAGCGTCTTCAGCCGCTGCAGGCAAATTATCATCGTTATCACTTGCAACAGCCGGTGTCGAGGCTGGTGCATGAACGGGTGGTGGAAAGGCTGGGACTGCATGAACACCAGCATTGGCATCTGCCTGACTAGGTTTAGTCGGTGCAACCTCCACAGCTTGCCCCGCTTTTTCAGCGTAATATCTCGGCTCCTCCTCTGGTGTTTCTGGAAGTTCAGGTAGAACTTCTGGTACTTCAGGTGGAGGCAGCTCCATATGTGGTTTAGATGATAAAGAATCTATACTCATCTCTGTTCCAATTATATCAGAAGCATAGTGAAAGCATTAGGAGCAAGAACTATCTGTTCTTATGTCTTTAACTGCAATCTACTAATATAAAAAGAGACCAGTAGCGCAAAGATAAACATTAACAGTATATCCTTCAAACTAAGCTGATCAATCGACTGCAAAACCAGCAGACTTGTGGGGATCAAGGCAAAAAGCGAAGCCAGCACTATAAGTCGATTACTCCGGCCCTTAGTACCTCTTAAAAGTCTCCTTACTCCGTACAAAAGAAAATAGAACCCTACGAGCAAGCAAAGATATAACCAGAGAAAAGGTAGCACCAGTAGCGGTAACGGCAATGAGGCAGGATTAGTGGTAAGTAGGAATAAAACCAAGCCACCATAGAGTGCAATAAAGAGAGAGGCTTTTTTGATACGAGGCATAGTTATATATTTCTCTTTGAGCTTCTGAACTCACCATGTATTATCAAGCAATTTGGCCAAAAAAAGAAGCTGGACGGTAAATCCGCCCCTTGTAAAAATGTTGGCGCTTACCGTCCGAGCTATGACTGACCGCTCTTTTCGCCGTTAGGCGAACAAAGAGCGAAATCTTATTAATGAAGTGAGTTTTTGTTTTATCACTTACGTTAAAACCATACTACTATAAGCATGCTGTGTCAACTAATTATTGTTGTGCGTTATACATTTTTAATCTATTCTGGTTGGTTTGTCTCTTATGCAAAGAAAATATTTGTATAGTAATTATCTCTACAACATTCCTATAATTTTTGATTTGGCAAATACATAATCCTTGTATAAAAAATGGTTACATCTTCTAGTAATAACTTGGTCATCTTATTTTTGAATTTCGATATGTTTAAAGAAAAACTTATCGGTAAGTTGGTACCTTGTAAAATATGTACTGGATCGTAACTCTACGATCACGCCTAACCCATAAAACTTCACTCATAGTGTTTCCCACTGGTTCACTAAATAAATTCTGCACGCACACAAAATTAAACAACATAACGATTTGTTAAATGGTTCATGCGGAATGCGTATCAACACGTACAAAAAGGTTCTAGTGCTATTCACCGGCACCTTATGTAAGACATATCCCTTGAATAGATTTTACTAACGAATACGTGCAGCAAGTTTAACTACACAAAGGTTGTTATTCATAAGTTCAAGCTCCTTAAAATGAAGCAATTCTGTCTTAAGCACAAGGAAAGTTATACACAGGGTCCAATTATTTTAGTCATAAACGTATTGACAGAAAAATAAGCACTTTATAAGATAGGATCAGCACTGAATAAAAAAAGTGCTCAAAAACAAAAAGACTAAAAACAACGGCTTCTCGCAAGCCGTTGTTCCATTAAAACCTCCCAAACACTAAAAGCTCCAAACCAAAACTCAAAACTATCCCGCCTGAAAATTAAGGCGGGATTTTCTTTTGTGCTACTGCTTTCAATCTAATTAAATTTGGAGTATACAAACAATTACTATGCCGGGGAAAGTCCAGTCAATTACCAGTTTTGCTATGGAGGGTTTGGTTGTTGATGTTGAGTGTCACCTATCCAAAAGCTTGCCCTCAATTGTGATTGTAGGTTTTGCCAACAAAGCGGTTGATGAGGCCAAGGAACGTATCCGCGGCGCTTTTACCAACTCCCAGCTTACCCTGCCCCGACAACGTATTACCATTAACCTTGCACCGGCTGACCTGCCAAAAGATAGTACGAGTTTTGATCTGGCTATATGCGTGGCTATTTTACTGGCCAACCGCCAGGTGCCTCCCTCCGTTCTTGACAATAAACCTATTTTTATAGGTGAACTGGCGCTTGATGGCAGTGTGCGCCCAGTAAGAGGCATCATTGGCAAGTTGATCGCCGCTAAACGGCTTGGCTACAACGTCTTTTATCTTCCTGAAGGAAATCTGGACCAGGCCCACCTTGTCCCAGGTCTTCAACTATTGCCAGTAGCAAATTTACGTGACCTGTATTTGCATCTAACCAGTACCGTTCAACTACCTCTTCATTCATCTGGTAAATCTCCCGTACAAGTACAGGCAACTCCGCACTTTGAGGTTGATTTTAGGGACATATCGGGTCAGGCTATGGCCAAACGGGCGCTTGAAATTGCTGCCGCCGGCTGCCACAACGTCTTAATGAATGGTCCGCCAGGCACGGGCAAAAGTATGCTCGCTAAAGCAGTTGCCTCTATCCTGCCTCCAATGACTAACGAAGAAATGCTTGAGACAAGCCACATACATAGTCTTATCTCAGCAGATTACAACACCATCCAGCGCACACGACCCCTTCGGGCTCCCCACCATTCTGCAAGCCACACAGCCATTGTGGGCGGAGGTCAACAAACTCGGCCGGGTGAGGTCAGCCTAAGCCATCACGGTGTACTTTTCTTAGACGAATTACCTGAGTTCGGACGTGCAACTATTGAAGCACTCCGCCAGCCTCTTGAAGATAGAGTTATTACGGTCTCCCGAGCCAAGCAAAGCATCACTTATCCAGCACACTTTATGTTAATCGCAACAGCTAATCCTTGTCCTTGCGGATTTTATGGCACCACGAAACCTTGCGAATGCTCACCCTATCAAATTAATAAGTATCGCCAGAAACTGTCTGGGCCAATTATTGACAGAATAGATATCCATGTCCCGGTCAATGAAGTCATCCATAAACAGCTATTGCACACTGAGCGTTTTGAAGAACCAAGCAAAATGATCGCAGAGAGAATATATCGAGCACGCCAAATACAAGCAAAGAGGTTTGGCGCTGCTCAAAAGAACAATGCACAAATGGATAACCAAGACATCAAACGGTCCGGTGCCCTCAGCTCCCAAGCTGAGGAACTGCTCAATCAAGCATCTGAGCGCCTACAGATCTCTGCCCGAAGTTATATGCGCATTATCAAAGTAGCTCGAACGATAGCCGACTTAGAGGGTGCCAAACAAATTGAACCAACTCACATTAGCGAAGCTATCCAGTACAGACCGCATCTACAAAGAAATGCCCTCGCTTATTGACCCCTGTTTCAAGATTTGTTACACTCTCAGTAGCCTAACAGTTATCAAGGAGTAAAAGTAATCGCCAAAAAGACCCGCCTGAACGGCATGATTCGGGCACCACAGTTGCGAGTAATCGATTCTGAAGGAAAGCAACTTGGCATACTTGCGCGGTCTGAGGCATTACAGGCAGCCGAGGAACAAGGCTTGGATCTGGTGGAGATATCACCTGATGCCAATCCCCCGGTTGCGAAGATTATCGACTGGGGCAAGTACAACTACCAACGAACCAAGCAGTTACAAAAGAATAAACGTAACGCCAAGTCGATGGAGTTAAAACAGATGCGGTTCGGCTTAAAAATAAGCCAGCATGACATGGAGGTGAAGTTGCGCAAGGTCACCCGGTTTTTAGAAGTCGGCCATAAAGTCAGACTGACAATCTTTTACAGGGGCCGCGAACTGGCCCACAAGGATTTGGGCTTCGCCCTCGCCGATAAGATAATCAAAGAGTTCGGAGATAGCGTAGTAGTGGAACAACCCCCACAACTCGCCGGCAAGCAGTTAAGTTTTACCATGAGGAGTGCGACAAATGCCAAAGCTAAAAACTCATAGCGGTACTAAGAACCGCGTCAAAGTAACGAAAAACGGCAAAGTGCTGCGGCGTCACTCTATGGGCAATCACTTTTTGCAAAAAAAGAGCGCTTCACGGAAACGCAAACTTGCTACTCAAAGCCAGCTTGAGGGCAAGGCGAAGAAAAACATTAAGCTGAGCCTCGGAGTATAGTATGCGTGTAAAAAGAGGTGTAACAAGCCATAAAAGACATCAAAAAGTCCGTCATGCAACCAAAGGCATGACGAGAGCGCACCGTTCAAGCGTAAAGCGAGGTAAACAAGCAGTTACCCGCGCCCTTCAATATGCATACCGCGACAGACGCAACCGAAAGCGAACTTTCCGGGCTTTGTGGAATACCCGCATCAATGCAGCTGCAAGAACTCATGGTGTAACCTACAGTACCCTGATTGCTGGCCTGAAACGCAAAAACATCACCCTTGACCGCAAGATCCTAAGTGAGTTAGCGGTTAATGAGCCAACTGCATTTGAAGCCGTAGTAAAAGCTGCCCATAAATAATTCCTACCAACTACAAACACCGCGATTAAATAATAAACCGCCCGGATATGGGCGGTTTATTTATGCCAGATAATCTGTAAGCCGGGTTCTGTCTGCTTCGGCATAAGTACCAAAGCGCGCTGACCATCTATCTAGCCCAGGCGTTGCCGCCTGGATCAAGCGGATAATCGACCGGCTCTGGCGGGAAACCGCAACCATAAAGATCACTTGCGAACCGATCTCCTTGCAGCAGGCAGGGTTTACCTCTCCCAACGGTCACCCGCTAGGACTGTGGGCTCTTACCCCACTCTTTTCACCCTTACCCAGCACCTTTCAGAGCTGAATGCTTGCCTAAATTGCACGGAAGAAGCGAAGGGCACAATAAGCCGTATATGTAATACGGTGAAGAGCACTGGAGCTTCTGACAAAGCAATTTGCCAAGAGCGCGAGCAGAGTTTGAGCTTTGCTCAAAGCAAGCTCGCTCGGCATTTAGAACTGAAAGGTACTGGGCGGTTTTGTTTCTGTGGCACTTTCCCTAGAGTTTCCTCCGGTTGCCGTTAACAACTGCCTTTCCCTACGCTGCCCGGACTTTCCTCCCCGCACCTCAAGAAGCTCTAGCACAGCCCCTTAAGGTGCGGGGCGATCAGCCAATAATCTGGCCCTACTATTATACCTCTTCTTCTTGGGCTGCGGTATCCAAGATATTATTCACGACCCCATCGGCTAATTTGTTGAGCTCACGTGGCACATGGGTAAATGTTGCCTTCTTAAAATGAGGCAATAGCTTACGAACACCGTCATGTATAGGCAATAAATCTCTATTTTTTACCTTGTAGATCGATTTCATTTGATTAACGACCAGCAAACTGTCCATATAGATGTGCACGACTTGTACGCCTCGTTTGAGAGCTTCTTCAAGGCCTATTTTAAGTGCTTGGTACTCAGCTTGATTGTTTGTGGTCACACCCAAGTAAAGGCCGTTTTCGACTATGACCGTATCATTCATGTCCATCAAAACATAACCGCTGGCTGACGGGCCAGGATTGCCCCGCGAACCGCCATCCGCATACAATTTTACCTCTGTAATTACTGTTGATTTTTTTACATCTCCTTTTGCCAACGGCCGGGGTTGCTGAGGATTAAACGTAAAGGTAAGAAACTTGATCGGTGTACGCTCATCTACACTTGGACCATAAAAGTTCTGACTGGCTTTTAGAATGTTTTCCTTGGTCGAATACTCTTTGTATACAGCTAAGTCTTGTGCGGTAATGCCACCAATCCGTTTCTCAAGTATTTCGGTGATGTGGGCTTCCCCGATAACCTTCCAGCTATCTGGTTCCAGCGGACTTACTTTATCAATTATCAAGACAGCATCATTTACATGGAGGTCTTTATCGTCATTGACCCGCCAAGTGGCTATCTTCTCGCCTTTCACAATTTGTTGTGCAGTTTGATGGTCGACTTTGAGTGTTTTCATATATAGAAGCGTACCACAAAACGGCACCTTAACTTTTCGCATTGAGCAAATGAGCTAAAACCATGATACCTAGGAATTTCACTGAGGGAAGGTTAGCCATTCCTCTTGTTGCTGAACCCCTTGGTTGCGGATTTTTATCACCGGCTCATTAGTTACTACCCCTATCTTTTTCGCAGTAATCCCATGGGCTTCTGCTTCGTTTAATACGTTCCCTGGCTCAGGTGTAGCGATAACCATACCAGGTCCCATGTGCCACTTCCCATAAGCTTTTTCATCAGTAAATCCTCTCAGTCTTTGCACCTCTAACATAATCTGAGGAGGTGCTATCGGATCATCTATGGTTACCCCGAGACCTGACGGTTCAAGCATTCGCCCTAACTTACTAGGCTGCCCACCACCCGTTATATGGGCAACACCCGTGACTTTTGCTTTTGCTTCCTTTTCAATATCGTAGCCACCGGTAAGACCTGATACAAAACGAGAGTAAATAATAGATGGTTTTTGCACTAAACGCCCCAGGGAGAGCTTTCCAAGGCTATCTACTATCTCATTCTGCCACTGAGAGCCATAGTGCTCGAGCATAGCCTTCCTGACATCCGTAATACCATTTGACCGGAAACCATGTTCTGCAAGACCGATCAGTGCGTCGCCCGGTTGCATTTGATGGCCCGTAAGAATCCGTTCTTTATGAGCTAACCACAGTACGCTCGCACCCCAATTGTAATTAAAATCACCATATCCGCCGACGCGATCGCCTAGTTCTGCAACCTCGCCATTGACCACAACCACCCCGGCAGCTTTTGCAGCCTCTACGTAACCATGTGCAAGTTGTTGAATAGCCTCACGAGTATGCGGCGTGTCATTCAGCTGTCTAACATCAAGAATCGATCCAATGGCTACTGGCTCTGCACCCCGGACCACTGCATCATCACAGACCATCGCGAATAAATCATGAGCCACCGTGGAGTGATCATCCAGACGTTCGGCGACCTCAACTTTTGTGCCTACCCCGTCAAAAGCCAGGTTCATGTACAAATTGCCAATGTCTTTAAGCATAGTACCCGGTATAGCTCGAAACCCAGAGAATGACTCATGAAACTCTACGAGGAGTCCTGGCCTGTTGTCGTGCGTTAACTTGGAAGCCTCATAGAGCATACGCGAGACATCATCACCAAGCTCAATATTCACGTCTTGTATATGTTCTCGAGGCAGTGGCTGTTCCATTCGTTCAGTGTACGAAGAACTCGCAACAATTCAAAGCATAGGCATAACAATGTGTACAAACAGCGGAAGAAAGATAAAGAACAGGAGGATACTACTTGAGCTTAATTAAGAGTAATAGTTCCAAGAACTTTGTCATAGGTAGCCGAAGCAGCAGCCCTATTGGGAAAAGTATCTAACACCAAGGTAACTATCTTACCATTTGCTAAGAAAAATACAGTTGTTCGGCTATCACCCTGATAATACTGGATAGCTTTTTTACCATTTACAGTTAATACCTTATAATCACTATAAGGATTTGGACCGGCATCAAGGTGCTTAGACTTGAAATTATCAACAGTTAAGCCGCTCGGTGTAAATTGGGCTTCATCCACCGTAATTTGCTGGCCTTTTGTACCATCATCAGTAAATTCAGGGCTAGTTAGAGTAGTTGATGTAGATTGTGTATTGTCATTCGCCTTAAGTCCCCAATCTGTTGGGTACTTAAGTGTAATCCCATATCTTGTATAACTTTTCCAGTTCTGAGTCTCATCTATTGGTTTCGCGGTTTGTGCTTCAGAATTTTGTTGCGGAATCGGTTTGGTTTTGCTTGCAGAGTCTGTATTTTTCAAAGAATTATTCGCTTTATTATTCTGACTATATACATACCATCCAATAAAACCTAAAAGCCCCACCACTATAACAATTAAGAGTATCTCAATAATGCTAAAACCTGCGCCGTTCTTAGAAATTTTTTTCATTTTTATCCTTGTGATGCTTTAAATATTACCTACAGAATAGCACAGTTGGGCTATACTCCTTGTGTTCACTTTAATGTCTATTATTACCTCTCCATTATAAGCACAGAGGAGCATGTACCTTGCTTACATCAAAAATCCTCCATAGCTCCGCAAGAAGCGAAGCGACGGAGGATGGTCGGGGTGACAGGACCCGGTCACCTCTGGCGACCCCGCAATTTTCATACTTGCAACAAGTTACAAATCTGAAAAATTGCCTTGCGGGCTGCCACTGGCAGTCCTCACCTGCGACATCACGACCCCAGCCGTAAACGGGGTACTTTGGTCAGGGTGAGAGGACTTGAACCTCCGCTCTCTGGACCCCCAGCCCAGCGCTTTACCAACTAAGCTACACCCTGTCGTTTGTAAAGTTCTTATGGGGTAATGCGCGCTAGCCAACTGCGCCACACCCCGAGAATCGGACTCCCTTACTATACCAAAATGCCTTACTCTTAGCTTAAAAAGGCACTCTGATAAGAGTGCCTTGGCAGCTGGATTACCAACCTGATTAATCTGCCTAGGGCAGATGGGTGCCTTCACTTACCCGCCACGGCCGGCAAAAATATTAGGCTCCCTTTTGTTAATCATTCAGATAATCATTGCGTTGGCATGTTCCAGCCAATAATTATTATACTCCCTGGATTCGCTGCTACCCTAACAAAAATCTATATAGAATCTCAATGGTATTGCTAAGTAGCGGTGCTCCAAAAGGAAATAGCACCAACATAAACACAATTATCGTCAGGAAACCAGCTGATTCGATCTGAAGCATAAGCCGCTGCAAGGGTTCCGGTGCAAACGCATAAAGCAGCCGCGAGCCATCCAGCGGTGGAAACGGAATCATATTAAAAGCAAAAAACGCCAGATTGATAAGAATAAAAATACTAAAGATGTTGTAGGTGCTCGTACCAACTGCAATGCCGCCTAACTTCACAATAGCAGCTGCAAACGCAGCCAAGGCTAAATTAGTCAGTGGTCCGGCAATGCCAATCAGGGCGGCACCATATTCCCCAAAACGAACACGTGAGGGATTAAATGGTACTGGTTTAGCCACAAAAAATGGCGGAAGCCTCAACAATATCAATACAATCGGCAACAACACAGTGGTATAAAGATCGATATGTTTGAGTGGGTTGAGAGTCAACCTTCCTTCGTCGTGCGCCGTGGTGTCGCCGAGAGAATGGGCTACAAAAGCGTGCATCGCCTCATGGATACCCATGGACAACAAGATAGTAATAAAGACAACGAGCAAATCCGCTGGACGTAGATCAAGCAACATACCCATGTAGTATACCAGTCCTGCGGGTAATGATTGGATGAAACATCTTATAAGTGATTGACCTCTGATAAATTATCGGGTAGAATTACACCTTGAATCTAATAGGAATACCCTTGATGCAACGATGCGAACTTACTGGTAAAGGAAAGCAATACGGACATAATGTCAGCTTTTCACAGCGTCATACCAAAAAGGTCTGGAAACCAAACCTACAGACAAAGACATTGACTGTAGACGGCAAAAAAGCGCGGATGAAAATCAGTACCCAGGCTCTACGCACCCTCAAGAAAAAAGAGCTACTGTAAGATACCCATACGCCCTCCTATTGGGGTTGAGACAACAGAATTACCTGTGCCAAATAACGAAGAATAGTTATTGGCGTTCGAGCACGATCATCTGCGTGGTATCGCCGATGAGGTCAGTTGTCTTCATCTTGAGCTTACTTGCTGTCTCTTTCGGCTCCATGGACATTTCCTTCAGAGCAGCTGGTAATGCCACAGGCGGCACAGGGAAACGCATCTGGTCGTCAGCATAATAGGTTGGAATAATAATCTTTGGTTCAATCTTTTTAATAACTTGCAGCGCACCAACCGCATCAAGGGTGAAACCACTACCACCCACTGGCACAAACAGAAGGTCAATCGTACCCATAGCTTCGAGCTGTGCTTCGCTGAGTTCAGGATAGATATGTCCGGTGACCCCAATACGCATATCATCAGCAATGATCCGATACATGGTAGCGGATTGCTGGCCCGGCTCGTCAATATGAGCACGAGCGGCAATCCCCCGTACTGAGACGTCAGACACCTCATATTCACCTGGCTGGTCAATAACTAATTTGACCGTAGCTTTTGGCGAGGCATGTGAGCCAGTAAAAATTGCGATCTCGTCTTTTTTGGCTTGCGACGGGCGACCAAGTTCATCGAGGTTGTCATCAATTATTACCGAGGCTCGCTTGGTAATTATGCGGACACAGTTTGCACCGTAGTATTGTACTTCCATTTGTTATTCCTTATTTTTTCCACCCTTTTTATCTGGACTAAGCAAACCTTTTTTATCAATCAGTATTTGTTTTTTAGCAGCCAGCACGTTACTTAAAAATTTGTCATTGACCTGTTGACGGTAATGAAACTCATCAAGTGCCATCACAGTATAGCGCACTTCCTTACCCTCTTTTGTCTCCAGCTCATTGATAAACTTTGTAAGTTTTGTGGGATTGGTATCGCCCACTATCAGGAGATCGATACCACTGGTTTCATCTCGAGTAAACTGACCGGTATAGAGGGCCATTTCGACGTTACCGATTACGTTTATCTCTTCATTGGGTTGCACGGGTAATACAGCCTTCTTGGATTTGGCCGCCGGCTTGGCGCCTCCAAAGATCTCTGATAGCGGTTGGTAAAACTCATACTTCTGGTTCACTTCGTAATATAAACGGTTGTTGTTGGTATCCGAGGAAATGATACCAACGCTCAGCAAGTTGGCCAGCTCCCGACGGACTGAGTTGATCTGTTCGTCTATCTTGCGCGTAATCTCCCGAACATAGAAAGAGCGGTTAGGATTCCTATAAAAAAGCTGTAGCAATTTTACCCTGGTTTTCGAGCCGAAGAGTTGCTCAATCATACTCACATTGTAGCAGATAGCCCAATGAAACTATCTATAAATTGTTCAAAAACGTTGTGACTATATCTACAGATTCCTTGGGGTCGTTCACCCAGTGAATACTTTTGTTTCGCTTAAACCAAGTGCGCTGTTTCTTGGCTAATTTTAAGTCTGCACGAGCGAACAACAACCGTGCAGTTTCCAGGTCATACTCACCAAACACATAGCCCCTTGTTGCAGCGTAAGCAGGTGCGCGCATCGGTTCAACTCCCCATCCATATTTACTGCCAAGTGCACGCGCCTCGGCCTCTAACCCAGCCTGGAGCATGCTATCAACTCGCTCTTCGATCCGTTTTTTTAACTTTTCTCTGTTTATATCAAGTCCAACAATGATAGTCTTCGGCCGAAGGGTACTTTTGTGCTGAGACACTTCTTTGTCCAGATGACGAGGATTATGAGGGTCACGAGGCGCTTTACGAGGCGCAAACTTGTAGTCAAATAACACGGCGTCAATATATAGCCCGCTTCCCCCCACCATAATTGGCAACTTTCCTCTGTCGTGGATATCTTCTATCGAGGTTAACGCGAGTCGTTTGAAATCAGCTACAGTGAATGCCTGATTCGGTTCAGCAACATCGAGCAAGTGATGAGGTATATGTTTTTGCTCTTCTATTGATGGCTTGGCGGTGCCAATATCCATACCCTTGTAAACAGTTCGCGAGTCCGCACATAGTATCTCGCCGTTAAACTTCTCAGCCAGTTTAATAGCCAACGCTGTTTTACCCGAAGCGGTTGGGCCCACAATCACTACAAGCGGTCCGGTGCCCATAGCAGTTCCTCTATCTTCACCATATAATTCTCATCTACTTTCACGCCTTCTGCTTCTAAGTGCGCTTTGTGGCCTCTTCGACCGCCTGGGTAGCCTGATGCTAAGCCGCCTCGTTTGTTCACCACTCGCTGCCAGGGTAAAGCTGTATCGCCAAAATGAGCGATACCGCCCACAATCCGCGCTGCTCGAGCATTTCCGCAGATGGCTGCAATCTGGCCATACGTCATGACTCGCCCCTCGGGTATTAGTGCCACCAGGGCTTCTACCCGCTCACGAAAATTACGGTCTGCTAACACCAAAATGCTCCAACACGCCATCCCAATTTTCATACCGTACTACCCCATTCGGTAACTCATCGGCCTGATTCCAGGGATAGTCACCGAACAATATACCTTGTATACCCGTCCGTGCGCACTCAGCAACATGTGTAATTGAATCATCCACCAGAGCAATCGCCCCGAGCTCATGACAAACTTCGGCTTTTGTTCGTAAAATATCTATCCCCGTATCATGACGACCAAGAAGAGCAATATCAGTAATCACACCCCCGAAGTGTTGCAAAAGGTATTGTACAGTGGGATCCTCAAACTGGGGGTGACGAGCGGTAATCGCTACAATTTCATATTGTTTTTCTAGCCTGGCAATTGCTTCTTGCGCTTCTCCAAGAGGAGGAACGGCCAAGTGGCTGTGCTCAGCACCAAAGAAAGTGTGCACCCTATGGACAGCTTCTTTTACCGACACCTCAAGTACACCCGAGAATTCATAGGAGACAAAATCTCTGGTCTTTAGCTCAGTTCCGTACTCTGTGTTGTGCCATACCGCAAACTCATCGACAAACGGGAAAAGTACCTCATCAATATCCGTGGCAATCACCTCTTTACTCATAGGGTCATAATAGCACAGGGCTAAAATGAGATTTGGCGGGTACGAGACTTTGCTTCATTGGAGACTTTTTGTAGAAAGTCAGCAATATCATGGCTCTCGTGTGGGTTTTGTGCCTGTAAATCGCTACGCAGGCGTGGCACAACCTGACCAGAGATAATTTCTTTTTCTCCTACGACAATCGTATATGGCACCTTCATTACCTCAGCATTACGAATTTTTTTGCCGACAGATTCATTGTCGTTGTCTAGGTGTACCCGCAAGTCGAGTTCCTGCGCCTGTTCTACCACCTTATTAGCAAACGCAAGTGTTGCTTCCTCCTGATTGACGGTAATAATACGGATTTGTTCCGGCGCTAGCCAAACCGGAAACTTTCCGGCAGTGTGTTCAATATATACCGACAAAAACCGCTCAAAAGATCCAAGCAGTGCTTTGTGTATCATGACAGGCTGCTGTTCTTTTCCTTGATCATCTACGTAGATTAGGCCAAACCGCTGCGGTTGCACAAAGTCCAGTTGTTCAGTCGCGCATTGCCACTCGCGGCCCAGCGCATCAGTCACCAATATGTCAATTTTTGGCCCGTAAAACGCTGCTTCACCCTTCGCTACAAAGTATTCGAGCCCTAGCTTTTTAGCTACCGTCTCAATAGTATCCTGTGCTCTTTGCCACACCTCGGGATCACCTAGGTAATCATCCGATTCATCCCTAAAAGACAGGCGTGCCTGAAACTTCATATCAAACACCGTATACATCTCCTTGATCATATTCATGATAGTGGTAAATTCTGCCTCAATCTGGTCAAGTCGGCAAAAAATATGCGCATCATCGATAGAAATTGCCCGCACGCGTGAGAGTCCGTTAAGTTCGCCCTTTTTCTCGTCACGATACTGGACAGTCGACTCCATATAACGGATAGGCAGATCACGGTAGCTCCTGGGACGCGAGGCATAAATTTGAATATGATGTGGGCAGTTCATCGGTTTTAGTACAAATTGGTCGTTCGTTTCCTGGCTCTTGACCAAAAATAATTCCGTACCAAACTTGTCCCAGTGCCCAGACTTTTCATATAACACCTGCTTGGTGATGTGAGGAATAAATACTTTCTGAAAACCGTTTTTCTTTTGAAGTTCTTCAGAGAAGCCAAGTAGTTCATCGCGTAAGATAGTGCCCCTAGGAGTGAATAGTGGCAGACCCGCACCAACTACTTCTGAAAAGGTAAACAAGTCCAGGTCCTGGCCGAGCTTGCGGTGGTCGCGTTTTTTGGCTTCTTCAAGCATTTTCAGATGGCGATCAAGCTCCTCTTGAGTAGCGAACGCAACACCATACACCCGTTGCATTTGCGGCTTTTTCTCATCACCGCGCCAATAAGCACCTGAAACACGTATAAGTTTAAATGCCCCGATTTTACCAGTCGATGCAACATGTGGCCCCCGACAGAGGTCAACAAAATCGCCGTTTTGGTAAAAAGAAACCTGTTCAACCGCACTATCCCCTTCAGTAAGGGTACCGAGTTCAGCCGGATCCAGGTCTTTCTCGAGCGTGGTGCCAGCTCGTTTGAGGTCGTTTAATAGTTCTAATTTATAGGGCTGGTTAGTCTCCTGCGCCCAAGCAATAGCTTCATCAATGGGTTTTTCACTGCGGACAAAGGGCTGGTCTGCGGCATTAATCTGCTTCATTTCAGCCTCAATGCGCTCAAAGTCTTCCTCTGATACACTTGACTCCCCTAAGTCTATATCATAGTAAAATCCATGCTCCACCACTGGGCCCACACCAAATTTGGCCTGTGGCCATAGTCTCTGCACGGCCGAAGCCAGTACATGTGCTGCACTATGGCGCATAGCATGGAGTTCATTGTGATTATCCATATCATCAGCTCCCATTACTTCTCATCATATCACTCCCCACCTAGCAGCCAAAACAGTGTTCTCACTTTAAGGTCGCAAAATAAAAACTGGTTAAACACTCTCGCATTATGTTTAACCGGTTCGTTCGAGCAAACAGCTCGCAAAACTCACCTGACAACAACCATCATAGCAGTATTGGTAATATATGGCTAGTACTTAAGTATTGTTTTTTGTACAAAGCAGCTGGGTATAAGTGATATATCACACATGACATATTATGTCACATTACATAGAGAAATCTTTCCCCTCTACTTGACGTCTTCTTTGAGTTATTGTATTTTATCTATACAAAATTAGTAAGGACTGATCGATGACGAACAGGATGAGTGAGCTCGCTAATAAAATCTATGAACAACACATTATCGAAGATGTGGGCCTAGAGAACTCCTACAGGCAACAATTGCCTCTCCTTTCCCTCGAGGAAAGGGTTGCCTTGTTGGAAGAAGTTGTAACCCTCTCTAATCCGATCGATGAACTTGACGAAGCCGAACAGCATCGATTCGACACTGTTACAGGTTTATTAGGCAAAGAAACTCTCCATCATGCCTCAGTAGATTACTACTTGAATGCAGAAACTGATAAGAAAACTACCCAATATATAGGCGACAAAGAAACGAATAAACTACGAGACCTCAAATAAAGGTAAAAAAGTAACTTATTATAACTACTGCTCTTCGTAAACAGGGGCAATATTCACTATCTTGTTGTTCTTCGCATCCAGAAGATATGCTACTGACCGGTATTTCACCACTACATCCCCGTTTTTGGCTTGTTTATAAAAACCGCTGTTCTGTTGACGAGCCTTGTCGGCATCAGAAACAATTGCAATAGTTGGCTTTTCTTTTTCGGGTGGATACGTTAAGTGTTGCAGCTGCTTTACATACTGCTTCTCTTCATCCTGCTGGATAGCCTTTGGGTTGGACTTATGGATATTGTTTTGGTGTTGCAGGCGAAAGAAGTTGATAACTACTGCGAGCACCACCATACCAGCTACCGCCATCAACCCAATCTGTAGCCTACGGTTCGTTATCACCTGCCGCCAGCTGCGTTTGGCTGTGCCCTTAAGGTCAGCTTTGCGTAACAAGGAAGTCACTTTCTTCACCTCTACCCTTTTTCTCTAATTTGTAACCTGATTGTCTTTACTATTATACGACTGTGTATCTTTGATTTGGAGTGCAGTCCAGCTGAACTCAACTTTTTTGTCGAGTGGTTGATCGAGTTTTATCACAAAGCCATCAGGGGTTTCATCTTCTACGTGGTACTGAGCCGGGCTCTTAGGTGAGACTGACACGACTGGCTTATCTGAGTAGGGCTTTTTATATTTTATCTTCACCTTTTGGTCTCCCGCTTCAACGACTGCGTAGCCAGCAAAGTCCTGATCTTCATACCAGAGTCTTCCCTTAAATGTTACGTCGTCATGGAAGATTACTTTGCCAATGAAGTTAATATTCTTCAAAAAGCGCCAACCGCCATCTGCTGTCACACTAAAGGCATCCAAGAGGGATATTTTGCCGTCGCGCAGGGCAAGCTCATACTTATCCTGGTCGGGCAGAATTTCCCCGCGCGCAGACACGCTGTTGGTTACAAAGACCTCTATACTCGTTTTATCCGATCCCTTCTCCCAGCTCTCCAGCGCCTTGGCAATAATAAATCCGTTGTTTTGATCCTTGACTGCCATACCTGGTCTAGGGCTTGCCGTCAGTAAATCGCCCGGTTTAATGGGTTCAGAGTTAGGATCAATGCGCACCGGAACACGTCCAGCCAGAGCCACCGGAACAGATTGCGCACCGGTTGATTCATCAAATTCTTCTTTTTGCGAGAGGCGGAAAGCCGGATGGGTGGAGTATATACCCAACAGACGTAAACCATCACCTTTTGAAAGATCCGCTCGGCGCACATAGGCAGTCGGCTTATCGGGATCTATGGCAACTACATCACCCGGTTTTAGCTCATCATCATTTGTTTGATAGTCCTCGGCAATATCGTAGGCACCCGCCGAAGTGGTAAGCCCGTGAGATAGTAAGAATTGACCGGTGCTTGAACTATTGCCGCCCGCCTGCGGACTACTTATAAAGCTGAAACTTCCGATATTATCATAGCTTCCGTCACTGCCGCTAGAGAAGTTTAAGCCATAACTTTGTGAGGCATTTTTTGTAATTGAGAACACGTATCCGTTAGCTGGAGCAGAATTACCAAGAAACAATTTGTCATTATATTGCGCCATAAACAATATACCATCCACTCCTGTCACATTGTTCGTGCCTGATGCACCTCCAAAGTTACCTTCGCCTTGTGTACCGATAATGGACCAACTGCGATTACTGCTTGAATTACTATCGACATCTTTGAATTGATACACCGCCGCAAGACCAGAACCTGTGGTATCACCAGTCGTAGAATTGTTATTGTCAGAAGCGGCAAGCAACATACCGTTATACACCCTTAATGCGCCTATACGGTCTACTCCCGTAGTACCAGCTGAAGATATTTGACCCAATCCATAGGATATACGCTCAAATGACCCAGTACCACTGGCGCCACCGCTTGGTGAGCGATAACGATAAATTTCGGCTTTGTCTCTGCTACCAGCCGCCGTTTGGGCACTGCCGGTTCCCAGTATCAAGGCACCGTTATAAACAGTCATCGCAGTGACGCCGTCAATTGAAGCTGTTGACTGGAAGGTACCCCTTGTTCCATTCACCATACTCCACGAACCACCATCGAAGTAATAAAGTGCGGCATGTCCAGTGGCCGCATCAATACCGGTCTGCGACGCTGCATAAAGCCGGTTAGCATAGTTAATGAGTTGCAAAGAATCAATCTCAGCCGAATCAGAACCGATCACCTTGCCGGCAGTTGAATCCGAGATTTTTGTGAACACTGCCGCCCCTTCGCCACCCTCATATCGATACACTTCTGCAGCGTTATTCTTTTTTGTAGCCACATATAGCTGGCCACCTACCACAGACATACTTGATATGCCATCAATACCGGTAGTAACTCCATCGAGACTGCCAAGGGTCGTATTGACCTGTTTCCAAGTAGAGCCATTATAGTAAAATATCCCGCCTTTGCCTTGGCCTGACCCAGTATCAGTACCAACGAATAATTTGTTGTCATACACTTTCATTGCCTGAACCTGGTCAACGAACTGATTACCACTATAACTTTCGTTACTTATTACACCTGCCGCTGAGCTTACTCTTGTCCAACCATCGTAGCTACCTGTATATTTATATATCTCTGAGGAGTCAGTCACTTTGGTAGCGGCATAAAAGCTGCCATTATAGACGACGCCAGAAGCATAGCCATCCAAAACATCAGTAGCTTTATAATTCTTTGCCGCCCAAAAATGGTAATTATCAGAAGGAGCCAGACCATCATCATAGTTTGCATAATTATTTGTTCCTACTGAAAATCCCGGACTCAAAAAACCAGTAATAGCATTGGTAAATGGATAACAGGCGAAAGGAGAATTGACACATTGGTCACCGGGTGAAGGATTATTATCTACTGAGTTGCCTTGTATATGGTTGGATTCATTCGCACCCATACCGGTCATCCTGTACTGGGCTGCGCCAGAGGTACCAAATGTACCATTATCAACTTTTGTGTATACAAAGTCTGGCTGGAATGATATGCCTTTTATGACATTTGCATTACCAGTGGTGATATTCTGCGGGCTGTTGGTACCGATATATTGCCCTTGCTCCAGGTAGCCGGTATATTCCTTGAAAGCAATGTAGTAATACGTGTAATTTCCTGGGGTTGCCAGTGCATTCGTGACATTATTATTGCCTACTACGAATTTTCCGTTACCCAAGCTCGTAATAGCATCCGATATAAATGAGCCGCTCTGAGCCATCGAAGAACCGGAACTCTGGGACTGCATTTGGGTTGTTGTCCATACGGTAGATAAATCTCCAGAAATCCCTCCGCTCCTCAAAATCATTACCATATCCGGTTTCCAAGTATAGGTGCCCGAACACGTCGGTGGAGTACCCCCGTTAATACAGACCGTACGACTGCCGCTGACGTTATCATTGGTATAGGTGCCGACCGCAAGATGACCATCAATGTTTGAATTATCGGCAGTTCGCAGCACCATATAAGAGTAAGTTCTAGAAGCCGTATTTAAAGTATTACTACAGTTCGAGTTGGTATATGTGCTATTCCCGACAGTGAAGTAACCATTAGTAGTAAGGGCACTAATTATGCCTGAGGAATTGACGCTACCACCGTCATGTAGAGCACGCGTAGCATTCATATCTTTCGTACGTGCGTATAACCAATAGCATGAAGCCCTGTCACCTCCCCCCGTTCTTGTGACAAACAAAGCTTGCGGCTGGCCCCAAGATGTCGGTAAAGTTACATTCTGACTTGCAGTTCCGTCACCGTTATAGGTGCCAACCCAGATATTTGGATTGGTAGAAACAGCCGGTGCTTTATACCTGGCATAATTTGTGTCGGCTTTATCCGGTTTGGCAGCAATATTCACACCGGTCGTGTCCACCGTGAATATCTTCGCGGCTGCTGAGTCTTCTACTTGTAACAAGGGTGTTGTTTGGCCTGCGTATTGACGGATACGAGCAGTCGGATTGGTAGCATCAAGCACATTGCCTGATATGGCGATGTTGGCGTTGGCCTGGATAGAAGTGTTGTTGTTAATACCACCCGAGCCTCCAGCCGCCAAACAACCAGTGAAGTTACAGACTTGCGTGCCACCGATGAACAGGCCGATGCCAGCCGTGTTGCCCGTATTGTCGATACCAATGCTCCCACCAACTTCCAAGGGATAGGAAGCGGAAGATTTATTGATACTTACCCGAGAGTTAGAGGTATCGACATTAAATGCAGTTCCGCCACCTGAGGTTTGAACCGAGAAGGCTGTAGTACTATCGGTGGTATTCTTAAACAAGGTTGTGCCAGTGTTGCTTACCGTTGCTACATTGGTTCCTCCAGATGCAAGCTGGATAATATCATCGGAACCGGTTTGGTTAATATGCAGGGCGATTTTATCGCTGGCTTGTACATTCAGTTTGACATTTGTACCGAGCGCACCAACGCCTACTCTCAAGCCACTGCTGTCACCGAAGAAGTAAGGGGTCCCTACGGCCGACTGCAACTGAAAAGCCGAGGCAGTGCTACCTCTAAAGAATTGCCCATCCCCAGTGAATATTTGACTGGCTCGATCGAGCAGTGCGACATTTGCCGATAACCTTCCATCTGCCAGCGTGCCACTGGAGATGTTACTGGCATTTAAGTTCAGCAGGTTGGATGCGTCCAGCGCTGGTAATAAGCCTCCACCAGTGAGTTGAAGCAGCTGGTTTGCACCATTAAAGGTATTGCCGGCAAGGGTAACATTACCTGAGAGCAAACTGTCCGAAACCAATCCCAGGTTGTTTAATTGTAAGAGGTTGTTTGCGCCATTAAAGGTATTGCCCTGAAGAGTTGTCTCGCCAGGTAACGCAAATGGTGGCGCCGTTGCTGCCTGGTTAGCAACGCTGCCAATCGTGGCAGTTTGAGCCTGCAGATTGGTAATCTGGGCGTTGGCTACCTGCAGATTGTTTGCGATATTAACATTCAGGCTGTTCAGATCCGCCACATTCAGTTGCGATACCCATTCTTTCCCGTTAAACACATATAGTCGGAAATCTTTGTTATCGATATATTGCTGACCGGGCACAGGATTAGAGGGCCGCTCACTGGGCACTAGCGTATAATCTCCCAAAATCCGCACATTACCATTTACCGAGACCTGCTTCTGGTTAAGCTCTACCGAGCCGTCACCCCCTACATTGAGTGGTACCGTGGTTGTCGAAAACTGGTCATTTACTGCTTGGCTGGTTGAACTACTGATGTGACGCTTGGACCACCAAAGCAAAACCAGCACCACAATTAGAGTAACCGCAACTACTGTAATGAGGCCAAAACGTAAAAACTTATTGCCAAACAGCTTCTTTAGCAGTGAAAAGGCACCTGGTTTTTTAGGTGGCGCGGGTGAAGCTGATGATGAGTGGGTGGGTGTTACAGAAGGTGTTTCGGACGCCTCTAAGGAACCCGCTTCCATAAGCGTCTCACTCGCCGTATTACCGACGTTAGTCGGAGTAGTAGGTTGTAAGGGGTTCACCCGTGATTGCCCCGCAATTTGTTTCTTTGTACTTTTTATTTGGATTTAGTACATAAGCATTATAGAGGCTGTCATCTGTTGCGGTCAAGGGTTTTTAAAGAGAAAAATTTACTTAATTACCAGATAGGCAGCCACAAAGGCCGCCCCGAGGATTGATACTACAGTGAGGAGTACCACATAGAGGTTCTTGCGAATAAAGCTTTGCGCTAAAGGATTACGCCCCACCGATATAAAGCTGGTGCGGACAGAGGTATACACAATGATCGAGCTAATCAGCAACGACGACATAACAATCCCTACCGCCACCAGTGCCCGTGCCATGGCAACCTGTCTGCCGGCAATAAAACTGACCGCGTTTTGGATAGCCTGTAAAACGGCATTGGTCGGACCCTGGGCGTTGCCGTTATAAGTTTCAACCTTTACGTTGATGGGTACTTTGCCGATAGCAACTTCGACTGTTTTGCCATCTTTGTTGGGAATTTTTTGTAATACCGCGCCCGGAGTTTTTTTGTCGAATGGCTGCTGGGCTATTCCAACAATTTTTGTCGCATTCGGCGATTTCATCCCTACCCCTGTCAGGGGTGAAATGGTAATTGGATCACCGGCGCTTATGCTGCCATTGATATCCGAGACCAGCGCAACAGTTGCCCCTTCTACCGCTACCTCCACGTCAGCTGTGCCGTTGGAAAGCGACAACAACGAATCGTCAGACTTAACCGCGATACCCAGCAGCAATCCCGCGTCATCTTTGGTAGAGAGCTTTACCATGTTTGAGTTGTCTTTGACGGAACTTACTAATGCACCATAAGAAATTTTATCGGTGGTCTTGTAGCCGTATGATATCGCTGCCGCAAATGCAGTGCCGCCAACAAAAGCCAGACAAACAAGACCACATATCGCCCCTGTTAGCCAAGAATGGGAAGCAACAAGCCAAAAAGCATATTTGCCACCATATTTTCTCGTTTTGGAGTTCATTTGAACTCATTATACCGCTCACGCTTAGAAGAACGTAATTCAACCTGTAGAAGAAGATGTCAGATTCAATCAATAACTCTGTTGAGTTTGCAGGTAGTAAGATCATCTACTTGGTGGGCCCTAGAGGACTCGACTTACTAATGTTCGCTCGGCAACATTGGTGCAAATACACCAATGCTCGCTCAGCCAAGCATAGACACCGTAAATAGCCCCCGGCTATTTACGCCTATCGGTTCGAGTCTGACAACAAACATCTTTCGCTCTTGTATAACTATCACTGGATTCACAAAAACTGGTGGGCCCTAGAGGACTCGAACCTCTGACCTCTTCCACGTCAAGGAAGCGCTCTAGCCAACTGAGCTAAGAGCCCACAATTTATCCGGCTAAGACAGGTGTGATAATACCAATTAACACCGGTAAAAGCAAACAAGCCCACTCGCCCTATATATTGACTTTTGTTCCCTTTTGTGTTACCATAACCGGGTTAAATGAGGTGAGTCAGGTTTTGAGTATCAAGCCAAGTTCGCTTGAGGGCTTCAAGCTTTTTTATGAGGAATTATCATCCTCAAAGCCATCAAGTCGAATACGTCGTCCCCGCCCCTCCACTTCCTAAAAAGCAAGTGATGAGGCTCCAGCTACCCCTAAGTTTTTGCTTAGGGGTTTTTCATTTTATACACGCTTTTTCCACTAGCTTTATTCCCTGGGTTATGTCAATATGTTGCTATGGTATGCCCATATTGTCATTCCGCTACCCGCGTAACCAACTCACGGCCCCAACACCGGACCAACTCAGTCTGGCGACGCCGAAAATGCACACATTGCGATGCAACCATCAGTTCTATCGAAAAGGCTAACTTTGCGAGCACTCTGCTTTTTAAGAGCAAAAAAAGTGAGGTGCCGTTCTCAGAAGATACGTTGTTTGTAAGCATATATGAGTGCTGCAAACATCGGCTAGATGCTATCGAATCCGCCCGTTACCTAACCCACAACATCATCGCGAAGCTTCAACACAACCTTAAATCTCCGGTAATCGAACGGGATTATCTCATCAACAAGGCGGTAACTGCCTTACGTCATTATGACCGAGCGGCGAGTGTACAATACGCCGCTTATCATCCATAGATAGCGACCTGTCGCTAAAGCACCCGCTTATTGTCTTTAGTGACAACGGCTTTTTCGGTTAAGTCGAATTTGCCAAGGTATTTGCCCCACATCAGCCTTGTTTGCGAGTAAAGTGCCGAAAAGCTCCCATAAATAATGGTGGTAACTGGCAAATAAACCCATTGCAGCACCATAAAAACCGTCCGGTGCGCCTTATAGCGAGCTGGCTTAGGAGGTAGTGTCTTAAGACTAAAGAAGAGCGATATCACAATACCGGCCATAGCGAGCGTCTGCAAACGGCTGGCAACTAACGGCAATTGGTTGGCACCATAGTCATTTGAGTTAAACAACAGAGGAATAAAGGCCGAAAAAGTAATCATAAGAGCCGAGGTTGCCCAACTGATATGCCCCTCAATCAACCGAAGGAGTTTCGCCCAGAGGTCAAATTTGTTTACCTTATTAGACTTAAAAAACCCTGTGTCGGCCACATATGCCACATCCGAAGCCCCCCACGCCCACCGCCTCATTTGCACAAACTGGGCTTTGAGCGTCTTTATGTAACCACCGGCAAAAACTGCATCCTGGTAAATGGGTACAAACACCGGATAAACCTCGTGCTTGCCGTCATACCGGAAGTATGTTCGCCAAAATTGGTGTCCGTCTTCTACGATAGTGCGTACGCTCCAAAAGTCGGTATCAATCAAGGCCTGTAGACTTTGGGCATGTGAGCTAAAATTACGCAGCATGTGCGGCCTGAGCGCCACAATAGTCTGCCAGAAGGAGTTGCCCGTTGCCACAACCCGCATCGGTGCCGGCGCATCCCAAATATTGTTCGTAAAAAGCGGTATAGGTTGAAACGAGGCATACCGCGGATCCGGACAAGCACAATAAGTATAAGTAAGTGCTGCTAAATAATTACGGTGTGGCCGGTTATCAGAATCCAGCGTGGTAACGATAACGTTTTTTGGCTCCAAAGCTTTTTGTTTGATGTAAGCCTCCCCTTTTCGACCGGCATAGGTGATATTCCCCCCTTTGCCAATCACTTCATTGGGAATATTAGCCGGATGGCCTACTGCAAATGCGTCCATAAACTTACCTTTATACTCATCTACCAAGTCATTGGCGCGCTGAGCAACCTCGGCACCACCACGTTCTTCATAGGCAATAACCAGTAAAACTCTCTTGATGTCATAATTTGAGTTCATCAGAGCACGGATAGTGGGCTCTAACACTTCGCGACTTTCTTTATAGGTAGCAATGATAACGACATGCACCACATCTTCTGGTTTTACCAGCGCGGGGCGCATTTGAAGTCGTGCAATATTATTGGTATGCCAGATAGGCACCCCTGCTACTGTAGCTTCGGTTGCCTGCAGGTCATCCACCATTTGGCGCCAAGGTAATTTCTGATAATTACGTAATCTGCTAAAACCCTGTAAGGCTCGTACACTCATGCCGACTGATTTCACGAACCAGAGCAACAAATAAGCGATGATAAACAGCACAGTCAAACGAGGATTGATCAGGCTTAAACCAAACGGCAACAACAGAAGCGACCAGCTAATCAGGCCGGGCAACATCTCAAAAAAGCGATAGCGGCGGCTACGCTGTCCCTGATAAGGAATTTCAATGTCAGTAACTTTCATAATCAGCTTTAGCGCAACACTAGTAAGGCGTTGCTTGCAATTATTGCTATCAGCATAAGCAATATACTGAGCGCCAAAACAACAATCGAAACGTGTCTATTGGGGCGATACGAACGCATGCTCAGAATCATATGTATTACGAAGGTCAAAAACAGAAATGCAATAAATGCCAAGAGGTCTATCGAACGCCCTGCCTTGAAGGCACTGATACCTAAATTCGCACGGTATTGAACAATGTAGCCTTCGCTCTTACTGCTATCGAGCCGCAAGAATATCACCAGACTGCCCGCCACCGCTAAAAACGCCGAGATAGATAAAAGCAGCAATACCAAACGATCATGAAAATAATTTTTCGGAACGTGCATTAGTCTAATTTTACACTGTTCCCCTCACATTAGAGAAGCAAAAAATTGTCTCTAGTATCCGAACCGTTCCCTGATTGTCGGTCTCTAAGAATATTAGTCAATAAAATTCCAGCGTGCATGGTAATCATTGGCAACGAGCCTTCTATGTACCTCCGCCTTTATTTTGGGATCCTGGAGTATCTCCATATGCTCCTTTAGCTCAGGCCAATATATTGCTTGGATAGATTTGCCCTGCTTGGCAACGAATCGCCTATATTGTGATTGGTCTTTGAATATAACTTTGTCTATAAACTCAACTGGCACTTCAGGTATTTTCACTTCCCAGGTAGAAAAACTCCTCTGCTGAGAGCTACCAATAATCAGGTCTGTGTTATCCCCTCTTGCGAATTTTGGAACAGTTAAATATCGGGGAAGTTCCATTCCATTTTCGCGATATGTTCTAAGCGATGGAGAAGAGCGGATGCACCGCAGGGCCGTTTCGTAAAAGTCCTCTGGCAAAGACAGACCTGCAAAATACTCTGTTACCCTATTGCAATCGATTATATCTTTTTCAGTGAGAAAACTGCCAGATTGCGTGAGTGCCAGTGGCGAGATAGCTATTGTCACCTCTGAGTTAATATTTTGGTATGTACTGGGTATGCCAAAATCAGCAAAAACGTAGTTATCTAGACCTAATTCTCTATCCCAAGCAATCGTACTACCTCGAATCTTTCTCCTGCTACGTTCATTGACCGCACGATGGCTATATATTTGGCCCGATTTTAAAATGCGTTGCAGTCCTTTTGAAGTGGTACCATGCAACAGAGGAAGACTCGCCAGTAATGATATATCCCTAAATTGTTGTTGTTCATCCCCAATGAGTCTTCCCTGGCTCACTTCGTTTTCTAGCTTCTCTTCTATCCTTACCTGATGCAAACGTGCTTTGGACCAAATAGCCATTATCGGTTGTTCATGGTTGGCAACAGCATGCCAATCTTCTTCGTTGAGACTCCTAAGTTTGTGTGCATCCGGAACAGTTAATGGATCAACAGAACCCTGAGGCAACACCGTGCTTAATATGTCAGCACGTTGTGCGAATTCTGTTTCATCCATTGTGCGCTTTGCTTCAAGTGCTAATGCTCTGAGGTATTCAGCTGGGAAATCACGTCGTTCAATCTGTCCAAGAATGTGCCTTCGTGCTATTTCTAGGGGATCTTCGGGAATTAAGTTCTCACTAGGGTTGAATTTTTCAGTCATAGCATAGTAATAACATAATACTAACTACATACCAATTCCATCGGATCGCAATTTCGGAGATCTATAATTACTCTAGCGTTTTAAATACACCAGCTTCTACGTCCTTACGAACATTGCTGGCTTCGAATGCTTGGCCGTTCATGGCAATATATACCCCTGGAGGCAGTACCCGAGCATATGCTATTGCGTTACCAAGGTTAAATAAAGCGTCCGAGCTTTCGCCCATACTATAAGGTACCATTGCACCTGTGAGTACTATAGACTTTCCAGCCAAACGATTATTACGTTCCAAAAATCTAGCTGTTTCGGGCATAGTATCAGTTCCATGCGTGATAACTATTTGTTGGTCGACCGAAGCTTCGGCAGCTTTACCAATCTCAGCGCGATGCTCATCTGTCATATCTAAACTATCAATCATAAACAGTGTCTCAACAGAAGTTTTGCCTAAGTAATGAGCTTTTTCTAGCATCTCCGGCAAATGTGTTTCGCCAAAAACTTTAGAGTCATTATCAAAGGTCTTACCATCAGGGAGATATACAGGTTGTTTATCAATTGTGCCGCCAGTTACCAGGAATAACATAGATATATTATTGCATCTTTCTGTATGCTTGTTTATTAATGGCTCTCCTGGATGGCGTTACGCACCAATCCGGTTCCTAGTCCAGTCAAGCCAACGAGGTGATAATAAAAATACCTCCTATCGGAGGCATTCTCATTTTCACTGGCGGGCCCGACCGGATTCGAACCGGCGATCTCCTCCGTGACAGGGAGGCGTGATAGGCCAGCTTCACTACGAGCCCTCGACGGCGCTCGCTGTAATATGTGCCAGCCATGGGCATAAATTAATTTTCGCTCATGGCTGGCACTACTCTTCGCGGCGCCTCCTCTCAAATCTTCAAACGTCCTTATCGGCCTGGTTTGAAGATTTGCATCAATCTCTAAAACAAACCCTTAAGAACAGGTGTGATGATAGCAATTTACCCCTCAAAAAGCAATCACCTATCTGTTATAATACGCACTGCTTAATTGCTTGCCACCTTAGCTCAGCTGGCTAGAGCGCCGCTTTCGTAAAGCGGAGGTCGCCGGTTCAATCCCGGCAGGTGGCTCCATGCGGGTATCGTATAGTGGCTAATATGCAACCTTCCCAAGGTTGAGAGGAGAGTTCAATTCTCTCTACCCGCACCATTGCTTCGAGTTATATTTTGTTCCTACCCCTGTTGTGTCTGAGTATATTTTGTATTCAAATATACTCTATGGCTTAATGAGAAGTCTCGTTTTCTGTTTGTCTTTTTCAGGATTAACATAGGTACTGATGTCTTTGTAGTTAACGACAATGCGAGCCCCGCGTGCTTTGTCGCCCTGTTTCTCATTAAGCTTCACAATCTCAAGGCTATAGCCCGTGTTGATTGGCTGGGAATATGCACCATCTTTCAGCGCAAATAGCGCATCAACCGTGCGGGCATCGACTTCCCGATTGGTTCGGTCGATAAAGCTAAACTCGCCACCAGTATCCTTAGCTGCAGGGTCATCAGAATACTTCTTGGCAGTGGCAGCAAAATCCGCTCCACTCTGGAGTTCATTATAAGCAGTCTGGGCTTTCGTTTTGGCGGCCGTATCAAGAGTTGCCACCACCTTCTGAGCGAGCAATTGCTGTCGTAAGCTCCGCTTGAGATCAGACACCGACCAGCCCCAGTATTCTTTCAATACATCTTCGAACACCTTATCGCTGCCACCTAAGCGATTCTGCGCCCGCACCAGGCGTATCTCGTCCTCTACTTCTTGATTGCTTACCGTAACTTTATTTCTGGCAGCCAGTTCTTTGACATACGCATCATTGATAATCTTGTCGATAGCACGCTTCCGGAAACTATTCAGCTGTTCTTTGCCGGATTGGGTAGTAAAATCAACCTTTTGCTGATTCTGGTAATAGTGGATATAGCGTCGCATCTCGAAAAGGTAATTTTCGTAAGCCACCAAATGGGAGCCTGTCTTGGCGACAGGAAATGGAATAACCTGTGTGACCCCGTAGATAAAGGCCGAGGTACTTTTTAGACGATACAACGCCACAATACAATAACTAAAGAAACCAATGGTAGCTGCAATGAACAGAGTACTCGTAATCAGAACAATTTTGTGCTTGGAATGTTGTAAGGGGTAAATATACTTGCGGGCTGTAGAAAGTACCTCTTCACGGTGAGCGGCCACTGTTTCATTAGTAATACGCGGCACTACCTCTGGTGCCACTTCTGCAGATGTTTCCGGCATTTTTTTTGCACGAATTCTTTTACCGCGGTGAATAAGCTTATGTAGTCTCTTCTTCATTCTCTAGTTGAGCCGGCTCCTTCTCCGCCGGATAGTTCTTTACCACAATTCCCTGTTCCCTGAGTACACTTAATATCTTTTTCTGGATCTTCGCCGGGTGATGTACGTCATGGACAATCAAATCACCCACATAAGTTTGCATCATTATTGTACCAAAACCAAGCAGTGTTTGCTGCAGTCCTGCCACTTCGTAATTCACCATCTGGATCTGGTTTAGGCTCAAATCTACTACACTGCGATGGAATAATCCCTTTTGAACAATTTGGATCAAACGCTGGTCAGTCACGATATATATGCTGTAATACCACCCTATCCAGGAGGGAAAAAATAACAGAAGGGCCAATACAAAACCAGCTACTAAACCACCGAAGAAATATGACATTTCAGGCTTAATAAGTGCCGGGACGGTACCGAGTAAAATCGCAATCATGGCAATAATCAAGCCCTTTCGCATAACAATGGGGTGCTTGCGAAAGACAAACAGAACTTCTTCATCATCGAACTGGTCCTCAAACGTCTTGTTGGGGGCCTTTTTTGCCATAAGCCTATTGTACAGGAAAGTGGCGGTAAAGAGGCAGCTGCACAGGTTAAATAGGAGCTTGGTGCAAGAGAGGAATTAGAACTGCTTTTGGGAGGCAGCGCTTCCCCTTTGGCGAGCCCGTCGTAACATCTTTCCCCAATTCGAGAGAGGATTCTTGAATTGGTAGAGGAGCAAGCAAAATAGGGTTACCAGAAGTTATGCTACTTGATTGCAAAACAAAACTATGAGTAACCCTATTTGTACATTGTGACGTGGTACCCCGGGAGGGACTCGAACCCCCAACCTCTCCCTTAGGACGGGCTTGCTCTATCCAATTGAGCTACCGGGGCAAGGTACTAGCTATTATAACGGTTCGAGTCCAGGACTCGCCCCACCGTTGGCGGGCCCGGAACTTTCATACTTCAAGCATAGCTTAAAATCTGAAAGATTCCCTTGCGATCCGCCAACTGGCGGATCTCACCCCAACCTCTCCCTTAGGACGGGCTTGCTCTATCCAATTGAGCTACCGGGGCTAACTGACCTATTCTATCAGTCTTTTAGTTCGCCAACTACTTACAAAACCACCAGATAAACCAGTCGCAACGCCCATAATCGCTATTGGATTGAGCGGATTCCTGACCGTAAGTCCCCATTGCCGTTGCACTGTAGTTATATCCGGTAAATCCTTTCACCGCCGTATCTGTAGCAGTGATTTTCCCTTCATTATTCGTGGTAATTACCGCATTTGGCACAACACTGCCATTGCGGTACAACTTATACCCTTTGGCGTTACTAACCGCATCCCACTGTAGATGAAAGCCCACTGTCGTTACAAAGTTCCGAGAAGCGACAAACAGGTTTTTTGGCGCACCAACTGTTGGTATTGGCGTATTGTCCTGCACGGTTACCGTCACCGCTTGGCTTGTTTTGGCATTGCCTGCGGTATCTTGGGCGATAGCGGTAAGGCTATGAGCCCCTGTCGTCACCCCATTAGTACTCCAATTCATGCTAAACGGACTGGATTGATCCGAGCCGATTAGTTTGCCGCCGTCGTAGAATTCAACTTTGGTGACTCCTACGTTATCCGAAGCAGTGGCATTAAGAGTAACCTGCGCACCTTGGTTTACCGTGGTGTCGGAAGCCGCAAGAGACACTTGAGGTGGTGTCGTATCGGTTGTGGTGGTACCTTTCATCTGGTTATGGATGGCGGCTGCGGCGGTAGAAAGCCTTGGAAACTTAAGGTCATCATCATACACCTCTATATATGAGCCGCCAGCGTTTTTAGCAAGATTAATACTAGCTTCAAGGGCCTTAACATCCTGGGCTGAAGCCGTAGTTACGTCACAATCTGCCACCGTATTATCTGCCACCTTATCATCCGGTGAAACTGGATTGCAGAGGGCACCTTTGCCTGCTCCCATTAGGCGATCTTTAAACGTAGTGGCCCCCCACTCCTGCCACGCCACCATGGTTTTATTTTTCCATATATTCGTCATTCCTGTGACCGAACTTGCAAATCCGGTGTCAAGAAAATGCAGCTGCACAGATGCTCGAGAGCCGAACTTGGCAATAGCGTCATTGCCGACATCATCGGTCAGTTGGTTATAAAACTTCGGTGGTGCCGAAATAGAAACAAATAACCGGTTTGCACCAATGCCCTGCGTTGAAAGTGCTGCGTTCCATTTATCCATAGTGTCAGACCAGGTCTTGCGAATTATATTGTCTGTCTGGCTGTGGAAATAATATCCAGTCTGGTCCACCGTGTTATCCGGTAAGCAAAGCTCTTCCCAGCGGGCTGAAGGGCCTGTAACCTGAGCTGCCACCACTGTGGAGCCCCAATCTGTTTTCCACTTCCGGGCAAACTCGTTTATTAACAAAGTTTGCGCATTCAAAAGGCCTGAATCCCACGGTACAGGAATAGTTGCATCGGCAGAATCACAAGGACTGCCCTTGCTACCGGTAAACCACGGGTACTGATAAGATACCCAGCTGCCCTGGGCTGGCGCCTGAACACCGCTCATCACTGACAAGCGAACCTTCTTGCCTTTTGCCCTAGCCGCGTTAACTAGATTGTCAAAGGCCGCCCAATTAAAGGTATTTTGGCCGGTTTGGATCTGTCTCCAAGGCATCCGTGCTGAAAAGCCGGCAATATCGGCATCTAGCGTAGCGGCATCAAATGTGCTATTTGCCCCCGTTTGTGCGCCGAACTGTTTGACAGCCCACACACCCTTCATGCTCTCCGCACTCGCACCGCCGCTAGAAGGTGGAGTTGTGATCGTGGCACAGTTGTCCCCCTTATCTACCGGCACACAAGAGGTATTGGTTGTCATTATAATGCGATCTATCTTGAGTTCAGCTACTTTGCCATATATGCCCAAAGTATGACTGCCTGCAGTTAAAGAGACGTCATTTTTGGTTGATTGATTACTATTTTTGTAGTCTACCCAGGTCCATTGGTTGGCAGCGACGGCACCGGTGGTACCTACATCAACACAAGTACCATTATCAACCTGTAAATAAAACGAGTTATTGCTGCTCGTGGCAGGCATCACTCTTACCCACACACGGTGTACACCGTTGCTTGCGACCGTAATACTTTTGGTCCCGCTGCCATATTTAGAGCCTGTACACGCTGCTTTTACTTTAGAAATCCGCGTGCCAATTACCACCGTTGCAACTAATAGCCCCACTATTACACTCACCCACAGTATTCTTTGAACGGTTTTGTTGAGTGTAAGTGAAGTGCTTTTCATTATTTTCTTTTATTCCTCAAGTTAGTACACCGAACAAGAGCTTAGGAATGGAGGTGACGGTAGGGTCGAGTAAGCTTTGGCAACCCCGTAAGGATGATCCTGGAAGAATCTCTGATGCATCGGCCCACCGTTGGCAATAGGTATATGCCCACCAGAATGCTGGCAAAACACCACAAATTGACCGTTTGACTTGGCAAAATCACGATAGCCTTCTAATGGACTTACTACCGTTTTTAATTCCCCTGCGGATGTTGAACCTAATGTAGTAATCGTGGCAAATTTGTTGCTCGGTCTCTGTATGGTATTACTTGGTGCACTACCAGTAAAACCGCCTGACATGACCACGGCGCTAGCAATGTAATTAGACCGTAAGTACGCGAGGTGAGAGGTTTGGAAGCCGCCCCAGCTCATTCCAACTGAATGAATTCTCTTAACGTCAATGAGATTTTGCTTTACTGCACAGGCTACGATTGTGTCGACAAGCGTAAGGTCACGATTGCTCGTATTCCAATTATCGGCATTTCCCCAAGTACCAGCCTGATACATTGTCGGTGCAACTACTATACCCCCTTTATTGGCAATATCGTTTGTAGTTGCGTCGCCAAGAAGGTTTGTGAATATCTGATTCAAATTAGATGGTGGTTGTTGCCCATGCCAGAGAAACACTAACGGGCCGTTATTGGTACTGGCATTACTATCCATCCTTACGAGCACCGACCTATTGCCGGTACCATCATTGAAAGTTAGTGTTCCATTGGTGAAAGTTGGGCAAGTACCGCTATAAGTCGGCGGAATCGGATCGGTCCCGCCGCTCGGCGGAGGTGGTGGAGGCGTTTCGCTGGCAAATTTGAAATACTGACCACTAGAGGCGTTGCTATCACTGCCGGTCCCTGCTCCACCAGCTACCGTCAGGCTTTCACCTTGCACATCAACAACTGAGTCGGCCGCCAATGACTGCCGCAAGACTATATAACCGATAATACTAAATACCAGTACTGTCGCAACGATAGCAACTTTATTAAACTTCTTTGGGCCTTTTATATTTTTAATTTTTCCCAAGAATTTTTTCACTTTTGGCGCCCTTACAGTACTTAAGCATAAATATAATAGATATACAGTACTAATTCAAGTCAAGATAGAAGAACACGGTCGCAATTGTGTGCTGCTGTATGCAACTATTAAGAAAGAGTAGCCCTATCGATCCATAAAAAGCTTACACGTGAGTAAACCGCTGGTGAACCGTCTCATACTCATATAATTCATCCGGTTTGAACCACATGGCAATCTCTTTTTGGGCTTCATCAACGGCCCCTGAGGCATGAATTAAGTTGGCCGCACCCTTTTTGGCGAGTGATGCGCGACCTAAACTTAAGTGGGCATAATCACCACGAATAGTGCCTGGCGCGGAGTCTTTCGGACCGGTTGAGCCAACCATTTTACGAACGATTTCAACTGCGTGGCCGCCTTCTAAGACGGCAGCAAGCACCGGCCCGCTGCGCATAAAATTACGCGTCTCATCCACGATCATGCGGCCAATTTCCTCCGGTGTTTCACTATATTTGATACCGTACGCGTCCCAATCTTTCTTCGTCTTATTACCCACAATGGGAACTAACTCGTCAGGATAATGATCTGATAAAAGTTTCTCATCAGGGATAAGCATTTTCATCGCTATAATTTTTAATCCCGCTTTCTCAAAGCGTGCGATTATCTCGCCCACAATACCCCTCTTCACCGCATCGGGCTTCAAGATAATAAGAGTGCGTTCCATTTATTATTCCTTTTGATTATTTCGATCCATTATAACAGATGAGCCCATCGTATATAATAAGGCTATGCTTTTCAGTAAGGCTAAGACGGATTTTTTGGAATATTTGGAGGTTGAACAAAACCGTTCGCAAAAAACCATTGCTAACTATGATCACTACCTGACACGGTTGATCGATTTCGATGGTGATATCACAGTCGCAGAGATTACTCCTGAACTTATCCGTAAATGGCGTTTGTGGCTCAATAGGTTGGGCACCAACACAAGTGACGAGCTGCAAAAGACAACTCAGAATTACCACCTTATTGCCCTACGAAGCTTCCTAAAGTACTGCGCCAAGCGTGACATTCCTGCCTTACCAGCTGATAAAGTCGAGCTGGCAACGGTACGGCGCAAACAAGTGACTTTTTTAACTCCTGAGGAACTGCAGCGGCTGTTTGCACAGCCCAAAACGGATACCTTGTCCGGAATACGCGACCGGGCCATCCTCGAACTATTATTCTCGAGCGGTTTGCGGGTGTCTGAATTAGTAGGGCTAGACCGTGACCACATTAACCTTAAGCGGCGTGAGTTTATGGTTCGTGGCAAAGGTCAAAAAGACCGGCCAATATTTATTAGCTCAGAAGCCGCAGAATGGCTTGAGCGGTACTTGGCGGGGCGCAAAGATAATGTGAAACCTCTGTTTATCCGCTACAGCGGCAACAAAAAAGTAGACCTCAGTGGTAATTTTCACCGCTTGACGGCCCGAAGTGTGCAGCGCATGGTAAGTCGCTATGCTCGCCTGGCCGGGATTACCAAGCACGTGTCACCACATACGATGCGTCATTCGTACGCCACGGATTTGCTGATGAACGGGGCGGATCTCAGGAGCGTGCAGGCACTTTTGGGACACAGCAATATTTCTACCACGCAAATTTATACGCACATTACTGATCCCCACCTCAAAGCCGTCCACCAAAAGTTTCACCGGACAACTAAATAAATTGCCTTATAAGATTAAGACTACGTAAACCTCTAATTAATAGCACATGCCGGATCAGCAGGAGTAGAAGGATCGTCAACTGATCCGCCGCCCGGGTATACCTTCAATCGTTTACAGATAGAATCTGCGCTATCAAGTACGTATTCAGGATAATTATATTCTTTGCCTAGCGGTACACGTACTTGTACGCGCCGCAGAACGTCATTTGCCTTACCTGTCGAATCTATGACTGCCTGTGCGCCGACTAACTTAAGTTGGTTATTTGAGGCATCCTGGGCAGAGATTGTCGTAGCCGCAGTTTTATAAATAGCCTTCACGCGCATAATGAATTTGGATGATGCCGTTGGTAAAGTCAGATTTGCAGTACACTTTTTCGGTGTACCGCCCCCATTACATTTCACTTCTTTAATTGTACCCTGTGCGCTAGGTCCACTCGCGAGAGTTATATCATTAGTACCATCATTATTATCGCTTGGGTACAAGTACGCCACTAATGTATTGTTTATAAGATTGCTGCGAGAAAAGTCCGTAGGTGCACCAACAGGTGTTAAGCTTACTTCCACTACACCCATATCCCATGTCCAATCGGACGCTTTAGGAAAGTTGGGGTAACCAGTATTAAAATTGGATGCCGTACCATTCTTGTCTTGCCAGCTTACTGTCACCTTTTTGATGGGAGAGGAAGAAGAATTGAGGTTAACAATCTGGGATTTATCCGTGCTAACCGCACCGTACTCAAGAGAGGTAGGACTTTGGCTTACCAACAAACAGCTGTAAGATGTTGGGCCACCGAGGGATCTTGTAGCAGAGAATGTGCCATCATTACAATCAGTAATATCACTGGTTAATGTTCCAGCCTGTATAAGCTTTATAGCATCGTTAATGCCGGATTCAGCTGCGTAGTACGCACCCGTGCTCAACTGGCGATCCAGCGTTTGGCGCTGTTCGCGACGTGAAATTTGCGCAAAACCAATCACGGTAATACTCAATACAATCATAATTATCATGGTAACGATAATCGATACCAGCCCTGACTCGTCGCGGTGGAGTTTTAAGTCACGCATATGCTTATTTGCCCCTAGTATATACCTTTATATCCTTTTTTGCACTACTGTTGTCAACTCTGATACAGCACAGAATTGGCCGCCTGCCCTATTCTCCCTACATTGATGTGAGCCAGAACTGCCGGTTAGGACTGCATCATCACCATACACTATCCGGACAGTGACTTGCCACAGACCCGATCCCGCCGGTGATTCAATTACAGTGAATTTATCCAACTGCATATTAGGACCAAGCAGTTCCTTCCCTCCAACTGCTGCACCAACTGACGGAATTGCCGGACAAACTGGCACCTTATCAAGCTTTAGGGCATAGTTGTCTGGTGCAGTGGTTTTACCAAGTTGGTAATTTAAGCGGTAGTAGTAAACCTTGTTGTCTATGCAAAATCTTTGCGGAGTACCGGCCGCAGTCCCCGCAGCAAGAGTGCCGCCACTAAATTGAATACTCTGAGATATATCATCAATTACTGTCCTCGCTACATTTTGAGTACGGGACTGGGTAATACCCTTGTAGTAGGTGCGGCCAATTTGCAGCATCGCAAACGAGCAGATAAGTAAAATCACCGAGAACACCGTGGTGGCAATCATCAGCTCAATAATGGTGAATCCCTGTTGTTTCGTAGTACGCAGCAATCTCATATCTTCGCCTTATATCCGATACTTAACTGCCCCGTACCACCGTTTATTTGTGGCCATGTAATCGCGATTGTAAAGACATCTGTAGTAGGGGTATCTTTTGCAATTGCAATATTATATCTTGCGCCGGGGTTCTGGTTTTTGCAGTGGGTTACATCAGCACTTGTTACTGTTGTTACCGTCAAGCCAGAGACATACAAGCAAAAAGAAGGTGCCGGATAAGTAGGCGTCGGCGCAGTAGCGGCATAATATTTCAGCATTTCTAGTTGGCCCTCGGCAATTTTGAGGGCTTCTGCCCGCTCCTGACTGGCTCGCACCCCATTTAAGCTGCGGCGGGCACTAGCGTATGCTCCAGTGAGCACCACGCCAACTATTGCGACGGCAATTAGCACTTCTACGATAGTGTCACCTCGGCTGCCTAGCTTCATGAGCACTCCGCTGGTATTGGTGATGCATTTTTGATGGTAACACTTGTAGTGAGGCTACCGCTCGTGCCGCCGATAGTCACTATGCCATACTGGTTAGTCCCCCCGCTTTTAAAGCATACCGTAGCTTTATCAACCGTAGAATCAGGGATATCGGGTGGAGGAAGTGGAGATAATTTATTTTTTATCGCGGTTACCATACTAGCGCTATCCATATTCAGACCACCAAACGCCGTGAGCTTTGCTTCTAAACTACCCGACACCAATCCCCCGCTTCCTAATGGTGCGGTAGTGGCATTAGGGCTAGACAAGAAACCAATTGCTCCCACGTTGACACCGTCAGCCTTGATTCGTTGTATCTCGAGTCCGTATTTGAGCTTTTTCACTTCTGTATTATCTGCTGCCGGATCTACGAGGGGTCTAGCCATTGCTTCTTGCCACGTTTGCACAGGGCGCTTTGGGGTGGGCACGGTCTCTCTCAGGCCGACAATTGAAAACACGTTTATGTCTTCGGGCTGGCCATCTACGCCAAACTGCATTACTCTACCCAAGAACATACACCCCTTGTTCTCACCCTGATTAGTGCTACCAGAAGAAAATGATGGGCCAGATGAAGAAGAGCTGCAGGTAAAATTGCCCAGACTTGGATAATACCCGGTTTGTACGTTACCGATAACATCTTGAATAACCTGGTCAACATCACGAATAGCTTGGGCAAATTCGGTTTTGCGCTGTTGGCCGCCAATAAGATTGAAGGCGCTGACCAGCAATACACTGGATACTGCCAAGAATATCATTACCTCAACAATAGTATAACCTTGGGCTTGCCACCCTGTTTTCATACGCCTCAGTATAGCATAAGCAACATCTTGGCAATACCTTAGGCCAAAAGGTTAACGACTCAGTACTTTGCAAGGAGACTCCCTGCTACAGGGAGTCTCCTTGCAATACTAATAGCTAAGGAGCAAGGTATGTTTAGCCCATACTATTAGACTTGCGCCGAATAGATACACAATAATCGTGGCCACAATCAGAAATGGACCAAAAGGCACGCGACTGCTGGCTTTGGCTTTTCCCATAAGCATTAGAGGCAATGCAACCAATGTGCCGAGCAGCGAAGCGGTAAAAATCATCAGCATACTTTGTACAGGGCCGCCCAGTAAGAGACCTAATACTACTCCGAGTTTCACGTCTCCACCGCCAATCCATTTGCCACCTGATATCTGGAACAATAGATAAAACAACCCACTGGCAACCAATACACCCCAGATAGCCGTGGTAACCGCGTGTAGGCCACCACCATAAATTGTTGCTAGAACCAACACTTGAGCTAATGCCAGCCATACGAGCGGAAACACCACTCTATCTGGCAATAGATACCAGAGTAAATCGTATACCAAAAGGATCATAAAGCCGATCAAAAATACTAGCCATAAGCCAAATTGCAGTAATCCACCGGCATTAAAACCATGTGGCCACCAAATGTACGAAGCAATAAAGAGTAGCGCGGTTACCAGCTCTACGGCCGGATATTGCCACGATATCGGTTTTTTGCAGTAGCGGCACTTACCTTTCAGTTCTAGCCAGCTCAAAACCGGTATAAGGTCTCTGGTGGCCAAGGTGTGCTGACAATGCGGACACATGGAGCGACCGCGTGTGATGGAGTACTGTTCCTTTTGCTTTTTGGACTTGGTTACTTCTTGTTTGTGCAGACGCCACACGGCAGCGTTTACAAAACTCCCAAAACACAAGCCCAATAACCCTAAAATTATATATATCATTGTGCTTAACTATAGCAGCTCCTCTGTTCTGCAAGGAGACTCCCTGCAACAGGGAGTCTCCTTGCAAAGGTTGGGGTTAATAGTTGGCTAGCTCGTGTTTTAGGATATCGAGTTCTTCCTTGGCTTCCTCGTAATCTTCGACGAATTTTTTGTACTCTTTTGATGAATTAAAGTCACCTAAAACATAATCGGGGGTCACCCACTCCTGCCCTGCCTCGCCCAGATATTGAGTTAAGCTGCTATAGGGCCAAGTTTTATATTCCTTGGGATTTAAGTGAATATAACGTGATATATGCGCAAAATGCGTATCATCAGTGATGAGAGAGGCTCGATAATTGTTCTCAAACAGTGGTCCGTGCCTATCGTATTTTTTGTTGAAATACATAGTATAGGCTGTGCAAATACTGCTCATAAGTTCAGGTAAAGCCCGGGGATCATCTTTTTGATATAAAAACAGGTGATAGTGATTAGGCATCCAGCAATAAGCAAGCACATCAATTTTTGGCTTCAACCACTTATAGTCACGGCCATACCGATCCTGGGAGGGTTTAAGGTCTAAATGGCGTGCAAATAAATTAGAGAAATACTCGTAGTCAGTCTGATCAAGGAAAATAGGTTGTTTATTCACCCCTCTGTTATAGACGTGGTAATAGCTATGTTCGGCAAACTCCCGCAATAAATTTCTCCCTGGCATAGCTGAAGTATAAGAGTCATCCATCTGTCTTACAAGAGCAAGGAGACTCCCTGTTGCAGGGAGTCTCCTTGTATTGCCTATATTGTAGGGTGTGGGTTTGTGGTGGTTGCGTTTGCGGTTGTTATGGTTGTTGGGGGGACAAAATGAAAGTATAGCTCCGGAGAGCTATACTTTGCGCTGCTATTTCAGCTTGTTTAGAGGTTTAACCTCTTAGACTCTACGAGCCTACTGTACACTGAGGAATGAAGCCTGCTGGTGCTACACCATTAGCGGCTTGGTTAGGAGACTCTATTAAATATGTCACCGTAACCTGTCTCTGAGATCCTCCAGTTAAGCCTGCTTGACCGCTACCATTTGCTCCACATACGGAGAAATTTCTAACGTAAAGAGTGTCTCGTGCAATTGTTGCGCCCAAACTCTGGAATGCAGTAGCATGAACATTATAATTAACAGCGCTTACTTGTCCATAATTCGCGTTTGCTGGGTCAACGGCTTGAGGAGCAGTTGTGCCAGTCGGTAGTGTGCCATTGTTATTATTAGACGTTTCTTGAAGTGCCCCTGCAGATTTTGACGCATCATCCTTTACTCTAGTATTACGGCTATTCCTTTGTAAAGCTGGAACCGCCAAGAACACGATCAGCAGTATTAAACCGGCAATTGCCAGCACGATCAGGACTTCGATGATGGTGAAGCCTTGTGAGCGTTTTTTTAGATTTTTAAGCATTGATTTATGCCCCCCTATGGTTATTTATAGTTATGCTTATGAAAGCATATTAATGTGCTTGTGTTTAAAAAGCAAGAGGGTTTTCCCCAACCCCCAGAGACTACTTAATAATTGTCTTGCCAGCCAAGCTGTAGATAGGCAGTAATACCGCAGCCACGATAATGAAAGCAAATACTCCGAGCACTATCATCAGCACCGGCTCGATAATAGTCGAGATGTTCTTAATAGCTGTATCCACTTCTTTTTCGTAATAGTCTGCAACCTTATTCATCATCTCTTCCATGGCACCGGATTGCTCGCCGATACGCAACATGTTGGGCACCAGTTCCAGAATGTTTGGGTCGCCCTCGAGCGCATCAGACAGCGCCTTGCCACCTTTGACCTTCTCTATCGCTTTTTTGATAGTGGCTTCTATGTGCACGTTGTTGATGGAATCAGCCGAGATATCGAGCATTTGGATGAGCGGCACACCACTGCCAATAAGGGTTGCGCCAATGCGTGCAAATCGCGCCATATATAGCTTCATAAATAATGGACCAATGGGCCACCAGCGCATTTTGGCTTTGTCTATAAACTGTTTACCACCAAAAGTGCGGGCCCAGCGGGTTAAGAAGAAGCTGCCAATTCCTGCACCTATTATAATTACCCACCAAAATTTGGTGATAAAATGCGATATTGCCAGCAATATTTTGGTAATCAAAGGTAAGGTAGCGCCGGGAAGATCTTTATACATCACCTCAACTTGTGGCAGCACTTTGACGATCATAAAGCCCACCACAAGTACCATGACGACCAAGACGACTGCCGGATATATCATCGCGCCCCGGACTTTGCTGAGGATTTCGGCGTCGCGCTCTTGCTGGTTTGCCAGCCGCTCCAGTGCTTTATCGAGCGTACCGGAGGCTTCACCAGCCGCTACCATACTGATAAACACCCGGTTGAAGACCGCGGGGTGCTTGGCTAACGCGGCCGAAAAAGATGTACCGCCTTCTACGTCAGTAATTACTTCGTTAATAATAACCTTGAACATTTTGTTTTGTGTCTGGCCGCTGACATTTTGCAAACTTTGCACCAGCGGCAAACCAGCGTTAATTAGTGTCGCCAGTTGGCGTGAGAATAACACCTTGTCTTTGACACTGACACGATTGAAAAGTTTGCCGATACCCTTGCTGGAAACATTAAGGGCTTTAATATCAATCGGGCTCAGACCTTCTTCGTGTATTAGTCTGGCAGCAGCCTGTGGGTTTTCGGCCTGCACCTGGGCCTTGACCTTTTGGCCGGTTTTAGGGTCGCGGGCAGTGTACTCAAAAGTGAGCATGATGTGGCTATCCTCTCATCATCCTATCCAGCTCTTCGAGATCTACCGCATAGTTGCGAGCTTCGTCATAGGTAATAGTACCGCTGTGAATAAGATTTACTAACGTCTTGTCCATGGACTGCATACCGTGTTCTGCGCCCGTTTGAATCACTGCTTCCAGCTGATGACTTTTGCCTTCACGGATAATGTTTCGGACGGCAGGTGTGGCTATCAAAATCTCGGCTGCAGCAATGCGCCCGCCACCGATAGCCGGAATAAGCCGCTGTGAGCAAATTGCCATAAGCATGTTTGCCAGCTGGGCGCGAATTTGTGGCTGTTGGTGCGGTGGGAAAACATCTATCATGCGGTCGATACTCTGGGCAGCCGAATTGGTATGAAGCGTTGCCAGCACCAAATGGCCGGTTTCGGCGATAGTAATAGCAGAGGAGATAGTCTCCAGATCACGCATTTCACCAATGAGTACCACATCGGGATCTTCACGTAAGCTGGAACGCAAGGCCGCAGAAAACGAGTAGGTATCATAGTGGACTTCCCTCTGAACAATGACTGACTTTTTGGATTTATGCGTGTATTCTATCGGATCCTCGATGGTGATTATATGTGCAGCACGTTCGTTGTTAATCTTCTTGATAATACCGGCAAGTGATGTTGATTTGCCCGAGCCAGTAGGGCCAGTAAAAAGCACTAGTCCACGCGGGTAATCAGCGAACTTGTTAACAATCGGTGGCAGGCCCAGTTGCTCGACACTTAAGATTTCGGTAGGAATAAGCCGAAAAGCTCCTGCTAAGTTACCGCGCTCATGGAACGCATTAACACGAAAACGGCCCAAGTCACCAAAGGCAAAACTAAAGTCAAATTCTTTATCTTTGAGCAAAATCTGTTTTTGGTCTTCATCAAGAATGGAAAATATAAGCGATTCAACCGCTTCTTCGTTGAGAGTTTCGGAGTTGGCTACTGGTGTTAAGGAGCCATCAACCCTGAGCATCGGCGATAGGCCAACCTGGAGATGCAGGTCCGAGGCTTTCTTTTTGATGACTTCTTCAAGTAATAATTCTATACGCAGTTGCGGCATCTCCACCCCCTTTGTAAACCTTCTGTCATTCTTCTAAACATATACTTCTTACGCACTCTCCATTGACGCAACACGGTTGACTTCACCCAAAGTAGTGTTACCCACCAATGCCTTGAGGTAACCATCCTCACGCATGGTGAGCATACCTTCCTCTTGGGCGGCTTTTTGGATTTCGCCACTCGTAGATCGCTTGAGAATAAGCTCCTGGATTTTTTCTGTTACCTCAAATACTTCGTACAAACCCATACGACCTTTATAGCCTCCTGGAGTATCGGGATTATCTTTGCCCTTAAACAAAGTATAAGCGTTTTGCCCCCGCAGTGGCAAGCTCTCATAGCCCAAATCTTCGCCAACACTGGCTCGTTCGGCTTCGGTTGCTGGCAGCAATTTGCCAAGGGTCTGGCGAACCGCCTCAGTTTCGGCTTTGTCTGACTGATAAGACGTGTGATCTTTGCTGATACGACGCACCAGCCGCTGGCCGATGACCGTGTGCACGGTACTGGCAATCAAAAATGGTTCCACACCCATGTCGAGCAGACGTGGCAGAATGCCAGCCGCCGAATTGGTGTGAAGCGTCGAAAACACCAGGTGGCCAGTCAAGGCAGCTTGCACCGCCAGATTTGCAGTTTCTTTATCACGAATCTCCCCTACCATCACCACATCAGGGTCTTGCCTCAAAATTGAGCGCAGGCCGGTAGCAAACGTCAGTCCCACATCAGTATTCACTTGAATCTGGTTAACGCCTGGCATTTTGTATTCTACCGGATCCTCGAGTGTCACGATGTTTATCGTGTCCTTTTTTATCTCCTGGAGTAAAGCATACATAGAGGTCGTTTTGCCCGAGCCGGTAGGACCGCTGGTGAGGATCATGCCATGGGGTTGTTCAAGCCCTTTGCGAATAGCCCGCAGCGCCCGGCCATGATATCCCATATCTTCAAGCCGCAGACTAGTACCGGATTTATCGAGTAAACGAATAACTACCTGCTCACCCCACACCACCGGTGAAATGGCAATACGCAAGTCAATCGGATGAGAATCTACCGCTATCGTGAATTGACCATCCTGCGGAATACGGTGTTCGTCAATTTTGAGATTGGATAAAATCTTTATGCGCGAAACCAGTGGTGCTTCGGTGCTTTTAGGGAGTTTCATAATCTCGCGTAATACCCCATCAACCCGCGCGCGGATTTTCAGGGATTTTTCCAGTGGCTCAATATGGACGTCGCTAGCACGGTTTTTGGCAGCATATTCAAGAATAGTGGTAAGTGCTTTACTGATGGGCGAATCCTGCACGATAGTACGGATATTGGTATGGCTGCCTGCCATTGCCTCTTTGGCAAGATTGGTATTGGCAAGCACCTCATTACCGACGGATTCGAGATCGCCGGCGATTTTGCTGTCAATTCTACCCTGGTACTGCTTGAGTACGCGCTTAATTCCTGCCTCGCTGGCCGCGTAAACTTTAAGCGGACGACCAATCTTGTTGGATAAAAAATCTGCCGCCTGCACGTTATCCGCATCAAGCATTGCGACGACCAACCGATGCTGCATTTCACCCAATGGCACTGCCATGTAACGCTCGGCAATCTCTTCTGGTAAAAGCGTCAGTACATCAGGATCAATATGGGCATTGCTCAGGTTTACATACGGAACCCGGGCGACTTTGGAGATAACTTTAGTCAGGTCTTCCTCAGACACATAACCGCTACTTACTACCAGACCGAGCAGGGGCATATTGTCGTGCTCAGCTTTGGTTGTTAACTCTTCCAGACGTTCACGGGTAAGCAGGCCTTGAGCCACTAATTCATCTTCTACCTGCTTTTGAGTGGCTGCGGATAAGACGCTCATTTTTGCGCCTTATTATTGAGGTTTATTATAGGGGTCTTGATTGTCTTCCGGACCTATCTGGATAACCTTTGTCGGGTTAATGGATGATGCGTTGAAATACCTTTTGTCCGGTTCTTTGAACTCGGCGTTAATTACCTCTACTACTTCGACTTGCTGGTGACGGTTTTTGGGTGGTGCAATAAAGAATTTGGTTGCCAGGATCGACAACACGCCACTAACAAAGGCTACGACTATTAAAAGTATGATATCTTTTTGTTTCATTGCACGTCCTTTGTGGTGATTTTGAGGTTCTTTTTTGGTTGATAGTAGGTGCTCAGATCCATTTTTAGATCCAGCTTACCCTTATCTTGTGCAGATAAAGTTATTTTCTTCAAAATAAACGGACGGATGGAAAGCTCGAACATCGGCACTAGATCCTGGATAGGTTTATATGCACCGGTCACAGAAAAGCTAATGGGCATCTCAACAGCTTCCGGTTTCTGACTGGCTTCCTTACCGGATTGGTTGGCTTCATCATCTGTGCCAGTAATATCATTAATCATAAACCCTTTGTCAGTCAGTATTTTTTCCACACTGCTCGCCAGCGCCGGATAGTCATATTTGCTCGGCAAAGCATCGAGGACGATCTTGGCGTTGTCACCATCCTTCTCTCCTGCCCCCGTGGAGCTGCCACCGAGTACATTTTCTGGAGCAGTAACAAATTGTTGATAGGACTGAGCCAGTTTGCTGACAGTGTCGATATTTTTCTTTAACTGATCGCGGGCTTCTTCTTTGCTTTTGATCACTCTGGCCTGGTAACTGCGCTGACTCCAAAGTGCTTTGACAGCAACTACTGAAAATATTAATACAAAGACTGCCACAGCAATAGAGATAATCATCGTTGCGTTAGCGCGGTCAATTTGGAGCCTTTTGGATGAGAATTGTAATTTGGGTACCATAAAAATCCTTATTGCGCCTGATTATTCGTTTGTTGCTTAAATATGTCCGAAGCCGTACTTGGTTTCTCAGTTGAAGAACGAGTGGAAATTTGATTTGGCACTGTCAGCGTTATCTGTTTGTTGACCCCAAAAATAACCGGGTCGAATTTGAAATCAATCGCATAACTTGCTTCTTTTTCAGAGCGGGAGATACTAGAGACGACATTAGAAAACGCATTGCCGGTTTTGGTCTCGGTCTTTCCGTCGGCAGTGGTCTCCGGATAGCTGAAAGTAGTAAATTTGATGGTATCGACATACTTATTTGCCATGTTTATCTCTTTAGTCGCGCCGGTAATCCTAATTGTACTGGCGGCAAAATCCACTTCAACATTAGAGATAGTGACGTCCTTGGGCGTAATCTGTGATAAGTATCCAAACATCCTGGAGCCAATCTTTTTGCTATCGTGCAGACTTGAAAGGCTGGAAAGCTGGTTCTGGATGGTCAGCAGCTTGTCGAGGTCTTTGGTGTCTTCGAGTTTTGCGGTGGATTCCTTGATATCTTTGTTGATATTATTCATATGTTTCTTTTGGAACACCTGCACGGCCAGGAAAAGTAACACCATCACTGTCAGGCTGGCGATTATCACTACTCCGCTCACGGTTATCATGGTTTGTTTGAGACGCTTCGCACGTATGTAGTGCAACTTTACGTCAGGGAGAAGATTAAACTGGATCATTCTGTTCGCTCCGCCAGGCCTGCCGCTACGCCAAACTGGCTAGCTGCTGCCAATAATTCGTTTTGCCTATCTGCCGGAAATGCGACGTTCCGCCATGCATTACCGATTTCTACATTCAGACCAAATTTGTTAGCGATAAATAGGGGAAATTCGGGCAATGATGAGGCGCCGCCAGTCACGATAATCCGATCTACCCGGACAGCCGTATAACGGCTCTGGAAAAACTTAATGGACTTCTCTATCTCGCTTACTAAAATCTCAACCGTCCCAGTAATCGCATTGTAAATCTGGCCTTCTAGCTTGTCTTTGCCAAGCCCAAATTTACTTACAAATTGCTGAGCTTGTTTGTCGTCGATATTCAGATTTTGGGCGGCCGCTTTAATGATTGCTTCCATGCCTGTGGGAATAGTTCGTGCCAAACGTGGCGCACCATTAAACGCAACAACGATGTCGGTTGCCTTAAAACCAAGATCCACCACCATCTGAGGAGTAGTAGCATCAGCCGGTATAACAGCTCGAGCCAGTGCCATCAGGTCCGGCTCAAAGGCAACGACATTCAAGCCGATAGATTCAAGCATATCCAGACGGGATTCAATATATTCATTGGTCACGCTACTGAGTAGCACCTCTACTTTGTTTTTGTCTTTGGGCGAATCACCCAAGACCGCCCAGTCGAGCTTTGATTCGGCGATCGGAGTGGGAATCAGCGAATCAGCCTGAAGCTCTATGGAATGGGCAATTTCACTCGGTGTTAACCGGTCGATATCTACGACGGTGCTAAAAACCCGTTGCGAGGGAATCCCTACCGCCACATGCCGGGTAGCAACATGTGCCTGGGCAAGCAGGTCATGAACAGCCTGCATCAGCTTTTGCTGATCGGCTTTCGAATCACTCATAGCAATTTTTGCCTCTACCGGTACATGGGCATAACGGATGAGTGATTTGTTGCGCCCACTACCCTGCAGCTGCACCAAACGGATTGCTGTAGTGCCGATGTCTAGTCCGAAAAAGTCAGATACCCCACTCAGTAAACTCATGTTGACCCGATTATACCATAAGCATTATTTGTTTTTGCACTGTTTTCACCCTTCTATAATACAGGTGGCAACGTAGTTGCGCTATTATATTTTCCTTTACTCACTCCTCCAGTCAATGGTAACGGCAAATCATTAGCTAAATATACTTCGGGGCTGAAGTTGAATATCTCTGCCGCGTTGCTTGTTGCTGACGACTCCGTATATTGTGCATTCCGCAGACTACTAAAGGTACGAAGCAACTTGACTCGCTGGGCAATAATTGCACCGTTGAAGGTGAGTTTTTTGAGACAATTTATCTGCCCAGGATTCGTTAAATCACCCATGTTCGTTATTGGTGTAGGTAAATAAAACGTTATTGGTGTAGGTAATAATCGTGTCTTGGGGGTAGCGACGACACAGGTATTAAGCGTACCGCTGCCTAGCTTAGCAGGGTCAGGCTGGGCAATATATACCCCGTCAAGTTGGGTTACGTCTTTGCTAATGTAAATATTCCCCTTGGCGATCACATATATTGCCGGAATATCCTCCCGCTTAGTCCATGTTCCGCTGTAGGTAATGTTACCTGTTATTAGTACATCACCCTCCACATACAACACTTTGCGGGCACCCGTACCATAATTACCACCCCCTAAGCTTAGCGTTGTGGTGTACGGTGCAGAAGGTTTAATATAGATGCTTTCTTTAGTAGGGGTATTTGGAATTTGGTACACATCAGTGTTAGTGGTTGGCGTCGTGGGTTTACTCGAGAAATAATCAGGTATACAAGAGACCGCGCCAAATTTACCGGATTCTCCGCCCCCAGTGTTAGCGAAAGCAAGTCCCTCCGGCTGCTGAGGAGCAGAGACCAGCCCGTTCCTTAATATAGAGGTCGCAAACTCTTGGATAGCTCCGCGGGCAAATGCCGCAAACTGCACACCAGCCCCAGCAGGAGGAATATCAACACCTTGTCGATGAAAGGCCGTAATGTTACCCGTTGCCTGATCGCAAGAACCATCATTTTTTGTATAACCTGAGCCCGCCCGTACATCATTACCAAAGAATTGCACATAAGGCTTGTTTACTACCCGCTCACATGTAGGTGTACCTGCAGGCACGCCGGAGGCTAACGAAGGTGTAGTTACCGAGGCGACATTCCCAAACGTGTCTACATTGCCAGCAGCCGGAGATATTGTTAATACTACACAGAATTGGTCACCGGCTTGCCAACCACCCGGTGGACTGGCAATAATATAGTCTTCATAGGGAGGGATGGGAGTCTGGTTAGGGCCAAAACGCCGCGTCTCCGAGATAGGCGAAACTAAATTGGTATAGGGAGAAGACCCCCGCTTATAGGTTATAGTGCGTGTAGCCGTAGCCTGTATACCGACACTTGGTATACCGGTACTGCCCGTAACATAAGTACGGTAGTATTGTGCTATCGGATTCTCTTCATTGCCTCCTTCAGCTTCAGGTGTTTGGGCAACGGGTGTAAGAGTAAAGGCGTTGCCTATAGGTGCATAAAACCACCAAATGTGTATATATCCGACCGGTGGATTAAAACCGGCCGTATCGTTATTGTAAGGATTAGCGCGCGGATCTTTGGTTTTGTTGCAAGTACCATCATCTACTTGGGTACGGGTAAACTTCCCCGGGCCTGTTCCTACGTCGTTGTTGTCACATCTGGTATAACCCACTAACTGCCAACCTGGCGGTGGTGGATCTGGGGCTTGAAGCCGTATAAAAGTAGGTGCTCCAGTTGGGGTGTAAGGTCGGACTTCCCAGCTATAGGGATTTGTTGTGCTGGACCCCCCAATTTCACCCATAATGTTAATTCTAGTGTTGGAGAACGGACGACCCTGTAGATTTTCTGTTTTGGTAGCCATATCGGTTCTCCAGCCATCAACAACTGAAGTGCACTTAAAGGTGACCGGAGAGCCATTGAGCTGCCAACTATTAGAATTATCACGAATTAAGCTGTAAACATAAGCTGTGCGAGTAACACCATCACGGTACTGGTCTGGTATCCTCATATGAAACCCATGCCCCGGACTACTATCCCCTCCAGGATCCCTGCGGTAGGTATTAATGATATGTGCCTGGACCCCTCCCCAAGATTGGTTGGCAGTTGTGCCGATGACGTGTCCACCGGGAGCTGCCGGGGCATTCCAGTACACATGCACCGTGGTAGAAAAAGTTGGCGACCCTATATCAACTGCCCAGCCGCTGATATAGCATGTGTCATTATTGTAATACTGTTCAAATATTGACCAACCATCGCCTAAAAGAGGAGGTTCGATGTATGTGATAACAATTTTAGCTGTATCTCCATTGGGTGCTCCTATGTTTACTGTAGTCCATGTGCCACCTGGCCTAGCTCCATCCGGAACACCTTCACCTGTCACAAAGAAGCTTTGCACCCAATCCGAGTGTAGAGATAAGTCACAATCTAAGGCCCATGGACCTGCAGCAGTCGTAGACGGAGAAGTATTGTTGTACCCCAATACTGTCACATAGTTATCTCCCCATGCACATTCCCCATTCCAAACTTGTCCAAAAACCTGCTCCCGCTCACGTGCTATGACTCCCGAATTACTACTGTTTAAGCGGACTATGTTACCTTCGGGGGTCGCAGTGTTAGGGTGAGTCGTTATTCTTACTAAGGTATTATTGGACTGCTGAGTGGTACCAGACTCCCAATCTATATATTGCGAATCCACAACTAGTCCGGCCATGCTATGCGGACTGCCGGTATACACTCCACAATCTGCGAAAGCACGTCCAGTTTTTAGCCCAAAAACAGCACAAGCTATCATCAAACTAACTCCTAGAGCAATGATGCGCCATTTCCGCGAATATGTAATTAAGTTTAATGTCTCACTTATACCCATAATAGTCTGCTTTTAACTCTTTGACAGCATTATCTAATCGATTTTTATTAATAGACCTGGCCGCTTGGTCCAGCACAACGAAATAATAAAATGTCTCCTGGAATTCTTTATCTGATGCAGGGGTTTCCGTAGTAGCAGTTTTGCCAGTTCTTATCTGTATAGCACCCTGTGGTTGCTGACTTTTGATCTCGTTTATTACGTCTTTATAATAAACTTCTTCCTCCCATCTTGTATCGGATTTTGTGCCAAAATGCGAACTTTTGTTGGTATTTACCACATAGTCGAGACCAAGTTTTGGATCTTTTTTGACCTCATTATAAGCTTCATCCGGCGTCATTTTATGGTTATCCAGCTGTAACTTATAGAATTCTGACCGCTCTTTAGCATATCGCTTATCTGCTTCTATCAGTTCTTTATTGCCGAATCCTGGTACCTGCTCTTTTTCAAACGGGCGTCTTTCTAACTTATTCCCAAAGTAAAATATCAATGAATAGCCTTTGGGGGAGCCGCCAGACTGAATTAAAATCTTGTCATTTAACGCATTTGAGTATGCTACCAACTGTATCCACGGATCATTTTCATTAATTGAACCGATGCCAGTCTTTTGCATTTTATTTAGAGCATTACCTATATCTTGTTGTGTTAATTCTATGCCTATGTTACGAGCGGCTTGTTGCTGTTTTAGATAATCGTAAGCAAGCTTACTGGCTTCATCTTTGGATTTGCTGCGTTTCACAGGCCAATCTATAAGTTTATCAACTTCTTTATCGGTATAGTTTTTGCCGTTAATCGTAAAGATAATTTTTTGTCCAGGCAATAACTCTCTATGACCTAAATAAATTAGACTTCCAAGTAATGCTATAATCGTGACCAACAAGATCAATAGTTTGCGCTTACCTGTTAATAATCGCTTGAGTCTGGATCCTCTTTTGAAGCTTGAGGATTCAACCTGAACATTTGTTTGCTCTTGGGGTAACTTTTCTGTATTTTCCACAATTACTTCTTAGCTGTTATTTAATGCGTAAATGCTTAAGATTATACCAATGCGCCACTTTACTTGTAATTTATTTTTTATTTCTATAGCCCAACATAAAAATTTATTTAATGAACTGACGAATTTGTCTTTCTCTGTTGGATCCATAGTTATTCCGAATACCCTCGTCCGCTTATATCAATAGTAGCCAGTTCCATCCTAAAGCACAAGAGTTTTAGGCCTCATCAGGAATTGTCACAGCACTGGCGGCAAACTGGTGATGTAGTCGTACTTCTTCACGGACGAGGCGGTACTGGGAGGTGGCCCAGGAGCTAGGTAGGTTTCTGGGCTGAAGTTGAAGACTTCAGCGGGTTTAGGAGTAGGCGTGACAGAGTCACGTAAGCTACCAAAGGTACGGAGAAACTTCACCTGGTTGGCGATGAAGGCGCCGTTAACAGTGAGCTTATTGTTGCAGTCGGCATACATGGCGGCAGGCACCGTTCCTGAAGGTGCAGTGTACTTACTTGCTGAATAATAAGTGTTTGGTGCGGGAGAGAATCTGAATAGTGGAGTAGAACTCACGCAGGTATAGATTTTGCCGCCATTGGTACTGTCTATAGGCTGAGCTATATACGTACCATCCAGCTGAGTGACTGATTTATCTATGTATATGTCGCCTTTCACTACGATATAGATGGATGGGATATCATTTTGTGTACCCCAAGTTCCGCTGTAGCGTATGTTGCCCCGTATAAGTAAGTTACCCTCAACATACAATGTCTTACGTACACCTGGGCCATAATCGTTATTACCTGGGTTCTCTAAGCTCAGGGTTGGCGAATACGGCTTGATGTAATACGGGTCTGGAGTGCTCGATTGAATGGTGAATACATCAGTAGTGCTGTTTGGTGTGGCGGGTTTCGCTGCAAAATAATCCGGCAAACAATGCGGTGAAGCACTGAAGCCGCCACCGTAGGTGCCGCTGGTGTTGGCTAGAGTCAGGCCTTTGAGGGGGGTAGGTGTAGTGGTACGTAAAGCGGCAGATACAAAGCCGTCCACCGTACCCTTGGCCATGACCGCTAGCTGGTTGCCAGAGCCACCGCTGGAACCGGGGATATCACGGTAGTACGCCATAATCTTTCCGGTGCCACTGGCGCCACAGGAGCCAGCCATTGGAAAGCTGCCACCGGTTGCAACATCATTGCCATAGAAAGAGAGGTAGGGTTTGTTGGCAAGCCGAGAGCAGGCCGTACTGGATTCGGCAGCGGTAGAAGTGAGGATATTGCCGGCAGAGTCTATTGTGCCGCCGCCAGGGGTAATAGTCAGGGTCACGCATACTTCATCGCCAGCTTGTAAATTCGGTGGCGGCACGGTAATAGGCGGATCGCTAAAATTAGTCTGTCCAGCCGTGAACTTCTGCGAAGTCACTGCGGACGGGGATCGTAAGTCCGGCGACTGGACGACACCATTGCGCTTCCAGAAGAACTTGCGCGTTGCAGTCGCCTGGATGCCAGCCGCAGGAAGGCTGGCGCCAGTTAAGTTCACATACATGGTATCGACTTTCAGCGTGGTGGGTGCTTCTTCGTCAGGCTGCAGAATAGGATTATTCGCACTCGGCGTGAAGTCAAAGGTACTGGGTGGAGGCGGAGGAGAACAACCGGTAGTTTGCAGCCTGACCGGGTGACCACTAAGAACAGGATTAATTCCATCTTTTACACCATTTATGTCCACACCGAGAGCGTGTACATAAAAAGTATGACCGCCGGTATTCCAGGGAGGCGGGATTGTTATGTCATACGCATGATTGCCGCCATCCACTCCAATTACTGGACCTAGATTATAACCAGCATCATCTTTATCAGCGTAAGTTGCAAGTATGCCCGTACCGGTACCAGCCGGGCCATCAGCATACACATGTACTTCGAGACTGATATCCGGTCTGTCTCTATCAAGAGTCCAACCTCTTAAATTTGTACAGGTGGTGCCACCGGCCCAACCCTCGGGTGCTCTAGGAAGCTGCACCCAAACATGAGTACACCAACCCAAGTTACTAAAATAGCCAGGTTTCTCACTAATAGAACCTTGAATGTCATAACATACAATATTCTCTCCATCACGCAACCCTTGTACGGTAAGGCCCACCCCCATCCAGTTACTACCCGCCGAATAATTTGGATCGATATCTGTCATGTTCCAACCTGTACCTTGTCTGCCACTTGACCAATATATCCCTGTCATAGATGGGTTCCAAACATTCACATTGTATGTCACGTCCCATATTTGTACTGGATTTGCCGTCGGCGCACCACACCAATAGGCACCCCCCCATATTTCCGCATAAATCGTACTGCTACGATGAACCCCCCAAGTCCAATCCCCCGGATGAGGGGTGCCTGCCATTGTAATACCACTCGGCACAAGCGCACTCCTTGCAGGACACAGGTTATAGATGGGGCCGCCGGCTGGTGGATAGTAGAAATTCCAGACAACATTATGGCCCCATAAACCACCTGGGGGCCTATAGTCATAATCTCCTACAAGAGTCCCCGGAACCCCCCATGGGGCTTCAGAGCCAGGATTCGCCCTTGCCGTTCCACCTAGAATAATAAAACTTAAACTACACAACACTAGTGTTAGGAAAACCAGGAGTCGTCTGTTCTTTAATATGGCTAGCATCACTTTTTTGCTGCTTCCTCTATAGCTCGTTTTTCTGCGCCAGGCACAAGCTGATCATACGACTTCCCTGCTTTTTCGAGTTGCACGATTTTCTTGGCAACAACTACCATATTTGTTTGGTCATCTTTATAGACATAGGCATCGTAAAGGCTTACTAGATATTCCTGATATTGTTCAGCTGCAGGGTATTCTTTTTTAATTTGTGCTAATTCCTCCAGGAGTTTATCAATTTTGTAGGTGTTAAAATAGTAGTTTGCTAATTTTATACGCCCCAAAAGCGCCTGTTCATCAGAATCCTGGTTTAGTGCCTGCTTATTTTTGTTGACAAAGTTATCATCTTTGCCGGCATCAGGGCTTTGGGTCGGCGGGTAAGGAGAGACGGGTGTTTTAGTAATGGCCTGTTTTTTGTTGTGAGCACGATATAAAAAATATCCACTCAAACCACCGCCAATGACGACAATAGCGATAAGTAGTAACAGCCATTTCCCTGACACTCTATGTCGTCGTTTGACAAGTTTTACCGTTGGCTCACTCATCTTGCCAACTAAATTGTCTTTATCTGTTGGATCCATAGTTATTCCAAAAATATACTCGTTCGCTTACATCAATAGTAGACAGTTCCATCCTAAAGCACAAGAGTTTTAGGCCCAATCAGGAATTGTCACAGCACTGGCGGCAAGGCAGTGATGTAATCATATTTCTTCACTGATGCAGTGCCTGCGGGTAACGGACCTGGTGCCAGGTAGGTCTCAGGGCTAAAGCGGAAGACCTCGGCAGGTTTGCCGGGAGCAGTTACAGAATCACGCAAGGAGCCAAAGGTACGGAGAAACTTCACTTGACTGGCAATAAAGGTGCCGTTGACAGTGAGTTGTTTGTTGCAGGTAGTGTAAAGAGAACTTAGGCCAACAGGTAGGCGGGTCGCGGTGTTCGCACAGGTGTAAATTTTGCCAGTATTAGTGGGGTTAGCCGTGTCAGGTTGTGCAATATAAACACCGTCCAGCCGGTCTACGCCGGGAGCAACGTAGATATTTCCCTTAACAATCAGGTAGTAACTAGTCACTTGATTTTGGGCTGCCCAACTACCAGCGTTCGTATAAATAACATTATTCTCTATAAGAGCATCACCATTTACATACTCGACCTCGGAACTAACAATGTTGCGTGTACCGGCACCGGACACTCTATACCCTGTCGGTTTTGGACTAGTTGCACTGGCAAAATAATCCGGCAAACAGTTTGCAACACCAAAGTTCCCTCCCCAGGCACTCGATGGTGAATTGGCAAAAGTGAGCCCTGTCGGTGGCATAGGTGCATTAGTTCGCAAAGCGGCCGAGGCAAACTCAGTAATCGGGCCCACCGCAAACACGCCAAGCTGGTTGCCTGCTCCAGGGCTGCCCGCCCCACCACGGTTATAGGCCATAATTTTTGCAGAGGAAACCGGGCCACTGCAGTTAAACCGGGATCCAGCCGTAATATCGTTGCCAAAGAATGACACGTATGGTTTGCTGGCCACCGTCGCGCAGACCGGAGCTGTATCTGCAGATGCTCTAGTGATAGTCACCGGATTACCGCTACCATCAACCGTACCCTCGGCAGGCGCGACTCTCAGAGAGATGCAATACCTATCCCCTGCCTGCCAACCGCCAGGTGGAGCAGCCGTAATAACATCCGTGTAGATCCCGGAAGGTTTGGGGTTCTGACCATTCTCGAACTTGCGGCTGTCGTTAATGGCTGGTACCAGCGGTAAGTACGGACCCACACCGCCCTTTTGGTAGGTTATGCTGCGGGTTGACGTAGCTTGTACAGGTGTAGCAGTCGTGCCATTCACGTAACTGGTGAAGGTGATGGTGGTAGGATTTTCTTCGTCAGGCGTGGTGGGCGTTTGAGCAACGGGCGTAAGTTTAAAAGAGGTAGTGGTACAAACCACGAAATTGGTAGACCGGAGAGCAATCAGTGGATTAAGATTATCAATTCTTCCGCCTCTATCTACCCCGATAGCATATAGATAAAACGTCCTTGGTCCTGTCCTGAACTGAGCCGGTATACTTGCCGGCGGAATCACAAACCCATGGTTGCCCGGCACCTTAAGCGCAGCATTTACATCTGGACGTGGCTGGTTTGCCACATAACCACCGACGATTTTAGCTCCAGGCGCGCCAGCCGGCGCATCAGCATATATATGAATCGCTATTTCAGTTCCAGGACTATCCATATCCAAAGCCCAGCCTTGAAAACCGCGTGGACAGTCTATGGCATCAAGTACTCCAAGGGCACCCCAATTGGTCATTTCTATAAAAATTGGATACGAAATATTATGTCCCGGACAACCAAAAGGCGCAGCTCCACCTGCAATATGCTGCGTTCCACCGCTGGTAGCACACCATGTATCACCCCAGTTATTATGATAAGTTAACCACTCATGCACCGTGAAATTAATTGAGATATTCTTTGATCTAAACATCGGTGCCGGCGCAATGTAGTCGAACCATTGTGTACTGTACCAATAACGGCTATTAGGGTCTTTATTAGTTGCAACATTATACGCATCGCCTATTAAGTTCGGATTAACAATTCCATCCGGAGCGGCCCAGCTATTACTCTTCCACCGATAATCTGTGCTCATACTCGCATTTGGCGTCTGCAAATCATCCGGCAACCCGGCGGCTCCCAATGGTCCCCAAGTGCCATATGAATAATTTGTTCTGTCATGGCAGACAAAAATAAGGTAGTTGATCTGCAGCGGTACTACCTGCGTACCAGGGTAAACCTTCACCGGACCACGATTCGCCGTATCTCCGCGCGGTGATATCCAGTCCACTAAAAAGTACTTCTCTGCCATTCCAGCGCACCTGCCTTCATAAGCATTAATAGCAGCTTTGATATCGTTAGGAATTCCGCGTGGATCAAAGGCGGCCGCAGGTCTGGGTTTCAGTATGCTAACGCCCATCATCACTAATATACTTAGAGCTGTAAGCTTAAAAGCAAATAAGAAGGTATGGTGAAGACCGCGTTGGTGTAGAGGGCTAACGTTCTGGCGCATAACGTGGTGTTACCTTCATATTTTCTCTTGCTTCAGCGTATTCGACCTTGGCCTGTAAATCTTCAATTCCGCCGTGGCTACCAATGGTCAAACTAAACCGTTTATTCGGATCGTAGACTTGCTTTAACTTCTCGAAGTAGGTGCGGGCATTCTTTCCTTCAACCACATTGACATAGTAAGTCACCACTATATAAAGACAGTTGGCATCCTTCTCGTAATTCTTCTTACTTTTGATGTTGTCAACGAGTGGTGCCAGCTCTTCCCGTTTGGCGCTATCTAATAGCGGATCAGCCTGGTGGAGGATATCCTCCGTGCAAACAGGATTTTTAGCGGTTTTAGCTGCCTGCTGTTTGGTATACCAATAGTAGCCCGCTGCGGCGATAAGCAGCAAAAGGATAATTATTACTACCAGTTTCCTTCTACCAAGCCTAAAAGGTGATTTTTTAGTAAACACAGGGCCAGGCTGGCTCTCAATCACCTGCCCACCTGGCCTTGTAAGATCTTCTTGGTCCGACATAAATTCTGTTTGCCGCTTTTTAAATCTCTTATGCTTCTCTTAGGCTAAATTATAACAGAAATATCCAACCCTTCACTATTCTATTTAGAGCCAGGTTTATTATCGCTTAGAGTAAAAAGCAGATGTTTACCGCTCTGCCGAAGTTACTACTAACTTATCACCACGTTTTTTAATGGATTGACGGTTTTGTAAATGCTTATCTCCAATCACGTGATGTCTGTAACCTACTCGCATATCATTATGAAAGTCCGAGCCGAGAACCTGCGAATATTCAATATAACCCTCGTCTGGCACGATTGCCGAACGAAGTTCCTGAGTGAGTTCCTCGTGGTCGCCACGATGCGAAGAAGCAAAGTTTTCCAGGCGGACCTTTTTATCATCATAAAGCAAGATGCCAGCCGGTTTATGGCCACTACGGGCAATCACTTTGAGCCAGGCTTCAGCATCCTTTTGTGGTGCCACAAAATACATATTTTCAACAGGCACCTCAATGTGGTCGGTGTTATTCTCGGCTTCATCAATTATCATCTCGTATTGCTGCCAGTCCTGATGACTAATAGACAGTAATTCTTTTATGTTTTCTTTATCAATTTCGCCAATGATAGTCGGTACATCTTCGCCCGCAAACTTGGTACCCTCCAGTCGACCAGTATCGATAACGGCTTGCAGCCAAACTGCTGCCACCGGAGTTTCATTATCAACCTGTTGCAACAAGTCAGGACTTAAGCGGATCGCACCACCTTCTTCGACTGTAAACAATTTGCGAAGTTCCTCTTTATATTTTGGCCCAGCAAGTACATCACGCCTGGCCTGATATAGCAATGGCTCATCCATGGATTTTCGGCTTTCTTCGTCTTTCCATCTGCTGACAGCAATAAGGTTGTTTGATAAAGAGTTCGCTTCACTAAATAGGCCGATGCTTTTGTAGAGTTCAAACTGGGTTTTTGCGTCATAGAACTCATTAGCCTCAATTGCGTCAGAAATTTGCAAAACCTCATTTGGTGCCGGGCGCGATGGCACGGCTAATTGTTGCTCGCTACCTAATATTGTTTCTGGAGCGGCGACAAAACCAGCCAAATGATAACGATCACCTGGTAGCGCATCAACGCCATTCATGCTCCACGATATTCCCTCAAAACCGGAATTTCGACGGATAAATTTAGTCTCGCGGCCTTCAGCTTCTGCTGCTTGGACCTCACGCTCCTGCAGGGTTTTACCGCTTGCCAACACTCCCGTATCCAAAACTTTCACTAGCTGTTCGGTACCGGTACCATGATACAAAAAATTACCCGACAAAAAGTCACTGGCCAACTTGGCACGCTCATTTTCGGTTAATGTCGTAATATCTATAGTCCTCTGCAGTAAGGAATCGATTTCTTGTGTTTCTGCTTCTGCATCCATTTGATGGTGGCCAATGTATTCATTGATCGGATTCCTAAATAAACGCTCCTTCTCTTTTCGCTGATCCCTAATAGCACTTAGGTACCCGTTATTCTTTAAAGCTTTGGCTGCTTCTGCTGTCGCTTCTTCTTCGCTATATCCCCACTCTTGCCTTTTGCGGGTAGCAAAGTCAATGCGTTCATCTGCCCCTTCACCTTTGTCGGCCCGCCAAACTCCACTCTCGGCTGCTTCTGCTGTCGCTTCAGCCAACTTCAGGGCAAGTTCCTGGTCGGATAACGTATAGGGTTTAAGCTCTTCGATGTCTTCTTTTAATTCTTTAGCCTGATTATCTAAACGTATTGTCTCGTCTTCGGACATGGACAAACCACCAAAATAGGGATACGCATCCTTCGCCTGGGCAGCTATTTCCTGGGGTGTTTTAGGAACAATTTCCATAACTATAGTTTTATTTTTGCCTAACTGTCCAAATTATATCAAAATAAGTGTTATAAGTCAATCTGCTCCTCTGGTCTCTAGCCTGAAACGGCAATTTTATGGCTGAATTTGCTGAAGCTTTGTGAATTATCTTATTTGCCGGCAATCTGCTTTGCCCTAAGCTCCATAGGGTATGACACGAAGCAAACGGTTCTATTTATCAGGTATTGGTTTCGGGATAATTATAGTCACTTTTGTAGTAACTATTTTTATGCTGCACCATCTAACTGCGGCCAAATTGCCTGACCCGCCCCTCAAAGACCTAGCGAAATCACACCAGATTGAGCTGGGTAACTTTTCGATTCGCACGCTTATGAACGAACCGCCATATCACCACATCCTTACTTCGCAGTTCGATTTTGCCACCATCGATAATACCCCGAACTGGCATTTTACTGACGGCGGATTACGGCCAAGCGCCACTACCTACAATTTCAAGCAGATGGATGAGGTGGTTAATTTTGCCCGGCGCAACCACATGCCCATGGAAGCACATCACTTTTTGTGGGGAGAAGAAAAATGGCTGCCCGACTGGCTCAAAAACGGCAACTATGACAAAAAAACCCTACTCAATCTAATCCACGACCACATTGCCACAGTCGGTACGCGTTATAGAGGCACCATCCGCCAGTGGACAGTCGTCAACGAAGCCTTTAGTCGTAATCGCCACATTTTTGGCCTACGAGACTGGTGGGCAGATCATACCAGCGGCATGGACTATATAGACCAAGCTTTTATATGGGCCCGGCAAGCTGATCCGCAGGCCAAACTCATCCTCAACGATTTCGAAGATGAGTCCAAAAATGACATCTCTGATGAATATGTACACATATATAAAAGAGGCTAAGGCGCGCGGTGTACCCATAGATGGCATTGGTATGCAGATGCACGTCGACGGCACACATCCACCGGTCAAAGATGAAGTTATCGCAAATATGCGACGGTTTGGAGAATTAGGTGTAGAAGTGTACGTGACCGAGTTTGATGTAAATATGCAAGACGTGCGTGCGGATGACAAGGACAAAGATCAGATACAAGCCAATATCTATTACGAAATGATGCGCGCCTGTATTGAGTCCAAAGTCTGTCACAGCTTTGCTTTACTTGGCATCACCGACAAAGAAACTTGGTATAACCACCTTGGTCTTAAGGACCCTCGGCCGCTGCCCTTCGACAAATCCTACCGGCCCAAGCCAGCCTTCTACGCCCTGCGCGATGCCCTTTCACAGCAGTAATTTCTTGTACTTCTTCTCTCGCTAGAAAATTCCCAAAAAGCAGCACCAGGCCTACCACAGAAAACCTTACTTGTAGAAACGTTTAACCTTTGGTCACGACTTAAGTTCTGCGCCATGCACTGTCAGTGCATAGATGACAAGCACATCGACAACCATCATTGTTATGGTCCAAAGTGGGTATGCACCCAGGAATGCCGCATTCGCCACCAAACTTAGAATGGCAAGTGCGATAGCAACTATTCTCGCCCAAGTTGCACCACGTAAAAGCTCAAGCCCGGCCATGAAGATTACGATACCCAAAATCAGATAGATCCATCCCCATGTTTTGTAATTGAACGCTAACAAATGGTTCTCTGTGATCACATAGAAATTATTCTTAAAGATACCGGCAAGACCCGCGATAGCCTTGAACGTACCAAGGAAAACCATCATAAAACTCGCGAAATATGCCCAACCGACCCAACCGGTGGGATTATTATTTTGTACAGCCATAGAACCTCCTTTTTCCCCACCCTTGATGCTATAACTTAGTATCTATCTATTTATCTACGATTGTCAATATGTGTACACAACTAATGTAATCATACCTTATGATATTTATCAGAGGTAAAGCCCTCTACCTCTGATACAATAGAGATCATGAGTTTGTCTATAGGCACCTTCAAGACAAAACCCTACCATACGACAGCCAAAATCAGAGAAAGGTCGTTTTAGGTGCTAAGCATAGCCGCTCTCAAGACGCATACCTACCCTTTGAACTTAGAGTAAAAATGCCACTACCCGACCAGGGTAAGCGTGGTTATTCAAGAGACTTCCCTAAAAAGTTAGAAGCCGCTTTGGCATTGGAGAGAGTGTAATGTGGGAAGAATTAGAGAAAGAAGTGGACCAGGTTATTAAGGAAGTTGATGAAAAGATAGCCGAACTAGACGCCTTTTTTGAAAAATATCCCTATCGCACCACCCTGGCTACTCACCCTCCTGAGGTTGTAGAGGAAGAAGACAGACTGCGAAGGGAGTTCAGGGAAGTCCGTGACCGCTTCTACGCTGTTTTTACAAAAGTTTTGGTTGCCCTAAATAAGGACTTGTAATCTACTCAGGCTCGGCAAGCGAGTAGTAAGCAGCTTCGTCGCCACGCACCTTAGCTGAAAGCTGGTCACCCCTACCCCAATGCCACCATTCTGTAGGATTGTTGACCAGACCCGTATCCACTCCAAAAGCAGCACCAGTCATAATCGCATAATAGGCTCGCCGATTTCGCTGTGCCTGGCGTTCTTCGTCTGACTTTGGTACATTTTGCTCAAAGTAGTCAGGGTTTATCCTGGCACTGGTTTCACCGTCAAAATGCCCGACAGGAACATTGCTACCATCTACATAGCCAGGAACAGACTGTTTATAACGCAAAATAACGTCCAGAGCAACGCCTGTGGCGTGCGGAGAAGGCTTTTTGGGGTCAGTAGAAGGCACGGCGATTATGTCCTTAATACGTTCTGCCACCTCATCACCAGATATTTCAGGGTGGTTCTTGCGAAGCAAGGCGGGTATTAGCTCATCGTGGAGACGGCGTTGCAAAGGAACTGGCCTGAGTGCATCTTCAATGTACAATTCAACCTCACCACCGAAAAAGGTTGTAATGGCAGGGTGACTTAATGAAGCGTTGATTTTAGCCAAGGTATCGGCTACCGATTTACGGACATAAAGATTGGCAGGAGCACCAGGCACAGGTTCTTTTGTGGCGGCATTAGGCCGTGAGTAGTATGCCTGTCCTGCTAGCCCATAATCTGCAATATCTACCACAGGCTCACCGAACTTTGGGTGTGTATCATCAATCGGAAGCTCGTTATAGCCTTTTTTACGCTCTCGCAGCTCGTCCATATTCGGAACAGGCTGTAACAACGCTTCCTCTATGATTTGGTCAAAACCTTGCTCGTGAGAATTAGGCACTTCGGACATTATAGTTTCAGTATAAGCCGAATGCTATTCTACGCACAGCCGTCGCAACAGCCAGGCGTGTGAGAGCCACAGCTTGAACAGCCATTTTCTCTAATATCGTCGTAGAAGCCACCTGCACCTTTACCTATATTGTCCCAGTAGTCTACGAGTTCTTGACCTCGTAAGCCCTCTTCACCTTTGGTTGATGTAACCATTTCTAAAGCGTCAGGCACTTGTGATTGTAGTTCTTGAAACTCTGGTACTGCTTCATATTTAGCACGCTCAGCTTCAATATCAAATCTTGGTTGTCCTTCTCCACTCATAACATCTCTCTCCTTTGCCTAAATTATCGCTAAATTAGCTAATTTGCTGTAAATTATCGTTCTGCCTGAGCGGCGTTTGCAGCCGCTTTCAGGGTACGCAAGACTTCACTCAAGTATGTTGCAGGTGTACGCTTAGCAACTACATTAGGGTCAGATGGATTACCAGCAGTGTAGGCTTCTGAAACGCCAAATTGCTTGGCAACACGAGCTAAATCAAGTTCGGTTGAAGCCTGGTAAATCTGAGTAGTAACAGCAGCGACACGAGCACCTTCTGGCAAGCTGCCGTTTGCTCGTAGTGTAGATAGCACTCTTTCAATAACAACAGGCGTACCAGCACGTTTGTCTTCAATGTAGGCAACGCTTGCAACTAAACCTGGGTTTTCTTTGGCAACGGTTGCAGCAGCACCTACGCAGAGGTCAAACTCTGTCTCAGCACCAGGAGCGTAGTTAGAAGCGTTTTCTTGTTCTGCCTCGTTAAGTTCACGGCTAGAGCCAGCGACAACCAAGGACTTGAAGCTGGTTTTGCCCTCTTTAGCACCCTCAACAGCGTAACGAGCACGGTCAAGGTTGGCCTGGCGAGCACCACCTAGGGCAATAACAACATCAAAATCGCCCTGTAGAGGGGTTTCAGGTTCAAGCATACGCATACTTTCGGCGGCACGCATAATGACACCCTTAGTTTCTTCGTCCCATTCGGTTTGGTCAGCTTCTAGCTGCCAACGGACTAGCTCACGTCCACCCTGATAACGAGGGTCTAATTGAGCCATCGCTTCCAGAAATTGCTCTGGCTGTTCGGTTGGGTTTACTTCAACACCGAAGTGCTGCAAGAACTCACTACCTGCTTGAAGGAGTTGTTCTGGTGATGGTTGGCTTTCGTGTGGACGATATTGTTCAGACATAAGCTATATCCTAGCATAAAACGCTTATTTTTGCAAGAGTTTTCTAGAGTTTACTTCTTATATCGCTGGAACTTTTGATGGTATAAGTTTAATTTCGCCTTTGATACTTCGCCTCTGTTGGACAAGCTGCCTAACATCAGCCCTGTCTCTACCTGTAGCATAGATTTCTAATTCTATATGGTCTGCTAGCTTGCTATCAGGTAATTTCAGTAGCTCATCGGTGCGGCTTTTCGTCTTATCGTTTTTGAGTAGCCTATTTGACTGTTCTTGCTCTCGCTGCAAAAACAAAAGCCCTCTATATCTCATACAGATAAGCTCCTCTAGATTAGCCAGAGCATCACGGTTCAGGTCCTGCACTTCCTGATAATCTTTTGGTAACTCTTTCGGTTCTTCCTTCTTGCTGAACTCTTTTTGTGCTCGGTGCTCTAACCACCATTTTGCCGTGCCAATATCACCCTTATCAAGAGCGTCCACCACGACAGCCTTTGCCTTCATATTCAAGCCGCATTTAGCTTGCTCTATTTTGTCACGAAAGTCAGGGACTTCCTTGAGCAATTTGTAGTACGTGTTACGGCTAATTCCAGCGTAAAAGCAGGCTTCAGTATCGTTATAACCCATATTGAAAGCAGCGACGAGTTTTGTGACAACCTGAGGCGTTTCTTTTGTTGGTCTTCCCGTTTTCGTACTCATAACTACTCTACATTTTATCAAAATCGTATCTGTTAGTAGTTTATAATCAATGTTAATGAGTGTAAGTAACGATGTTGAGAAAAGTATCTGGTGGCTGCTGAAAAAACTAAAGCAAGATAGTCTTACATATGTAAGCGATACCTTTTACGTTGACGTTACAGAGCCAGAAGATGAGTACACCGCCACGCAGCAAAGGAAACTACTCCAACGGTTCGTAGCTGACGGTATCATTGGTTGCTGGCCACGTAGAGACCAGCTTTTGAGTGTCATAAGCACTATGCTTGAACCGCCAGAAAACTACTGGAAGGTTAACCAGTTCAAAGTTACGCTCAAGCAACCTGCTTTTGATGAAGAGTTTGAAAAATACAGGCAGGAATATGGCGACGTGCTCATTAGGCTCGTAAAGGACCACGTGGAGCTGTACGTGGAAATAGATGACAAGCAATACTTACTCCACGCCTTCAAGGCTGGCTCAACACCTGACGTCTTGTTTGATTATCTTGTGTTGAAAGAGCCCGATACCGAACTCACCAAAAAGGAGCTTATTGAAATTGGAGCATTACCCGAAAAATCACAGCCACTAAGCACGATTACATATAAAGCAGATTTCACTGGGCCGCTAATTAAGTATTTTTTGCCCGTGAATGATAAAGATAAGCTACAGCTTCGCACACAGCTAACGCTCAATGTCCGTCAAGCTGAAGAATTAAGAAAACATATACAATCTCTTCCCCACAATTCCGTATAGTTCCGTAGTAAGAAGTTCGTAGGCTCTATGTAGTACCAGCAGCGTGCCGTTCAACGGTTTCGCTACTTTATTTCGCCATAGTAACTGTCTAATGGGGAATGAAGAAGATAACACTACTCTAAACCTAAGTGCGAATGATAACTGGAAACAACGGTTACCAGTAGAGTTTGTAGATGACTTAGCAGACGAGCTAATAGCCGAGTATGCCAACCCTGAGTTCAGGGCTTGGTATTGTAAGATTATCTACACCTTCGGTCCAGTGCAGATTAGAGAGTGGCAAGGAAGAGCGAAGGACGCTAGCAATCCAGGCAAGCTATTTAGCACGTTGGCCTCGCAAGCCTTACGAAAACGTGAAGCACGGGAGCGTCTCAATGCCTAGAAAAGTACCCGTGCCAAAGGTGACGTATCGTCAGGTTGAGAACCCCGACCCTGCTGCTGTAGACGCAGCTTATGACTACATTTTTGAGCTACTCCTTAGACGTAAGACTGCCAAAAAGGGCTTTACTCCAAAGAAGTAGACCATTACAATAACTTACAAATACTTATAAAGGATAAAGTATGGAAAAAGAGTATATGACCGTAGAACAAGTAGCGACGACACTGCAAGTACACTGGCAGAGCGTCCTAAATTACATTAAGCGTGGTGAGTTACCTGCTATACGTATAGGTCGTGGCTATCGTATAAGCCGTGCAGCACTAGAAAAGTTTGTGGCTGACCGTGCAACTGATAAAGAGAAGAAACAATGAGAGCCGCTTACTACGCACGTGTCAGCACAGGCCGTCAGGAAGACGAAGAGACCATTGAAAATCAGGAAATGGAGCTCAGGAAACGTATAAAAGAAGACGGTCATACCCTGCTGCCTGAGTGTGTCTATAAAGATGATGGCTGGACAGGTACGCTGCTTGAGCGGCCTGACCTTGACCGTTTACGCTCCGACGCTAAGGAGGGCAAGTTTGATATTCTCTACTTCTATGACCGAGGCCGCATAGCTCGTAAGTTCGTTTATCAGGAAGTTGTGCTTGATGAAATAAGAGAACTCGGCATTGAGTGCGTCAGCCTTCACGATATAAACGGTACGACACCCGAAGAGCAGCTTATGGGCAGTGTTATGGGTGTGTTCCACGAGTACGAGCGTATCAAAATCGCTGAACGTATGAGGCTCGGCAAAATGCGTAAGGTGCGTGAGAACAAAAAGCTCCTTGGCTACAACCCGAAGTATGGTTATGACTACTACCACCGCATTAAGAACGGTCCTGACGCAAGAGACGGCTACTTTGAGATAAACGAAAAGGAGGCCGAGGTCGTTAGAATGATTTTTCAATGGGTTGCCGACGGTGTAGCCCTGCGTGACGTTATACGACGTTTGCACGAGCTTGGTATACCTCCAAAGAAGCAAAAGCGTATGACGTGGACCAAAGGCCCTATCGCTCGTATGCTGCGTGACACCACCTATATTGGCCAGCACTACTACAACAAGACCGAGGCCGTAGAGACCAAAAATCCTAAAGACCCAACGCAAAAGTACCGACGCATTAAGAAAGGTAGCCGTGTCGCTCGTCCTAAAGATGAATGGGTAATGGTTGAAGTGCCACGTATTGTGGAAGACGACGTTTTTGATAAAGTTCAGCAGCAGTTAGAACTAAATCTCAAGTTCAGCCGCCGCAATAACAAGAAAAATGACTACCTACTTACAGGTTTAATTGACTGTGAGTGTGGCAAGCCTCGTACTGGTGACCCCGCCAACAACGGCCACCTTTATTATCGTTGCACTGACAGGCTCACACGATTTCCCTTGCCTCGTGAATGTCACGCAGGTGGCGTTAATGCTTCGGTCCTAGACATATTGGCGTGGAACGAGCTAGAGAAGCTAGTGACCGACCAAGAAGCCATTAAGAAGCAAGCAAAGCGATGGCTGAACAGCAGCACAGCTTCGCCTGTCAAAATACGAGTAGATGACGCTAAAAAGCGACTTCAGAAGCTAGACGAAGAAGAAAAGCGTTACGCTAGAGCCTACGGTCAAGGCATAATGTCAGAACGGCTTTATAAAGAGGAGATGAACAACCTCTTGGAGAAACGAGCCAGCCTGCACGATGATATTGCTAAAGCCGAGGAAGAACTCAGTCATCAGCCAAAGTTAACCCTTCAAGAAGTCATTGATGGAGTACGAGAAATGTTAGGAAAGTTGGTTTTTACAGATAAGAAAGCTATAGTTAGGAGGTTCATATCAAAAGTCACAGCAACGCAGGAGGAAGCAACTATATGGGGTCAGATACCCATTTTAGCCACAGGACAGGTTGGTTTGTATGCTGAGTATAGGCATTGTCGGATTGCCGAATGTTGGCAAGTCTACCCTGTTTAATGCCCTGACCGATAACAACATCTTGGCTGCCAATTACCCTTTCGCGACAATTGAGCCCAATACCGGTACGGTGCCTATCCCTGACTCACGTCTGGGAAAGCTGGCCGAACTTTATAAAACCGACCGCATCGTTCCGGCAACCGTTACATTTGTAGACATTGCCGGCCTGGTTTCTGGTGCCAGTCATGGTGAGGGCCTGGGCAACCAATTTTTAAGCCATATCCGTTCCTGTCACGCCATCGCTCATGTGGTACGGACATTTTCGGATACAAATGTTGTTCATGTAGCTGAGGCTCCAGACCCGAAGAAAGACATCCAGACCGTCAATACAGAACTGGTGTTAGCCGATTTACACACCTTACAGACACGTTTGCCGCGCCTGGAAAAAGAAACACGAGCCAATCCCAAACTGCAACCCATACTGGAGTCATATAAAAAGGTTGGCCAGGTACTCAATGAAGGCCGACTAGCTCAGGAGGCGGATGTAGACAAGACACATATTGCCGACCTGCACCTTATTACAACAAAACCAGTCATGTATATCTTTAACGTTGATGAGGCAACTCTCGAAAACGCGGCCAAACGTATTGAGCTCAGTAGCCTGGTGGCGCCGTCAAACGCTCTGTTTCTTTGTGCCAAATTGGAAAGTGAACTAAGAGGGCTTGATGACATAGAAGCAAAGGAATTACTCGCCAGTTATGGACAAAAAGAGTCTGGACTCATCCAGCTTATTCACACTGCTTATGACATGCTGGGCTTGCAGAGCTTTTTAACGGCTGGGCCCAAAGAGGTACGGGCCTGGACTATTGCCAAGGGCTCCACTGCCCCGCAAGCCGCCGGTGTCATCCACACTGATTTCGAACGAGGATTTATCGCTGCTGAAGTAGTGAGCTACCAGGATCTCTTGGCAGCGGGTTCGGTAGTAGCTGCCAAGTCTGCCGGTAAAGTCCGTACAGAAGGCAAAAATTACGTACTCAAACCAGACGATATTGTTGAGTTCCGCTTCAACGTATAAAATTATTGCCCAAACGTAGCTTGTATCCGTTGTGTCAGTGTAGCAATCGATGCCGGACCAACACCTTCAGTCATCACCGCTAAGACGTAAGTAGCTTTCGGACCAGACACGATAGCGGCATCGTGCCAAGAACCACTATAGAAACCCACCTTGTCTGCTACGACGCTTCCCTTTGCACCGGCAGGAATTGCCGAACGGTAAATTTGGCGTTGCATCCATCCCTGCATTGCACCGGTATAGCTACCCAATAAACTGCCCTGGTAAAGACAGGTCATGTAATCAGCGGTGTCAGCCGCGCTGGTGCGGATATTACCAGCAGCAAGTGTAGTAGAACCAAAACCTGCAGCATGAGCAAAAGCATGGATTTGGTTCCAGCCAAATACTGAAGCCGCAGCTTCAGGACAAGGACTATCGGAATTTACAATCATCACTTCTACGCATGTGATTATACTTCTGCCACCCTGCAACTGAGCGTTTGGATCAAGTTGGCCGTTCATAATCCTCGAGAGCAAATAATGAGCCACATAGAGTTTATAAAAACTGGCTGCAAAAAATGTTTGGCCGGCATTGACTGAAGCTTGCCGACCTTGACCCCCCATTTCACGGAACACCACTCCGACACGGGCTTTGCCTTGCTCACGCTGCCAGTCTTCGATGAGTAATTGCAAACCATGATTGGTCGCAGTATAACTTCGACTCACTTGGTTGACCGGTGCAACAGGCTTTATAACCCCATTGGATAGCGGTGCACCTTTATCTAAAGATGCGACTATTGCATTGACTGTTTGGTCGACTTCCACCCTGCGACCTTCTTTGCCAGGACGTGTTTCGACCGTTTTGCCATCTACCACACTCGTTGTTGTGGGGGTTGCGGGCAAATAATACTTTGCAGCCTTACTCTGTACCCACGCCGCAATTGCTTGCCTATCGTACTCAAGGCTGGTTGTACCGTGAGTTTCGTCCAGCACGACGCGTATCCAGCCCTTAAGCTGGTTACTGGAAATTGAGTGATTCTCTCCTGCAATAAGAATCATGATCCCTTGTCTTACCACAGCTTCAGCTTTTGCAATGGTAATTTGTAATTCTCCTGCACTGATGGGCGGCTCCACTGGCGAACCTTTGATTGCCACCGAAACACTTTCGCCATAAGACAACTCCATCAGGGATTTTCTTAGTGTCTCTGGATGGTATTCCGCACCCGTCTCACCGCCTTGGACTTTATAGTTACCGGCTGCGTCTTGGGTGAGTTGTGCATTCTTCGCTGGCCGCTTGTTTTCAGCAATAGCTTTTTGAATGAATAAGTCCAGCTTGCGGTCATCAATCTGCTTGTGCAGGGATATTTCGTGACGAGCAAACAAACTGAAAGGCGTAAGCCGCTCTGCCAAGCTATACTGGACAGCTTGGCTGGCAGTCTTTTCTGAAGCTATATTCATGCCAATAGACGAAGGTTTCTCCGTATAAGAAGTATTTTCGAGCTGGAGTATAATCGGCGTGTCATTAAGCTGCTGCAATTTGTTTTCGATTGCCCGGCGGCTTTTGAATCCTACACGCCCGTATGATGCGGCGATAAAAGGCCGCGTTATTTGCGATGGAAAAACTAATTGTACAAACATAAGCAGACCACAACTTACTGCCAGTACTTTGACAAATTCACCTACTGTCACCAATCCTCTGGTGAGAAGATGCAATTTTGTGAGGGTTAATTTGCTAGCGAAAGGACTCACTAGCGTAGTGGTAATTTTTGACATGTTTGTTTTTTGAAACTAACAAATAAATATATACCATATAATATACATAATTGTCAATTATATGTGTTGGTTTTATTCGTGGGAGCTATGTTTCATTAAGCTCTGGATATAGCGAACAATTTTTAGGTGCGAAGGGATTTTATTGTCATCGTAATAATGGTCAGTTGAAATATAATTATTGACGACGCTAAGACACTGAATTTCGTCGGTGAGTATGTGCATACGGTCAGTGGCATTTATGGTAGCTAGTGGAGTAGCAATAATTAATCGCCGTATCGGCACAGGTTTAAGGTATTCAACGGCAGCGTCCAGCGAAAAGGCGGTGCTGAGGCCATCAGAAACCAAAATAATATTCTTGCCCCTCAACAAGCTCTTATCAATCAGTCCGCTGATACCATAAGCCCGATGCATTTTATGCATCTTCTGCAGTTTTGCCTGTTCGATATAGCCATGGTACTCCATATCAAAAGCCTCTAGCTGGCCAGTCGAATACATTCGGTTGTAGGTATATTGTCCGTCTTGATTGATAACTGCGATGGCTTCTGGCTCACCTGGAATTTTGATTGGCTCAATCAAAAGCATTGTCATCACACACTTGAGTGACTTCGCAATTTGGGCACCCACTACTACTCCACCGTCAGACAATGCGACAACAGCACACGGCTGGCCTTTGTAGCGCTTAAGCTTGCTGGAGAGCTGCTTGCCCGCTGAAACACGACTTTTTAAATACATAATTTACCTTAGTCTAATCTACTTTTTTTAACTTACGCAATAAGTAGAACCGTTCCTGATTTCCCTGTGAGCCTTTTACCGCTGAATCCATTTTGCCAGCAACCAGATAATACCTTTTTACCCACGCTTCAAAGTCATGCAGTAATTGACGGCGAATTTTTTCGTTTTTTACTACACCCTTGTGCTTAAGCATACCCCGCGCTTCGAACTGGGGTTTGAATAAAGCTACTACCCCGACTTTAGCCGGAATGTTTTGGGCAAGATATGGCAGAATTTGGCGCAGGCTGATAAATGAAACGTCAATCGTGATAACATCAATTGAATCAGTGGGTAGAAACTCACGGATATCTGTTTGTTCATGCAGTTCAATGCGTGGGTCATCGCGAAGTTTTGCGTGTATTTGACTGCTGCCCACATCAACAGCAATAACCTTCTTTGCGCCATGTTGCAATGCGTAATCAGTAAAACCACCGGTACTCGAGCCAACATCGAGCACCACATTATCATAAAAGTCGACCTTCAAAACCTTGGCGACAGACTCCAGTTTGTAGGCAGCGCGAGATACGTAACGCGTTTGCTCATTAGCTTCAATACGCTGCTCATCCCCCACCATTTGTCCTGGCTTAGTAGCAATTGTCCCATCAACTTTTACTAGGCCAAGCCGCACAAGGTTCGCAGCTTGCGATCTGGTTGAAGCCAGTCCACGGATAACCAAAACTGAATCAAGCCTGTTTTTTGTGGTCATAAAAGTCCTCTTTTGTTATCACTATGCGATCGTTCTTATCTTTTTGAATCACTGCAATATGATCAACCTTCAGTGACTGACCAGTCCGCAAATGGGACACGTGAGAAGGTTTTATGGTCACATGGGGATGAAAACTAGTCCTTGTGTGGCGCAATTTGATCACATCCACACCATTAATTGCCAGCAAATCCATTAGCCGGTTGTGTAAATCGGATAATTTTTGGCTTGGTTCAACCAAAAAAACATTTATTGAGCGGTTGTGCCCGAAGTGACTCTGCTCACCTACTTTAGACGAAAAAGGTGCAAATTCAGCTGCTACCACTGAAACGGTTCTGAGCACAACTTCTAAAGATGCTTCAAAAGGTGGCACCAGGGTAAGATGCTGGGGATTACGTGATTTTCTTGTTCCAACTGCCCACTTTTCTGTTAAGTAAGCAATATACCACTCGGCACGACCCGACATGTCACTTCGTCCGCTCCCTGTATGCACCGGAAGCAGTGTCTACGCTGACGATATCACCCTGTTGGATGAACGATGGCACTTTAATCGTAATCCCAGTTTCCAGGGTTGCATCTTTCATTACATTACTAGTGGTGTCACCCTTCACGGCCGTCTCAGTATAGGTCACTTTTAGCGGCACATTTTTGGGCAGTTCAACACTAATAACTTTTCCGTTGAACAACTGGGCTTGCACCTGGTCACCCTCCTTTAGAAACCCCGCCTGTTCACCGATAATATCTGCCTGCACCTCATGTTGGTCATAATTATCTTGATCCATGAAGTAATACGCTTGGCCTTGTTGGTACAAGTACTGGAGCGAGCTGTTGGCAACATCCGCTTCCTGAATTTGTTCATTGCCTTTGAAGGTTTTATCCAGCACTTTGCCATCGAGTAAACTTTTTATCTTCACATTTACAATTGAACCACCCCGACCCATTACCTTCTGCGCATATTCAATTACCTTATAAGGGGTGCCCTCAAGCTGGAAGATTATTCCTTTTTTGAGGTCAGTTATCGATAGAGCCATATTGTACCTCTATCTCAGCAGGGATTTCTTCTTGCGGGTTTGCAGTCATTACCGTCTGCTCCAGCTTCGCATAAGACTGGAGTGCCGCTTTCCCTATTAACGTCACTTCTCCAGAGGAAATAACTTCAACTTCTCTACCGCCAATTAAAAAATGTGATTCGCACATATTTTATGTATTTTCCTTACATCCTTTAACCATTTGTTACAAAAGGCAAAAGCGCCAAATGTCTGGCCCTTTTGATTGCCTTTGCTAAGTGTCGTTGCTGGCTTTCTGTCAGTCCGGTTTTCTTACGAGTTTCGATTTGGCCATACACATTTATGTACCTTTGCAATGTCTTAAAGTCTTTATAGTCAAAGTAGGCAACATCGGTGTAGTGCTTGAATATCTTTGCCATATAGTATCGCTCCGCTTATGAGACAAAACTACGTTTTTTCTCATCGCGCCAGGCAAAAAGTGTCATTTTTGCTTGGGCTGCCTTTTTCCTTAAGAAGCAGAGCTTCTCCTTTCTTATTAAATTATTCTTAAAACGGTATATCGTCCAGGTTAATCGGTTCATTTGTGAGGTCTTCGATAGAAACATCCTCATCTTTTGGCTTCTTCGTGCCTGACGATTTGCTACCGGCAGAAGGAATTGTTGCTGGGGTCTCGTCATTATTACCCCCGCTTCCTCGACTATCCAGGAACGTAACATCAGTTGCTAGGACTTCTACCTTGCTGCGTTTCTGTCCATCCTGTTCCCAGCTTCGGCTTTGCAAACGACCTTGCACTAAACAACGTCGTCCTTTAGTAAGGTACTGCGCAACTCTCTCGGCCAGGCCTGCCCAGGCAACAACATCGATAAAATCGGTAGCCTCCTGCCACTCGCCGCTTTGGTCTTTGTATGCCCGGTTTAGAGCCAAGCTAAAACTACAAACGTTCTGCCCACTTGGTATTTGGCGCAGTTCAGGATCACGTGTAAGATTGCCCATCAAAAAAACTTGGTTTAGTGATCGTGCCATTTTAGGCTCCTTCTTCCTTAGTTACTTCTTTTTTCTCATCCTTAGCTTTTGGTTTATCTTCTGGTTGATCTTCAGACTCAGCTGAAGCCTCCTGTCGCGCTTTGGCTTTCTTCTGCTTCTCTGCCTTGGCTGCCTCAGCCTTCTGGATAGCCTTCAGGTCCGGCCTGGTAATCAGAAATCGAATGACCTCATCAGTAATGTTCAGTATTGATTCAACTTTGCGAACATTTTCTGCTGGTAGCTCAACCTGGTAAAACACATATAGCCCATGTTCTTGCTTGCGGATGGGATACGCCAGTTTCCGCTTGCCCCAGTTATCGGTACCTATGACTTTCCCGCCGTTGTCTTTGAATATTTTCTCGACTTTAGCCGTGCCTTTTGCCGGATCAATTTCTAAATCAGCATGCAATATTACGGCAATTTCGTATAAGTTTCCCAAGTGTCACTCCTTCCTTTGGTCCTTGAGGGCTAGCTGCACAAGCGGCGCCAACCTGAAGTTTTATTTACAGGGGTAATTATACCCTACTATAGGACAATTTACAATCTACACAGAAAATAGCTATTTTATCTTGAGCGAATTGAATATCTTATCGACTGATTGCTCAAGCCCTTTGTCTGACTGATCGGCCTGTATTATTACAATGGCAAATTTATTTTTAGAGGTATACGTTATCAGCATATGCCATTTCCCCTCACTCTTTTTGCCGTCCGTATTCTTAGTGTAGTTTGAAGTGACTTTCACTGCATCGTTGCTATTGAGCTTAAACCTCGTGGCCTTTGAATCGCTAAGCTTCACATCCGGGTCATCAACGAAAGTCTCTACTGTCGAAGGATTTTTCTCAATATTATCAAGATCTGCTTTTAATTCACCTGAAGATGCACTTACGAGCACTCCGATATTGGAACGATGTATCTCCTCCCCACCTTTTTCACTCATACTGACACCGGTACTACCCCCTGTACCATCAGTGCCAAAGTTATTTATTATCTCTTTAGTATGGTCTTCTGTTTCATAACCTTTCGGGTAGAGGATTTCGACATTGCTATCATTGTAGGCCGTAAGTTTTATGCCACCCATAAGTTTGGTAACTGCAAAGAAAATGCCAGCCAGCAGTACTATGGCGGCTACTCCTATACCAATGAACAGGAGTATTTTTGAGGCCTTTTTGCCCTCTTGGTATGAACTAGCGGTAATAATTGGTTGCGAGGCTGGTTGCGCTTGCGGTAAAGGTGCCGCTATTGGACTCACTGTTGCCGGAGCTTGTGAAAGAGATGGCATTGTAGCGGGTGGTACTGGATTGGGGGACAGTGGTGGCGCTGGTGCTACGGTGGGTGGCGCAGGAGCAGCCTGTGGATTCGCTGGTGGTAATGGCGAAGGCGATACGACAACCGGTACTGGTGTTGGTGGAGTTATCGGCGTTACCTGTGGAGTAGCTGGCGGCGCAACAATTTGTGGTTGCGGGACCGCTGAGGGCGGCGGTGTACCAGTGACATCAGGTTGACTGATGTTCGTAACCGGGATCGGCTGAGAAGGAGAGGGTTGCCCACTAACCGGAGGCGTGAGCGGCTGAGATGGTGGTAAAGGTTGGCTAGGTTGTTGTGGCACCTGCGGTGCCGGATTCTGTGGGTCTTGCGGAGGCATTCATGTCCTCTATTTTGCTTATGGTTAATTTCAATAATACACTTCTTGGCATATAATCTGCAATTTTAGAGTCCGTTTTTTACGATTCTTCTTCGTCTCCCTCTGGAAGCTCGTCATCTTTATTCGCGTCAGCTTTGCTATCTGGATGGTCGCCACCGTAATCTTTTGGCTGAAAAACTTCCTCATGACTATGTACGAGTACTTCACGTGGGCGTGACCCGTCCTGCGGCCCCACGATACCTTGTTCTTCCATTGTCTCTATTATCCTGGCTGCTTTGCTATAACCAATCCTTAGGCGGCGCTGCAAAAGGCTGGTACTGGCTTTTCGAGCATCGATCACCACCCGTACAGCTTCCCGGAAGATTGGCTCGTCGGCAGAATTTACTTCACCAACTCCGACCAAACTGCCACCACGCCCGCCACTTAATTGAACCGGCTGGCTGACTACCTCATCATCATACATGGGTGCCCGTTGGGTGCGCAGGAAATCGGTAACTTTCAGTGTTTCGGCATCAGATATAAACGCACCTTGCACACGCTTTGGTTTTGGCATTTCAGAAGTAAGCAATAACATGTCTCCCCGACCAAGCAGCTTCTCAGCGCCAGCCTGATCAATAATGGTGCGGCTATCCACTTGGCTCTGGGTGGTGAAAGCAATACGTCCAGGTACATTGGCCTTAATAAGTCCGGTGATAACGTCTACACTGGGCCGCTGAGTAGCAAACACTAGGTGGATACCGGCAGCACGGGCTTTTTGTGCCAAACGAACAACCAGAGACTCAACGTCACGGGCAGCCATCATCATGAGATCGGCTAGCTCATCAATTACAATCACGATGTAGGGCATACCCTCCTCTTTTTTAAGAGCGTTGTATTCAGCAATATTACGCCGGTTGGCTTCTGCCATCGTCCGCAAACGTCGATCCATCTCGGCAACGGCCCATTTCAAGGCAGAGATACACTTTTCAGGTTCATGTATGACCGGTGCAAGCAGGTGGGGTATATCATTATATGGTGTCAATTCAACCTGTTTTGGATCAACAAGAATAAGTTTAAGATCACTCGGTGTGTTCCTATAGAGCAAGCTGGTAAGCACCGTATTAATCATGACTGACTTCCCCGACCCCGTTTGCCCGGCAACTAATAAGTGCGGCATCTTATCCAGCTCACCCACAATTGGTTTGCCGGCAATGTCCTTGCCGATTACGAATCCCAATGGGCTCTTCAATTTTTGCCAATCATCCGACTGCAACAAACTACTAATACGTACAATCGCAGGCTTCACATTCGGCACTTCAATACCTACTAGTCGTTTGCCGGGGATAGGCGCCTCAATTCGGATAGAATGAGCCGCAAGATCAAGGGCCAGGTTATTTTCGAGAGCGGTAATTTTGGTGAGCTTCACACCGTTGGGGGGCCGTAAGGTATACTGAGTTACCCGAGGCCCAATGTTTGCACCCTGCATTTCTACACTAATACTAAAGTTATCCAGAGTGTCTTTGATAGCGGTGGCATTTGCCTCAATATCACCCGCGTCAGCTTTGTCTTGTTTCTGATTCAGTAAATTGATAGAGGGAAATTGCCAGTCGGGGTCGCTGGTTGTAGTCAAGGCCTCTTGTTGTTCGGTCGGAGCCATATGTGCCGCCACGTTTTTAAAATTAGATCGTGCCGCGCCAGAATGGCGCTCTACCGGCACACCCTCGTTAAGGGTGAAAGTTGAGTTGGTTTGTTTGAGTCCTGCCAATTCATCTTCTTCTTGCGGCTTTCTAAACAGTTGCCCAATTTTTAATAGTTCTTTTGGTGAGATGCCAAAGGCAAAGAAGAACGACAGCAACGCGAACACAAAAAACAGCAAGGTTGCCGGCCACTTATCGATAAGGTTGAGGACGGCATTACCAACCAGCTGCCCAATCTGTCCCCCGTGACCTCCGCTATAAACGCCATCAGCCCCTCGCTGCGAGAACATCACCTGAAACCAACTCGCTGTAAAGACTAACGCTCCTAGCATGCTCATAAGTTTTGCGAGAGGGATTTTCCTATCCTCACTCGTGAACTTCATAACGCCAATATATGCGCACGCGACAGAACTGAAGTAGGCTGCCCAACCAAGCGCCCAATATGCTCCTCTAAACAAGGTGGTTGGCAGTGGTCCACCAGTGCCAAACCCGCCCAGAAGCAGAAACACTGCGAGCAGCATCAGAAGTATCGCACCAGCCAGGGGCCAAAAGACCGCTTGGTTGTCCGCCTGTTCAACCTTTTTTCTGGTATTTTTTTTCTTTTTTGCCATTTGTTTTTTTATTATAGCAAGCTTCCCTACTGGTCAGGTGTACCTTCACTCTCTCCAGTATAAGTTGGGGGCATGCCTAGATCTTCTCTTCGTTGCCTAATATCCTTATACAATTCCCCCAACTTTACGTCGTCAACGCCGCCTCTGTCCCGTGCATCTTCCCACAACCTTTCCCTTTTCACATAAAGACCAAGCAAAGACTCATCTACTTCACCTTGCGGGGTACGGGCTTCATCTTCAAGCCAGTTCAGGTTTTCTAAGTCATTTGGACGAATTTCGTTTCCTTCATTCATAGGCTTTTCCATATGCAATACTATAGCAAAAATTACATCATTTGTCAACGGATATCGCTGCTGCTTAGTCTACCCTTGCATCTTGGTTGAGTAGGCGTTGGCGCATCATCGCAAAGCGTTTCTGCAGTTCTTCTGCCTGCTCATCACCGCTCTTTTTAGCAATTTGTTCACCGTTGGTGGGTTTATCGTTATTATTTTTTCCACCGACAACATTCACGACTGGAATGATAATCGGGCTCCGTTGAGTACGCTCGAATAAAAAGTGCGTGACATGTTCTTTTAATTCCTGCTTGAAGCGGTCCAGGTCGACCCGTTTGAAACGCTGGGACACTGCCCGCCGCAGCTCTGTACGGAATGCGTTCATTAGCTCTTCATTGTCCCGTATATAGATAAAACCACGGCTGATTATATCTGGGCTAGTGAGTAAAGTGCCTGCTTTTTTATCAATTGTTAAGATGACTACTACCAAGCCCTCTTCTGCCAGCATTAACCGGTCTTTTACTACGACATTACTGACTATCGCGCCGGTTTGATCAACCAATACTGTGCCGTGTGGTACTTCGCCAGTAATTTCCATTTTGTCTGGGGTGAGAGAGATAATCTGTCCGTTTTCGGCGTTAAGGGTGTCTTTTCTTGGTATACCTAGTTGGACCGCTTCCTCAATGTGGTACTGCTTGGAACGATACGCGCCATAAATAGGTATAAAAAACCGTGGCCTGGTCATGGTAATCATCTCGGCATATTCTTCTAAGCTAGCGTGTCCCGAAACGTGCAAAGGCCCGATTCCGTCAACGTCATGGGTGACGTGTCGAAAAACATGCACCCCGTTACGCATCAGGTTGTCCACCATATCACCGATAAGTGCATCATTACCACTCTCTGGGATTGGAGTGGAGCTCAATATAACGGTATCCTGCTCCTTCAGCTTGATGTGCTTATGGTCACCGGTTGCCATGCGTTGCAAAGCCGAGTTTGGTTCGCCTTGTGAGCCTGTGCAGATAACTACTACTTCTTCATCCTTCAGGCTGCCGATAGCAGCCATCGGTACAACCTGGCCCTTCGGGATTTTCATCATGCCAAGTCTTACTGCCAACTCCAACGTAGTCATCATGCTCCGTCCGTCAAAGGCGACCTTGCGACCATGATGGACGGCTGCGTTTACTACCATTTGGATGCGGTTCATATTGCTCGAGAATATGGCAACGAATACCCTCCCCGGGGCACGGTCAAAAAGATCGATAAAGGTTGGTTCGATAGTGCTCTCGCTTGGTGTGCGTCCCGGCCGTTCTGAAGTAGTACTGTCACTCATAAGCACCAACACCCCCTCATCGCCAAGCTGTTTGAGCCGGTCTGTGTCTGTCCTCTCATGGTCCAACGGGTTAGGATCCAGGCGAAAATCGCCGGTGTTGATAATCCTCCCTACCGGTGTGTCAAGGATGATGCAGGTGCTGCCAGGAATAGAGTGAGTGATCCTAACAAGTTCCACCATAAACGGTCCTATCTTTAGCCGCTCATGTGTGTTCTCGTTCATAATGACAGTGCGAAGTTCGAACCCTTCCGGCAACGGAACACCGAAGTTTTCGAATACTTTTTCTACCATACCAATGGTAAACCGACTCCCGTAAATCGGCGCCGGTAGCTTTGGTACGATATGGGGTAATCCACCGATGTGGTCAAGGTGACCATGGGTGATAATGTAGGCCCGTAATTTATGGCGAATGCTTTCAAGATAAGCAGTATCGGCAATGCCATAATTGATGCCGGGCAGATCAACACTAAGATCATTTCCGCAATCCATAACCACAGCGTCATTCTGGTATTCAACCAGCAGCATATTTTTTGATCCGCCACCATCCATGCCGCCTAAGGCAATGATATTCAATCGTGGGCGGTCATCAATGACGTTTGCCCGTTTTGAGGGCTTGGTTTGTTTCGCGCTTGCATCCAGGTATTGACTGGCAATACGGTGGGCATCTTCCTGACTGCGCTTTTGGGCTCGAATTGCTGCACCGCGTGAAACATTCCGTCCAACCGATACCGGCTGTGCCTTTAATCCGTTATTTTGTCTAGTATTTTTAGAATTAGGTGATTTCATAATTGAGTTAGTTTTTAAAATTATTTCCTTTCATGATTGGTTTAATTATTTATTGATAATTTCTTTATTACTGAGGGAATTTTGGCAAAGTCATCTATAAGAGTCTGGCGCATATCACCGTTATATAGTGCCGCCGCAGGGTGAAATAATGGTAAAACGACAAGCGATGTGCCAGTCTCAGTCATTTTGGTCTCTTCTGCGGCATCATTGCTGATATCTTTCGCTTGCAACAAAATGCGCTTTGGTTGGCCATGGATTGCCGAGATTTTCATAGCAGGCAGAAATGCTTCCATACTATGGCGCCCCAGTGTTACCACTAATACGGGCTGGATAGCCTTTATCTGACGCAATAAATACGGCATAAAAGCCCTTTTCTCATCTGGTTGTGGATCCCGATTATTCGGCGGCCGATATTTGACGATATTAGTAATATAAATCTCTGCCCGCTTCATATTGTTCATCGCAAGCATCTCGTCCAGGAATTTTCCGGCTGCCCCAACGAACGGCTTACCTTGCAAATCCTCATTTTTGCCCGGTGCTTCGCCAATGAACATGATATCGGCATGAGGATCGCCATCACCAAACACTAATTGTGTTGCGCTTCCGGCTAACTCAGGACAAACTTGGTCATTGATAATATCGCTCTTGATTTGTTCGAGTGCCGGTAATGAAGATGGTGTGTGCATAGTAAAAATTATGAAGGTCGGACGAAACGAATAAGATATTTGCCCGCAAAGAAGATAAACAGTAAGGTCAGCCCATATTGTCCGATACTACCTGTATCTAATGCTCGCGAACCCATTATGTACGCCGCCAAAAGTGCCAGCAGGGCAATCATGAATTTAGCAATACGGCCATGGGGTAGAAATTCACTTTTTTGGCGAGCCTGGCTCATTTTTTGAGTTCCCTCTTCGCCGCTTTGATACTAAGTTGCAAGCGTCCACGGTCATCAATAGCTACCAGTTTCACCGTTATGCGGTCACCTTCTTTGACAATATCGCTAGGCTTATTGACACGTTCTTCGGCCATTTCACTCACGTGTACCAACCCTTCACGGCCGGGCAGGATTTCTACGAATGCTCCAAAATCAAGCACACTGACAACACGGGCATCTTTGTAAATTTTACCAACTTCAGGTTCGGCAGTAAGATTCCGTACCCAGGCGATTGCAGCATCAATGCTTGCGGTATTGGGACTGGCTATCATGACAGTGCCGTCGTCTTTAATGTCAATGGTGGCACCGGTCTCAGCAATTATCTTATTAATTGTCTCCCCACCTTTACCGATAACTTCCCGAATCTTCTCTGGATTAATTTTAATTGACTCAACACGAGGAGCGTGTGGGCTTAATGCGGGGCGTGAGTTAGGCAAAACCGTCAGCATGTGACGAAGTATCTCGCCGCGACCCTCTTTACCTTGCAGGAGAGCTTTTTTAAGAACCGGCACGGGCAATCCGTGCACTTTCATATCCATCTGTAGTGCAGTAATACCCTTTTCGGTGCCTGCCACCTTAAAGTCCATATCTCCCGCAAAATCCTCGGCATCAGCGATATCACTAAGAATATATGGTCGGTCGCCGTCCATCATAAGCCCCATAGCGATTCCACTAACGGGTCGTTTTAAGGGGACTGCTGCATCCATGAGTGCAAGACAGCTCGAACAGGTTGCCGCCATACTGGTGCTACCATTTTGGCTCATTATCTCGGTTACCGAACGTATGCTATAAGGAAAGTCACTCTCGTCGGGCAATACCGCCACAAGGGCTCGTTCTGCAAGTGCGCTGTGACCGATTTCACGCCGACCCGGGCTTCCCAGGCGACGCACTTCGCCGACTGTGTATCCAGGGGCATTATAGTGGTGCATATAGCGTTTTTCGCCCTCACGCTCCATAGTGTCTATCAGCTGGGCAAAACTCAGCGGCGCCAATGTCACTATATTCATAGCTTGCGTAAGGCCACGCGTAAATAAGCTCGATCCATGGGTCCGAGGCAAAATACCGACTTCACTAGATAGTGGTCGTATCTCTTCTAAACTACGGCCATCAGGACGAACCTGCTCCTCTACAATCCCTTTCCGCACATCTTTGTGAAGAGCCATCACAAACGCATCTTCATACTCTGAAGCCAAGTCGTCATACGCTTCACCCAGTTCATTAGCAAAATGCATAAGCATCTGCTCGCGAAGTTTTTTGACCAGATCATTACGCTCCGGATATGGTAAGCGCAGACCTGTGCCCAATTTTCCCGCTAGCCACGTCTCGACACGATTTTGAATGTCTTGATCGGGGAGAGAGAGTTCGTATTCCTGTTTTTCCACCCCTACTTTCTTAATCAGTTCTTCCTGAAGCAACAAGGCCGGTTGAATAGCTTTGTGACCATATTCCAGGGCAGCGACAATATCATCCTCACTTACCTCCTGGGCGCCAGCTTCTACCATCATGATGGCTTCTTTCGTGCCAGCTACTACTAGGTCTAATGGACCCTCTTGCAATTCAGCTGGCGTGGCAAAGGCAGCCGGTTTACCATCTACCCAACCCACGCGCACCCCTGCAACAGGACCTTCAAAAGGTGCCCCTGTCAGCATAAATGCAGCGCTCATAGCAAGCATAGCTATCATATCGGGGCGGAATTCAGGATCCATGCTAAGTACTGTTGCAACCCCTTGGACTTCATGCCGGTATCCTTTAGGCCATAAGGGACGAATCGGACGGTCAATAAGACGGCTAATTAAAATGGCATCCTCACTGGGACGCCCTTCCCGTTTAATAAACCGGCTACCGCTAATTTTGCCCGCAGCATACATCTTTTCTTCGTAATCGATGCTGAGCGGGAAATAATCAAATCCACTAACAGGTTGATTGCCAACCATTGCCGTACCAAGAACTACCGTATCTCCATAACGGGCAATGACCGAGCTAGTGGTTCGAAAGCCTACTCGATTCACTTCTAAGCTGAGCTTGCGTCCGCAGAACTCAGTCTCGACTTTTATAATTTTTTTCCCAAAAGGGTTAATGGTTTGTGCCATGCACTCTTACCTACTGCCTTCCTGGATCGGGCCGTTAAGTAACAGGGGCCAGTCATCCTTGATGAATAAGGATACCTGTACTCTGTCACTTAGAAACACGGTTACTTTCCTGGATCCTTCAATATTGTTATCAGACAACTGTCTGCTTTCGCCTGAGTTCGTGGCAGGTAGATCGTCCGCCTGTATGCGTCATGTTGGGAGGGGTGACGCGCACTAGCCTCGATTACCCGCCGTGAATTCAAGCAAAAGTCGAAAGTCGTCCGCCTAAAATGGCAGACTAGCGGCGTATGCCTAATTTTTCAATGAGCTTCAGGTACTGATCGCTATCTTTAGAAGCAATGTAACGCAGCAAACGTCGGCGTTCACCAACCATTTGCAACAATCCTCGTCGTGCCGCATGGTCCTTTTTGTGAACTTTCAAGTGTTCAGTCAATTCAGCAATTCTGGCAGTAAGAATACCAACCTGTACGGCACTAGAGCCTGTGTCGGTTTTCTTGGACTGTAATTTGGCAATTACCGCCTGTTTGTTCTCACCACTGATCATACGTCGACCTAATTCTAACAGAGATAGTCAATTTTTTCAAGGCCTCAGTAGTGAAATGTGTATCTGCTCCCCTGAAAGATCCTTGATATTAAGCGCATCCGCAAGGTTAAAATTACCCACCGCAGTGCGACACAATTCCTTGGTATACGCCCCATTTTCAAGCGCTTTACCTATGTCCTCGACAAGGCTACGTATATAGGTGCCGCTTGATACACGAGTTAGAAAAACTACCTCAGGATAAGAATAAGATTCCAGTTTAATTGAGTCGATGAAAACAGCCCGAGGTTCTAAAATAACTTTCTTCCCTTGTCGCGCGAGTTTATATGCCCGTCGGCCGCCAACTTTGATGGCAGAATAAGAAGGTGGCGTTTGAGATATTTCACCTAAGAAACCCTGAAAGGCTGCAAGTAGTGCTTCTTTTGTCGGTACTTGGCCCTTAAGTACTGTCTTTTCTCCCTCTTCATCGCCTGTCGTACTGATTTTACCCAGTTCCATCACCACTTTGTAGGTCTTATCAAGCTTAGAAAACCGACTCGCCTGCTTGGTATAGTCGCCTAATAACAAAATCAGCAACCCTGTAGCTAATGGATCCAACGTGCCTGCATGGCCAACTTTTGGCTTTGTCACCCCGCTATACGCAAGTACACCGCGTACCTTAGCGACAACATCAAAAGAGGTCCAGCCTTTAGGTTTGTCAACTAAGAGTACGCCCTGTAACGCATTTGTCATTACCGGTGATTATACGTGAACAACAATCACCTACAATCAGTTTAGGGGTTCGCTGTAGGTGGTGGCAGCTGTCCATCATTTGGAGGCATAAAGGGCGGTGGCACCGGTGGAGGTGGTGATGGCGATGGATTACCTGCCGTACTGTCGGGTGGTAGTTGACCCGCAGGAGGTACAAGCTGCTCAGGATAGCTTGGGGAACTACCAACAGGCGACTTATTGTCATTGTGGCCTAGATTAAGGTCGACAGGCTGGGCATTTAGCGCCGCGATTGGTTGCAATGGTGACTCAGTGGTAGGTTGTGCCGCAGGAGCCGGCATAACTGGCGGCTTTGCATCATACATTTGTGCGTGAGGACTGGCAACTTCTTGCTCGATCTCATCCAGTGTCTCTTTGCCGTAATCATGAGTCGCATTAGGATTAATTGAAGGGGCTTTTGTATGTTCTAGCACCGGATTTGGTGAAGTAGCTGCCGTTTGCGCAGTCAACAGGTCAACCGAAGGGTCAACCGACTCCCTTTTCGTATTAGCCGACAGCGCGCTACCTAATACTGGCGGTTGTGTCACAATACGGGAAGCTCCCGCGGGTTGGGGAGGATCGGATATGGGTTCCTGGCCCACGTCAACTGCCCGACGCAAAGTCCCTTCTTTATCAATATGTATCTTATCGACTGAGTCTTCACCTCCATCACCTGCTACTTCTTCTTCAATATCAGCAAGTGTCTTGGAGTTTTCTTCCTCTTCATCGTCGTGCTCGATTTGTAACGATCCATCCTTGCTTTGCATCGGCTTTGGTACGTCAGCTTCAGCTGAAGGTTTTGCCGCAACTTGTTCATTGTCCTGAGGTAAAGGTTTAGGCTCCTCAAGTTTGGTAGCAATCAGCTGTTGGTTCGCGCCGGCACTCATTAGTTTCGCAGCAGTGTTCATAGTAAGCGACGAGGTCTTATCATTGCTGAAACGCTCTGTTTCAGCCACGATACCGGTAAGAAAAGCGGTGGCAATCTGTCCATCGAGCACCTTGTTCGCGCCGTCGATCCCATCAAGTAGCCCAACCACAATCTCACTGAGCGAACTGGCTTTGGTATCAGTTAAATTAATGGTACCAAGTTCTCCACCCATACTGTTATTGATACTTACCACGCTGGCATCATGCAAAATCCGGCCATGAGCAGTTATCGCCTGATCCAACTCACCCTTTTGCTTTACCCCAAGTGCCACCACTACATCTACATTAAAATCACCTTGGCTAAATTCTAGATCATCTTCTGACAAGCTAGTGTGGTAGGGGGTAATAAAAATTTTGACGAATTTGTCTTCCAACTTATAGCGCAACTTATCTGCCTTGGCTTTATCAAGGGCAATAATAAAATCACGCAACGAATCTGTATTTTTCTCGAGAGTTTGCTCTGGTTGGAGGAATTCGATAGTTGAGGGTACTTCCCCGCTAAAGACGGCCGTCCCATGCTTGTTCATCTTATTCAACACCAGGGTCAACCCTATTGCTGTAGCCAATTGGTCAACCGAAGGGTTAGTGCTTACTGTCACCAATACATTAACGGCATTTTTAATACTATCCGCCACTTGAGAGCGGACAGCACTTGCCGAGGGATTATTATTCTCAGCAGGTGGTGGTGCATTTGGCGAAAGTGGAATTAGAGGCTGCAACGGCTGCGCTGATGATGGGTTGGGTCCGAGAGAAGGTTGCGCAGGTCCAATTGTAGGCGGCGTATAAGGTGACGGCCCCTGGGAAGGTGGTGTACTAAAAGAAGAAGATAGAGGCAAAGGAGGTAATGAAGGTGGTACCGATGGTCCTAAGGGAGACTGCTGGCCATACGGAGGCTGCCCTTGAGGTGACATCGGCGGCTGTCCATTGGGTGGTTGGTACTGTTGGGGGTTCATAGATGATTAGTATGGTTTTTATTTTAGAACTCTTCTAGGTGAGATTACCATAAATGTAAATACCTTGTCCATATTTTCTTTAAGGTGATCGCTTTACAAAATAGGCCACTATCTTGTATAGTACCTCTGATTTACTAACTTTCAAAAGTGTAAGTGAGAATACATGCCGATAATAAAGTCAGCGAAGAAACGTGTGCGGGTAGCCCGAAAGGCAGCCATCCGTAACCGCAAGACCAAACGGTCGCTGAGAGCCGCCCTGAAAACTTTTCAAACCAGCTTAAATGGAAGCAAAAAGAAAGCTGAGGATGCTATTAATTTGAGCCAAAGTGCTCTGGACAAGGCGGTAAAAAAAGGCGTTATCCATAAGAACAAGGCCGCTCGTAAGAAGAGGCAACTAGCCAAGGCAATACACAACACACAGTCTCAGCCCGCAACAAAGCCAGCCGTCAAGAAAGTTACTGCTAAAAAACCCGCAACTCCAAAAAAGACCGCTACGAAAAGAACGGTCACTACAAAAACCACCACTTCGTCAAAACCAAAAAAGTAAGCATTCATTAACCGAGGGCAACTTCAAGCAGAAGTTGCTGTAGAGCGGCATCGGCATCCATTGTTTTGGTTTTTAGCTCATACTCAAGTTCAACTGTACGAGTAAGTAATACTTTTAGTTTTTTACTCCCTAACCTTTTCGCTACCTGTTGGCTTTTCCGTATAGTGTACGGATTTAGTCCACTATCCTTGGCAATAGTAGTCACATCACGTTTGCCAGCCGCACTTGTAATCGCTAACACATTTAGTTGCCAACCTATCATTCCCATAATACGGAGTGGATCAATATTCTGCTCACGCAACTCATGGTATAGCTTGGTCGTACGCACACCGTCACCCGCAAAGGCGGCGTCCAATAAGTTAAACACATTGCTCTGGGGAGATGGCTCAGTAAGCAAATCAATGGTGTCGCGATCAATCACCAGCTGATATTGCAGCAGTTTGTCCAATTCATTCTTTAACAAGAGCTGATCTGGCGTTAGTCGCTCGACAAGGTGGACCGCTGTCTGGTGGCTTATTTTACCCCCGTTTTCTAACACATATCCTTCAACCCATGCGGCACTACCTTGTTCGTCTGGCTTGGTAAACTGTCGGCAGTCCGTGTGTTTCAGCAAAAACTTATACAAACGTGAACGTTTGTCGGCATTGGGCTCAATCAGCACCAACTCGATGTCATCGCCAAGTGAATCAATTATTTGTTCAATTTTTTCGCTTAAAAGTTTGTTTTTGGACATGCCTCGAACAGCTATAAAACGCTTCTGAGTGAATAATCCCCTCGCACTAATGCGAGCAACGAACTCGGCCGTTTCAATCTCTTCGGCATCTATTCGCTCGACTCCCATTTCACCGTACTGCCCACGAAAATTTTGTTCGAGTTTATTAAGCTGCTCAATAATTTGATAATCATTGTCTCCGGTTAACGTAATAATAGTCACTTTGCCTTCCTCTCTGGCAGATGAATAAACGCTAACGAACCATCAGTCATTATTCGATTCCCACCCCCATTAATAGATTGATATGCAGGAAAGAAATGCTTGATTTCATCGTACGCATTGAATGCGCGCACCTTACGTAAGCTTTCTATCAGAAAATCACGTTCCTTATCAATATTTATGTCTATTGTGTGGGTTATTTGTCCAGTGAACCATGATACGCCAACCGCCTTGTCATATGTTGCCGCACCCAACCAATCAGCTTGATGACCGCCAGGCAGATACCAATTTGCGGGCGTCTTCCAGAAGCGCACATGATGACGTTGTCGAGGATTGCCACCTACTTCCATTTGATAGGTAAAATCCTGTTTACGACCAAAGATAAATAGATCGCTAACCGGTGCGCGCGGGTACGAACGATGACGCAAACTACACCAGATAATTTTCAGAGCGGTTTTCGGTGTTCGTGGATCTGCTGGTTGCCAACCAGCTTTTTTCAATACCTTCTCTAACGCTCGTTGCTTGCCGATTACCGCCAGATTAACAGAATCACCCAATAGCCCGTCAGCAGTACGCGTCCGGCCAATAAAGTACTGTGGAACATACAATTTAGACAAAAATCGGTGCAACCGCGGCAACACCACGTATGCACTTAATAACCATAGGACGACGACACTTAGCAGTAAGTGATTTCGGTACCAGACGTTTGGCAGTAAAACGAGGTAAATATTGAAGATCGCAACTACGCTGAACACTATTATCAGTAATCGTTTGATAGCAACAGCAACAGTTTTTACATAACGTCGGCTCATAAGCACCCCTTTTTGAGGGAGAGTTTTTGGCAGTGGGGACAAAAGTGAGTACCCCTCCCCGCTACGCGCGTCTTTTGAATGATGTGCCCACAGCGCGGACATGGCAAACCTTCGCGTCGAAACACTCGTGCAAAGCTCAAATAGCTACCCTTCTTGCCTGAGGCGTCTACATAGTTGCGATCGGTGGAACCGCCCTTTTTTATACTTAGTTCCAATACTTGCTTTAGCTCCCCAAAAAGCTTGCGCATCTTACTTGGTGTAATGCTTTTGATTGGCGTTGCCGGGTGAATTTTTGCCCCCCATAAACTTTCATCGGCATAGATGTTGCCCACCCCAGCAATTACTGTCTGGTCTAGCAAGACAGCCTTAATAGACGAAGCTGACCGACGTTCCAGCCGTGAGCGAAAAACTTCTGGTGTAAAATCAGATGATAGCGGCTCAGGACCCAGTCTTTTTATAAAATCTATATTGTCTATTTGATCGGTTGGGATAAGCCGCATCCAACCAAATTTCCGCTGGTCATTAAAATAAAGCTTGGCGCTTCCAAAATCCAAAATTACCCTGGTCGATTTATCTGGAAGCTTGCCTACCAGGCTATCGTTCGGGTGGCCGCCGCCAAAGCCTTTGGCCTGGAGGTCACGGAACACAAGCTGTCCTGTCATTTTCAGATGTGTTATAAGCGAATAGCCAGTATTCAAATCTATTATCAGCACCTTGGCCCGCCGCCGCACATTAACTACCCTAGAGCCAACTAAAAAGGAGTCTATATCATTAGTATTGTTCGGGAAGTTCTTAGTGCTGTCGCTAACAACTCCATGGACGGTCAGACCAGGTAACAACCTGTCTAAACCAATGCGTATAGTTTCGACTTCTGGCAACTCCGGCATTGTCTTTCATTGTAACAGGGCTGGCATTTTAGCCTGCCAGGATTAGCCATTCCAGACAATTGCACAGCCTAGACATAGATGCTACAATACCGCAAAGTTAAGCAAGAAAGAAAAGGTATGGATTTTTTTGGAATAGGGCTTCCGGAACTAATCATCGTTATACTAATATTGTTGCTGCTTTTCGGTGCTAAAAAACTACCTGAACTAGGCCGAAGCATAGGCTCGTTCGGACGTGAGGTCAAAAAAGGTCTTCACGATGACGACAATAAAAAGAAGGATGCTACTAAGAAAGAGAGCTAATCCAAAAACTTTAAACAACGAAAAATAAAATGGAAACACAAAAAACTTTTGGCGAACACCTGCACGAGCTTAAAAGCCGGTTTTTTTGGGTCATAGCAATTTTTATAGCTGGCGGTGGCGTAGGCTTCCTATTACACAGCCAGATAGAAGAGTTCTTGCGTAAACCGCTTGGCCAAAACTTGTATTTCACAAATCCAGCCGGCGGTTTAGGATTTGTGATGCAAATCAGCCTACTGTCTGGTGTAATTGTCGCATCGCCCTTTGTGCTGTTTCACGCTGCGCAATTCGCCCGCCCGGCTTTTAAGCCATTCCGCACCCGCACAATCATATTGTTAGTTTGCTGCTCTCTATTCCTGGCTCTTGCCGGATTGGCCTATGCTTACTACATAAGTCTACCTAATACCCTGAAATTTTTGGTTGATTTTAACGGACCCCACATTAAGCCATTAATCAATGCAAACGAGTATCTAAAATTTGTATTTGCATATTTTATCGGCTGCGCTTTAGCATTCCAATTTCCCTTACTGTTGTTTTTCATGAATAAAGTCCGCAAGTTTCCGCCCGGCGGCATACGCAAGTCACAACGGCCTGTAATAGCTGGGATAGTCGTACTTTCAGCTATACTGACGCCTACCATAGACCCGATTAACCAGTTGCTCATGGCCGCGCCGATGTTTGTATTGTACGAAGCGGGCGCATTCGGCGTCTGGTCTATTAATGCCCGTTCCAGACGCTTGGCTAAGCATGTACCCCAGCCTATTGCGATTACACCGGCAACGATCATTAAGCCTATTACTCCTGTGCCTGCCAAAATCCAGCCCGTCGGCCATTTCGACATAGTCACCGCCAAGAAGAGCGTTCCGTTAGCAGCTCCAATAAAAACCTCCCCAGTTCCTAAGCCTGCTCCGGTTCCGCAGCCTTTGCGGCGGCGAATAGTTGCTATGGATGTGTTCCATCCTCAGCACACTCCTGGGCTCGTCCCTGGTCAGATCCGCGGCACTGCTGCGTAAGTAAAAAGCATTTTTCGATCATTGTTACGTTAACGGTTATAATGGTCGTAGGGATAATTGATGGCACGAAAAGACTTAGTGCGAAAAATAATGGACCGGCCTATGAGTCGCAAGGATTTCTTGCGCGAGATTGGCTTGGCTCTATTGAGTCTAGTTGGCATTAACGCCATGATTTCCTCGCTTTTGCGTCAAAATCGTCACTGGCAAGCACCTCCTCCGCCTCCGGCACCACCTACGACTAGCAAATTCGGTGGCGGAAAATATGGTATATAAACCCCCGATAGGTTTGATAACATAGCGACTAAATCGTATGATAAATACTGAGTTATGGCAGACACTAAAGACATCCAGCTAAAATTACCTCCAGATATAGCTGCAGAGTTACTGCAAGTTGCCAAAAGTGTAGGCTTCAAAGATATTGAGAGTTTATTAAAAAATTATGTTCGAGAGGTAATAATAGCAGCCCGCAGCGATGCTGCAGCCCAAGCCGCCCGAGCAAACACCGTCGCCAGCGCCGAAGACCTTAACGTGCTGATAAGCCCACGCAAAGAAGCCGGTTCTCCAGCATCCTAATTTTGTATACTCCTTACGGTTAGATTATAATTGCTTACAGCAGACATTAATCTGCTCTGTTTGCAGTTGCAAAAATTAATTAGCCTGCACAGGGTAAATGGCGAGGTATGGCAGAACAAAGATTACCAACAGTTGGCGGCGATGACGGTTCTTGGGGAACTATCCTCAATCAGTTCCTAGAGAAAGAACACTATAACACCGGTTCAGACAACGCTGCAAACGGCATGCACAAGGGTGTCACGATTCGGGCCGGCACGACCTCGGTGGCGCCGCTAACCTTTACAACGACTAGCGCGGCGCTTTTGACCGCCCCAGCCGCCGGAACGATGGAGATTGACTCGAGCGGCCTGCTCTATTACACCCAGACCACTGGCTCGGGCAATCGCCGCCGGGTGATGTATTATGACGATGCTTCGGCCGCGACCGGTGATGTTTTTTATCGCGATTCGGGCGGTAATATCGTCCGGCTGGGCATTGGCAGCAGCAACTACGTCCTGACGGTCAATAGCGGTCTGCCGAGTTGGCAACCGGCCAGCAGCGGCACGCCTGGCGGTTCGGATGGTCAGGTCCAATACAAATCCGGCAGCAGCTTTGCCGGTGCGGCTGGCATTAGTTATCAATCCGGTGCCAGTCCCAATACGCTAATTACCGCCCAAAACTCGGCTCACACGCCGTTGACGGTCCGCGGCGCAGCCAGTCAGTCGGTTGATCTTCAGCAGTGGCAGAGCAGCACGCCGACAACGCTGGCGGCGATTGATTCGGCCGGCAAGCTGGTTTTTGCCACCGATACCAATCTCTATCGTAGCGCCGCCCACACTCTGGCGACCGATGATGATCTGAATATCAAGGGTGGCAAGGCGCTCAAGCTTGATGGTAGTAGCTCCGGTACGGTGACGATTAATACTGCTAGTACAGCCGGCACCTGGGCACTGACCTTGCCAACGAGTGACGGCAATGCTAACCAGTTCTTGCAAACCGACGGTGGCGGTATCACCAGCTGGCAAGATGTGGTGACGCTGAGTTGGACCGAAGTGACGGGTACCAGCCAGACTGCCGCCATTAACAGCGGCTATATTACCAACAATGCCGGCCTGGTGACAGTTACTTTGCCGACCACGGCGGCGTTGGGCGATATGATCCGGATTGTTGGGAAGGGTGCCGGTGGCTGGAAGCTGGCCCAAAACGCCAGTCAAAAAATATATTTTGGTAACGTCAGCACCACGACTGGCACCGGTGGCTATCTGCAGTACGTCAATGCTCGCGATGCCGTCACAGTCGTTTGCGTGACAGCCAATAATGATTGGGAGGTCATCGCCGCCCAAGGGAATATTACTTATGCCTAGGGCCGCTATGTCAGCTCAATTATATGTGAGGTCGTCATGGTCGGTATAGTCAAAGTCATCAATCTTCTCTATGAGGCAGCACCGACCAGAACCAGCGCCAGTTATATCCAGGTAGCAGACGCCGAGCCGTTTATTTATTGGGATAACGATGCTTATGACGGCAATGTCAAAGTCTATTATGAAGTTGTTTTCAGTAGTAGCGATGGTTCAGCTGCCTATGCTCGGCTGACCGTTCAAAATAGTGGAACCGGTGTGACTGGTGCTGAGCTCACCACCACCAGTACCACCCCGGTCAGATTGCGCTCCGGCGATATCTACTCAAATCTAACCGATAACACCACCTACACCAGTCATGTCAAATGTGCTACTGGCACCGTGACAATGTATGCGGCCCGACTGATTGTCGTCCAGACCGGTAATATAACCAAGACTGAAACTCAGATTCCTCTGGCTGGACAATCAACTTCGGTTATTAACAACCTATCTGTTGTTGATAATATTTATTCTTATTTATATAATTTTGATTCTAGCCAGTACGATGGTACGGTCAATATATATTTTGAAGCAGCTTGCCGATCAAGTGGAGCCGGAGTTAATGCCGTCTCTTATCTGTATGATACAAGCGGTAATCAAATTACTTACGTTTCTGTCACCGGTACTACCGGCTCACGCCAGCGCTCGGGTGCTATTTCGCTCACCAATGGAACGACATACAGAACCAAATTAGCCTCGGGCAACTATTTCCAATATGGTTTCTCGGCTGGTTGTCGGCTAATCATCCAGCAGACAAACTTTACCAAGACCGAGTCGCATTACCCGTTTGTAGCTTCGCAGCAGACCGATACTACCACAGCCGGCGCAAATTTATATGGTGATATCTGGTGGAATAATGATTTTATCAGTGCGCCTTATAACTCGATCTATTTTGAATCCACGTTGATGATAGACAACGGTGCCAAGACCGCTTATGTCGACATCAATGATGGCAACAATGATATAGCCAGTGTTAGCACTTCAGCAACATCAAAAACCCGAGTACGCAGCAGCACCATCACTTTAACCAATCGGCAGGAATATGACGTCCAGCTGCGTATCAGCAGCACATCGGCCACAGCCACGGCCACCGGTCCACGGCTCGTCATCCAATCCAATCTAAACGGCCCTGGGATTAGCAACGCCGCCTCTGCAAGTAATATAGCTAACATTAATTTTACCTGAGTAATCGGATACAATTAAAAGCATATGGCTACACAAAACGCAGCAAATCAACAATTTGCCAATAACGCCGACGGCTTTACCATTGGCGGTGGTACCACCGTTCGCTCGCTGACTGTCACTTCGGGCAGCCCGACCATCACCGGTGGCTCCAATACCCTCACTCTGGCCGGTGATCTGACGACTTCGGGGGCTTACGCTCTGACACTGACTTTGACCGGTACGACCAATGTCACCCTGCCGACTTCCGGTACGCTCGAGCCAGTCACCAAGGCTTACGTCACCAAGACCGGTAACTACACCATGACGGCTTCGGATGTCGTCGTGCTGGCTGATGCCACTTCGGCCGGCTTTACGCTGACCTTGCCGACAGCCGCTTCCGGCGCCGGTAATCGCTATTACATCAAGAAAACCGATTCGTCCGGCAACGGTGTTATAATCGATGGTAACGGTTCAGAAACGATCGACGGCGCGACGACGCAGACTATTTCGGTGCAATATCAATCGCTGATGCTGATTTCTAATGGCAGCGCCTGGTACATAATATGATGATGCAAGAGACAATACGATGACTTACATTCCGCACAGCTTTGGTATGAGTAATGCCGGCAACACCTCTGGTGATACCGGTGTAGTGTCAAACCGGCTAGTCTTTGCCGGCGGCAACAATATTACTCTTTCCCAGGCAACAAATGCTTCCGGCTCGGCCACCATGACCATCATCGGCGGAGCTGGAGCCGGTGCTTTTAGCGGCGGTATTTCCTCGAATATAGGCAATACTGCTGGCACGACTGGCATGGTTGGTTCGCAGATTGTCTTTGCCGGTGGTAATAACATCACTCTATCTCAATCGGTCAATGCTGCCTCGGCCACCCTCACCATTTCAGCCGGCAACGCCGGCGGGGACGGCTACAACTCGGCCCAGTTTACCAACTCGACCGCCAACTCGACCATGCCGATCGTCTGGGCCGGTAACTCCGGCGGCTCGGGCAATCTGACCCTCGGGCTGACTGGCTCGACCGTGACTGGTTCGGGGCCAGCCGGCGGTGGTGGCACAGCCCAGGCCTTCGCGCCGTACCAATTGCTGACCGGCTCAGCCGTTTCTTCACACGTCACCAACTCCTACTGGTTTAATTACGTTCAGATTCCGGAAGATCTGGCCGTCAGCAAGGTCAACGTCGTCAAATCATTTAACTACGGCCTGCCCGGTGCCACCAGTCAGGCCAGCGCCGGCAGTAACACTTGGCAGCTCAGTCATAGCCTCACGGTCTTCAAGCGCAGCAACTACGCCGCCAATTCGTCGCAGCTGGCTTCGGTCGTCAATGCCTCGATGGGAATGACTTTCGCTCACTCGCACACCTCAAACCAAGCCTCGCTCAAAGTAAGTTTTGTGACTGATTCGACTGGGGGCACCACTTCCTGGTCAACTGCTTCGACCGGCGCTAATCACTCGTCGTATTGGACCGGGCTGAAATTTGTTCAGATTCCGCTGGTGACAACTCTGACGGCCGGTGAATACTGGATGGCGTTTGCCCACAAATCATCCCAGACCACCAATAACAGTAACTACACCCAGGCCAGCGTCAGTAATTTGTATCAAGGTATGCAGGTTAGTACAGTGGGGGGCTTTGGTTCGAATGGCTCCTATGCTTATATCGGTCTGCACGGTGGTGTGATGGGTCAGGGTCCAGCCAGCGGCACGACCGGTACTATGAGCCTGAGCGCTATTTCAGCTACTCCGCAGCATTATTTTTATCACAACTATCAGAACCTGCCGGTCACGACTACACCTTAGCTCTTTTTGCAGCTATACTGGAGAAATATGAAACCACAGATTGTCATGCAGTCGGTTGAGGGCTATCACAACAGTGTCGATTCGGCCGCCCGGCTGCAAAATGCCAAAACCTATCAGGATCTGTCGACCATCATCATTTGTCCGACCCGCGGCGTAGTGCCGGCCAAAGTCGTCCAGAGCTGGATGGGTCTGATGCGGCCGATGAATCAGAAGGTGATCGGCCCGCTCTTTGCCATTGGCCTGGAGGTCGGTGACGCTTACAACACGCTGATTGAGCAGATTCTATCGAGCCCTGACCTCTCAACCTGGAAATATATTTTGACGATCGAAGAAGACAATATGCCGCCGCCGGACGGGCTGCTGAAGCTCTATGAAAACATGGACAAGTTTGACGTCATCGGCGGTTTGTACTGGACCAAGGGCGAGGAAGGCCAGCCGATGATTTATGGCGATCCGGCGGTCATGCCGAAAAATTTTATTCCCCAGGTACCTAATCCTGACAGTCTGCAACCGGCCAACGGGCTGGGTATGGGTTTCAACCTCTGGAAAATCGACATCTTTAAAGACAAACGGCTGAAAAAACCGTGGTTTAAGACCGAGCAGAGTTTCGAGCCCGGCCGCGGTGCCAAGACCTACACGCAGGATTTGTACTTTTTTGAAAAAGCAGGTACGTTAGGTTATAAATTTGCTTGTGATACTCGTGTAAAAGTAGGCCATTACGACATTAATACCGACATAGTCTGGTAAAGGAGAAAACGTGCCAAAGAAGCAAAAATCCCCCACAAAAACCATTAAACTCGATATAGCTTGTGGGCAAAATAAACGTGAGGGGTTTAAAGGTGTGGATATAGCACCCGGCAAAGGGGTGGATTTTGTTCATGATCTGGAAAAATACCCCTGGCCTTTCGCCGACAATTCCGTAGAAGAAGCGAACATTAGTCACTACGTAGAGCATGTGCGTGACCTTATAAAGTTTATGAATGAGCTTCATCGCATCATGAAACCCGGCGCTCAATGCTCCATCGTTTCGCCTTACTACAGTTCTATGCGCGCCTGGCAAGACCCCACACACGTTCGCGCCATAAGTGAAGCTACGTTTTTGTACTTCAACCAAAAGTGGCTAAGCGATAATAAGCTCGACCATTACGGGGTAAAGGCTGATTTCGACTTTAGTTATGGCTATGCTTTTTATCCAGAATGGGCCAACCGCAGCGAAGAGGCCCGGGCTTTTGCGGTCAAGCATTACAACAACGTAGTCAGTGATATACAGGTTGCACTAGTCAAACGCGGCGAAGATGCTGACAACGCAGCGTAAACTGCTTATTTCTGCCGTAGTCGTAATACTAACCGGTACCCTGTGGCCAGGGCTGTATGTAAATGCCGCTAATAAGCCTGTACGCCAAGGTGATAGTCTGACCATAAGCCCGCTCAGAGTTGAACACAAACTAGAACGCGGACAAAACGTAGCCAGCACCGTCAAGATCAAAAACAGTGGCACCAACCGGCTGACCGCTAAAATGTATGCAGAACTTTTTTCTACTACCAATGAGCTGTACGACCAAATATTTACACGGTCAAGTGATGCGCTATCCGCAGATAAATGGATAAGTTTTTCGCAAGAATCTTATTCCCTGGAACCTAATCAAGAGATTAAAGTTAATTTTCAAATTAACGTACCCCAAGCAGCCACCCCTGGCGGGCATTATGTGGCAATCTTTGCGCAAATTGAACCGCCAGAAACCACTGCTACGAACGATATAGTTCAAATAAAAAGAGTTGCTTCCCTGATATTTTTGGAAATATCGGGGAAACTCGATAAATCCGGAAGACTTGTAAGTGTTAAAACACCGTTCTGGCATCGCAAAGGAGACATTAACGTATCTTTGCGTCTTCAAAATACAGGCAATGCTCACTTCCGGGCAGACGGCTGGGTACGTTTGCGCACTATATGGGGATCTGAACGCACAAAAACAAGAATAGACGGCTTGCTTTTGCCGGATACTACACGGCTACTTGAACCAGTCTTGCCTGCTCCCCGTTGGCCGGGGATTTACAAAGTGCAGGCTTACATAAGTTTTCCAAACCAAGCCACCACCAAATCTACGTGGATAGTAATACTGCCGCCCACTTGGCTGACAATATTGGGTATTTTGGTTCTTAGTGCAGTAACTTGGCAGACTACCAGCCGCCTAAAGGCCCGGCGGGCTTCTGCTAAGACTCACAAGAATAAAGATAAAACCGATAAAAATTAATCAGTCCTGGGTGCAGCCGTATACATAACAGTCGCAGAATATATACCAGCCGGCTTTGAGTTGTCGATCTTTATACCATACGTAACCGTAGTGTTATCACCAGATGTAAAAGGCCCGTTAGCAGTTTTTATAAGGGCATCGCTCAAGCCTATGCCCACAAAATTACTTGAACCATCGGTGTTATAGCCCCAAGTGTTGACTGCTAGTGGCGCCGGGGAACCATTACCGCTAGCGGGTATGGTGTCTGGCCCGTTGGCCAGGTTAGTTGTTGCCTGGTTAGCACGTATATATAGTTTGTAGCCAACAACGTCTGTGCTTGTTACGGTTACCAGACTGGCACCCGTACCCAAAGTACCGGCGTCCACTGGTGTGATCGGAATCGATACATTGCCGTTATTAGAAATAGCTAAAGATGTTTCTGAGCCATAAGGTACGTTTTCGTTATATTTACCCATGCCATAAGGTTGTGCCGTGCCGTGCAGATACGAGGCTAATATGGCGCAAATGGCCACCAGCGCTAAAATTTTACCTGTAGACAACAATTTATTTAGATATATTTGACTTGTTTGCATGTCTATTAATACTCTGGTACCATACTACCAACTAATGTGCTTATCGTAAAAATGATTAAAACATTACTAAAAACAAAAATACTTCCAATTGTTGCCGCCCTAACCCTAACTGTTTGGGCAGCCTTGCCATTAACGGCTTCTGCCGCCGGCCAAATGACAGCGCGCAGTATGACACTCACTAGCTCGGCCATCAGTGCCACGAATGTGGGCTATACTTTTGCTTTTACCCCA
>JAYRIP010000009.1:0-48443 GCA_041906765.1 Saccharimonadales bacterium (SeqCode)
CAAACAGGGGTGGCTATGCTACAGTGTATTTTGTGCCCGCGTAGCTCAGTGGATTAGAGCATCTGTCTTCGGAACAGAGGGTCGGCGGTTCGAATCCGTCCGCGGGTACCACGAAAGAGTCCCGGCTTTATGCCGGGCTTTTTCGTGTTTGTTACTGGTCTGATACAAATCGATGACCCATCAGAGAGGGGCGGTGTGAGACATGCCAGTGGCATGTCGCAAGGTAATCTACTCTTGCAAACTGGTTTGCAAAGATGTAGTTACGGGCCTGCAGAATGTAGGTCGAATATCCGTCCGCGGGTACTAATCTGCTTATACTGGCTTACCTAAAGTCTAATTGTAATAATGAGCACCCATGAGTATTGATACACCCTTAGTACCATACTGGCGTCCCGAGCATCTCGAATCCGTTGAACGTGCTGATTTATTCAATGCAGATCGAACTCTTTCTAGGATTGGCTCCGAAGAGTTTTCTCGCGTAAATGAACTCCTCGACGAACTTGCTGCAAGGTGTGGACGAACGCGCAGCCCAGGCGAAATTGCACAGAAATCCTTGTGGATAAGTGGCGTCTGAGCATTGTTTTCAAGAGGTAGCCACCGTATAATAGTGCTTAAGTTAGACATCGAGAGGGTTGGGTTTTTATAACCTGAGTATTTATGAGACAAAAAAGTATCAGTGTGGTAAAGCGTTACGGGGGTAAACTCGCCAAAAATAGCGCTCACCATGCCCGCAAGAGCATACACGTGGCAACAAAGAGTGCCCGCATTGGGGCTAGTCAAGCCAAAAGAGTAGCCACGGTTAGCGCCGTGCATGCCGCAAAAAGCTATAAATTTGCGCACCACCATCTAGTACAACGCCCTCACCAAAAGCTTGTACAGCATGTCGGGTGGTACCGTAGATGGCATGAGTGGCAGTGGCACCGCTTTACTCATTACGCAGCTTTATCTTTGTATACCTTAGTAATTGGCGTGATGCTGTTTAATACTTTCCGTGTGGCGCTTGCCGCAGATTTAAATGACACCTGGAACTTCTCAACACCAGGGGATTTCACTTTCGACAGCGGACTCGAAACAAGTGGGTCTGCAGCTAGGCTGAAAGCACAGAATTATACAGCTGATTCGAATACCAAGGCGCTTTATCACCTTGATGACGGATCGGGCTCCAATTTGTCTGATTCTTCCGGGAGCGCCAATCCGGCAACAGCGAGCGGATCACCTTCTTGGGTGACAGGGAACTTACAAGGCGGTCTGCAGTTAAATGGATCTACTCAATATGCTCAAGCAGCTGATTCAAGCTCTTTGTCATTGTCGCAGCAAAATAGTATAGAAGGCTGGACAAAATTTGGTAGCAGTTTTGGCAATAATACGCACAGCCAAGATCAGACAGTGGTGGACAAGGGTAGCTACAAACTGTACTACGATCGCACTACCGGCAAAGTTACGTACGAGCTGACGAACTCAGCGGCTACGAGCTGGACCCAACAAGCTGGAAACGACATCAAAGGCAGTTGGGACACCAACGGTAAATCTAATGTACTAACGCAAGTGGCGATTGGCAGTAATATATATGCTGGACTTGGTATAGGCACTGGCGACGCGGAAGTCTGGAAATGGAATGGGACAAGCTGGAGCCAGATCGGCGGCGATGGTAAGAATTCGAGTTGGGCTGATCAAACTTTTGAATCAGTTGCCTCGTTGGCGGCAAATGGCAATACGTTGTATGCCGGACTCGGCACAGGCGCCGGTGACGCGGAAGTCTGGAGTTGTGATACGAGCAGCGGCTGCAGCAGCTGGACCAAAATTGGCGGTGACGGTTTGGATCCGGGCGCTCCGGGAAATGCATCGTGGGCTTCTGCGACTTATGAATCAGTTGAGAGCATGACCTACATGGGGAGCTACCTTTATGTCGGACTGGGAAATAGCGCCCAGGACGGCGAGGTCTGGCGGTTTAATCCGAGCAACTCAGATTGGACCAAGATCGGCGGCGATGGAGTTAATCCGGGTGGAGGTGCCTCTTGGACTACACTGGCGAATGTTGAAGAAGTCTACTCACTTGTCAACGATGGTACGTATTTATATGCTGGACTAGGTAATAGCACGAACGATGCGGCAGTCTGGCGGTTTAATCCTTCCACTAATGCCTGGTCCCAATTAGGTGGCCAATCATGCTGTGGCAGCTGGGGCGCAGTCCATGAGGATGCGCTTTCAATGACTACAATGAGCGGTAGCCTTTATGTTGGACTCGGCACAGGCACCGCCGATGCGGAAGTCTGGAAATATAACGGCAGCACCTGGACCAAAATCGGCGGCGATGGTACCGGGTGGGCAGATCTCACCTATGAAGGAGTATATTCACTCACGAACGATGGTACGAATGTATATGCAGGACTAGGGTATTCAACCGGTGATAATGAAGTCTGGAAATATAACGGCAGCACCTGGACCAAAATCGGCGGCGACACAATAAACGGTGGTTTTAATGGCAGTGGCACTAACTACATAACCAGTCTGCTTTATACTGGGGGGAATTTATATAGTGGGCATTCAGTTAACGGAACAAATGCCACCGGCGAAGTCTGGAAATATAACGGCACTAGTTGGTCACGCCTTGGCGGTAACTTCTTAAATTTAAGCTGGGGAGTATTAAATTATTCCAGTATTGATGCCATGACCGCCAGCGGCAACTATTTGTATGCCGGTACAGGCGGCGCATATGCAGATATTGGGCAAGTCTGGCGGTTTGACGGCTCGACCTGGGAACTGATTGGCGGCATGGGGCTCAATAGCAGTTGGCCGGCCTATACCTACGAAGGTGTCTATAGCTTGATTAATTATAAGGGTGATTTGTACGCTGGACTTGGTGTTAGTACTAATGATGCCGAAGTCTGGAAGTGGAACGGTACCACCTGGACGCAAGTGGGAGGGGATGGTCTTAATAGCGGCTGGAGCGGTATCCAAAGGGTGAGCGCGATGACTATCTATAACAATGAAATGTATGTTGGACTATATGGAACTGCAAATAATGGCCAGGTGTATAAATGGAACGGCACTTTGTGGACGTACGTAGGCGGTAATACCGTCGGTGGTGGTTACAATGCCTGGCCGGCCGGCTATGAGGCAATTACCAGTCTTTCGGTGGTGAATAACAAGATATATGCGGGGATGGCCAGCAGCACTGGGGATGCTGATGTCTGGCAACTGTCGGGTACCACCTGGACGCAAGTGGGAGGGGATGGTCTTAATAGCGGCTGGGTGGCGGCAACCTATGAAGATGTTGACAGTATGGTGGCTTATAACGGTAATTTGTATGCCGGAATTGGTACTAGTGCCGGCGATGCGGAAGTCTGGAAATATAACGGCAGCACCTGGACCAAAATCGGCGGCGATGACAGCGGCGGTGCTACTACTTGGTCTGACGGTCAATACGAGCAGGTGCGGAGCCTGGCAGTTTATAACGGAGAGCTTTATGCAGGATTGGGTAACTCTACGGGTGATGGCGAAGTCTGGAAATATAACGGCAGCACCTGGACCAAATCTGCCGGCGGTGGCGTTAACTCTAGCTGGGCTGCTGCCACAGTTTCCTATATTCCGTCTATGTCCGACTATAAAGGCAAGCTATATGTAGCTGCCGGCGGAATGGTGGGTTCAAACAATAACCCTCAAATTTGGTCTTTAGGTAGTAACGGCTTTTTGCAGAGTGCGGCCACTACGCAAGACACCAGTTGGCACCATATCGCAGCAACTTATGATGGTGCGACCATGAAACTATACATTGACGGCACGCTAAACAATTCAACCAGTGTATCGTTATCGATTCCGGACAATAGCTACCCACTGCTTATCGGCACAAATTATGGTGGTTCGGGGGCAGGTGAACAGCAGGGGTTTTTGGCGGGCTCAATAGATGAAATAAGGATCTCAGACACTGCTCGAAGCAGTTTTACCACATTGCCCTACTCCAATTCGGTACAGAAAGTCACGTTGGCGAGTGCGGTGAGATTGAGCGGAGTACGTGACTGGGAAGGGTTTAGCGCCAGTGAAACTGCGAACGGTGGCAACATAAAGTACCGGCTAAGTATTGATGGAGGTACTACCTGGAAGTACTGGACTGGCTCTTCGTGGGGAACATCTAGCTCTACGAGCGAAGCTAATACAGTCAGTACCGTAAACAGTAATATTAGCACGCTACCCGTTACGTTTGGCGGCATAATGTGGCAGGCAGTGCTATCGGGAGACGGAACACAGCAAGTTACCTTGAATTCAGTCACAGTAACGTCAAATTCTGACAATGTAGAGCCGAGTGCTAATGCGAGCGCAATCCAGGCGTACAAGTCGAACGGAGGTGCTTCGTTAACATCAAACGGATGGACTAACGGCAGCTCCCCTTACTTTACTTGGACAGCTGGTAGCGATGCCGGCTCCGGTATAAAGGGGTATTGTTTATATCTGGGGACTGATAATACTGCTGATCCGGTTACTACCAAAGGTATGCTTGGCACCAGTCCGGTCACCACGGGTGGGCACTGCCAGTTCTTAATTGCGAGCAGCAACATTGATTTGGCTACTGCGGGATACTTGAGTACAGCTCTGACGACCAGTTCCAGCCCCTACTATCTCCGTATAAAAGCAATCGATAATGCAGGGAATGTTTACAGTGCCTCCACGGCCCAATTCCAGTTCCGCTTTGATAATACGCCGCCTTCGAACCCAGGCTACATTACGGCCCCCTCTGGGTTTATCAATACCAAAACGGCGAATCTTACTTGGTCAACTGTTGGCGGTCAGGCTCCGGCAGATAGCAACTCAGGAGTAGCGGGTCTTCAATACCGCGTAAACAATACTACCTGGTATGGCGACGGGCACACTGGTTCGGGTGACATTAATGATCTGTTAACAAATGATGGCGATTACACCACTGCTGATCCGCCGGACTTTGATAATATCAACGAAGGGATCAACACAGTTTATTTCCGCACCTGGGATCAGGCCGGCAACGTAACGTCAAGCTATGTTTCGGCAGCGCTTAAGGTCAATACCAACGGCTCTCCGACTGAGCCGCAAAATGTGGCTGCAACTCCTTCGACTAACACGACTAATTCATTCTCATTTGATTGGGATGAACCGGCAACATATGTTGGAAGCGCAGGTAATCTAACCTATTGTTACACGATTAACACACTGCCCTCGGCCAATACCTGCACCTTTACCTCCGCAGGTGTGACAAGTTTAGGTAGTGGACCCTACGCAACGCAGCCTGGCTCAAACACCTTCTACGTGGTAGCGCGGGATGAGTCCAGCAATATAAATTACGCCAATTACGCTTCCACTACTTTTACTGCTAACACTTCTGCGCCTGGCATACCAACCAACACCGATATAGTGGATGTATCTATTAAATCGACAAACAGCTGGCGGTTGGCACTTACCTGGGAACAACCGGCCAATACAGGATCGGGCATTACCAGCTACAAAGTATATCGTTCGACCAATAATGTTAGCTTTAGTTTCGTCGGATCGAGCTCTAGCACGACCTATATTGATGCGAATCTATCTCAACAAACTTATTACTACCGTGTAAGGGCATGTGACAACACTAACAATTGTGGCGCAGAGAACGGTACAGTGCATATGCTGCCGACTGGTAAATTTACCACTCCTGCCGACATGACTTCAGAACCTACCGTTAGCAACATTACTACAAAGCGGGCACGGATCAACTGGTCGACTGACCGAGGGTCCGACAGTAAGATATCTATTGGTACCTCAAGCGGTCAGTACAGTCCTTCGGAAGTGGGCAATTCTAGCCAGGTTACTTCTCATGTAATCGACCTAGATAATCTGGCGGCAGGTACCACCTATTACTTCAGAGCTAAATGGACAGATGAAGATGGTAATACGGCGACAAGCGAAGAATATAGCTTCACTACATCGCCTGCCCCCCAACTGAAAGAAGTGGTGACGCTCAAGACAACATTAGCTGGTGCGATCATACAGTTTTCAACTAAAGACGCTACCAAAGCAAATCTGTACTTTGGTAAATCTGATGCGTTCGGAGGTTTGAAATCAATTAATACGAGCGCCTCCGAGTCAACCTACAGCATTGAACTCACCGGTCTTGATGATGGCACTAAATACTACTACAAGATAAGTACATTTGATGACGAAAATGGTGAATACCAAGGAACTATCTTCTCATTCACTACTCCATCCAGGCCTCGGATCAGTAATCTAAAGTTCCAGCCGGTACAGGGGGAGCCCACTAGCACACAGAAAGTAACATGGGATACCAACGTGCCGACCACTACTACCATTACTTATGGCAAACTGAATACTTCAGGTACAGATGTCCAGCAGTCACAACTTGTCACCGCACACGAAATAGTTATCCGTCAGCTCGAAGATAACAGCCAATACTTCCTTATTGCCTCTGGCAGAGATGCTGATGGTAACTTATCTGCGTCGGACAGACAGCAATTCCACACGGCACTCGATACCAGATCGCCAAAAGTGACTGAGGTGGTAACCGAGCCTTCGATTAAAGGCTCCGGTGCAGAAGCTAGAGGACAGATCGTCGTATCGTGGAAAACTGATGAACCATCCACCAGCCAGGTGGCTTATGCGGAAGGAAGTTCCAGTACGTCATTCAACAGCAAAACCGCTGAAGATACGCAACTTACCACTGAGCACCTGGTGATTGTTTCTGACCTGCCGACAAGCCGGGTCTTTAGCATTCAGCCTGTTTCGAAAGACAAAGCTGGTAATGCAGGCACGGGAGAACCGCAATCTGCCATCATAGGGCGAGCTTCAGATAGTGTGCTTACTATCATATTAAATACGCTAAGACGGGTATTTGGGATCTAGCCATGAGCACACACGGTAAAGTACTAGTAGAAGCAGTCGATATCGAGCAAGCATTCAAAATAGGTGATGACATGGTGCAGATCCTGTTTAGGACTAATTTTTCGATTCGCGAGCAAAGCTTCAATATTATCTATGGTCCCTCGGGCTCAGGTAAGTCAACATTACTAAATGTCTTAAGTGGCTTACAGCCACCAACGCGGGGAAATATACTTTTTGAAGGGCGGAATATCTATAAACTGTCCAACAATGATCTCGCCCATTTCAGGGCTAACGAGATTGGAATTGTTTATCAGCAATATTTCTGGATAAAAAGTTTGAGCGTTATCGAAAATGTGTCGATGCCACTGTTCTTCCTGGGTTATTCTAGGAGCCGGGCTGCAAAAGCTGCGATGGATGCATTGCAGCGGGTTGATATGGCCACTTATGCACACAAAAACCCGATGGTTCTCTCTGGTGGTGAACAACAACGCGTCGCAATGGCTCGGGCGATAGTAAATGATCCGAGATACATAATTGCTGATGAGCCAACTGGCTCGCTCGATAGTAAAAACGGTGACATGATTATAGCCTTACTGCAGAGTTATAACCGTGACTTAAACCGCACTATCATTCTAGTGACCCACAATATGGAATACCTGCCCCTATCCGACCATCTGTTACATGTGCAGGACGGCCATGTGCAAGAGATGCAAAATGATAACATACAACAGACAGCCGACACACTGATAGCCAATATGAAGAAACGTATTAATAATCTGGCAAAGGCGAAACACAGTGGAACCTAAACCAGACGCTCCTAAGAGACATTACAACGCAGTTAAACTACGCATTATTCTTTATATGGCCTGGAGGAACTTAGTCTATAAAAAGCTCCGTACAATTTTGACACTTATGGGTATTGTTATTGGAATCGGCGCTATCTTTTTCCTTGTCTCGTTTGGGCTAGGCCTTCAGCAATTGGTTGCGAAGGAAGTCATTGGAGACGCTTCGATAAAAGCAGTAGATATATCGAGTCCTAACTCTAAATTGGTGAAACTTGATGTGCCACAGGTTAATAAAATACGTACATATCCGCATGTATCAAAAGTTGGAACACAATATTCGTTTGCAAGCAGTCTGCGGTTTAAGGGAGGTGAGGTAGATAGCGTGGCTTATGGGGTAGATAAGAACTACCAGGAAATGTCGGAACTAAATTTGGTGGCGGGCCGACTACTGAAGCCTGATGACAATAAGTCGTTAGTCATCAACAAGTCTGCGTTAAAAGCGCTTAGTATCAGTGATGCAGGGAAGGCAATCGACAAACCACTGTCTGTTAACATTCCTCTTCAACTCAGCGGCGCCAAAGAGAAGGAGATTAAATCGAACTTTACGATTGTTGGCGTCATAGACTCTGGAAGCGGTAGCGAGGTATTCATTCCTGGCAGCTTATTCGAAGTTGCAGGGGTGCCAAGTTATAAACAAGTAAAAGTTATTGCCGACGATACCAGCAACATACCTGGTTTGCGTAAGCAAATTGAAAGCAGCGGGTTACAAACCACCTCGCCTATAGATACACTTGATCAGATAAATCAGATATTCCGTTTCTTTAACGTGGTATTAGTTGGATTCGGCGCAATTGGAATGATTGTTGCCGTGCTTGGCATGTTTAACACACTTACCATTTCACTGCTGGAACGCACTAAAGAAATCGGACTTATGATGACTTTGGGAGGAAGACGATCAGACATGCGCAAACTCTTTATTATCGAGGCTTGTTTACTGTCGGTGATTGGGGCGTTGCTTGGTATATGTTTCGCATTTGTTAACGGACGTGTAGTGAATATAATTATGAATAATTTTGCCCACCGAAGGGGCGTGAACGAAAGCTTCACCCTATTCTCTAATCCTATTTGGTTAATACTTGCGCTTGTTGGCTTTATGTTGGCGACAGGGTTGGCAGTGGTATACATTCCTGCGCGCCGTGCCGAAAAGATAAATCCAATTGACGCGTTGAGACGAGAATAGTGATTCGTTGTATTGCAGCTATTGACAGCGAGGGAGGGCTGGCAGTTGATAAGGGCATACCCTGGCATCTGCCACTTGACCAGCTCTTTTTTCGACAAATGACCCGTCACGCAAAAATTGTGATGGGTTATCGAACTTATCAGGAATTTGATCGTCCACTACCTGAAAGACAAAATTATGTAGTCGTGAGACCGGATACTCCACAATTACGAACAGGATTTGAACCAATTGAGGATGTACGTGCCTGGCTCCATCGGGAGAAGGGTGACGTCTGGGTAATCGGGGGCGCCGGTCTGTTTGCGGCCACCATTGACCTTGCCGAAGAACTTTATCTTACCCATGTTGAAGGGGATTTTCACTGCACCAAATTCTTTCCACCTTATGAACGGGATTTTAAGGTTATATTTCAAAGCGCACCTCTTAAGGAAGATGATATTACGTTTCATTTTTCTATCTACAAGCGACAATTCCTTATCAAGACTGCGAGTTGACAAGCTTGCGAGTTTGGTAGACTATACCAGTATAACTAAGGAGGGAGACGATGAGTCCGAAGACGACCAATACAACAGGGTGGGTCGGTTGGGTTTACTTTGCCGGAATTTTGATGATTGTAAGAGCACTGTTCCAGGGGATTTTTGGCCTAGTAGCACTTACCAAGAATACATTCTATCTGGTTACTCCTCATCAGCTGGCAATTTTTAACTACACCGCCTGGGGATGGGTCCACGTACTGCTGTTTGTCGTATTGCTAACTGGTGGTTTTTCAGTATTAAGCGGACGGATGTGGGGGCGCATTGTTGGAAGCATAATGGCGGGGTTGTCACTGTTTGCGAACTTAGTTTTCTTGCCAGCTTATCCTGTGTGGTCAGTAGCTGCCATCGTTATTGATGTTCTGATTCTTTTCGCACTGATTGTACATGGTGCCGAAGCCAGCGTTACCGACTGATATGGGCTATTTGCTGTGACTAGTCATTAGATAACGCATAGTCTAAAATCTATCATAGATGAGTACCGATAGTGATTGGGAAAAATGGGGTAAGCAGAATCCTTACTTCGGTGTTCTGAGTGACGAAAAATTTTCGGGCAAAAAATTAGCCGCTGCTAAAAAGAAAAACTTCTATGATTCCGGTCGGGGCGACATTGTTGCTTTAACTGCATCACTGAAGAAAATATCGGGGGGGGTAATACCAAGATTTCAATCGGCGGTAGATTATGGCTGCGGTGTAGGTCGCTTAACTATCCCATTAGCTGATATTGCTGAGCACGTAACTGGCTTGGATGTGTCGAGTTCAATGATAAAAGAGGCAAAAAAAACTTTGCCATCAGAGTATCGCAGAAGAATAACTTACAAAGTTGCCGATACAAGTTTGATAGGCTTGCCAAAAAATTATGACCTGCTTTATTCTTATATTGTATTCCAGCACATTCCAGTCCAGAAAGGTGAGCAATTGGCTTATATGCTCTTAGATAAATTGGAAGAAGGTGGTTTTGCCGCCCTTCATTTTACCTATCAAAACCACAAATCATTTCCACGGAAATTTTCGGAACAACTGCGCGGCCGGGTAGTACCGCTGCACTATCTGCTCAACGTCCTTAGGCGTCGGCCATTTAATACACCACTAATGCGCATGCATCTCTATAATTTAGACAAGTTATTTTCGCTATATCGTCAACACCGATTATGTGAAATTTATTGTTCTACTACTATGCACGGTGATTATGAAGGACTGATGCTTGTCTCCCAAAAACAGCGTTAGGAGGGGTATAATACTTATCATGAGTAGGGAGTATGACTATAGTGACTTGAGAGCAGTTTATATAAACTGTACGCTTAAAAAATCTCCTGAAGTGTCAAATACTGAAGGATTGCTTTCTGCCAGCCGCAAGATTATGGAAAAACACGGTGTGCAGACTACGCTCATCAGAGCAGTTGACCATGATATTGCGACGGGTGTATATCCGGATATGCGCGAACACGGATGGAAAACTGATGAATGGCCTGAGATTTACAAGACGGTTCGCGAAGCCAATATATTAGTGCTTTGTGGCCCTATCTGGTTGGGGGACAACAGCTCGGTTACGAAGAGAGTAATTGAGCGACTTTATGCGAATTCTGGCGAATTGAACGACAAAGGCCAGTATGCATATTACGGTAAAGTTGGCGGTTGTATTATCACAGGTAACGAGGACGGGGTAAAACATTGTGCTATGGACATCCTCTATAGCTTGCAGCATATTGGATACACCATTCCTCCTCAAGCTGATGCAGGCTGGATTGGTGAAGCCGGCCCAGGTCCGAGTTATCTCGATAAAGGCTCAGGTGGCCCAGAAAATGACTTCACTAATCGAAATGTGACCTTTATGACCTGGAATCTTATGCACTTTGCTCGCCTTCTGAAAGATGCCGGTGGTGTGCCAACTTATGGCAACCAACGCAGTGAGTGGGATGCCGGCACTCGGTTTGATTTCGAAAACCCAGAGTACCGTTAGAACACACACTAACGCCGCAGCAATAGGATTTGCTTACTCTTAGCTGTGGTTGCGTGCCCTGTATGTTTCCGCATACAATATAGTTAACACAAGCATTATGGTATATAGATTTATTGCTCGTCTTGGTTGGATAGCGGTATTGCTGCTCTGTGTGATTCCGATAGCTTTGTGGACATTTCAGCAACCTTTAAGTGAACGTTTTGCTACCACCTATATTGCTCTTGGCAGTATAGGTAAACTCGCCGGTATTCTTGCCATAGTTTTGTTTTGTATAAATGTGATTCTCACCACGAGACTCAAACCTATTGAGCTGCTATTCGGTGGGCTTAATAAAATGTATATTGCTCATCATCTCACCGGCGGCATTGCTCTTTGTATTATCTTAATCCATCCTTTGGCTTTCTCTTTTCAAAAAGTCACCTATTCTTTGCACACTGCGGCAACTTTTTTACTGCCAAATATACAGGACATCCCAACTGCACTGGGTATTCTTGGTCTGTGGCTATTCATTGCGCTGATGGTGATAACATTTTTCTTCTCCTTGCCATATAAAGTTTGGCTTTTGACACATAAATTCCTGGGAGTGGTTTTGTTGCTCATAGGCTTGCACGTAATTTTAATTTCCAGCGATACCACCAATAACCCGTTGCTCAAGGGTTTTCTGCTAGTTCTACTGGGCGCTGCAGGTATTTCATTTATCTACCGGACACTACTGCCAAGGATTTTAGTGAGACGCTATAAATATGTGATAACAAAAGTTACTCAACCAGCATCTGCAGTCGTGCGCATATACATGGAGCCAAGAAACAAACAAACGTCTTTTAAATCAGGACAGTTTATTTTTGTTAGTTTCTTAGGCGAAGGATTCTCTCATGAATGGCACCCATTCAGTATCTCGTCAAATTCTACTGATAGTCAGATTAGCATCACAGTAAAGTCACTTGGCAAATATACTGACACGCTCGTTAAGCTTGCTCCTGGGATGATAGGCATGGAGGTAGGTGTAGAAGGGGCATACGGTCGATTTTCGTTCCGTAACTTTAAGGCAAAACGACAAATTTGGGTTGCCGGGGGGATTGGTATTACGCCTTTTCTTGGCATGATAAAAGACATAAGCCAAGATTATAAAGTAGACTTGTACTATAGCGTAAAAACTGATGCTGAGATGATTGATGGCCAGGAGATACAACAACTAGCGGCAGTTAACAGCAATAGTTTTCGATTTATTCCTTTTGTCACTGACAAATCTGGATTTCTGACAGCAAAAACAATCCAACAATCTTCCAGCGATCTTAAAGAGGCGGAAATACTCTTATGTGGCCCACCACCGATGATGCATGCATTGAGGGATCAGTTTAAGGAAATTGGTGTCAAGAATTGGGCTGTTCACTCAGAGGAGTTTGCAATGTCATGAAACTAAAACGACTCATTGCAATCTGCTTGTCTGCTTTCATATTTTCCACTGCTACAATTTTGGTGATGGGATTGTGGGTTGTGCCTCAAGACAGCAAACAGAAAGTGGCAGAAGGATCTCAGTCTTCCCCGACAACTAATCAACAGTCTACTTCTAATAATTCAGGTGAGAATCCTGCGACGCCAGTATCACCAAACACAACGCAGCCTCCTACTCCCAGTACTCCTTCAACAGGCTCGAGCACTACTCCACCCAAGAATAACTCGACTTCGACAAATAAATCATCAACGCCTTCTTCGGGGGGTGGTGGCACTAGCGGTAGTGGGGGAGGTACGTCAACCCCGCCACCACCTTCACAACCAGCCTGCGGTAGCTCCGGGGGCCCATGCTCTGCCGCTCAGGTTGCCAGCCACAATAGCCAAGGTAACTGTTGGGTAATATACAGCGGCAACTATTATATAGTCACGAGCTATGTAAATCAGCATCCTGGAGGGACTTCAGTATTTAATTCTTCGACATGCGGCCATGATATTACAGGGTATCTTAACGGCAGCCAATCTACTGTCGGCCAACGTAAAAATCATCCAGGCTCCGCTTACAGCATTCTCAACAGTTACAAAGTAGGACCGGTACAATGAGGCGAACTAAATCTGATACGAAACAACGTAAGACCAAAGCAAAAAGGCATGGTGGTGCATGGTTAGGCAGACACTTGCATACAAAAGTACCGAAATATACTGTCGTTTTGCTGCTAATCAGCTACACTGTACTCGGGGTATTGGCCGGCACGATGATTTTGCATGAATTACGTGAAGGTAACGAAGCAGAACCATCGCGCGTAGTTTCTCATAATTCGAGTGAGATTACCTCGCTGCGAGTGACGTCAGTGCGCACGGGCGAAAAGAGCCAAACTCCTTTTGAGGCTCCACAAGGCGAGTCATTTGTTGTAGTAGATGTTACGCTCTATAACAATAGTAGCCAACCTTTCTATTTTGCACCGGTTCTTCAAACATATATTTCTGACGCAAGTGGTGCGCAATATAAGATGTCCCCGGCTGTTCTGGACAAACCAATAGAAGCGGGTTCTGTAGAAGCAAAACAGAGTATTAACGGAATGCTTAGCTATCTAGTACCGGATGACGCCACGGGGCTTGTATTGCACTTTCAACCCGACCAACCCAATGCTAAACTGCTTGATATACCTCTCTAAGGACGACCGTTAGCATAGGCTAGGTTAATCCTCAGCACCATAGGAACTGCGCCTCTTAATAGTCTATATGCTGACTATCTTTGTAGGAATCGTATGACTTTTTATATTCAATGTGGAGTTTTAAAGAGTAGCTCCCAATCAAAAGCATTAAAATTAACATGGACGAAGATACTATCAAACCTAAAAGACCTAGAGCACTACGGGTGTCTTCACTCCTTTGGTTTATGTAGCCAAACACCATGCCTGACGCTGACAATGAAATGCTTACTAATAGTATAACTATTATCCATGCCCCACTAAGTGTCGGCCCTATAGTTAAGAGTCTACTAAAGAAAATGATTACAATGGTAAATAGTAATGTACCGACTCCGCCGATTATACTGAACAACGCGCTCTTGCCACTTATACCTGGACCGAACAAACCCCTTCTTTCATTAAATAGGTCACTGGAGCTCTTGGTCAAATATGGAGTTGGTTGAGCAACTGGCGTGCTGGACTCTGCTGCAGGATATACCATTGCCGTAGTTTGAGGTTGGATGCTTGCGGGTGTAATGGTATTAGTTGCGGGAACATTAGCAGGCAACGGTGCCGGCGGCGCAGGATTTGGCTGTGGTTGTGTTTGTTTTGGCGGCATTTTGCTTATCCTTTTATATAGGATACTACAGACTACAGAACTAGAAAATACTCCTTTGTCTGCTTTGCATTAGCATCACGCATTGTTAGGATTGCCGTTAATAAACTGTCGAGGATTTACGGGTTGGCCGTTTATTCGTATCTCAAAGTGTAAATGCGGACCGGTTGATGCGCCTGTCGAGCCTTCGTAGCCAAGGATAGTATTATTGTCGACTTGTTGCCCGACACTTACTGCTATTGAATACATATGCCCATATACAGAAGTTAAACCTCCGCCATGATCTATTATCAAGTGGTTCCCGAGCCCTTGGGTTGAGCGGACAATACCAATTACGGTGCCTGATTTAAAAGGATGAATTGCAGTGATACCCGCGCGTTGCCCACTACTGATGTCTAAACCCGTATGCGTGACTTGATAGGGGCGGTGAGGTACACCAAATTGTGTAGTCACTTGACCGTGAATAGGCCATGCAGTGTTTTGGCTGGTTTGTGGCGCTATGGATTGGGTGGGACTTTTCGGCGCAGGAGTTGGATGTGCTGAATAGAGTGCTGATAACTGTGAATCTATTACTGGGACTTTTGTGTTTTCGGAGGGCCGGATAATTGAACGCAAACTCGGTACCTTGCCGATGGAGCTAATCAGCTTTCCGGGTACACGAACAATAAATAGGACAGAATTACCAACAAATCGAACTGTAAAGGTAGCAGATTTAAGCACGCCGTTTGCTGCAAACTTTACGCCGCTGGCCCCCGTCTTAATAAGAGCACTACTGCCTTTTGCAAGGTTATCTGCAGTTACGTTTACACCGCTTGCCATTGATTTTTCCGCTGCCGCTGCAGAACGGGCAAGACCGTTAAACATTGTACCCATGCCATCGGCAATGACATTGGGGTTGCCAGAATCTTCGCTTGTGAAGCTGGTATTTACATCGGCGGCTTCAACATGCAGGGAGCCACTTTGCGAGCTAAACAAAGCAAATATGAGCGGCAGAATAATAAGGGCGGCAAAGATTAGTAATCCGCCAATGAATAATCTTAATTTGAATGAATTATTTACTAGCTCCACCGCAGAGCTCCTCATCTTCCCACTAATCCCTTAAAGCTACAATACTATACCATATTTACAAGATAGTATATGTGTAAAGACTTGACATAAATGTTTAGTAGATTAGTATCAGTCCGCTAAACATTAATTGCCAGTAGTGGTCTGATGTGGTTTAAAAGATAGAACGATCCCGTAATCACGAGCAACTGGTTGGAGCTTCCCATTAGCTTGTAAAAGGCTTTTTTTGGATCAGACTCAATCTCAATAGATGTGAAACCAAGTTCCTTACAATAATTAGATAGAGCATTCGGATCAATCGCATGTCGCGGTTCATCTTGACTTAAGTGAAATTTGGTTAGGATTATATTGCTAGATAATTTCCGTAATTCTAATAAGCTTTGTTGGATAAATGGAGCTCTTGTGTGATCAAAACTAACAAGTAGTACAATAGACTTTTGCGGCAAAATCCGCTGCACTCCTTCTACGAAAGCATGTAGTTTTTGCTGGTTATGTGAGCCATCAAGGACAATAGTTTTTTGTTTCCAACTCACCACTTCCATACGGCCTGGTATGTACGTTTGACTTGTAGCTCGCACTTGTAGCCGAGTCAAACTTTTTAACTTGTCGCGTTGAGCTAGGTAGTCAAAAACTGTGTGTGCCAAATGGAAGTTGCGTAGCTGGAACGGTGGCAAGTTATCTAGTTTGGTCGATTCTTGATGAGCAACGATAATTAATCTCCCTTCTTTTTGTGTGGTCCGGCGCCGGATGACTTTCATAATCTCTTGAGGTTGCGTATTGGTAAACACCGTATTGTGCTTGTGAATAATGCCTGCTTTTTGGGCTGTAATCTCCTGGGGTGTTGTGCCCAAAATATTGGTATGGTCCAAACCGATATCTGTAATAACGCAGATCTTGTCTTCTCGCTCAATTACATTTGTGCCATCAAGCAGGCCGCCCAATCCAACTTCCATTACTGCATACTCAACGGCTTGTTTTTCAAATACCCAAAATGCAAATGCTATTAAGACTTCAAAGTAAGTAGGGGATAGGCCGCTCTTTTGTATCAAGGCCAGGAATTTTTCGAGCTGGTGACAAAATTCACCTTCCACAAGCGGCTGCATATTAATTTGTACACGCTCATTAATTTCATCGATGTGCGGTGAAATTGATAAACCTACTTTAGCTCCTGACTGAGTGAGGAGCGCAGCTATATAATAACTGGTCGAGGTCTTTCCCGATGTGCCGGCTACATGGACAATCTTTAATTTATTTTGTGGGTCGCCGAGATAAGTCATTAGACTTTTCATGCGATGTAACGAGTATTGAGGTTCTCGTCCTGCGTCAGGAGGTATAAAGCCATGCAGGGCTCGATTAGCGTCAACGAAATTAGAAATTAGACTCATAATATATAGTCTACTACCTGGCAAATAATTTTGTATGGAAGACTAATGCAGGGGGATATTAGCTGCTGGTTTTAGAAGCAAACCACTAAACGAGTAGAAAAGTGGCACTTATTCATTGTCCGGAGGCTGTTATTTGTCACGATATATCGCCTTCAACCTTGCAACTAGTTACCAGCTGCGATTTGTAAGAGCTAAAGCTTCAAATTTTGTTTTGCGGCGGAATAATGACATTTGTTTTTGGCTTATTTATGGGGTAAGCATAACAACCTCAAATTCGTTTTGCAACATTCCGCAGTTTTTAAGCGTTATTTGAATGAACGAAGGGAAGTTTCATTTGGAGACTTGGCCTTTGTGAGTGAGTTTAGGATTGCTGATTTTGCGTAGAATTAAAATGCGTGTTTGGCTCTGCTTGGGACACTACTTCATCAGGACTATTGGCAGTTTCAATAGGGATTTGTTGGACTTCATGGATTGCTGCCGCTTCGCCTATTGCTTTTGGCAGAGGTGTCGAGGCATAAGCAAATCTGATACCTTCAGCTGACTCAACAAGTACTCCACCTGTTCGACGTTGTTTTATATTCCCAAAGACAGTTTTTCGTAAAGAGGGATCACCTATCTCGAAACGTTCTTGTAGTCTCTCTTGGTGGGCAGTTTCTCGTTGTTTTTTCTGCCTTTACTTCTGGAGTGTTTAGTAACCTCATAGCTCTAATTCTACAATGATCACGTTAAAAACAAAGTCTTTATGACAAGAGAACTAGCGCACACCGGCGTGACTAAAATTGGCTCTCAGCTTCGCCAAGCCTATTAAAAATTTTGTATGCTAACCTGTGGATGATTGTCACGCTCAAGACAACGAACAGTACGCCGAAGAAGCCATTGACGTTGATATAGCCGCCGAAGATTAAGTCCAGCGCCCAAATAAATACAAACTTGGATATGAACATTACAAGCCAAACACAGAAGAACATCAGCACGCGGTACATTTTACCTTGACGGTTTTTGAGCCAACCAATAATCTTGCTCTTCAGTTGAAACGCTAAATAGGTGAGTACTTCCAAAATAATAGATGCAAAGAATATTGTGGAGAAACTTTTAGCGTACACAATCGATGTATAGTCATTAAAAAAGCCGAGCGCCACAGCATAAATGAATGTCCCGATGAATAGTTCCTGGAAAAGTAATTGCCGTGAACTAAATGTATTTCTTTGAGGCTTCATATAGTAATTTTATCAAAAGATCGAGACATAAGACCCGGGGTTGACTAAGGGATTCTAGCAGATGTTATTGCAGCCAAAACTAAAAGCGACTGGTTAAGGTTTCAGCCTTCTAACTCCGTAGATTTGCTTGTACTTTTCATAGTCTTGGAATTTTTGGAGAGGCCAGACTGTTACTGTGTTATCTACGGGGGTGGCATGAAGTATTTCAAAATCGGAAGTTTTATCTCCTGTGTAAATGCCGACATGCCTGACTGGAAAGTCGTGCCAATTTAAGAGCTCACCGTCTTTGTAATCGGGTTCAAACTCATCAAGCTTTATCGGTGGATCTGACAAGCCGAACCATACTAAATCACCGAGTTTCATTGATTCCACATCGCTAACATCGTCAAAGTATTCCGTGTCTTTATATAGTTCTAAACTTTTGAAATTAGTAGGCAGAGTAACACCGAATAGTTCTTTAAGCATAAAATGTGCCAGAGAAATGCAGTTTATGCCATCAACTACTGCAAGTTCAAAAGTATGAGCGTTGTCAGGCCCTTGTGTAAATTCATACTTGAACTCAGCGTTGAGATATTTCTGTACAACGGGGTCCATCACTGGTAATTATAATCAGTACAGAAGGGTATACAATACAAAAACTCAAATAACTTAAAGGACTCTTGTGGATACCGGTGCAATTTTATTTAATCAAAGAAACCTAAAAGGGTTGTCTAATAATGGTTTTTAGTTTTGACGGATCTGTGCGTCGCGCGTCATTTATATATATTTCGTGATGATGCTTATTGGTTTCCTCAAGCGCACCGCCTTGTTCTTTAATGAACTTATGTAAACCTAAAATAGTAGGTCCCTCGTTTGAATAAGGCCCTTCGTACATTACTTGGGCGGCTCGGCCCTCATCATATATTTCAAATCTAAGTTTATCTAATGATGGGGGATTTTTTCGTTGGTAAACTAACTCGACAGCTTCTTTGAACTTATTTTCATCAACTACATCTGGTTGCATAATCATTGCCGTCCACAGCCAATTACTTTTATCTTTTTCGCTGAAATCGGCCATGTTTTCGGTCCACCAAAGTCCCTCGAGAGGCATCACTCCGAAGTCTTGATTGTGTTTATTTTTGCACAAGAATTTTATGGTATAGGCAACAGGATAAAGCGTCTGAATTGCATCGATGTACTCCTGAGAAGTATTAGGGTCACCCTTGCCGTCAAGCATCAAGAAGTTCATTTTTGGCACGGTAACTACGACTGGTTTACCAACCTTTGCGGTATAAAACTCTTTTAGCTCTTTTTTATAGTCCGTTTTCACCATAGTTTGATTGTATCAAAAAGTTCAAAGTCCCTGTTTAACAACCAAAATTAAGATCTTGTTTCTAAATACTGGTATAGTTTGCTTATGCGAAAGAAACAAAAATTATTAGTGGTGGCAATAGTGATAATCGCTGTAGTTGCTGGCTTGGCGTTCTATTTTGTTAGGCAGCCATCTGATAGATGTACCTCCCAAGACAGAGGACAGAACAATTGTGTACCTGCGGGAAGATGTACGCCACCGGGTGACCCGCGTGAGGCAACTATCGACTGCCAAGTGAAGGACTACGATCACAAGTTCAACCTAGACAAATAAACATTGCCTAAAATATTACGCTCAAAGCATATTGTGGAGAGCTATCATAATTCATATATACTTATTCAAGATGAATAGCGACCCCAAAATATCTATTTCACCAACCCGGCTGAGAGTTGGTGTTTTACTAATATTTATCTGGTGGCTTCCAATTTGGCTCGTGGCTCCACAGATAGCAAATCTACTTGGGGTTGATAGTAATAATGCCCGAATTTTTATTATGATAATCCAAACTATAATCGGCTTTTTTGGCTTGCTAATAGTTGGTAAACAAGTCGCTAGCATTATGAAAGGTACACCTTTCAAGAAGATGATACCAACAGTCTGGAAGGTACTCCGCTCCGGCTCATTTGACTAGTTAATGGTAAGGTTTAATGTCAAGCAACGTATTAACCGTAACAAAACTATAGCCGTTCTTTTTTAGTGCCTTTACGGTAAGTTTTAATCCTTCCACGGTTTGGTTGCGTACGGCTCCTTTGCCGTTATAGCCATCGTGGAAAATTAATATACTGCCAGGTTTGGCGCGTTTTACCGCAGTTTTTGATAGGTGCCGAGCGTTAATATGAAACACTTCTAGATTATGACAAAAAACACCCGATATTGGTTTTAGCCCCAGCGATCTCGCTGTGCCTAACAAAAGTGGAGTTCGAAATAGCCACGGTGGGCGAAATAAAGCCGGTTTTTTGCCTAGTATGGAATTGAAAATTTTTTGTGATGCCTTCAACTCTTGCCTAAAGCCGGGTTGCAAAAAATATTTTCCAAAACTATGGCTAAGAGAATGGTTGCCGATTATGTGTCCAGATTTGACCATTCGTTTTGAAACCTCAGGATGGGCTTGAGCTGCTTTAGCAACCTGAAAGAAAGTTGCTTTAATACCTTCTGAATCTAGAAAATCTAATATCTGAGAAGTATAGGGTTCGTTTGGGCCATCATCAAAAGTAAGGGCAATAACTTTGTTTTTTTCACCTATTTTTCGATAAGGGAAGTCTCCAAAAATTTGGGAATAAGGTGACATAAACAGCCAATAAGAAAGCGCTAAGGGCGCAATAATTACGGTAACAAAAATCATCGATTATTAAATTCTTGTAGCTTAGCACTAATCTTTTCGCGAATATTTGGAGCTGACCCAATCAACTGAGTGTTGAAGATACGATTCAGATAATATTCCAAAAGATAATAGTAGATTAAGGTTACAAAGAGGTTATACATTAGACCTCTTTGTAGCCTCCTCGAAGAGGTGAGAGTGGGGTTGGAATTATTAAATACGACCTTGCCCTGTTTTCTTAACTTTCTTAGTAGATCCAGTTCGTCACCGCCTTGTGTTAGAGTCGTGTCATAACCGCTCCAGGCAGTTTTTAAAAAGGCCGTATTAGTGGCTGTGATATAAAATGGTCCTCTTGTAAGTCCAGATAATTTACTAACCAATCCAAACAAGAGGCGTGAGTAAATTGCGCCCCAATATGGTGGATCAACAAACCTGCATGGTCCGGTAACGGCCACCACACCCGCTTTGTTAAATTCCTTATCTATTTTTGAAAGCCAGCTTTTACCAAACACGGTATCGGCGTCAGTCGATACTACAATTTCGCCTTTGGCGGCTTCTGTGCCCTTTTGTCTAGCCCAGCAAACTCCGGGATGTTTTTCTCTGACGACCCGAACGCCATAACTCTTGGCCAGTACTGCCGTAGAGTCGGTACTATTGTTGTCGACCACTATTATTTCGTAGCTACCCCGAAAGTCTTGCTCCAGCAACGATTCTAAAGTTTGCCCCAAATAACCCTCCTCATTGAAGGCAGGTATTACCACACTAAAACGAGGTTTTACATTTTTCATTTCCTTAATTCTACAATAGATAGCTTAGAAATATAGAGTTTAATAGCAGTGCCAGAGATATGTGTGTAATGTTGCAACTTAACTAAAAGAAAATTACAGTCGCACGTATTTCCAATTACAACCGTTCAGGGTCGGTGTGCCTATAGCGTAGCCATCACTTGAGTTCTGTCGTAACTAGGATTAAAGTATACGTTCAAATTTAGCGACTTTTACGTGTTTGTTATAAAAGGTTGAGAAACTTTGAGCCATACCAATGTTGTTAAATCCAGCATCAGCGTAGAAGTTTATTAATTTAGGATTATCTCCAAGACAACATAATCTCAACCCGACCTTATCTCGTTTTCTTGCTTCAACTTCAATATCGGGCAGCATAGTGTTGCGAAAAAACTGTGTGCCTCTCACTGTATTGCTAGTTGCAAGCTTGCCTATATATAAGTGAGGTGAGTCCGCTTCTGACCAAACAACAGGAGGACAATCCGCTTCAGCCAAGTTGACGGCTCCAGCAATTCGATCATCCAAATCAAAACAGTGCAGCTCTTCAGCCTCGATATAAGGTACAAAGTAGTCTTCATCATATCGATCTGGTCTATCAATATGACCTACCTGATTAGCATGTCTGGTTGACTCAGTAAATAAGGTTTGTAGACTTTTGGTTTCTTCTAAGGTAGCTAACCGCATTTCAGGCACAATAATACCATATTCTGGCATTATTACAATTTTTGAGGGCTATCTGCTACGCTATCGCAACTACTATTAGAAATTACCAAGGACATTTAGAAGTTTCTGTGCCAGGTTGGATTTCCTGATTTCCCCATACTAATGCATGCCTTGACCAGAATGGTTTACTCTCAGCATTTGCGTGTGGGCTATTTGGTGTCGGCGGAGTTTGCGAACCTAGCCATGCGCTATATAAGTCATAGCTCCTATCATCAAGACGTTTTAATGTGATGGCAACCATTGATGACGGCTGGGGCTGCTGAGATTTGGTAAACCGTATGTGCCTGTCGCGGTTTTTCCGAATGGCGTATACTATTGCATCGCTTTCATTAGTTTCTACCAAGTCGGACATTCCTAACGGCTGGCCCGTGTTGGCATCAAATTCCATAATGTCACCTGATATGTCAGTTTTTTCTAGAATTGATTTTACATACGGTCGTATTTGCGGAGTGTCCTCAAAGTGGGTTGATGCGTGGGAATGGACGGGGTCATATGTTACCTCAATACCATTTTTGGAGCGAGCAAAAAACTCGCGATTATCCATGGGTCTTATGATAACAAAAGGACCTCTGAAGAGTGGAGGTCTTAAAACGCTTATGCTTGGAGGGCCCACTGGGACTCGAACCCAGGACACTCTGCTTAAGAGGCAGATGCTCTAACCAACTGAGCTATGGGCCCATTTAGAACAGGCGAATAATAGCACATACCTCTGTTGTTGAGCAATCGTACAGCGGCTTTAAGCATTTTCTAAGCTTTGGTAGGTAAGCTAAGTTTGTCACGGGGGAGAGGCGTGACAGCAACAGGTACCTTCATGAAAGTGGCAAGTCATAGATGGCATGAAAAAGCGCAGCGGCGCAGGCGAAGAGCCCCATGCCAGGCTTTACCCACGAAACCTCAATGACATTAAATAAGGAGTATGGATGAAGTATAAAAAACACCTAATGGTGGCGGCCGCGGCGGGGACTGTCGGCTTGGCATCATTAGGAGCAGTAGTTTCGGCACAAACGACTGGCACCACCGCGCAAAGTAGCTTGATTGATAAGATTGCTCAGAAGTTTAATCTCAAAAAGGAGGATGTAAAAGCAGTCTTTGATCAGGATCATGCCGAACGCGAAACCACCATGCAAAAGCAAGTGGAGGATGAGCTTACCCAAGCGGTTAAGGATAAGAAGATTACGGAGGATCAGAAGCAAAAGCTATTAGCAAAACGCAAAGAACTCCAAGCCCAACGGGAGGCAGACCGCGAAAGTTTTAAGGATAAAACTGAAGCTGAGCGACACACAGCGATGGAGCAGAAGCGAACTGAGCTGGAACAATGGGCAAAAGATAACGGTATTTCTAGCGAATATTTACGCTACGTGGCGGGTCATGGTCCGCATGGTCATATGGGGCCACCGCCAGGAGGTGCCAATGTAAATCAGTAGCCACATGAACACGCAGGCCAGCTTACGGTTATTGGCCGCCGGATTACCGGCGGCCGTCCCTTTTTAGGCTGAGCCTTACTGATAAGCAGGTACAATATTTATATGAGGATTTTGATTGTTGAGGATGAGCAGAAAATTGCGGACGCCATAAAAAGGGGCTTGGAGCAACATGCCTTTGCAGCCGATACGGCTTATGATGGTGACCGTGGTCTGGCGTTGGCTACCACCGAGCCCTACGATTTAGTCATATTAGACCGCATGCTGCCTGGCTCGATCGACGGCATAGGCATCTTAAAGAAAATGCGCGAAGCCGGTTTGCATATACCTGTTTTGCTATTGACCGCAAAAGACAAAGTGCTTGATAAGGCCTTTGGTCTTAACAGTGGTGCCGATGATTATCTGGTCAAGCCATTCGCGTTTGTCGAACTTATTGCTCGCGTTCGTGCCTTATTGCGACGGCCTGTCGCGGGAGCCGGCACCAAACTGATTTACCAGGATTTAACACTAGATCCTGAAGCGTTAAAAGTGGGGCGTGCCGGCAAGAATATCGATCTTACCAGCAAAGAATTTGCCTTGTTGGAATATATGATGCGAAACCCGGAACAAACGCTGCGCAAGGAAACAATTATGGCGCATGTGTGGGACTATGACGCTGATATTTTGCCTAATACCGTCGAAGTCTACATAGGTTATCTTCGCGGCAAGGTAGATAAACCGTTTACTAGTCCATCACTTATTCACACCAAACGCGGATTTGGCTATTACTTTGGAGTGAAAACTTAAAGATGTTTCACAAGACTATCACCAAGCTGACTGCACTATATCTGGCAATTATTATGGTGGTGAGTTTATTCTTTAGCGCCAATATTTATAGATTATCCGTTCAGGAATTTGATCGTGATGTGCGTCGCCAACGTGAAGTCATTGATCGAGCTCCCGATTTTACTGGTCCGGTTCGTCCACCATTAGACAGGCTTATCCCTTTGCGCGAGACACTTGCCAGCGAAGCAAAGGCACATATACTTGCCAATTTGTTAGTGACTAATTTGGCGATTTTAGTAGTAGGCGGTTTCCTGAGCTTTTATCTTGCCCGCCGTACTTTACGCCCTATTGAAGAAGCGCATGAAGCTCTGGAGCGTTTTACGGCTGACGCAAGCCATGAATTGCGCACGCCAATTACCGCTATGAAAACCGAAACTGAGGTCGCGCTGATGAATCCCCAGTTATCCCTTAAGCAAGCAAAAGCACAGCTAAGGAGCATACTTGAGGAACTGGGAAAGCTGACAACCTTATCAGATGGTTTATTGCGCTTGGCGCGAATGAAAAATGCTGATTTACCACAAGACAACCTTCCTCTCAAAGATGTGTTAACAGTTGCAGTGGACCGCGTTAGCCCGCTGGCGCAGCAAAAGCATATCACCGTGCGTGTACCCAAAACCATTACAGGTAATTACCGGGGCGACAAAGACAGCTTGGTTGAAGCTTTGGTGATAATTCTAGAGAATGCTATTAAATACAGTGCCGAGAAAAAGGCTATCAATATTACTTCGAGCACAGATCAGCACGTAGTGACATTGGCGATAAAGGATCAAGGGATTGGCATCAAAGCGTCAGAGTTGCCCCATATTTTTGAGCGTTTTTATAGAGCCGATTCGTCACGGCATAAACAAGGTTCTGCCGATGGTTATGGACTAGGTTTGGCGATTGCTAAAAGCATTGTAGATTTACACGATGGTTCAATAAGCGCCAAAAGTATGCTCGGACAAGGGACTACGGTCACTGTCCAATTACCGATTGCCAAATAAAAATACCTGCTCCAACTTATTGATGAACAGGTATTTTATTACGTGGCTTATACGCCCAGGGGAGTACTACCGCCGATTCCAGGATCGGAGTTTGTATCGGGAGTAAGTTGTTCACTACCCGGTGCCGACTCTGTTTCTGGCGCTGGTGTAACTGGCGGCGTATCTGCGCCGGGAACTGGCTCGCTGCTAGGTGCAGAGTCCGGAGTTGGTTCCACTGGCGGCACGAGGCCTGGGTTTGGTACCGGCGGTTCCGGCATAGGGTTTTCCGGCGGTGTTGGCGCCGGTGGTACACCGGGGTCTGTTGGTTGCGGTGTCACCCCTGGGTCTGGCGTAGGTCCTTGTGGGTCCATGGTGGCTTCCTTTCTATCTTTTTATATACTCCATCAGTATAACACCATTGCGCAGTGCGCTGTTATAATCTTTGCCATGAGACTATTGAATGGCCGTGAACTGGCTGGTTTTATTAAAGAGCGCCAAGCCAAGCAGGTGAGATCGCTCCGTCAGACGTACGGCATTATTCCACGCCTGGCAATTGTCCAAACCAAAGATGATCCAGTGATTAACACCTATGTACGTCTGAAAAAACAGTATGGTCATGACATACTTGCGGAAGTTGATCTGCATTTTGTGGACCAGACCAAAGTATCCGGCTTGTTGGAAAAACTTAATCGTGACGACAAGATACAAGGTATTATCGTCCAGCTTCCGTTAGCGGATCCAACGGCAACTACGGAATTTTTGGATATGGTTGCACCACAAAAAGACATTGATGCGCTGGGTAAAAGCCCTGAGTTTGACCCAGCTACGCCAATGGCCATTATGTGGTTGCTTGCTGGATATAACATTGATTTGAGTGGAAAAAATATTCTGCTCATTGGCCGCGGCAAACTGGTCGGCCAGCCGCTAGAGAAAATGTTGAGATCATCTGGCTACACAGTAGAAACTGCTGATCGTCAGACTAAAAACCTGAAAGAGTTGACACTAGCGGCCGACATTATTGTGACCGCAACAGGTAGCCCGAGCATTTTGTACCCTGATATGGTAAAACAAGGCGCCGTCATTGTAGATGCGGGCGTTGCCAGTGAAGAAGGTAAAACGGTAGGCGATGTGGCGCCTTCGTTATTCGAACGTGACGATGTAACTATCACCCCCGATAAGGGTGGTGTTGGGCCGCTGACTGTCTGTGCGTTATTCGACAACCTTATACGTAGCGCCCGGCGGCAAGCTGAGGCAAACAAGAAATGATTACAAACCATGTGATCGGTGTGTTTGACTCTGGAGTGGGGGGTCAGTCGGTAGCAAATGCCATCAAGCGAGCGCTGCCGGATTGCCAGGTAATTTACGTTGATGACAAAACGCACGTACCTTATGGCTCGAAAAAACCAGAAGAGCTGCGCCGTTTGGTGCTACCCATTTTGCTGGACTTACAAGAGAAGGGATGTGAGGTAATTGTAGTTGCCTGCAATACCGTAACAACGACACTTATCGATGAGCTACGCCAAACACTCAAAGTGCCACTTATCGGGATGGAGCCAATGGTAAAACCCGCTGCCAGGCAAACAAAAACCGGAGTGATTGCGGTTTGTGCGACACCTACGACTCTGTCTAGCCCGCGCTACCGTTGGCTCAAGCAAACGTATACGGCGGGCATCAAAGTGGTAGAGCCGGATTGTAGCGACTGGTCACGTTTAATTGAACAGAGGGAAATAGATCGGCACCATATCGAAGAACAGATTGAATCAGCTCTTGGTCAGAATGCTGATGTTATTATCCTTGGCTGCACACATTACCACTGGATAGAAGAACTTATTTGCCGAATTGTGGACGAACGCGCCGAAGTCATACAGCCAGAACAAGCCGTCATTAACCGATTGAAAGAAATGCTTGGTATTACAGCGAGTTCACGATCGTCTTAAATTGGTCGCCGCGATCCTGGTAATCCTTAAACATATCAAAGCTTGCACAAGCGGTAGAAAGTAATACTACATCGCCGGGTTGGGCATAATTACGGGCTGTTGCAACAATTTCGCCCATGTTGCGGCCACCATCAACATGTTCATGAAATCTGGCATTATCTAGTGCTGCACGAATTTTAGCTGCCGTTTGGCCGATGAGTACAACCTTTTTTACATTCTGGCTTGTAACTGCTTTTGCCAACTGCGCATAATCGGCGCCTTTGTCTGATCCCCCCAGGATAATTACTTTTGGTTGTGAAAAAGCTTCGAGGGCGACAATGGCTGTTTCGGGGGTGGTGCCGAATGAATCGTCATAGTACTGCACATCACCAATCGTACGGATGTATTCCAGGCGGTGCACTAAACCGGTAAAGGAAGTAATGGCCGCTTTGGCGATATCACCTCGTCCACCGATTAGTTCCCAGGTAGCTGCAAGTGCGGCACAAACATTCTCGAGATTATGACGCCCGCGCAACAGCACTTCACTTGTGTGACAAACCTGAGTACGATCCATGCAAACAGTGTCCCCGGTAACGGTTGCGCCGCTTGTCGATTGTGGCAATTGCCCGATAGGTGGCACCTCATAAGAAACTTTGCGGGCCGGTGAACTGCTGGCCACCTCAACTGAGAGCTGGTTTGCCCGGTTAAATATCGTTAGTTTCCCTTGATCTTGATGGCGGAACAGGTTTTGTTTAGATCTAATGTATTCAGCCATATCTTCATGCCAGTTTAGATGCTCCGGTACAACCATCAAGCATACAGCGATAGCAGGCGATAGGCGCAAGTCGATAAGTTGGAAATTGGCCAGTTCCAACACCACCCAGTCAGAAGGATCTATGCGGTTTTTGAGTAAGTCCAATGGTGGAATACCAATATTGCCGCCGAGGTGCACGCGCATACCGGCTTGCTGTAGTATTTTGGTAATCAGTGCCGAAGTAGTGCCCTTACCTTTGGTGCCAGTTACGCCAATAATACGTGCCGGGCACACTCGCATAAATTCTTCGGTAACAGTGGTAACCTTTTCAAGAATCTGGGGAGAGTTGGCCTTAATAATATCACTGGGATGAACACTGGGAGACCGGACGATGAGGTCATAGTTATCAAGCTCCCATAGGTAATCTGGCCCCAGGCGGGTTTGTACACCTTGGGGCAAGTTGGGAATATTTTCCTCCAAATCACAGATAGTGATGTCCTTGCCCGATTTCCAATACTCATAGGCAGATCGCCCTTGATCGCCATATCCTAAAATTGCGATTTTCACACCATAAAGTATACAGGTTTGAGGCGAGTTTAGTGCTTAGTTTTTAGCTGGTTCTGAACGAGTTCGGCTACTTGTCGAGGAGTCATGTCTGCCTTCAAAATAACGGCAGAAACACCTAGCTCTTTGACTGGTTCGGGAATTTCTTGTTCACCGACGTTAGTTAAAATGACCACCATGGTATCTTTGCCCCAGGTGGTTTTTCGCATTTGTGCAAGCATTTGGTCGCCGGTCATCTCCGGCATCATCAGGTCGAGCAACACAATATCTGGTCGCATCTTTTCACACAGTTCCAGGCCAAGTTTACCGTTTTCAGCAGTTTCTACTTGATAACCTTCGCCCTCGAACTTGATGCGATACATCTGACTTATCGCTATGTCATCTTCTATGATGGCAATTTTGGCTGCCATGTATGTATGTTACGGGATGGCGCAAGCGAATACAACCGGGCTTTATTTTGCTTGCAGCACATCTTTGATGGCTTCAACTACTTGTTGAGGGGTAAGGCTGGCCTTTACGAGGTAACGGGAAACATCAAGGTGTAATAAGCTTTCGGGAGCTTCATCTGCACTGATATTGGTGAGCACCACTACTTTCATTTGTCCCCAGTTTTCTTGACGTACCTTTTCAAGCATTTGGTCGCCGGTCATCTCCGGCATCATCAGGTCGAGCAACACAATATCTGGTTGGAAGCGCTTAATAAGTTCGTATCCTGTAGCCCCGTCTTGCGCAATTGCAGTATTGAATCCCTCGCCGTCGAATTTGATTTTATACATCTCTGCGATGGCAAGGTCATCCTCAACAATGGCAACCTTATAAGCTCTCGACATATTACCCAGCATACGCCCCGCAATGTCACAACACAAATTGCGTCAAGAGACGCAAGTCAGGCATCTGTGCGGCTAGTGCCAAGCACTTCATCCACAATTGCCAGCACCTGCCCAGGGGTGTAGTGTGCTTTTACTATGTAGCGGTCAACGCTTAACAGGCGAAGCTTGCTGGGGGCCTCATCCTTACTGATGTTCGTAAGGATAATTACCCGAATATCGCCGCCCCAGCTTGTGGCACGGAGCTGTTCCAGCATGTCATCACCGGTCATTACGGGCATACGGATATCAAGTAGCACCAGGTCTGGTCGATTTTCTTCTATAATCTCGAGTCCTTGTTTACCGTTATAGGCGACCACTGTATCAAAACCGGCTTTCTGTAGCTTTAATTGATACATGTGCGCAATTGGCAGGTCATCTTCAATGATGGCTATTTTTTGTTTATTCTGTTTGCGCATACACTTTCAGAATAACAGCAACTGAAAATTACTTAAATCTTTAGAATTAGAACTCAACGAAATAATTTTATATTGCTTTTATAAAGAGATGAATATGATGATTATTTCGATCACTATGTAGTTAACCTACTATTAATAATCAGACTTATACATTTCTTGCTGTATTAAGTCTCTGATTATTTCAGATTTTGTCTTACCGGTCTGCAGTCCGACCCAGTTCAAATAATTTAATAATTTTCTAGTAATGAAGAAATTAAAACGGATGTTTTTTCCGTCCATACTATTTTCACTTATAAATTTCTTGATAACCCCTTCAACGTTACTGTCTGTATAATGGGAATATTTAATTATATCTTCACTAAGGCTAACACCTAATACACTATCTATTTTCTCTAACTTTGATAGAAGTAAAATTGGTTTCTTCAACTGGAGTGCATGCGCCACTTGAAACCCGACTAAAAAAGATTTTTGACCGACTTCAGCAACTACGATATCGGCTCGAGATATGGCATTAATATTTTCGCGGTATATTTCTGACCAAGATAATTCATTTTTAGCGTTACTGTCAGAAAGAGTGTGTCGTCTATGGGCGTTCTCAAGCCAATTACTTGTAAGCTCGACACCATGCTTTTTGAGTATATTAATAATTAATCGATATGAGTGAATTTCTGACTCAAGTTCGATGGTAGACGTAATAAAATGAGCCCTCATATTAGGCATTGTAACATTGTATATACATACTTCGTGTGTATATAATATAAACTGATAATTCTGTGAGCTAAAGTACATGACAGATATTCCCAAAGTTGAGACAGCAATTAACGCAGAAACAGCCGAGCTTGAAAACTCTCCACAAATTTATGTTGGTTCTCCAGATTTTCAGTTGCCAGTCGTTGGACACGAAGTTATTGCGTATAGAGAGACGGAGTTTTTTGTTGGTAAAGTTGCACTTGATGGTTGCTGTAGAACAGGGAAAGGAGAGCAGCTAAGATCTCTCCATAGTTATTTTACTTCTAGAGGGGTGCCAACAATGCTATTAAAAGGTGACGGTACTCGCCTAGGGGCCGGTGAAGCGTGGCACGATCTCGGCTCCTGTTATTGGACACATCGGCATGATTATCATGCTGGCCTTCATACACCTCGAGCCGAATGGGATGTTGATGCATATACTTTAGCCAGAGAGAATCGGGTATGGCTAAAAACTTTAGATGAGATCGCTAAGATATCTCGTAGTCGGTTTGCGGTTGCAATATTTGACAGGTCCATTATATCTAGAGCTACGCTTGCTATTCAACGAGAAGGTTTAACAGAAGGTCGACTCACAGAAGAACAAATGTGGCCTTCGTACATTCAAATACCTGGTGAAGAAATTACTTATGCAGAAACGCAGCCTGATATCTTGTTTAATCTGACAGCACCGCAAAATGTGCTGGAAGCACGTATCTCACAAGATGATTCTGACCGTGCTTTCAGGATGCGAGCCGTCTACGAGTATTATGATGATTTCATGCGCGCGAAAGAAGCACTACCAGAAAGCACGAAGACTAAAATAATTGATTTAGATGGTGAAGCTTCAATTGGTGAGAATACCACCATTATCTTGGAGCACTTGAGTGAAGTATTTCCAGAAGTGGAACAACTAAAAGTAGTGCCGCCAATGTATGAGAGATACACATCATGAATGTAAATGTGAGTGCAATTATAACCCACAATCGTAGAGTGCTTTTAATTCAACGAGATATTAATGATGAGCATTTTCCTGGTCACTGGGGTATACCTGGAGGTGGCATGGAGAAGGGGGATATGTCTATTGAGGAAACTGCTATAAGAGAGGTTCTGGAAGAGGTCGGACTTCACATTATTCCTACTGAAATCAGATTTAATAATAGGTATAAAGATGTTTTGTTTATAGTGATCACCGCAATACTCGCCAATAGAAAGGAATATTCTAATAAGCTAAATACTTCAAGTGAGGTTTATGGCCATGAGTGGGTAGGGCGGGATGAACTCGAAGATAAAAATTTTACCCCGTTTACGAAAGAGAGAGTACTAGAAGTGTTAGAAGAGCTTAATTTGGATGCAGATAAGTAGGATCATCCTTGTCGGCTTTGGTCGTCACGCAAAAAGAATCTATCAACCTATTATAAGCAGTTTACCCAACGCCCAAATAGTGGGTGTTGTTGATCTTCAAGAAGAAAAAGAAGCTTTACAAGCATATTTATCACAGCATGATATCAATACTGCTACTCTATTTGTGCGAAAAAATGATTTTAGCCTGACCAAACTGAGTGTATTCGCCAAGCAACTTGGTGCGAATGTGGCTGTTATTAGTACTGATCCTGAGAATCATGTCATATATGCAACATGGGCGCTTAAAAGTGGTCTTCATGTTCTAATGGATAAACCAGTGCACGCGGAGCCAGAATCAGCCCATGATGTCACAGCTGCACGATGCATCCACTTACGATATCAAGAGTTACTGAGTCAGTTCCACGAGAGCAAAGAGGTGTATCCGCATCTTAAATGCATAATTCTGACACAACGTCGGTACCATCCGGCATACAGGTTAATTAGAGATATTATCAAGGAAGTATTTGAAAAGACCGGTAGCCCGATTACTTATTACTATAGCTTCCACAACGACGGGCAATGGCGTCTCCCAAAAGAGTTAGCGACACTTGAATACCACGGGTTTAATAAAGGTTTTGGTAAGGCTTCTCATTCAGGCTATCATTTTTATGATTTGCTGAATTGGTTTTCTGAACCATATCGAAAAGCCTTTTGTATAGATAGATTATCCGTGAAAGCTTGGCCAAATTTTCCTAATAACTATTATCGGCAAGTAACACCTACAGTCATTAATAGCGTATTTCAGGATTATCGTGTGCATTCCTCAGAAAAGAACAAATTTTCTAATTACGGTGAGATCGACGTTATGAGCACAATACAACTTTGTTCTGAGGAAAGTACTATTACTCACGCCCAGGTGGATCTACTGCATTCCGGCATATCTACCAGATCATGGTTGGCGATCGAAGGGAGAGATTTATATAAAAATAACGGGAGAGTACGACACGAGCAACACTATATAAACATGGGACCATTTCTCGCTATTTCACTTACCTCTTGGCAATCAAAACCGTTTCATGCAGAGAATATAGAAGATAAAGCAATCTTCAGACCAGGACACGAATTTAATCTTGATATTTCGATTTGCCGTAACAGCAAGCTCATCGGTGGAAAGGATGCGGAGACAATTTCCCTAAGAGATATTTATGAACCAACCCTAGAAGATTACTCAAGGGGCCACCAGGAAGACGCAAGAAGGAGCGCCATAGTAGAATTCTTTCAACTTGTTGAGACGAACCGAGGAGACAATACCTCTTCATTAGAGTCACATATGCTCTCAAGTATGATTATGTCGACTGTCTACGAGTCAATCGCAAGCAAAGATAGAGTAGTAAATAGATTTGTATAAGGTAATTAAATTGAGAAAAGATTGGAAGAACTTAGCCCCAGGTTTAGTTCGACAAAGGGTGATTATTGAAGGTACGACAAGTAAAATAATCAAACAGATAGAGATTAAAAAATATTTGAATGAACTTGCTAAAGTAACGGGTATGGAAAAATTGTCCGGGCCTTATGCGTATTCTGCACATGAGATGGGATACGGAGGATGGATTCACTGGAAAACATCTGGCGCTACCTTTTACTCATATCCGGTTGAGCCACCTTTCTTTACAGTTGATTGTTATACATGTAAACCTTTTTCTGCTAAGGAAGCAGCGGAATTCACTAAGAGTTACTTTTTAACTATCGAGCTTGTTTGGCAAGAAGTTGAAGTATAGAAAGTAGCTGGCTAGACTAAATAATGACAGCTGATTTTCTAGTTGTATACTTCCATTACCTTTTTAAGATCTAGGGTTATAAAAAGGCAACTAGGGAAATATTGACTTTTTAAACCATTTATGCTATTTTACAACTCAGTACTTTAGCAGAATAAAGCCGACGCTGAAGCCCTGAGGGCAAATACATGGCGTCGGTTTTTTATTTTTCGCAAGCATGTGTACTCGTGCGTAGCTATTTGAGGATATGCCAGAGAATGCCAGAAAAACATAAAAGTAAACTAAGTATATATCCGCAGGTATTAATTGGTAGCGTACTAAGCTCTACACTTCAAAAATTATATGGTGTTCAGTTTGATCTTAGGATGGTACGCCAAAATAGGAAAAAAAAGGTGGGAACACTTGATTTTATCGATTATGCAATCCCTTGTTTCGAGCTTGCGAGAGAGCTTAATATTAGTCCGGAAGTAATCGCTAAAAGACTGGCTGAGAGCGTCTCTAGCAGTAAAGATGAGTCAGACGTAGGTCAATATATTCGTGATTCATATATTGAGGCTGTAGATGGCTATTTAAACTTTCAACTTTCTGATAACTACCTTGCCAAATTGATATCGCAAGCTGCACAGTGGTTCAGCCTCCCTCAGTTAATTACTGCTTCTGTAAGACCTCAGGCTATGCTAGTGATTGGACCTACCATTTCTGAAACTGTCCAACCGTATGACACGATGTATCAAGCTCTTTTCTGTGCTGATGCAATGTATAAATTACTAGGTAAGGAAGTTCCGAAATATTGTCTTCTACGTGATTACTCTGAAGATACCCTTGATATACTTACCGGGTTGCTGGAAGCGATCGATAATTCAAAACTTCCTGGAGTATATCCTAATTCTAGGACGTTTGAATTTACGCGCCAAACAAAATCCTTTATGACAAAATCAGGAGAAAATCCGGAGAACGAAAAAGTAACGAAATTATACGGGGAAAAGCGAAATGACTGGCTGAAACTACATAAGAAATCGTTGAGTTTCTTGGATCAACCGGAGAATAGGGTCTTGTTTGAATCATCATTGGCATATCAGGTCAATGGTTTCATTGATGAACTATCTGACAATAGATTGAAAGGTATCATCCACGATGCAGAGACTGGAGCTGTATATTATATAACTCCCGGTAATGAAGCGCTTGCTCTTAGGTCTGCAGGCGGATTGTTATATAGCTTTGCTTACTTATTGTTTGCTCTCGAAGCCATACTAGGAGTGATAGAAGAAAAAAGAAATGGTGAAGTCCTAATAATTGTCCCACAGAAACTTCACCCAATTATTTACCAGTATTTCGCTATGTTAAAGGAATATAAAAGCTTATCATCAACGATCATTTGTTTTGATCCTGCAGTCTCACAAGCTGACATAGTTGAAATAAACCGAAGTATCCCTAGATTAATGGAGCACTTTACTAATCTATCGACCGTCCTTAAGGACGTAATGGCAAGCGATCTGGATCATTATAAGGCGCGACAAAATGTATTGTCATTAATTGACTTACCTTCTGAACTCAGCAGCTATATTGCTGGTGGGAATTTGGCGGCACTTTTTGATGCCTTAAATCACTCTGCGTTAGCAGCTAATGAACTTAGTCGCTAAAAAAGACATGGATATCTCTACTAATGAGGATAGGATGCACAATTTTTTGATCACCGTATAACAAGAAATTGGCCTTAGAACCAAAGCCACCGTATTCATCGTTGCCATGTTCAACATCATTGACTATTTTATTCCGAATGATTTTTACGAAGTCTAATTTATTCTCGATTGCAGAGTTGCTTCCAAAAATACTCGCATACATCCCTCGGTCAACAAAATTAGATTCGGTCAGTGCTTCACTCAATTCTTCTTCGTTATTGTACTCGAGGATGTAAAAAATTGGCGCGAAAAATTCATGGTAATCTTTGCCTCTTTCCGATATTTTTTTGCGTATGATGGTGGGGTGGACGAGACGTTGTTTCTGATCTATCTTACCTCCGTAAATAATGTGACTTTTTTCTTTATCTAACCATTTTTGTAGTTCTGCTATGTAGGATTCTTTAACTGTGGGTCCAATAAGACACGCAGGATCAGTAGTGGCACCTACTTTAATACTGGAAAGCAACCGTTTTAGTTCAGCTGTAAAATCGTTCGAAATTTCGGTAGGGACAAAAAATGCATCTGGTCCGGCACAATCCTGACCGCTGTTAAAGCATCGCATCTCAATGGCCTTTTTAGCAGCTAGACGCACATTCGCATTTTTAAATAATAAGAAGGGATTAATGCCACTGCCGTTATATACCAAAAGCGTATGTGGACATTGTCTGTGTATATCTAAAGCGTTTTGGTATTTACCTGTAAATATGATGACATCAGACTCCGTGGCATATAAATCCATAAATATATTGCGGGGTGATTCTTTTAGGGAGATGTTTGGAAAACGTTCTTCTATCTTGAGCATTTTCCAGAGTTTGTTTAGAATTTCACGCATTACTTCTGGTGGACGTATGAAAATGTGATCTGCAAATACACTTGGAGCGATACCAAATAGCACTAGTGAATACAGGGGCAAATTCATAGGAAAGAAAGTGGCAAATGTCAATCCAGAGGCCTGGTTCTTGATACTGCTTAACTCCTTGCGCATACCTTGGAGTGTATCAATAGACCGATCCAATTCATCTCTAGCTGTCTCGTAGGTTTCGTAGTTTACCAGTAATTTAATAACCTGTTCTGAATGTGTGGTTAGTTCTCTCGATAAGTCAGAACAACTGAGAAGAAACTGCTCTGATTTGGTGTCAGTAGTAACTAAGGGCATAAGGACTCTTCTTATTGCTTAGTAATAACTATTATGTTATAATAATACATGTTATACACTGCTGTGTACTTAGTTAATTCTACAATATATCTGTTGAGATTACATTTAAAAGAAGATATCGAAGAAGCATAGGAGTTACTGGCGTGCCAGAAAGCAACTACGAACCAAGACATCTTAGGCCAGAAGGAAACTCTGCTCTACCTATGGGTTGTGGGGAGGTATCCCCGGAGAACCAAAGTTGGCTTAAAAGGGCGCTCCATGTGGGCAAGCGTGGGGTTGAAGCTGCAGTTATTGTGGCAGAGGTAACTCCTGCCAACGAAGCTATTCGCGTTGCAGCATTCGCAACTGCGCAAGCAATTTCAGGTGATCCGGTTACTGGTGCTCTCGCTTACGGTGGCTCTACATTTATTATTGAAGGTGCTGCAGCAGTAGCAGCCGGTGATTATCTCGCCACAAGGTCTAAGGATCCTATAGTGAAAGATGGGCTTATGAGGAAAGCTATTGATTGGACCGATGACAAAGTAGACAGGATTATACCTCGCGATGGGCAGATGTCCTTGGCTGCGCAAGGTGCCACTGCTTTTCTGGGTGGGTCTGCGGTGTTAATGTGGGCTCATGATCGGCAGAACCCTGGACTTACGCGAGGGGAGCAGATTCGCTACGGTCTGTCTATGTCTGGTGTCATGGCTGGTATTTGTGCAGTTCAAGGGGCACTGGTGGCAGAAGGTATCAGTTCACCCTCACCTAGGTCAATAGGGATTGCTTTACTGGGTGTCGCAGGGATACCTGCTGCAGCAAGTTGGATGAAGAAACATTTTACTAAGGGTGGAGGAAAAATCGATGAAGGAAATGAGTAATCAAGAGATCGCTTCGGCTGAACTTGCGAGAAGCTATGAGCTTTATAGTTCACTATTTGAGGGCATAAATTCTGAATTTCCACAGCACCAAGGCTTTTTTGAGGAAGAATTTAAACGGGCCTTACATAATCCAAGTGTCATAAAAACTACTGTACAGTCGCTTGGTGAAACATGCCTCTTGCCTCAAATAGAGCCGATTAATTCCTTTGAATGGCTCAATGAAGATTATTATAAAAGACGTTACCCAGATGAACATAAGAAGGGTCGGCTTTTACATTTTACAGATATACCAAGTATTGAGCCGGGGGAAGCAGTGAAAGATTCCCTACTGAATTTAGCAGCAGAAAAGGGCGTACTGGTGTTTGATTATCCATCTGTTGATCAAACTTATCCTGAGCGAGTCACCACTCTTTTGAACAATATAGGAATAACGTGTGGAGAGATCGAACTCCTTGGTACTCAGACGTATCATGCTGGCCAAGTTTACCTGAAGCGTGTTGCTCCGTTTGATAAGCCACTCGATACTATAGAAGCCTTTAAAAGGCTCGATTCAACAGGTGAATTTGATGCTGCCAGTTATGTAAATGGAGCATCGGTACACGAGGAAGTTGCAGGTGAAGAAGCCGACAATATGTATAGGGTTTATGAAAAAGCGTATGAAACTTTGAATGATCACCCCTGTAAGCAAGGGATTGATGCCGACGAATTTTTAGACATGGTTTCAAACGATAAAGCTATAGCTAAAGTTGTATACGCTGAAAATAATCAAATCGCTACACTTTGCCTCATTGCTACTGATCTAGGAAAATTGACTTGGGTCAACAGTGATTATTACAAGGATAACTTCGCTAACAAATATGACAAGGGCCAGGTCACCTGGTTTCCTGCGATAGCTACCGATCCCGAAAGAACTGGGGAGCGAAACGCTGCTAAAATCATTGAATTACTAACTCAATTGGCTGAAGTAGGAGGAAATGACTACGTAGTTGTTTTTGATACTCCTGATAAAAACGCTTTCCTTGCGGATTATCTAGGCTATCTTATTAATAGTTCAGATGAAGCAGGTATAGATTTTACAGTTTTAGGTGCACAGCAATATTGTGCTGCACGGCTTGGTCATCACTAACATGCAATAGAAACAGCGTAGAACATTGCTCTGTTATAAGGTAAACTCATAACAGGTATAGTTATTATGCTTTTTCCGAATATTTTACTGGCAGTTTCAGCTACCGTAGTGTTGCTATTGGTATTGTTTGTCTTTGTAAGCAATCCCAAAAAACTCGAAAATCGAATACTAGCGCTGTTCTTGTCCAGTATATTCTTATGGTTGTTTGCTAATTTTCTCACTAATATTACCGCCAACCAAGGTCTTTCCCTCTTCTTTGCACGCACAACTCTCATAGGCCCAGTACTTTTAGCTTATAGTTTTCTTATATTCTGCCATGTCTTTACGAGAGTGAGTTATTTCAGCAAGAAGGAGGCGCTACTACTTGCTATACCCCCCGTCCTGCTCCTTTTCACATTCCCTACAACCCTCAATATTGAAAGCGTAAAGTCTTATGGACGTGATACAGTCACTGGCCCAATTTACATAGCTCTTATACCCATGCTCTTAGTCTATTTTATTTGGGGCTTCGTACTTTTACGGCGTAACCACAAGAGCACAAAAAATACTCTGAAAAAAGCTCAAATTCGATACATATTTTTTGGCGTTGGGGCTGCATTTATACCAAGCGTTATCATTAATGGTATTTTGCCAATTTTTGGCAACTTAACATTATCCCTGTATGGTCCAAACGCCATAGTGCTATTCGCTATTTTTATGAGTTTGGCAATCGTCAAACACCGTTTACTTGATATTAGATTGATAGTAGCAAGATCAGCAACATACATTTTCACTATACTGATCGTTGGGTTCATCTACGGCTTCACGGCTTTTACGTTAATCGGGAACATTTTCTTTAAAGACAAGCCATACACAACTTTGCAACAGGTTGTAAACACGGTTTTGGCCATTATTTTAGTATTTACTTTTCCGGTAATTAAGCGATTTATAGATAGATTGTCGAATAAGTTCTTCTACCGTGACGCTTATGATGCTCAAACATTGTTGGATCATCTAAACCAAGTATTAGTATCAACGATTGATTTAAACGATCTGCTCAAAAGTACGGCACAAATTCTAGATAGTGAATTCAAGGTTAGATTTAGCATTTTTCAGATAAATGAAAAAAATGGCACAAAACCTCGGCTTATTGGATACAACAAAGATAAAACCATAATAAACGATTCGCAAATACTGACAGGATTTGAAAAGTATATGAAGGGTAGGATTGCAATTGCTGACGAATTGCAAGAAGGGGAGCCACTTCATGAAATGATGCGTGAAAATGATATAGCAATAATTATTAGATTGGGTACCACAGGTGTACATCAAGCTGCGATCGGTTACTTAGTCTTAGGAGATAAGCAGAATGGTAGCCCCTATGACACGCAAGATCTAAGGGTTTTAGAGATCATCACTAATGAACTTGTCATTGCTATCCAGAATGCTTTGCGGTTTGAAGAGATTCAACAGTTCAACATTACCCTGCAGCAGAAGGTGGATGAGGCGACGCGGCAACTCCGTAAGACCAACGAAAAGCTCAAAGAACTGGATGAAACTAAGGATGAGTTTATCAGCATGGCATCCCATCAGTTACGCACACCTCTAACCAGCATGAAGGGCTATGTAAGCATGGTGCTGGAGGGTGACACTGGCCGAATTACCCCCAAACAGCGGCAAATGCTTGACCAGGCTTTCGCCAGTGCTCAGCGTATGGTGTATTTGATCGCTGACCTACTCAATGTCTCACGCCTGCGCACGGGTAAATTTGTCATTGAAAACAAACCCACCCAACTAATAGACGTTGTTAGTTCTGAAATGGAGCAACTCACAGGGGCGGCACGGGCCAAAAACCTTGAACTGGCCTTCGATAAGCCTAAGAGTCTGCCCGCTTTGAACCTGGATGAAACCAAAATACGTCAGGTAGTGATGAACTTTATCGACAACGCCCTTTATTACACACCGGTAGGCGGCCGCATCCAGGTAAAGTTAACTGATCAGAACGGCAGTGTAGAGTTTACTGTCACTGATGACGGATTAGGGGTGCCAAAATCCGAGCAGCATCACTTATTTACCAAGTTCTATCGAGCTGGAAATGCCCGCAAGGCTCGCCCAGACGGCACGGGTCTGGGGCTGTTTATGGCCAAGAAAGTCATTGTGGCCCAAGGTGGAGCAATTATCTTTTCAAGTACAGAGGGCAAAGGGAGCACCTTTGGCTTTACGCTGCCCAAGACTAAATTAGCTGCACCTACCACGTAGTAGTTATTATCTGATCTTATAGGAGTAAGGTGAAAATCTTCGCTGCAATTTGCTGCGAAGCATGAGTATTATTGCATTTGCAGGCACAATTTCGTGAGGGTTTTTGAACACGGGGAAACACAAGCCTAAACAATATGCTTGTGCTAATCCAAAATTATTACATAAGGCTTGACATAAAGTAGTGCTTGTGGTAAAGTTAAGCACGATAACCCAAGATAGAGGTGGGCTATCCCCTAAAGAGGAAATTAAGCAATTAAGCCAGCTACTGGCAGTTGCATAAGGAGAGACATAATAATTATGGAACGACCACTTATTATTCCATCGGGACAAGAAAGTAATATACCCCAGTTACCCTCTCAATATGAGGAAACCACATGGGCCAATGCCGTAACTGCTCCCATGTCTGACAACAATGCCTCAGAAGCTTATGCGTCGCAACCCTCCAATGAGAGCGAGCAAAAGCCAAGTTGGATTAAGACCCGTAAGGGTATAGCTACTCTTGGGCTGATTACTTTAGGTGCTGGAACTGCCGGTGCTGTTGGTTACAACAACTTGTCTGAATCTGACTCTCAACGTGAGAACAGTAGTGCTGTTGTTGTAGAAGTAAACGATTATAAAGTTGAAGTTTGCCCGGAGGGAATGTTTCCTCATGGTCCGCTCGAGTCTAGTTCTAAAGCTTTTGGCGATGACCTAAATGAGCGCCCAGATAGCAACCTCGATACTGCTCTACACGCTGTTAATTATCTGTTTGCAGGTCCAGAAGGTGACAAGGTAAGAGGTGTAGCCTGTGAAAATGCACCAACATTAGCTGCATTTACCGCTGTATACAACGATATTCTGGGCGGTGGATCAGGTGGACGTGGTTTTCGATCTACCAATATACCGGAGTTGCAAGCTCAATTTGCAGCAGATAAACCTGCCTCCAAACAAGCAGCCGACATCTTGGCTAAAGCTTGGGCAAGGGCAGAAGACAACAAAGACTTAATAGAAGGTCCTATGTTTAGGTTTGCTGGTAAGAATATCAAAGTTATGGGTCCAGATGGCAATTTGATTTTACAGAACACGGAAGTTGAGCTAGTGCAAGAAGCAGTTAAGTTTCCTGCAGGTAGCGTTTTGGTACTCGAATGGAGCAAGATAGTAGGAGACAAAGATCCCAATAACGTTAACCAAGATCAAGTTGTAGTGCTAGAAAAGAGTACTGGACGCTTGTATGTCCTTAAGGCAGTTGGCGCGCCTATTCGTCAACCAGAACAACAGCCTCTACCAGAGCAAATTCCCCTACCTCAGCCTCAGGCTGAAGCCCAAGGTCAAGAAGAGCAGGGCCAGGGTGCGCAAGGCAAGAGTGGTGGCGGTGGATCAGGCGTTCACAAGGGCAAGGGCGGCGGTAAAGGCGGCACGTCCGGCGGTGGCTGCGGTGGAACCTGCGGTCAAGGTAGCGGAGGCGGCCAAGGTGGTGGTGGTCAGCCCTCAGGCGGCGGCCAACCATCTGGTGGTGGAAATCAAGGTGGCGGCGGAAACCACGGCGGTGGTGGTGGCGGCGGTCTCCCACCCAAAGATAACCCAGGACCATTACCTAAACCTCCAGCAGGCTATTAAGGAATCGAAGGAATAAGGAGTAAATATAATGCGTAAATTCAACCGAATCGTAACTGGCCTGAGCGCCGCGCTGCTAACCTTGGCAATCAGCCTTGTCTTGTTCGGCGGCCAGAGCCATGCAATTGCCTGGGATCCAAATTCTCCCGGCCTTGACCATCCTGGCTTTAACGTCTTTACTGGCGTGCCTGATGTTGGCAACGAAGCTGACTTCGTCCGTGGTCGTGTAACCGGTACCACAAACGACTTCACTGACCCGGTAAGTGCAAACTGTACAAACGGTACCCAATTTAGCGTCCGGGTATATGTACACAACGGTGCGAACCAAACCCTTAACAATGGTGGTAACGGTCCAGCTGTTGCTAAGAACACGAAAGTAAAAGTTGATGTTCCATCATTAACAAGCAGCCAAATTCGAGGCACAATTTCTGCAAGCAATGCAGCTAGTGTCAGCGACACATTGTCTCTCATCTGTAATGGTAAAGTCATGGAATTGTCTTACGTAGGGGGTTCTGCCGTACAGCAAAAGATGGACGGCACAACAGCAGCGTTGAGTGACTCAATTGTCACGACTGGTGCGCCTATAGGTACAAATGCACCTGACGGCAACATGTGGGGATGTTTTGCTCAGAGGATAGTCGTATACCTAAAGGTTCAAGTAAAAGAAAAGCCAACTCCTCCACCTCCTGTACAAGTGTTGAAGTGTGAAAGCTTGAATGTCGTGCACATCGAAAACCGTAAATTCCGTTTTACTGCCAAAGGTAACGTCCAAAACGGCGCAACTATCAGCGGCTATATCTATAACTTTGGCGATGGTTCATCTGATACGCACAACTCTAGCGCAACTAGCGATGTGATTGACCACACTTACGCGAATGCTGGCAACTACACTGCTATGGTAAGCGTAAGAGGTCGTGTAAACGGCCAAGACCAGACTGTAACCAGTGACCATTGTAAAGTAAAGATAAGTATTCCTGAGAAGCCGGTGGTACCTCCAACAGTTACTCCTGTAACTCCTACTCCAGTTACCCCTGCATCTACTAATAGCTTGCCAAACACTGGAGCAGAGGGTCTGTTCGGCCTCTTTGCAGGAACAAGTGCGATTGGTACGGTAGTACACCGTATCGTTAGCCGACGCTTCTACGGCAAAGTATAAATACGGAAACATCCAAAAAGCAGATCTGGCGTAATCGGTCAGAATATGCTACGATTAACTTGATAGCATGAGCATAGACTGACCGCTCACCAGACTCTTAAAAGAAATCCCTTGTATGAGGGATTTCTTTTTTACCCCTGTTATGCTACAATTTGCCAGTCTTGTAAAAGCCAAACGGGGCCTCATCGTCTAACGTGAGAATTGCCGGTGGCAATTCGCAAGGGAATCTTCTCTTGAAAACTTGTTTTCAAAGATGAAGTTCCGGGGTCGCCAGAGGTGACTAGGACATCTTAACCGTTAAGGCTAAATGATTGGCACAAGTACCTTAAAATCATAGATAAGTATCCAGATATGGCCTCATCGTCTAACGGTTAGGACACCAGGTTTTCATCCTGGCAATAGGGGTTCGATTCCCCTTGAGGTCACCATAGGAAAATTATCGCCAAGCAAGGCTTGGAAGACTGGATTCACCCCTGTAATATGGGGTGATTTTTGGTTTCGGAAAGCTAAATCATTGTAGGTTGGTAATTTCTTGAATATGACCCCGAAAAGTTGAGCTTTTTTGGTATCGTTACTCTGTTGATTGATAACCTGTCCGATGTTTTCGGAAAACTTCTTGACTCTGGTTATAACCTTGTCTATATCCATAGGTTTTTTAGTTTCCATGTTCATCCTTTCTAGTGCTAGGCGCTTAATCTGTTGATCGATATTCTCTAGCTCTTCATTGACATACTTCTGAGCTGAGGAAGCAATAGTGGTAAAACTTTTGGTGAGCTCTCTGGCTTGAGCTTCAAGCCGAGTAATCTGTGAATCAGTGGCCGCCGTCTTAGCTTCATAAAGGGCTAGATGTTGCTCATACTTTTCGCGTACAACCGCAAAGACCTCATCCACTCGTTCTTTAGAAAAGACTAAGTCATTAATGAAATCATAGACCTTAGTCTCAAGATCTTCTTTCGTGACTCTGAATTTGTGACCTCGTTTATCACAGTGGTAGTACGAGTAGTATTTGCCGGTTTTGCCTCGTGAAGTGCTACCTGACAGGGGTTTATTACACTCAGGGCACATAACATAGTGCTTGAACGCAAAGTCATTGTTGCGCGTGCCTCGTACGGTGGCATTGCGTGGAGCGATGCTATCATGGATGGCTATTTTGTTTCCGGGCATTTCAATAATGACTCGTTTGCCTTTATTGGCGCGGTTGAATAGCTCGACTGACACCAGACCATCGAACATACATTTCACTGGCTGGTATTTTGTCCACTTTTCGACATTTACACCTACATAGATTGGATTGCGTACCATTTTCCAGAGCTTTTTATGGTCAAGTAGACTACCTTCAGTTTTGCCAACCACACGATTTCGGTTTTCTTTAGAACGTCGGTACTGTGGCCGACCATGATAACCCAAGTCATTGAGCTTGGTGGCAATTTCTTTATCTGAGAATTGTTCACTGGCTCTGAGCTCAAATAGTTTAACGATAAACTTTGCTTCTTCAGGATGCGGCTTCAATATAGTGCGTTTGCCGTGCTGAGTCTCGACTTTTTCTCCCGTAAAGCCGTAAGGTGGTTTACGCATCCAGTAGCCCATCTGGGTATAGCGAATTTCAGCACCAATAACTCGGCTTAGTATGTCTCGTACTTCATCCTTAGATCTTTCAGCTTCTAACATCTCGGACTTACGACTAGGTGAGTAGGTGCTCCACTTGTAGCTATGACCGAGATGCTCTAGAGTATTAACTTTCTCCTGACTAATAACGCCGTAGGTATCAATGAGGGTCACGCCGTGGCTATCGAGCTGGGTTTTTAGCGCATCGTAAGACATTGAGCCTCCGCGGGTAAAACGATCGATTGACTTAACGATGAATAAGTCAATATCGTTTTTCTTATCCTTGCAGTAATCAACCGCTCCTTGCATAGGCTGTTGTTCTTTGCTGGCCGATTCCATAAAGACAAAGAACTTTTTAATTACAATACCTTTGTTTTGGGCAAAGCGTTCGATTTGCTCCTTCTGAGCCTCGGGTGAGTCGCCATCACGACCTTGCTTAGAAGTTGAGACCCGAATAGCAGCGATAGCGTTTCGGTTACGAGCTGGTATCATCCTGATTCTCCTCAAGTACAAGTTCAAGTAAAATATCCGCTAGTAGATCGATCTGCTCGTCTCTTTCTACTTCACTAGTCGATATTTCATTAGCCATGATACCCTCGTAAACTATTGATTATAGCTATAGTTTACTATAGAATATAGCGTTAGTTCAATAGTATAGCCACAGTAATATTTACAATTGTGGATATCTTATCGTTAAGATACCTATATAATCATTTCTAATCAGTTATATTTGTACGTTATTGTTATATAATTACCTATACTGCGTATAGGAGTAGATAGTACAGTGAAAGAGCCAAAATACCGACGACCATTAAACCCTCAGCAAATTACTATTCTTAATACTCTCTATAAGTTTAGATTTACTAATATTGCTTTACTTGCACAGAACCAACAAGCCAACCCTAGAGTTATATCAAGCAGACTAAAGATATTAGTAGATCAAGGCTATATCGGTATGAACTATGATAGTAGCTATAAGATAGCTAGAAGACCAGCTACATACTATCTAGCTACTAAAGGTGTCCGATTCTTACGAACACAACCATACACAAGCGAATCAGCTCTTAGAAGCATCTACCACGACAAGCGAGTTGAAGACCATAGAATTAGTCACCGATTGAATGTTTTCAAAGCCTATATACAGCTCAAACATAGCTATCCAGATAGATATAAGTTCTACAGCAAAACTGAGCTTATGGACAAAGATTACGTACCTAAAACTAAGCCAGACGCATACATAGTAGATAAAGAAGCCGACAATTCCTACTTCCTGGAGTGTCTAGAGGACAATATGACCTACTGGACGCTACGCAAAACCATACGGAAATACATAACTTTCACTGAGATGGAGATATGGAGACAATATAAAACCAATCAATCACATCCGGAAGTGCTACTTATATGTGAGTCGGAGAGGCTTGAGAGGACAGTAAAAAAGCTGGTCGAGAAAGAATTAGATCGTAGCTATGTTGAGCTAGGGGTCAAGGTGGTTGATCCAGACGAAGAATTTCTGGTTTGAATTTTAGAGCAACCAATGTACTATATACGTAAGCGTTTCTATATTTTATGATCAAACATATGCATACAAATAAACTAACAACAAAGGACACCTAATAAAACATCATGGACAGCCAAACCGTAACTCAAACCATCAATCTCCTGGTTGGACCCGGTGTACCTAACACTGGTCTTGGTCCTACTCAATCATCGCCACTCCTCCCACTGGCCATCGGTACAACCCTAACCCTCCTGATTGCATGTTTGCTCACCTGGTATTTCCTTGTCCATCGCTCTCGTAATTCACATAACTCCCATTCTCATTCAATCTCTAAGCTACCAAAACTTAGCTCTCGTAGCTTCAGTATCCTTGTCCTGCTTGCCCTGACTGCAGCGCTCCTCGCTACCAATCTCCCAATTGTCTCTGCAGCTCCCACTCTCTCCCTCGGTACAGACCAAGGCACCATTCAAGTCACTGTTCCTCAGGGTGGTGGTACCACTACGGCTACCACAACCCTCACCAGTGGCACCGCCAACGCTCACGGCTATACCTTGACCGCCAGTCTGACTGAACCAGAACCAGGTATTGGCATCAAGCTCACAGGTGGAGACATCACCACCAGTACCACTCTCAACCCAGGCGGTAACCCCCTGACTCTCAAAACTACCAGTGTAGCCTCATCGGGTGACGCCACAGATGTAACCCTAACCTTCAATATAGATAGTACTGTCGTATCCGGGAAGAAAGAACTCAAGCTCAACTATGCCGTAGCAGACAATGAGTCTACAACACCACCAATAGATAGTACTGTCGTATCCGGGAAGAAAGAACTCAAGCTCAACTATGCCGTAGCAGACAATGAGTCTACAACACCACCAGCTGCCACTCTCCAAAGCTTCACCACAAGCCAATGTAGTGCTCTACCTACCTACACTGGCAGCAATGAAGAAGCTGTCATAACCCTAACTGACACCAGAGGAGACAACCAAGAATACCAAGTAGCCAAACTAGCTGATGGCAACTGCTGGATGCTCAATAACCTCAAGCTTGGTAGTACCACAAGCACCATAACCCTCACACCAAGTGATACCAACATAGCTAGTAACTTTACGTTACCACAACTGACCACCGCCGGCACGGCCGACTACGATAATCCTGGAGCTTACGGCCCAATCCCTGGTGACACGGGAGCAGGACAGACTAACTACGGCTACCTCTACAACTGGAGTGCGGCTACAGCCGGTGAATCCCGAACCTCCCACACCGAAACTGATGGTGATGCACCGTACTCCATCTGCCCTAGCGGTTGGAGACTACCAACCGTTGGCTTCACCGAAGAATACGATGAGATAGAAGACGAGTATAGCTACATTGCTTCTGGCGACTACTCTAACCTCGACATTTCCTTTGGTGGTACTGGCCAATACGCTGATAGCGGTGCCAACATTGCCAAGTGGCAACATGACGGTCCCTTTAGAGGAGTTCTTGCTGGCGGCTGGGTCGAGGGCTTCG